>JAZNLU010000048.1:0-67333 GCA_045579245.1 Akkermansia sp.
GGAGGATGCGGAAACCAACCGACAAACCGTGCAGAAACAACGCGAGCTGCAACGGCGCGAGCGCTGGCACAAAGTCTGTGCCTTCCTGAATAACTATGAAGCACGCTGGCTGCTGCACCCCGGCGGAATCCCACGCATCACCCCGGAGGATTACCGGGAAAAGATGAAGCGCCCCGGGGATGTATCCGTAACGCTGGCAGCCATGGAGCTGGAAGCCTCTCGCCTGCGGAAACTGGGAATAGCGCTGGATTACTGGCCCTCGCTGCATGTGAACTTTTACAGCCCGACGCTCTTCAACATGAGCGGTGGCAACATGGGAGGCTTCATGAGCGCGGAGGATGTGCGGCTGGACATGAACTCATACTTTTCTCTGGATACTCGGCTGACGACATGGGATGAGTATCAGGATGCCAAAAAGCAGCATGAGCTGCTGGTGCAGCAGCTCAAGCAGAAGATGTACGAGCACCGGGAGAAAATCGCACTGCTGATGCGCAGCTGGAAAGAATACGGCGACTGGCGGCGCGCCATGGAAGAATATGTGTCCTTTCGCCGGGCACAGGGAGCCACCGACCCTGAATCGGCGCGCAAGATGCACGCAGAGGCGGTGAGTATGCAGAAAAGTATCCTGGAGCAGGACAGAAAGAATCTGGACCGCGAATGTGCCCTGATTCAGGAGTATGGGTTGGAATGGAACGGGAAGTTACTCGTGCATTGATTCTGTTGTTTTCGGCATGCTGATGACTCTGGGAGCGATATTTGCCAGCTGCCTGAGCGGTTGAGCCAGAAGGAGCAGTAAAAGTAGTTTGCCGATTCCGGCAAAAATAAGACCGCCGGGTTGGTCAAAGACAAAAATGAACATCGTTAGGACGGGATATAGAACCAGTTTGATTTTTAGGAGGCGGGTGGCGGCTCCCATGTTGGACAGGTTGGTAAGGTGTACCAGTTCCAGAAGCAGACACACGATGAAAGGAAGCAGTGCCTGATTCATGAGGAGCTGGTGTCCTGTGAGGGCAGTATATAGAAAGCATACCGGGCAGACACTGGAGAAAATGACCGCCAGATAGCACAAAAAACGTGTGAAAGAATAGCCCCTTTCCGGCAGCAGTACATCATGACACCAAAGTACCAGTAGACTTAGTGCCGGGAGTTCCAGATTCAGGAGTAGGCAACTGAGCGCCCCGCTTAGCACACCTGTCGCTATGTAATCAAACGAGAGGAACAGAAGTTCCGCAATACTCAGCAGTGCGCAGAGTATCAGACCTGTTCTTGCCAGTCCGGATAATCTGCCGATGGTATGCTTTATGACGGGCAGTATTGGTAAATCATCACTCGGCATCGTTCTGCTCCGTTTGCTGTTCCGGGCGGATGGGGGCAAAGCCCATGGGAAACCTCGGTTTGCCGCTCATGTCGGTGAGTACTCTGGTTTGTATATAGCCTAGTTCCTCCATGAGTGCTCGGGTGGTTTCTCCCTGATTGTGCCCGACTTCCAGTATTACCAGCGCTCCGCTTTCCAAATGCGGTAGAGCCTCTTTTATGAAGCGACGAACGATATCCAGTCCGTCTGTGCCGCCGTAGAGTGCTGTGGCGGGGTCGTGCTGCACCTCGGCAGAGACGCTTTCTCCCTCCGGCACGTAAGGCAGGTTTGCCAGCACGAGGTTGAATAAATCCGGCGGCAGAACTGCGCCCTCAGTAGGCGAATCCCATGCGGAAAAAAGGTCGCTGCGGTAGGTCTTTACCTTTGCTCCCAGTGTGGTAGCGTTTTCCAGCGTGAGGGAAAGTGCGGCATCGGAAATATCTGCCATGATGACTTCCGGTTGATGCTGCGCCAGCTCCAGTGCCAGAGTAATTCCGATGACACCAGAGCCGCAGCCCATATCCAACACACGCATACCGGGTTTTCGGACTGCCATTTGCAGAGCTAACTCCACCAGCTCTTCTGTCTCAGGGCGGGGGATGAGGGCTCGGGAATCCGTGCGGAATTCTCGGCGGTAGAATTCCGTGCTGCCCAGCAGATGCTGCAGGGGTTCTCCTTTGCCGCGACGCTTCAGCAGCTCACGCAGCGGCACCAGCTTTTCTTCACTCAGCGAATCGTCGTAGTGTAGGTACAGCCAGGTGCGGTTACAGCCCAGTACATGAACCATTAGGCTTTGCATGGAGTGCCGAGCCCCTTCAATGCCGCGGGCTTCAAGATAGGCCGTGCCGGAGGTAAGAATGTCCTGTATGGTTTTCATGCCGGAAGGGTCATTTATTTCAATTCATCCATACGAGTCTGCATTTCCTCATGTTGCATGTGAGCAATGATGTCATCCAGCGCTCCGGAAGCCACTACAATATCAAGATTGTAGGCGGTGTAGCCGATGCGGTGGTCGGTAAGCCTGTTTTGCGGGAAATTGTATGTGCGGATTTTTTCCTCTCGACCGCCGGAGCCGATGAGGGCGCGGCGTTGGTCAGAGTAGCTCTGTTGAGCCTCGCGCTGCTTCATCTCAAAGAGTCGTGCCCTCAGGATACGCATGCCGGTTTCCTTGTTCTTGAGCTGCGAGCGTTCGTTTTCACAGCGCACCATGATACCCGTAGGCAGGTGGAATATCTGCACGGCAGATTCCGTGCGGTTCACATGCTGACCACCCGCACCGCCTGCGCGGCAGGTTTCGATGCGCAAATCCTCCGGACGAATTTCAATATCCACTTCTTCTGCTTCAGGCAGCACTGCCACCGTGGCAGTAGAGGTGTGGATTCGCCCCTGTGTTTCAGTGGCAGGAACACGCTGCACGCGGTGTACACCGCTCTCATATTTGAGGAAGCGGAATACCTCCTCTCCGCTCACGCGGGCGGTCACCTCACGGAATCCGCCCACATCGCTCGGGCTGGCATCCAGCAGTTCAAACTTCCACCCTTTACTTTCGGAATAACGCTGGTACATCCCCAGCAAATCACCCGCAAAGAGAGCCGCTTCATCTCCCCCTGTGCCGGCGCGGATTTCCACGATCGCATCGCGATCTTCTGCAGTATCGCGCGGCAGCAGGCTGTATTGTATCTTTTCGGTGAGTGCGGGCAGAGCTGCTTCCAACTCAGTCAATTCCATTTGTGCCATTTCTGCCAGTTCCGGGTCGTCTCCGAAAGCCAGCTCGCGGTTCTCTTCCAGATGTCGCTGAGTTTCCAGCAGTGTTTCCCAGTCCCGGAGTAATTCCTGCGTGCGACGGTGTTCCCGCATCAGCTCACCTGCCTTCCGTCCATCTGAAAACAATTCCGGGTCAGCTATCAGTATCTCCAGTTCCTGTAATCTCTCTTGGCGTTTTTTTATCAGCGGGGCGTAATCCATGGCGTTGGGGGCATTCTAACCTACTCCGTCCGCCCGTGCAAGCGCAATCTGTGCCACAGCTTTATCTTCGTTTCAGCGGGATTTTTGGTGTCGACTCCGCAGAAACGGAGTCAGTATGTCTTACCTATAATTTTGCAAAATTAGGATGAAGATTGACAGCGTGGTTCAATTTATCTCATTTTACTGCATTTGGAAACTTCGTAGCATGAAGAACATTGTTTTGGGGGAGGAATCTTAAATTTCGGAGGTGAGTTTCATGAAAACCTTCTCTTCATCAGTCCGTGAATAGATGATTTCTGATGATGTATGTTTGTGGGTGAATAAGTGTATCTAATTTTGTTCTGCTTTTTCTTTTTGGGGCAACACAGAGGCTACCGCTGAGCCGGGAGGATTATACCTCCCTGAGCAGCAGGACGCAGGACTGCTGCGGGTGGGTCCAGCGGATGGGCATGCCGGAGGCGAGAAGGGTATCACTACCGAGCGTCTGCCCCTGCAGCGGGCAGTGATAGCCGGTGGCATCCGGTGTCAGTTCTTCGATGCGGTAGCGGGCATTGGGGTTGAGCCCGCAGAGGGGGATTCGGGTGTGTTGGTCGGTGTAGACGCGCTGGGTGGTGTAAACCAGCAGCAGTGCTTCGCACCCGTGGACATAGAGCAGGGCACAATCCGGTCCGGTATAGGGAGAGACGAGTCGGTACAGGTCACCCTGCTGGACAATGGGGCGCAGCTCTTTGGCCAGTTCCACGCGGGCGCGGATATCGCGCAATTCCTCATCGCTGAGGGCGCGGGGGTCAAGCTCCAGCCCGAGCCGCCCGGCGAGCGCCACATCAAAGCGGAATTTGAGGGAGGCTTCGCGGTGGGTGTAGCCGTTGGGGCTGGCGGTGAAGTGACAGCCGACGGCGTTGGCCGGGAAGAAGAAAGAGGCAGCCCACTGCATGCGGAGCCGGTCGCAGGCATCGGTGTTATCGCTCAGCCAGAATTCCTCATGGTAAGCAGCAGCTCCGATATCCAGACGTCCGCCGCCGGCGCTGCAGCATTGGAACGTGACCTCCGGGAACTCCTGCCGCAGTTGCCGCATCTGTTCGTAATAGCGGGTAATGTAGTCGAAATAGAGATTGCCCTGCAAGGCGGGGGGGAGGTGCGCGGAACCGGGGTCGGAAATCTTGCGGTTGCAGTCCCATTTCACGTAGGAGATACCGGGAGTCTCCCGCAGTGTGCGGCTTACCGGCTCTGTAAGTTGCAGCGTGGGGTTGCTGATATCCAGCACCAGTTGGTGGCGTTCCTCCCGCGGGGGAATGCCGGGGAGTGCGAGCGCCAGCTCCGGGCGGCGGGTGTACAGGTTGCTCTTCGGGCAGACCATTTCCGGCTCCATCCAGATACCGAAATCAATACCGCAGGCGGAGGCATGCTCCGCCAACCCCTGCAAGCCCTGTGGCAGTTTGGCGGGATTGACCTGCCAGTCGCCCAGAGAGGAGGTGTCATCATCCCGCTGCCCGAACCAGCCGTCATCCAGCACAAAAAGCTCTGCGCCGAGCGCGGCGGTGCGCTCCATCATCTGCCGTACGGTTTCCTCATGCACATCGAAATGTACGCCCTCCCAGCTGTTGAGTAGGGTACGGCGGCACTCCGTGCCGTGCGGCAGAACCCGGCGGCGCAGGTAGCGGTGCATGTTGCGGCTGGCAGCACCGCAGCCCGTGCTGCTGAATGCCAGCACGGCGGTGGGCAGGATGATGCTTTTGCCTGTACAGAGGGTATAGGGGCTGTGCTCAAAATCGTGTCCCATGCGCAGGAACAGGTGACCGTAGCTGCTGTGTTTGAAACTCAGCTTGTAATTGCCGCTCCAGGCCAGCGCGCCCAGCAGGCAGTTGCCGTGGTTTTCATCTGCCGGGGTATCCGTTGCCAGCAGGAAGCCCGGCGTGCCCTCCTGCGCGGTCTTGATCCCGGTAGTGCTGCCGACGGAAAGCGTGTTGCCGCAGCGGATGCGTTCCTCGCTCAGGTAATTCTCTCCGGACCATCCGCCGCGGAAGGTGGTGAGGTGGTACTGCCCGGCGTGCAGCGGCAGCGCAGCACTGTCTGCCCGCACCAGCAGCATGTCCCTCGTTCCACGGTTCTCCAGAACCGTGCTCAGCGTGAAGATATCCTCCTCTGCCAGGGCTCGGAGGGTGGCAGTTACACGCAATTCCGGGCGGCGCGGGTCATTCAGTTGGGCGCGGAGTTCCGTTTCATCCGCTTCCACGGATTCCACTCTCAAATCACAGCCCAAGGAGCCGTCTGCCCACCGCAGCTGCAGGGCATACTCTCCGGAATAATTGCCCAGGAGCCCGCAGGCATCGAAATCCGTGGAAACCAGAGGCCACTCCGCCGCCGGGGCGGCAAAGGCATCATCGGCGCGGTTCAGCCGCACTCCCAGCCGGGAGAAGAGAAGCTTGCCCTGCTCATTGACACGCAGGGAGAATTGCAGATTCCGGGTAAACAGATGATAGGCGGACATGGGAAAGAGTGTTACGCTGCCAGTCTAGCCAAGCCCGGAAAGCAAGTCAAGGAATTAGAGACAGAAACCTATTTCTGCTTCGGCGGATAGCTGAAAATGGGTTCTTTGCTGCCGTCATCCCGTCTGACATAAGCACCAAGGCTTCGACGGTAGGTGGCGATATGGCCATCCGGCGTGAGGGTGAAGTAGTAGAGGTAGCCGTACTTTTACAAGTTTTTTTGCGAAATCAAGTTTTTATTACCGTACGGGAAAGAAATGTGTAAAAATGTGGAAAAAAATGCGATTCATTCCCGCACGGGAATGAAAATGGCTTTCAAGCGGATTTTTTTGAAAATCTGCAAAAAACTTGCGGAATGGGGCTTTTGGTGGATGATAGTAAGTGAAATGATGAGACAGATATACAAGCTGGCTTTGGTATTTCTGCCGGTGATGCCGTTGAGCGCCTGCGTAACGGCTGCAGATACTGTGCAGACTGAGACGCACTTTTCTGGATGCTGCCGGTAAAGAAATCCTGCAGATGGACAGCCTCGATTTGACTGATAGCTCCCGGACGGATTGTGATGACCCTTTAGGCATCTGCGGATTGGTATGCGGAGTGGTGCCGGCAGATGACTATGCCTTTATCCGTCTCTTGTTCGAGAAGGCAAAGCGTCCGTAGACAGAAAAATCCGCATGTGGTTTGCACCGGCTATACCTGTAGACATGGATATAACGGACGGCAGATGATAAGGTATATCAAAAGGTTTGCAGCAGGCATGCTGATGTGCCTGACCTCCCTGTTCGTGCTTGGATTCGGGCTGTGTGTCAGGACAGAGACTGCGGAGGGGTATGTGTCTTCGGCATTATTGTAACAATTACCGATATGTGCCGTTTGCGTTTTGCTTAGTCGGGAGCAGCGTTACCTATGAGCTTCAAACGCGGAGGAAAGCTTTGTGGCGGTATAGAAAAAGAAGGGTGAGCCAGAGGAGCAGGAGGCTGAGGGTGGCGCGGACGAGGTCTGCGGCGGGGCCGCCTTGTTCGGACAGACCGTAGATGAGGGGATGGACGGCTGCCTGCCAGATGCTGTGGCCGCCCGGTCCGTGGATTTCGGTGAGCAGGTAGGCCAACAGGGCGTTGCAGCCGATGACCTGCAGGGGGAAGGCGAGGGCGGCGAGTCGCGAGCCGCAGCAGTCGAAGAGCAGGTGGAAGAGGGCGAGCAGGAGCACGCACCAGCCACCGCTCCACAGGACGGTGGTGGTGGTGTAGATATGCTTGATGAGAGGAGTATCGGCCTCCAGCAGCAGGGCAGAGAGCAGGCAGGCAAGCCCGATGATGCTCATGAGCCCGACGGTGTGAAGTCCGCGGCGGGCAAGGATGAGGCTGCCGCAGATGCTGCCCATGAGGGTGAGCGCTCCGAAGGAAAGCGAGGTGAGAATCCAGCTGTAGGGGGTGCCGTCCTGCCATGAGCCCTGAAGGAGCCGGTCTATGTGGAGCGCCAAGTTATTGTCCGGCAGAAAGAGCCCGCCCGGATTTCCGGCATAGGGAACAAAGCGCAGCAGTGCCCAGTAACTGACGAGACAGACCAGACAGACGACGATTTGTCCGCGCAGCTTGCAGAACAGGAGGACGGCGGCAGCGATGAGGTAGCCTTCTGCAATGGCTTGCAGTGTGTTGCAGAAAAGACTCATCTGCGCCGGGTTGGCGCTTGCCAGATTCCCTTGTACCAGCATGCCCAACACAAAGAGAAGGGCTACGCGCCGCAGCACGCGCCGGGTGGTGCTGCGCCGCCAGCGCGGGCCTCCTTTCTCTCGATATTTGGCAAAGGCGAAGGGCATGCTTGCCCCGGTGATGAAGATGAAGAGCGGCATCACCAAATCCCAGCAGGTGAAGGCTCCGCCCCACTCTGCATGCCGGAACTGCTGCATGAGCCAATCCGGTGCCCCGCCTGTATACTCCAACAGGAGATTCAGCACGCTTGCGCCGCCGCAGAGCAGGAGCATATCCAGTCCGCGCAGGGTATCAATGCCGGTGATTCTGGAGCTCGCCATGCGGTATGGGAATAGTGGAAGAAGGGCGAAAGAGTTGCCTCTATCGCCCTTCGTGTTTTCAGCCTTTGATTTCGCAGGTGCCTTCCATGGCGACCACATCGAAGGGTTGCAGCGTTATTTCGATGGGTGTATCCACATCAATGGCTTTATCCATGATGGGAAGCCGAGTCTGGTCATCGAAGCTGCTGCGCAGAACGACGCTACACGTCACGCCGGGCGGCACATCCAGAATGCTGCGCAGTGTGCCCTTGAGCGTCTTCACCTTCCCGGAAGAATTACGCAGGGAAAGCGTGCATTTTTCCTTGTTCCAGGAAGCCCAGCCGTAGATATCACCGTCTCTGGTCTGCTTGTTCCAGGGATTGCCGCCTACCCAGTGGGTATCTGCCAGCACATCTGCATTGCGGCGAATCCAGGCAATACAGCTTGCCAGTTCATCCCACAGGCGGCCGTTTTCCTGTGCCAGAATGACGGAGTCGGCATACACTTCCTGCAAGCCGGAACCGCAGGTGAAAGCGGTGCGCATTTCCTTGACGCAGTTGGCGGGGTCTGTGCTCATGACGCGGGGCGGACCATTGTGGGTGATGATGGTGCCGTGGGTCATGATGGCATTGATGGGGCAGAGCGGCGCCCCCTCCACATAGACCTCGTGCACGAGACGGTCACGGTAGGTAATCCAGCGGTCGCGGGCATCTCCCACATTGCCGATTTGGTCGAAGTCATTTTCCTGGCGCCAGATGGAGTCCGCATGCAGGAACCAGAACGGACTGGCCCAGGTGCCCACCGTGGTGTTGAGGTAAATGTCGGGACGCGCCTCGCGCAGGGCGGCCAGCACACGCAGGATTCCCTCTGCATCCTCCAATGCGCCCGGTCCCTTGGCGTGGAACTTGGTGGAGATACCATCGAACTTGAAGTAGCGCATATCGTAATTCTTCACCATATCCTTGCAGCGATCCACGAAAGCGTTGAAATACACCGGGTTGGAGAGCTCGAAGTTGGCGATGCGATTGTGCGGATGCACCTTGTTCCAATAGGCGATGCGCATGCGCTTTGACTTGCCGTAGCCGCCCACGGGGCCCAGCCAGGTGCCGAGGCCGCAATCCATGGCGGTGGCTACTTTGTTGATTTCTGTGAAGCCATTGGGGAAGCCGACATGGAAGTCCCAGAGGCTGTTGAAATCATCCCAGCCATCGTCCATGATGTAGGCATCAATCTTCACCCCGCGCTTGTCGAACAGCTCACGCTTCCAGGTCTTGATGACATCCAGCGATATTTTTTCCGTGGTGCGCTTGAGCGGATCCTTGAAGTCATGACGGGTGATGCCGATTTCATACCAGTCGTTGTAATGCACCATGGTGCGGTAGGGAACGGGCTTCTCGCGTTCGAGGTAGGCCAGGAAGGAGCGGCGCTGCTGCCCGGGGGCAAACAGACCTATCACAGAGCTGACCTTCCAGGGGGATTCCGGTGTGAGTTTGGCCTTGCGTACCCAGTTGCCGCGTACCATATCCTCCGGAACCGGGGCGGCGCTTTCCTCCGGGTTGCCCATGGCAAGGGAAAGGGAGATACGCCCGCTGCTGGTGACGGGCTCGGTCTTTTTCTCTACCCAGTAGCGCAGGTGGTAGGTGCCGGCCACGGGAACGGTCAGCCGGTATTCGGCATTCTCAGACTTGTGCCCGGTGTAGCCGGGATGAATATCCTCGCTGAGCACCTGTCCGGAGGTGGTGACCAGTTGCACACCCACGATGTTGAGACGGTGGTTGCCGCTCTCATATTCAAAGTCAATTTCGCAGGACCCGGGCTCCAGGAAGTTCACGGGGCCCTCTGCCATCAGCAAATCGCGCACAGTAGGGCCGACTTTGGCTTCATAGCGGTTACCGTACACCGGGTGGAAGCTTTCCGGCACGGCAAACACGCTGCCGAACATCTTCGGCGTCCAGCTTTCCGCACTCCAGGCATCCTCCTGTGCTGCACCGTGCTGCCCCACGGAGATGGCACCCATGGGAGTCTCCAGCCCCATGAACAGCTTGTCTGTTACAGCCACGGTGCCATGGGTCGTATTGCCGGAGATGGAGGGAATTCCGGCAGCCTCTGCCGGGATGACCTGCAAGGGGGTGATGGAGTTGAAGGGAACGGGCTTGTCCTTGGCCTTCAGGGTGTATTCCTGGCGCAGATAGTGCGAGCCGTCCCGCAGCACGGCCTGCCACTCCACGCTGAATGAGGCATCCGGTGCGGTGAAGGTGGCGGAAATGGCCTTGCCCGGCACCTGTTCGGCGATGCACAGCGATTGCTTGTCGGCGCTCAGCTCTTTCACCTGCGGCGTTTCTGCCGTCATGTCGGTGGAGCTTAATTTGCTGCCGTCTGCCAGTAGAATGTGGAACACCGGACCGCCGCTCTCCACCAACGGAGTGCCGTCAGCCGCTTTCAGCCCGCCGAAGGTGACTCCGCCGCCTTTCCATTCAAAATCAGCGGATATGAGATTGTTGCTCAGGCTGTACGTAGAGCCCTTCTGTGCAGCCGACGCTTTACCGGGAGCCGTGCCGGGATATTCTACCGCAGTAGCATTCCCGCACACGGCTACTGCCGCCATTATTGAAGTAAGAAAAAGATTATATCGCATAGGTATGTGGTGTAGATAAACGCTTATCCTCTCTATCACATTTTTCCCGATTTGACAAGGAAAAAGGAAACCAAACAATATGGGCTCTGCGGAAATGTTGCCTTCTGTAAAGAAGAAAGCCTTCCATTAACAATTGAGCGGGGGAAATCCCCGCTCAGATAATAAGATGCCGCTGTGCGATTAATCTTTTTTTCTTTTACCGGCTGAGCCTTTTTGATTGAAGAGCGGGATGAGGGAGACTCCCCAGGACTGATGCTCGCCGATGTAGGGCTGTTCAATCACAATGGTGTTGGAACCCTTTTTCAGCGGAAGTTCCGTGGCTTCCTGCACCCACCAGACTTCCTCCGGGGAGAGCGGTTCTTCAAAGTTCCATTGATTTCCCTGTAGTGCTTTTTGTCCGGCAAGAGTGTAGCAGCGCGGGTTTTTCACTTCTTTTCCGTTAATCCAGATGCGGGTGCCGGTCTGTGACCATGCTCCGTTGTCAGGAACCCCTGTCCAGCGGCGGTTGGAGCGTGCCGGGGCATCGAATCCAATCATGAAAGGCATTTTGCCTTTTTTGGGAGAGTTGATGTTGGTGATGCACCAGACAGTATGCCCGGGGGTGGTTTCCATGAACATGCCCAGATACCCTGTGTCCGGGCGGGTTCGGAAATACAGGTTGGCACAGTAGGCTTTGCGTGTTGTCAGGTTGTCCGTTTCGCCTGCCAGTACGGCTTTTCGGGTGTTTTCCGCCTCTGCGGTGGGGACAGGTTCCACTACGGTCCACTCCACCCCGGTTTCCGGCCAGAAGGGAAATGCTTCCGCTTTGAAGGTCCGTTTACGCAGAGTGTTCATGCGCTTTTCAAAAGATTTGTAGGCGCGGTGGGCTTCTGTGTCGGGAGCCGGCATTTCCAGCGGGAGCGCGTCACCGTTTGAGTCACCGCCGCCCCAGGCGCGTTCTGCCATGGCGCACATGCCCGGCCACATGGCACACATGCCGGGGATGTTTTCTTTATCGTCTACCTTGCCGTCCGGCCAGATACACATGATGGAGCCGAGTTTTTGCGCATCACCCTTGGCGACTCCGCAGGGACGCATGAAGAAATAACGACGCACCAGCATGGCGGGGTCGAGCAGGTTGGTGTAGCCCATGGTGGAGTCAAATGCTCGGCGGGTGATGCGGCTGGGGTCAATGGATTTGTCTGCTGTGTTGGGGCCTTCTCCCCAGCGCTGTTCAATAGAGCTGTCACCCACGGGTAAATCACGATTGCTTGCCCACTGCATGGGGGTGCGGTTGTGGGATTGCAGCTTTTTGGTGACAAAATCCACAAACTCAGCGGCGTTGGGGATGCGGACTTCATCTGCGCCGAAATGGATGATGGGGCACAAGTCGGCGGGAATCTCTTTGCAGAACTCATCCAGCAGCTCTCCTACAATCTTCATGCCCTTTTCCGTGTTCATCTTGAAGCCGAACGCTCGGTCAAAGTAGGCGCTGTGTCCGGGCATATCCAGCTCGGGAATCACCCTGATGTTTCGCAGAGCAGCGTACTGACACAGCTCCCGAATCTGGGCGTAGGTGTAGGTGTTGTGCAGGTCGCGGGTGCGGTGTTTGGGTGAATTCAATTCCGGATGGGATTTGCACTGGATGCGCCAGGCCGGGTAATCCGTCATGTGCCAGTGGAAGAGGTTGACCTTGAGCTGAGCTGCCATGTCCAGTTCCTGTTTGAGCCGCTCAATACTGCGGAAGTTACGCCCGCAATCCTGCATGTAGCCTCTGTTGGCAAAGGCCGGCCAATCCGTTATTTCGCAGAGCGGCAGCTTTTTGCCTGCTGCCAGCTGGCGCAGTGTCTGGACGGCGTTGAAGAAACCGGCTTCCGTTGCTGCGGTTATGGTGACTCCCTGCTCCGTGACGGAAAGTTTGTAGCCTTCTGCGTGGGCTTCTTCCGGCAGGGATTCTGTATTTTTAATCAGTTTGACAGGGTAGGGAGTGTTGCTTTTGCCTTTCACTTCCTTAAGCATGCTTTCCCATGCGGTCTTAACCATGGGCATCCTATCGGCGTTTTTGCTGATGCTCCAGGCAGAAGCGGCAGGGATAGACGTCAGCCCCTTCCAAGTGACCTGTTTGGGGAAAGGCAGTAGCACGGCTTGCGCTTTGATTTCCTGGTTTAATGGGTACGGAGAACTCCAGTCACTTGCCTGAATGGGCGTGTTTATCCCGGCAAATCCCAGCAGTATCGTGAGCAGGGCGGTTGAGAAACTACATATATTCATGTTTGGATATGATGATGCACAGCATGCCGGAGCAGATGCTACGCCCCGTACTGTATCAGAAATGGTATGCCTGAGCAAGCAGAAAAGAGGCGTTCTATTTGCTATCAGTGTTTCCTTAGCTTTGCCTGTAGGTAGCGGAGCAGTCGGTTATCCTGCTGATTCACGGCGCGTGTGTATGTACCGCGTTCAGTCGTAATCTCCACCTGCTTTTCTCCCCAGATGATGGTGGCATGGCTCAGTTGACACCGGGCAATGGGGTCTGAAATGCGACTGTTGAGGATGCGCAGACAGTGGGTGGAGTTGTGGCTGTATGTCCAGTCGTCCCATAGCTTTTCTTCCGCTTCACAATATATGTCATCTGATTCGGTGTAGAGCTGTTCCTGTCCATTTTGCCACAGTGTTATCTGCCGATTTATCAGAAAAGGAGAATCCCATTCGGGAATCATTGTTTTGGCGTATATGTACGGTAACAGAAAAATGCCGAGGCATACGGTCAGCAGCACCAGAAAGATGATGCGCAGGGGGCGGGATTTCGCAGCAATTGCTGCCAGGGCAAAGGTTAGTGTGGGCCAAAGTCCCCACAGAAAGCAACGGAAGAAATGTGAGAGGGCGCCCAACCCGTGGCTGGGATAGGCCTCAAGCAGGCCGTCTTTGAGAATCCAGCAAAAGGGCGCTGTGAGTATGCCTCCGATAGCGGTGAAAGCTGCGGCTGATGTGACAAATTGACTCCGCTTCTGCATATATGGTTTGGACGATTGCATAATCTTAATCGTACGCTGCATGGCTGCAGTAGGAGATGTAGGGATAATTGCTCAATCAATCACAAAGCCGTTGGGAAATGGATCGGCCTCCTCACGGTAGAATTCACAGCGAGCCATAAGATTAGCTTGCCCACGCACCAAAGGTACCACCGCTCGGAATCGCCCTACCATAGTCTCCTCTTTTAGTTGCCCTTTGAATAGTGAACCAATAAAGGATTCCGATATGTAGGGAGCACCGATATCAAGCTTGCCGAGATGATGCATGAGAGTCATAAGCGCAGATGTTCCGGAGCCGCAGGGACTACGATCCATTTGACCATCTCCGAACAGTACAGTGTTGCGGATATAAAGAGGATTGTCCGCTAACTGTTCGTAGATGACAGCTAAGGCAATGTTTCGGGTAGATGGATTGGTGGGGTGTGCCACTTCTACGGCTCTGTTGGCTGCAGCACGTACTCGCATGCCGAAGTTGATGTAGAAATCCTTGCTGTGTGATTTCGGAGAAATAGGTTCGGGGAACGGATTTTCTACAACCACAAAGAAATTTCCCGCAAACACTACATAGGCCGGCAAAGAGCCGAACCCATCTACATCCAACACTATCGGCTCCGGGGTGAACACAAAGGAGGGTACGTTCTGCACGGTCACTTCTTTCACTCGTCCGTTTGCCCCGCGGTGCAAATAGGCTTCGATTCTCCCACAGACTGCATCCAGCTTCACCACATCGGGAGTATGCAGGGGAATCCCCAGCTCATCTACTGCGCGGGCAGAGCAGATGGTGCCATGAATGCACATGTCAAGATAACCGCCCGTGTCCATATAGAGAATTCCCACATCGGCATCATCTGTCACCGGGCTGCAGAGCACGGAACCAAACATAGCCTTGTGTCCGCGTGGTTCCTGCATGAGCAGAACGCGGATGGGGTCGTTCTGCTCTTTCATGAAATCCAGGCGTTTTCGCATCGAATTTCCCGGCAGGTTGTAGCAATCGGAATACAGCACCCGACAGGGCTCTCCGGCTGCGTGTAAATCCAGTGTGTGATAGGTGGAAGTTGTTCGGTATGGATTATTCATGATTTATTATCAGAAGAGGGGAGAAGCGTTTGAGCAGCAGATGCAGAGATGATTAGCACAAAGCCGCACCACTGTCCGGATGAGAGATGTTCGGCATAAATGAGCCAACCCAATAGTACTGCTACTGCCGGCTCCAGATAAGATATCGTGCCGAATTGTATTGCGGATAGGTGCCGTACGGCATAGGCTATCAGTAGCATTACCAGAAAACCCTGAAAAATGCCTATACAGAGCAGGTAAAACCAGCCTTGCTCTATTCCGTCTATAGCATTTTCCGTGGTAAGCATTGGAGCAGTCAGTAACACACATCCTGCTGCAAACTGCCAAAATGTTCGTTGTAGCAGAGTAACCTTCTGCGGAATAATGCGCGTGAGCAGGATATAGACAGCATAGCATAGACCTGCCAGTAGCCCATAAATTACCCCGAAGGGGTTGCTGTCGGTAGCGGTACCGCCCTCCTCAAAGACGGATACTGCCACAATGCCCACTATAGATAACAGAATCAGTATGCACTCACGCCGCGGCGGCAGATTACGGGTAAATAGGGACTCTCCCAACACAGCAAACACCGGACCCGTGTACAGCAGCAGAGCCGCTATACCAACGGAAATGCTTTGAATGGCAAAAAAGTAAAAGAGGATGCACAGAGATATTCCTACCCCGGAAACTGCTGATTGCCAGGAAAAAAAGAAACTACCTCTTCCCCGCAGAATCTGATAGCCCAGTAGTGGGGTCACCAGTGCAAGACCTACCGCAAAACGTACAAAAGAACACATCGGCGCGCTGCATGCCGATTCACGAACAAAGAAGCCCAAAGCCCCCATGAGCACGGCGGCCAGAATGGCGGAAAGAAGGGCACTGCTGCGTAGTCCGAACATATATTGTTAAAAGGAGCGTTGATTCTAGCACTACCCAAACAAATTGCAATGCTTTTGTTTGGCCTGAATCAAAAATCACCATTTTGAAGCATGCTTGTACTTGACGATGATTTTCTCTATCTCGCTTGCATCCCTACATGGATGGGCAGGAAAGCGGTTGCCCGTTATTGCGGAACTGCTTTAGGGATAATGCGGTTTGATAACATTTTCTCTTTCGTGAAGGTATCTGATAGCTTGCATTAGGGGGGGCTGTATGTTAACTCTTCATTAACACGGATTCTACCGAAGATGTGTAACATAACTGCAATCAAGTGCTCATGGAATACACCCTATTCAAACAGAATATGGCTGCTATGCTCCGCATGATAACTGCGGTATCTTTGTATTCTTTGCGCGTAGGGGATAATGATAAATGACGTTGCCTTGTACATACGTTGCACTTTGACATAACGCAAAAGCCCCGGTTGGTTGGACCGGGGCAAAGAAGTTAGGGCGAGCAAGATAGCTTAACCCTGCACGAGCGTATCACTAATCTCTGCGATGTAGAGAACGTGCATGGGGTTGTTCTCATCGTACCACTGGGGTGCGACTTCGGAGAAATCGAGGAAATCCGCTTCTTCCAGCGTGGTTTGGAACATGGTGCGGCATTCCAGCACCAGCTCGGCATCCTCAAAGGTTACGTTGCCCGCAGCTGTCGCCATGGGCTTGAGCGAGGTGTTGGCCATCTTATCCACGTCCCGCCCGGAGTTGCGACCGCAGTAGATTAAATCCTGCCGGTAGCTCTCCGGCATGAACGAGAGAGTGAATGTTTTCCGCTCGTTCATGAAGCCGACTGTGTGGCGGTTGGTACGCACAAAGACGTAGGCGACCGGGCGGTTCCAGAGGAATCCGATACCGCCCCAGCTGGCTGTCATGGTGTTGAAGTTGTCCGGCGTTCCGGCGGTGATGAGCATCCACTGCCGACCGATGAGCTTTGGGGCAGAGATATCCAGCGTGTTGATGTCGATGCTTTTCATGGCGCGATATCAGCAATAGTTGGTCAGTACGTACTGCAGGATGCCGCCGGAGCGGAAATATTCCTTCTCAATGGGCGTGTCAATGCGGACGATGAGCGGCAGCTCGAATGCTTCTTCCCCGGCGGGTTTCACCACCAGCGTGGCAGCACTGCGCGGTGCCATATCGTTGCTCAGCCCGGTGATGGAGAAGGTCACATCCTTGAGCCCTTTCACGCGGTCGTAGTCGGCCGGGTCGGCAAAGTTGAGCGGCAGTACGCCCATGCCGATGAGGTTGCTGCGGTGGATACGCTCAAAGCTCTTGGTCACCACGGCACGCACACCCAGCAGGTTCGTTCCCTTGGCGGCCCAGTCACGGCTGGAGCCCATGCCGTAGTCCTCACCGCCGATGATGATGGTGGGAATCCCGGCGGCGCGGTAGGCCATGCCCGCATCGTAGATGAAGGTGGGTTTGCCGCAGGGAGCGGAGATATCCGTGTCCGGGGCACTCACCTCGGCATCGCCGAAGTAGAGCGTGTAACCGCCTTCCACTCCCTCCGTGAGCAGGTTCTTGATGCGCACGTTGGCAAAGGTGCCGCGAGCCATCACGAGGTCGTTGCCGCGGCGGGAGCCGAAGGTGTTGAAATCACGACGCTGCACACCGTTTGCCGCCAGGAATGTGCCGGCCGGGCCGGTGGGCTTGATGGCGCCGGCGGGGGAGATGTGATCCGTGGTCACGCAGTCACCGAAGATACCCAGCGGGCGGGCGTCTGTGATATCGGTGATGTCGCCCTTGGTGCCGGTAAAGCCGTCGAAGAAGGGCGGGCGGTGGATATAGGTGGATTCCGGATTCCAGCTGAAAGTGGCACCGGTGGGGGCTTTCACGCCGTCCCATTCCGGCACATGTCCGGCGTAGCAGGCGGCATAGTCCTCCGGCGCAGCGGCGCAGGACTGCGCTGCGGCGATTTCCTCGCCCGTGGGCCAGATGTCGCGCAGGTAGACGGGAGTGCCGTCCGTAGCCGTGCCCAGAGGCTCGCTGTCCATATCGATGTCAACGCGTCCTGCCAGAGCAAAGGCGATGACCAGCGGGGGCGACATGAGGAAGTTTGCCTTCACATGGGAGTGGATGCGTGCCTCGAAGTTGCGGTTGCCGGAGAGAACGGAGCAGGAGACAAGGTTGTGCTTCACCACGGCTTCCTCAAGAGCGCTGTTGAGCGGACCTGAGTTACCGATACAGGTGGTGCAGCCGTAGCCTACGATGGAGAAGCCGATGCTGTCCAGCGCCTCCGTGAGCCCGTTGTTGGCGAAGTAGCGGGCGGCAATACGGGAGCCGGGCGCGATGCTGGTCTTGACGTAGGCGGGAACTTTCAGTCCGAGCGCGGCTGCTTTTTTTGCCAGAAGCCCGGCGGCAAGCATGAGCCCATCGTTGCTGGTGTTGGTGCAGCTGGTGATGGCTGCTACCAGAATGGAACCGTCCTTCAGCTCCACATCATGCGTGGTATCGGCATCAGGATTACCGGCATCTCCCTGCATGGTGACGGGAATGGGCGTGGTGTTCTGCTCGGCTCCGTAGGTGTCACGGCAGATGGAGGCAAAGCTTTCTTTGAGCGTGGTCAGCGGAATGCGATCCTGCGGACGCTTGGGGCCTGCCACGGCAGGCTCGATGGTGGAGAGGTCGAGCTCCAGCTCAATGGTGTAGTCAATATCGCCTTTTTTCGGCATGCCGAAGAGCCCCTGAGCACGCAGGTAGGACTCGCAGGTGGTGGCGTGCTCCTCGCTGCGGCCGGTGGTGCGCAGGTAGGCGGCAGAGGTTTCATCGAAGGGGAAGAAGCCCATGGTGGCGCCGTATTCCGGCGCCATGTTGGCCACGGTGGAACGGTCTGGCAGGGAAAGGCTGGCAGCCCCTTCGCCGAAGAATTCCACGAACTTGCCCACCACGCCCTGCTTGCGCAGCATCTGGGTGATGTGCAGAGCCAAATCGGTAGCGGTGACACCCTCTCGCAGTTTGCCGCTCAGATGGACACCCACGACCTCCGGCACCAGGAAGGTGACAGGCTGGCCGAGCATGCCGGCCTCTGCCTCTATGCCGCCCACGCCCCAGGCCACAATGCCGAGCCCGTTAATCATGGTGGTGTGGGAGTCAGTGCCCACGAGCGTGTCCGGGTAGTACACGCCGTCTTTCTCCATGACACCGCGTGCCAGATATTCCAGGTTCACCTGGTGGACGATACCGGTGCTGGGCGGAACCACGGAGAAAGTCTTGAACGCCTGCTGCCCCCATTTCAGGAACTCGTAACGCTCTGTATTGCGTTCAAATTCGCGCGTGAGGTTCTTCTGGTAGGCTTCCGGGAAACCGGACCAGTCCACCTGCACGGAGTGGTCAACCACCAAATCAACGGGCACCAGCGGCTCCATGCCGTTCGGGTCGGCACCCAAATCCTGTACGGCAGAACGCATGGCCGCCAAATCCACCAGCAGGGGAACGCCCGTCAAATCCTGCAGGATGATGCGGGCTACGGTGAAGGGAATCTCATAGCTGCCGGGATTTTTGGCATCCCATGCAGCCAGATTAGTGACGTCTGATTCCGTGACCTTGAGACCGTCACAGTTGCGCAGCAGGCTTTCCAGTACAATTCGGAGAGAAACCGGCATGCGGCTGATGCCGGGGTACCCCGCTTCTGCCAGTGCCGGCAGAGAGTAATAGTGACCCTCTGCTCCGCTCCCGGTGGTAAATGTGCGTTTTGTGTCCATAGTGTGCCGTAGCGTTGTTAAATGGTAAAATTTGACTGAAATACGCGCGGAGTATACACCCTGCACGCGTAAAAGCAAGCTAAAAAGAGCTGATAGCGCGGTGGATGCAAAAAAACAGGCGATTTTGAAGCAATCGGAAGTTCTATTTTGAAATATATTTGACATTGCATATATTTCAAAATAGAATGGGTACATGGACCCGATTATGAATCCCTTTTCGCCCGGTGCCGGGTGTCCGCCGCCGGCGTTGGTCGGACGCAATGATGTGCTGGAACAGGCACGTATACTGTTGGCACGGAGCCTGCGACGGCGTGCGGCTCAAAGTATGCTGATGACCGGGTTGAGAGGCGTGGGGAAGACGGTGCTGCTGAATCGGATAGAGCAGATGGCAAAAAAAGAGGGGTATCAGGTTATCAAACTGGAAATACGCGAAAGTCGGTCGCTGGCAGATTCTCTGGCCTTGCCCCTGCGGCAGTTGCTGTATGAGTTGGATGCGCTGGCCGGGACGCATGCTGCCGTGCGGCGGGCTCTTTCTGCGTTGCGCAATTTCATCCGCTCTGTACGCGTAAATGTCGGGGATATAGGCATTGGAGTGGGAATGATACCCGGTCTTGCTGATTCCGGAGATTTGGGTATGGACATGCCTGCGCTTTTTCTGTCTGCGGCAGAGGCGGCTGCGGCTCGGGGAACCGGTATTGCGTTGCTGATTGACGAGATTCAATTGCTGGAGGAGGAGGAGTTGCATGCGTTGATTTATGCCATGCATCAACTGCAACAGAAACTTGCTCCCCTGGTACTGATAGCCGCCGGATTGCCAACGCTGCCGCGCTTGGCAGGGGAGGCGAAGTCGTATGCTGAGCGCCTGTTTTCGTATCCGGTTATTGACCGTCTCAGCAGGGAAGACAGTTATCAGGCGCTGGAGAGCCCGGTGTTCAATGAAGGTGCAGAGATTGAACAGGAGGCGGTGCAGTTTATCTATGAGAGAACAGCCGGTTATCCTTACTTCCTGCAGGAATGGGGCGCTCAGGTGTGGAATCTGGCAGTAGATTCACGGCTGACTCTATGCGATGCACGCCGCGCAGAACCTCTTGTTATGGCAAATCTGGATCGGGAATTCTTTCGTGTGAGGTATGATCGCCTGACAGAAGGAGAAAAGCGCTTTGTGCGTGCCATGGCCGAACTGGGGGCTGATGAGTGCCGCAGTGCAGACATTGCCCGTGTGATGCGGGTGCGCCCCACCGCCATCACGCTCACTCGCTCTAATTTGATTCGTAAAGGTATGATTTACAGCATGCGCCATGGTTATTTAAATTTCAGCGTTCCCCTCTTTGGTGACTTCCTCCGCCGCCGGGAACCGTTCTGATATTCCGATGGATATGCTTTGATTATGTAAAAATATATGCAATATTGCATATATTTGCATATAGATTAAGATTGCACAGCAAAAAACAAGCGATTTGTGCAGATTAGGCTTGCAAAATGGGCGGCGGCGTAGTAGTCTCCGCTATGGCAGAAATTCAGCTTGGACTTACATTTGACGACGTGCTCTTGCTTCCTTGCCTGAGCACTATTCTTCCCGGCGAGGCCGACCCCTGTTCCCAACTCTGCGCAGGATTCCCGCTCCGCCTGCCCATTCTTTCCGCACCCATGGACACGGTGACGGAGGTAGACATGGCCATTGCCATGGCACGTGAGGGCGGTCTCGGTGTGATTCACCGTAACAACCGCATTGATGACCAGGCCGCCATGGTGGCCAAGGTGAAGCGTTTTGAGAACGCGGTGATCACCAAGCCGCTCACCGTGACCAGCGACATGAGTCTCAGCCGCGTGAAAGGCATTATGCTTGACCATGGTTTCTCCGGTCTGCCCGTGGTGGCAGAGGGTAATCTGCTGGTGGGTATCATCACCGGGCGCGATATGCGCGTGGTGGATGGTCATGACCTGGATAAGCTGACGGTGGCAGATGTGATGACTCCCATGAGCCGTTTGATTACGGGTACGCCTGCCACCACTCAGGAAGAAGCCCGCAAGATTTTGTACTCCAACCGCATTGAAAAACTCCCGCTCATTGATGAAAACGGCTGCCTTGTCGGTCTGATTACCGATACGGATATCCGCAAGCGTGAGGCTTTCCAGGAATCCACCAAGGATGAGATGGGTCGTTTGCGCTGCGGTGCTGCCGTGGGACCCGGTCCGGAGTTCTTGGCTCGTGCTCAGGCTGTGGTAGATGCCGGAGCAGATGCGTTATTCATTGATGCCGCTACCGGTCATACGAGCCGCGTATTGCATGTGATTGAGAAGCTCCGCGAGCTGGGTAAACCCGTCGTTGCCGGTAATGTGGTGACTCAGGACGGAGCCCGTGACCTTATTTCTGCCGGTGCCAGCGCCATCAAGGTGGGGGTGGGTCCCGGCTCCATCTGCACCACACGTATCATTTCCGGCGTGGGCATGCCCCAGTTTAGCGCCATTCAGGAAGTGGCCAAGGTGGCTCGTCCGGCCGGTGTCACCGTGATTGCAGACGGCGGTATTCGCTACTCCGGCGATGCGGTGAAGGCTCTTGCCGCCGGTGCCGATCTCATCATGATGGGCGGTATGTTGGCCGGTTGTGAGGAGAGCCCCGGTGCTATTGTGCACTATCAGGGACGTAACTTTAAGACCTACCGCGGTATGGGCTCTTTGGGCGCTATGCGTGCCGGATCCGGTGACCGCTACGGTCAGAACGGCAGCGGCAAGCTGGTGGCTGAGGGGGTGGAGGCCCGCGTGCCCTATAAGGGTATGCTGGCAGATGTCATCTTCCAGCTCGTAGGCGGTCTGCGCTCCGGTATGGGCTATCTGGGAGCCAAGAGCCTGCAGGAGCTCCGCGAACACGCCCGCTTTGTCCGCATTACCGCCGGTGGTCTTCAGGAAAGCCACCCGCACGATGTGACCATTACGCAGGATCCGGGGAATTACACCCGCTGATTTCTCTCCTGTTGTTTTTTCTTGGGCTGTCATTCCTTTTGGAATGGCAGCTCTTTATTTGTCCCAGCTCCGCTGATGCTTATTACGATTAATCGCTGAGGGATGGTACTTGTGTTATGGTGTCGTCTTTAGACGGAAGCAAATTCGATGTGGCGCCGATGATGAGATTCAGGGCGCGGAGAGTGGTGAGGCGGCGCAGGCCGGAGCGGTCAAGGCCGCGGCGGCAGATAGTTTCCGTGTGGAGTGGGCGGCGTGCTCCGCGTTTCAGGATTGCCAGGCAGATGGTGCCGACCGGCGGTTCTCCCTCTGCCGCAGTGGGGCCTGCATTGCCCGAAACTGCCACGGCTATATCTGCGCCTGCCTGCCGCAGGGCGCTTTCTGCCATGGCGGCAACCACGGGCTCACTCACTACGCTGAATGTCTCCATCAGCGCCGGCGGGACATCCAGCAGTCGTTCCTTGGCATCGTTACAATAGGTCACCCAACCGTAGCGAAAGACTGCGGAAGCCCCCGGTACTTCGGTGAGGGCGGTTGCTATCATGCCCCCGGTGCAGCTTTCAGCGGTGGCTACTGTCAGCCCCGTTATTTTCAGGCTCTCCACGGCGGCAAAGGCTGCCAATGCTATCTCTGAGTCCATGGTTCAGTCTTCTTCCGGCAGTTGTATGGCTACGGTGGCAAAGGCAGCCATGCCTTCACGGCGCCCTATGGCTCCCAGTTTTTCATTGGTGGTGGCTTTGATACCTACTCTCCGCGGAGCAACCCCCAGTATCGGCGCAAGTGTTTCTTTCATCTGCTGAACATAGGGCATGATTTTCGGGGCTTCGGCAATCAGGGCACAGTCAGCATTTATCAGCCGTCCCCCGCGCTCCTGCAGCAGCTCTATGGCTTTTTCCACGATGCGCAGTGAGCAGATGTTCCGGCAGCTGTCATCTCCGGGCGGAAACCAGTAGCCGATGTCAGGTTCTCCCAGCGCACCCAGTATGGCATCTGCCAGTGCGTGGCAGAGTACATCCGCATCGCTGTGTCCGGCTAGTCCTTTGGTCTCGTGTACTTTTACCCCGCCCAGCCACAGCGGGCGCGGCGTTTCGGAAAAACGGTGTATATCATATCCCAGTCCGGTCAGTGTCAGCATCGTGTCTGTAGTATATCATATTTGTCTCCCTTCTCGCCACTAAAAAGAGGCTTTTTTTCTTATTTGCTACCTAATTTATAGATTTTTTTGTAAAATGGCACAAAAAAATCTTGCAATTTATTTAGAATTATTCTAAATAAGAGTCATGAGCAACGTATTGATAGAGTATCCGAAGTGCAGTACCTGCCGGAAGGCATGCCGGTGGTTGGAGGAGCAAGGGGTGGAGTTCACAGATCGACACATAGTTGAGCAGGCTCCCACAGCGGAGGAGATACGCCGTTGGAGCAAGGCAAGCGGACTGCCGCTGAAGAAGTTTTTCAACACCTGTGGTATGAAGTACAGGGAGCTGGGTCTTTCCGCTAAGCTGGTAGATATGAGTGAGGATGAACAGGTGGCTTTGCTGGCCTCAGACGGCATGCTGGTGAAGCGGCCGCTGCTGGTGACGGAGAGTGGTGCAGTCATTCCCGGCTTCAAGGCAGAAACATGGCAGAAAGCCTTGGGAAAGTAAGTTGATTTTTCTTGCATGCGTGTCCCGCTCGGGTGAAGGAGAGAGCGCCCGGGCGGGATTTTTTTTCAACGGCGAAAAAGGGTGAGGCTATGCCTGATCCACCACGCCGATGCGATCCAGCAGGTTGAGACGCTGCATAAGGTCGGCGGCGGCGAGCTTGCCCTGCAGAAGTTGCCGGTAGAGGGAGATGAGGTGGGTAGTCTGCTCGGCGTTTTCTTCCAGCAGTTCCAGGCGGAAGCGCTTGAGTCCGCAGCGGCGCATACCCTCCGTGTAGCGGGCAGCTGTTTGAGCGCGCCCATTGAACAGGGTGTTGCGGCAGCCTTCATCGCTGCGCAGGTAGTGCATGGCGTGGGTGCGGTCCATAACGCGGACGCGGTGGTGTTCGCAGGGTTGCCCACAGTCCTTGAAGCTGTGTCCCGGTGAGAGGAAGGTGCAGAACACGCAGTGCTCCGTGTGGAACATGGGGATATGCTGGTGTAGGGTCAGCTCCAGTGCAGGACCGCAGCCGCTGCGCAGTAAATCTGCCAGCTGTCCGGCGTTCAGGTCATAGGAAGGCGTGCAGAATTGCATGCCGAAGCGCTGCCAGAGCGCAATGCTTTCCGGGTTGGCGGTGTTGAGCGAGAAATCTCCCGCCATGGGAATGCCTTTTTGCCGGAAGTAGAGGGCGGCTCCAGGGTTGCGCACCAGCACTCCGTCCGGAGCGGCAGCGTTGATATATTTGAAGTACCCGGTTTCATGCGGTTTGAGGATGCGTAGGGTGGCTGCCCAGACCTCTGTTTCCGGGGCGGCGGCTCTGATTTGAGCAGTTAAGTCGGCAAGCTCACGCAGGTTTTTGATATCAAGATAAATGCGGCGGATACCTGCCTGTGCGGCGGCGAGTGCCTGTTCAGTCTCACGGCAGAGAACGGAGAGTTCGTAGCCCTCTGCCGGTGCCATGGGTGGGAAGAGAATGCGGTTTTCTGCGGGTGGAGCAGGGCGGCAGTCAGTCAGCTGCGCCGGAGCATTTTGCAGCTTTTCCACCAGTTCGCGGCGCATGCGGTTGAGGAGAGAAAGGGGAAGCATGAGCCCGTCTTCCAGCTCAATCCGGCAGCTGCCCAGGCTGTAGCCGGTTCCGCCGAGCCTGCCGAGCTGGGCTCGGAGAACTTCTGCAGTCAGCGGACGGTTTTCTGCCGGTTCGAGCGGTTGTCCGCTCCCCACGATAATTCCGCGGCAGCTGATGGTGAGCTGGCTTCCCATGCGCCCCCGCACCGTGAGGTCAAGTGGCAGAGAAGTTGTTTCGGCATGGCGGGCGAAGTTGGACCAAGTGGCGCGCAGGGCTTTATCCAGTGCCGGGTCAGCAGTTTTCCAGAGGAGGTTGCCGGGGCGCACCGTCTGCCAGTTGATGCGGCTTCCCTTGCCGTGGAAATAGAGCCTAGTGCCTGCCACGCGCCAGATGCGCCCGCCCTGTTCCTCGTTTCTGTCCTGACCGGCATCGATGACAAATCCGTCCCCCGGGGCAACGGGTATGGCGGGCTCTCCCTCCAGCTCCACCCAGCCATCACCGCTGCGGATGATTCGCCCGGCCAGTGCACCGCGTTTCTTGCCGAAGCGCCCGTGGGTGAGCAGGGGATGGTCGGTCCCGTTGAGCCATCCGGCAGAGAACCCCCGGGAGAATGCCATCTGCATGGCGTAGAGGTCAGCGGCGCGGCGGCGGGGGGGGATGTCACGCTGAGCCAAGGCTGTATCAATGGCATGCCGGTAGGCGCGGGTGGTGGCTGCCACGTATTCCGGGCTTTTAAGCCGCCCCTCAATCTTGAAGCTGTGGACGCCGGCTGCCAACATTTGCGGCACTAAATCCAGAGCACACAAATCCTGCGGTGAAAAGATGTAGCGGCGTTCCCCCAGATGGCGCATGCGCCCGTCTACCTCCAAGCGGTAGGGCATGCGGCAGGCCTGGGCACACTCTCCGCGGTTGGCGCTGCGCTGCCCCAGGCTTTCGCTGGTGAGGCACTGCCCGGAGTATGCCACGCAGAGCGCACCGTGGCAGAAAACCTCGATGGGTTTTTCCGTTGCTTTGGCACAGGCTTCAATTTCCCGCAGAGAGAGCTCGCGGGCGAGCACAATTTGCTGCGGGTCAAACTGTTCGTCCACCCAGCGTACGGCCTCCGGGCAGGTGATGGTCATCTGTGTGGAAATATGCAACTCCAGTTTCCAATGCCCGCTTTTTCTGCGGCGGGAGATGAGGGCAGCAAGCCCGACATCCTGCACAATCACACCGTCCACCCCGGCGGCATCCAGCGCGTCCAGATACTCCTCTGCTTCCGCAAACTCAGCAGGAAAGATGAGTACGTTCATGGTGACGTAAGCCCGCACGCCGTGTGCGTGTAGGAAAGGAACGAGCGTTGTTAAATCCCCACGGGTGAAATTGTTCGCGCGCATGCGCGCGTTAAATTGATTCAGTCCGAAGTACACGGCATCCGCTCCGTTGGCAACGGCGGCGCGAACGCAGTCCCAGTTGCCGGCCGGAGCCAGCACTTCCGCTTGTCGGTAGGAGTTGTTCATGCCGGGATAGAGGGGGATTACGCCATGCGGCGAATGCGGGCGCGGTCAAAATCTGCCGGACAAATGGTGACTGCGACTCTGTCGCCGGGTTTGATGATGTCGACCAAGTGCGCTTCGTTTTTCTGGAGAAAAGCCACGGTTTCCTTACCGTTGGGCAGGGTGGCGCGGTATGCCGTGGGGGCAAAGCGCTCAAGTATGGTGCAAACGGAATCAATGAATTGGGAGGGATAGAGTGAAGTGCTCATGAAGTTTATGTCAGAAAATGGTTTGAAGCCCCCGGTTGAGGAGGTCGGAAGCACCGTTGATGAGGCTTTTCGCGGGTTCTTCCGGTGCCGGTGCAGTGCTAGTGGAGGGGGTGTTCTTCTGTTGTCCGGCACGCTCAATGAGTTTTTGGAGCATATTGTCGGCAGAATCCAGAGCCTCACCGGGGAGGGAGCGTGAGATGAGGGTGCTGAGACGCACGCTTAAATCTTCTCGGGGGGAATCAAGTGTGCCGCTCAGATTGATGTTGACCCACGCGTAACCGGCGTCACCCTGTCCGTTGAACAGGGTGTCGGTAAAATTCTTGCCGGGCAGCGGCAGACGCGCGGCGGTGTGCTGCGGAATCCCGATGGTGAGCTGCCCTGAGAGCGCACCGCCCGCGGCTATGATGACGTGCCCGCGGATGATGAGCGTGTTACCGCGGGATTGGAGCTTGATTTTATCAAAGAGCCAGGCATCGTACAGCCCCCGCTCCGGGGCAGAATAGGGGTAAATAATATTACATTCTGCCTTTTCCCACTCGATGCGTCGGTAGGGGCGAGTGTTGTCGATACTCAGTTCGGAAAGAAAGGGCAACCCTTCCAAGACACCGTTGCGCAGGGAAATGCTGCCCTCTGCGCTTTGCAGTGCATCCTGCCCGCCGCGCAGAACGCATGAGCCGAAAAGCTCCCCTGTGAGTTTTTTTTGCCAATCTCCCTTAAGGATTCGGGCAACGTCTGCCTTGTGAAGCTGGAGCACACCGGACCATTGCTCCGTCTCTCTGTTAAATGATGCCTTGGCGCGGAGTTCTCCCGGGGTGAGCATGATGCAGCACTCTGTCAGGTCAAGGGATGTGTCCTGACAGAACAGGGTGGCTGATTTGAGGTTGGTGTCTTTTACGCAGTCAATGGGGGTGTGCAGTCTCCCGTCTTCTAATTCAATATTCCAACTTTTGCCTTTGTTTGCGGGGCGGGCGGTGATATTGCAGCCGCTGAGACTGAAACGTTGAGTGCCCCTGCTCAGGATGATATCGGTATCTCTGCACTCTGCAAAATCAAGTTGGAAGCTGTTGGGGGTGAAAGCGCTTTCAGCGGAGGCGGATGCCTGTTTTTTCTTTCCTTTATTTTGTTGGCTGATTTTACCGATTGCTGACTGAGTTTGTGTCTTTTGCCCTGCGGACTTTTGGGTGGGGGCGGGGCGGTTTTCTGTGTGAAACTCGATATTGCCTTCCTCCATGGTCAGCTTACGGATATGGAGCTTTCTGTCCAGCAGCTCTCTGCGCTCTACATGCGCCTGAATTCGCTCCGCCCCGATTGTGCGTATGTTGCCTATACCGGTTAGCTGTAGTTCGCTTTGGCTTATAATGCCCCCGTTAATCCTCAAGTTGTCGCGCATGCGTACGCTTTCGGCCTGTGTAGCAGCCTGCAGGTTTCGGCAGAGCCTGAGCCGGAAGTCTTCTCCCTGTAGATAGGCTAATGCCTGATACCAGGCAATGAGGCCGATTGTCAGCATGAGCCCCACCAAACCACAGTTAATTAGGATAATCCGTCGGATCAGACGAGCCTTGCCGGCACCTCTGTCGCTGAAAATTCCGTTTTTTCTTCTTTTGGCCATCAGTACCACGTTCTTATATCAGCACCGGTAAGCCTTTTCAAGTTTATATTCCCTCCGGACAACAATTTTCCAATACGTTGCTTACGTTATCACGCGTTTTTTTGTGAAAAAAAAACGAAAATTTCAGTTTGGTGTTGACTCTTTCTTCAGAATCTGCTTCAATGCCTATCGGAAATAGCCAACCAAAATTCTGATAACATGAAATTGACCGCTCTCGTTTTTGCTGTTGTGTGCGCTGTGGGTGTCAGCTCTTGCTGCTGCCAGACGCAGGCCATGCCCAAGCTTCGTCCTTTCCCCAAGGATTGCCGCCAGATTGATATGACTACTCCTCAGGCTCCGGTGAAAGTGCTGGATGTCAAGTGTAAGTAAGATTTTTCTCCATTGATTATTCGCAGGCTGCCGAATTGACATCGGCAGCCTGTTGTTTTTCTGGTTATCTGCTAGTGTCTTGTAGAGTTAATCCTTTACAATAAGCAATCTCATTTACACTTTATGGTACAAATGCTTATGTACAGAGTGCATTGTGTAGAACTTGCTAAACAAGACACTAGATTCTTTCGGAAAACTTGACTAACCGCCCGCAAATCACAGAACAGGTGCGAAAGTGTGAAGCGGGCAGAGGTCCGTTGATTTTGTGTGAATTGACGGGACCGTTAAGTCTTAAAAAGTGTTTTTTTTACTGAAAAATCGGCTGTCTGATAAATCTTTCTTGCAAAAACGGAATTTTTTGATTAAATGGAGGACGTCAATTCTGCATTCTCGTAGTTATGAAATCAACGATTACTCGTTTCGCTGTACGGGCCATGTCCCTTGTGACGATGGCGATGTTTGCCGGTTCTGCATTCGCTCAGGAAGCCGGTTCCGGTGGTGCAACCCAGAAGACCATGCTGGATAAGTGGGTGATTGACGGTGGCTGGACCATGATTCCGCTCGTTGTCCTTCTTGCCATTACCCTTTGCCTGGTGGTGTACTGCATGCTGAACCTCAAGAAGGATAAGTTCTGCCCGGCTCCCCTGCGTGATGAGCTGATTGCTCTCATGAATGAGTGCCGTGTGCAGTCTGCTATCAAGCTTGCTTCCGAGAGCCCGACCTATCTGGGGCGTCTGGTGGCATACGCTCTGCCGAATATTGATGCTAACCGTCCTGAGGATCTGGGTAAGGATGCCATTGAAGACGCCATTGCCGATTTCACCAACAACGAACGCCCCGGCATGATGTTCTGCATTGACATGCTGGCACTCTCCGGTTCCGTGGCCCCGTCCATCGGTCTGTTCGGTACGATTCAGGGTATGGTGGGCGCCTTCGCCACGCTGGCTGAAGCAGGTCAGGCTGACCCCTCCCAGCTCGCAGGTGATATCTCCGTGGCACTTCTTACCACGTTCTGGGGTCTGATTATTTCCCTGATTGCTCTGCCGGCATTCTTCTTCCTGAAGAAGGCAGCTCAGGGACGTGAGGCTGATTGTGTCAATGCTATTGAGGAGATGGTGAACACCTCCATCAATGTCATCAACGCTGAGGCTCAGCTTGCCCGTATCCCCGAAGGCCTCTCCGGTGATGATGAAGAGGAGGAGGAATACGAGGAAGAAGAGGGCGAAGAAGAGGAGCAGGCGTAAAGCCTGATGTGAGTCCGGGCCTGCTCTCTGTGGTAACGAGTCTCCGTTGCGGCGGAGTTCCCGGGAGCAGGCAACAACTTAACCAACTTTCATTACCATGGGTAAGAAAAAATCCAGACCGGTGGAAGAGGTCAATGGGAATCCGAATATGTCCCCCATGATTGACTGCTGTTTCCTTCTGCTCATCTTCTTCGTGGTGAATGCCACGGCGCTGACGGTGTCGAAGGATCCCAGTATCAACATGCCCAGTGCAGTATCCTGCTCTGAGCTGAAGGATGCCAATGGCTGTATCGTGGTGAATATCTTTGCGGATGCCGACAAGATGGCTCCCAATGCCCTCAAGAAGTACCAGCAGACCTACAAGCGCTCCGATGTTGTCTGGGGCGTGGCTGACAGCACGGATCCGTCCGGCTCCCGTGGCTTCACGCTGGATGAGACGCAGGGGCTCACGGATTATATAACCAAACAGAAGGAGTTCTATAAGAACAAGAATCTGGAGGATAAGGCAATCCGTATTTACCTGCGTGGTGACATGGATGCTCCGTGGGAGCGCACTGCCGCAGCCATCCGCTGTGCAGCCGCCGCCGGTGTGAGTAACATGGTCTTCGGTACATTGCCGGCTCGTAACTAATCTTTTAACCAGTTTACTGATATGGCAAGACACAAAAGTCGTCCCGTAGAAGAACAGGGTGAGCCTGAGATGGAAATCTCGTCCATGATTGACTGCTGCTTCCTGCTGCTTATTTACTTCCTCGTGGCTACTTCTCTCGTGAGTGAGAAGAAGCTGGATGTTAATATCCCCGGCAAACCGGCTTCCGGCGGTGCTCCGCCTCCTGTGGAGCCGGGGCGCATTCAGGTGGCAGCCAACGGCTCTATCACCTGGAATGATGATATGCCGGTGGGTGATGCTTATGATGCCGGGGCTCAGCCCGGCACGGAAGCGTACCGTGCGCAGAGAAATCTTGAGCAGCTGGTAGAAGTTCTCAAGACGCTCAAGGAGCAGGCTCAGGCCGTGGATACCGAGCCGATTGTGATGGTGAATGGTGACCCCACCACGCCGCACCAGCGCATCGTGGACGTAATGGCAGCTCTGGCTGAGGCGGATATTCACACTGTCGGTTTGAATACCACCGCCTCGGAGTAACACAGACAGTTTTCTCCGAGACAATCAAGGGGAGTTGATGGGGTACGTACCGTTGCCCGCAAGCTCCCCTTCTTTATTCAATTTTAACCAACAATTTTCCTGAAAACCGATACAGATTTCAAGATATGAACCATTATTCTATAGCAACCGTGATAGCGGCGCTGGCGTTGACCGCACCCATGGTGTGCCATGCTCAGGATCCCATGACTTCTCTGAAGCAGGTGAAGGCTCTGTCCGCTGCCAAGAGGGTGGATGAGGCATTGGCGCTCTGTGATAAGGTGATGCAGCGTTACAGTGGTAACGGCTCCATGGCCAAGCAGTTCGCTTACCTCATGCCATTCTATGCGTATGAAAAGGGTGAAGTCCTGCGTGCTGCCAAGCGATATGATGAGGCATTCAATGCGTACAAGGAATTCCGCGACAGCGCAAAGTGGAAGGACAAGGCTCTGCAGGAGAAGGCTAAGGCGATGCTGAAAGACAGGATGCCGGAAGCCTATATCCCTTTCCTGACTCAGAGCATTTTTCAGATGGGGCATTGCCGCTACCTGCAGGGTGTAGGGGATGCCAAGACCCCCGGTGATGCCGCCAAGCTTGATGAGGCAATTCCGCTGTTGGAGGAGTACCTTGATTTGTTGAAGAAGAATAAGGTGAGCCGCACTGAGCGCCAGCTGAAGCTGGATGGGCGCGTGTGTTTCCTTCTGGTGCAATCTTACCTGCTCAAGCCGCAGCCGGATTTCAAGAAAGCCGGTCAGTATCTGGATCAGTCCCGCAAGTCTAAAGGGCGTGTGCCGGATGATTTGGCCATGACCGGTCTGGGTACCATCGTCAAGGTGGCCACTAAGAACCCGGAGAACGCCGGGTGGATTTACAAGGTGATTGAATCCAGCCCCGCCAGTTATCGTATGGAGCCTCTGCGCGCTGCTACACACGCTGCCAAGTTCCTGAACTACGGTGTGGTGGCTGCTTCCGCTGCCGGCAAGAACATGGGTGAAAAGCCGGAGATTGCGCTGGAGGCTCTGCGCTCCGCCAATGCGCTTATGGGGCTTGTGCCGGATGTTCGTGAGGTAAGCGTGAATCTGGTGGACAATATCAAATCCCTCGGTAAGTTTGAGGGAACGGTATCTGACCCCATACCGGGTACGTCCTATTCCGCTGCGCGCCAGAAAAAGACCTTTGCCGCCTACAAGACCATGCTGGGCAATAACCAGAATCTGGAGGCTCTGGCCATTATGTACACCGGTAACTCTGCCCTCAATGCCGGTTCCAGCCGCTTGGGCAAGGCTGGGTTCCAGGTGTTGGCAGACCGTTACCCGAACCTCAGCAGTGGTGTGAAGAAGGGCAATGACGGCAAGCCTTTGGAGAAGGATGGCAAGCCCGTGCAGAATGAGCTGCGCAACACCATCTTCATGCAGCTTTCTCAGCTTTGTTATGCCACCGGCGATGAGGAGGGCGGTGCCAAGTATGAGAAGCGGGTGGATGCCTCCGCTGTCGGCGCCGATCAGAGCAAGAGTCTTGCATTTAATAAGCTGCGTCGTATTCTCGGTCAGCAGCAGTGGGCAGAGGTGATTCCCGCCGCCGAAGAGGTGAAGAATGAGTACAAGGATAACCCCGCCAACAAGTTCTACGCCACGGCTCAGTACTCCATCGTTGCCGCTTACTACAAGCAGCAGATGTATGATGAACTGATTCCCGCCGCCAAGGAGTTGCTCGGCGGCAAGATTCTGGTGGTGGGTGAAGGTAAGGATGCCCTCACCGCCAAGGAGGTTGCTACCTACGGCAGTCAGGGTTATTACTTCCTGATTGATGCCTACATGAAGAAGGCTCGTCAGGATGCGAAGCTGTATGACGACGCCATTGCCGTGTTTGAGGAATTCGCCAAGACCTTCCCCTCTCTCAGTATGGAGGAGAATGTCATGGTTCACCACATGCACTACAACGTGGCGGATGCTTATCTCAAGAAAGCAGAGCGCACGGCTGATGAAGCCTCTCAGGCGAAGTTTAAGGAGCAGGCTCTCGCTTACCTGAAGGTTATTACTGATAACTGGCCGAAGTGTGACTATTACCCCACGGCTGAGTTGCTGACGGCAAGCGTTAATATCATGAAGGATGATGTGGCGCTGAAGCAGAGCGCTATCGCTGCTCTGGAGCGCGCCACGGATGCTGCACTTGCCATGGAAGATGGTAAGAGCACGGCTGCCAACGCCCTCTACTGGCTCGCCAGCTACGGTAAGGAAATCAAGAATGACGGCGAATCGGATGAGGCTCAGGCTGCCCGTGTGAAGGGCTACATTGACCGCTTCTGGAAGGATGCTGACTATGAGGGCAACTCCTACGCCCTGCAGATGGTGTCTGAGATGCTTGCCACTGTCAAGGACAAGGCCGGCTTTGATGCCGCCGTGGAACGTGCCCGCTCGGTCATCGGCCGTGAGGCTACTTACAACCACAACAAGAATCAAGCCGAGCCAGAGCTGGAAAAGACAATCAATGGCTATGTGAAGTCATATGTGACCGGTACCAAGGCTTACGATGGTAAGGATCTGACGCTGGAAGAGAAGACGGAGCACTTCACCAACTTCCCGGGGATTCAGCAGTCTGACAAGTATGCCCGCGCTATTTTCCGCATGGCACAGATTCGTGCCATGAACGAAGAGCTCAAGGGGCTTGAGGATGAGGCCGCCAAGAACAAGATGACCAATGATATTCAGGCCACCTTCCGTGAGATGACCCGTGAGTTCCAACCGGATGACCTCACCAACTTCATCTGCGTGCAGGTGGGTGATTACCTGGTTCGCTACGTTTCTGAGTTCCCGGACCCGACCTCCAAGACGGAGGAAATCAACCTGGCCACCACCTACTATCAGAAGGTGTTGGACCGCAAGGGAGATATGCAGGGTGAGGCTCAGCTCGGTAAGGCAAATGCCTTGGCATTCTCCAAGGATGCCGCCAAGCAGAAAGAAGCAGCAGAGCTCTACACACAGATTGCCAACTCTCCGTCTGCATCGGTGTCCGCTCCGGCGCTTATGGGGCTGACCAAGCTGCACCTGCGCTCCGGCAATGCCGCGGCTGCCGTGGAAACGGCTAACAAGTACGTGACGGTGAACCGAGCCAAGAGCAATGACCGACTGGATATGCTCATGATGCTGGGTGAGGCATACGCCAAGTCCGGCAAGGTGAAGGAAGCGCTCCAGACCTACATGAATCTCTACAATCAGAATAAGGGTAACATCAGCTACTCTGCTCCGGCTTGTGAGGCTATCATGAAGCTCTTCTGGGAGCGTAACACGCCGTCTTCCGGTGATCGCCTGAAGGGTAACTTCAAGGCTTCTGACCGCTGGAACGCTTGGAACACCGGTCAGCAGTACGTCACTCTTATCAAGCGCAGTAACCTGCTGGACAAGATTACTCCGGCTGAGCGTGACGCGTATAATGCCGTGGAAAACCTTCTCAACACCTACAAGGCGGATGCCGCCGTGCAGCGTGAGGATAAGGCCAACCGTGATTTCCAGAGCCAGCTCAAGAAACGCTAACCTTACCATATTCAAGCTATGAAATTGACCAACTTAATCGGATTTGCCGCTGCTCTTCTCTGCTGCGCCCCCTTTGCGGGTGCGCAGGAAGACGGTGCCAAACAGGATAAGCTTCGAGCCTATATTGTTAAAGGTAAGAAGCCCGGCTATCTGCTCATTGAGAACTCCGGCGGTAAAAATAAGTTCCAGTATATCCCCAGAGGCTCAGTGGATGAGAAGGTGGAGGATGATGTTAAGAACTGTACCGTTTTCAAGCTGATGACTCCTGCGGATTTGATGGAGGCTGTGGGTGAGTTCCGCGCCAATGATTTGGATGCCGCCCGCAAGGAGCTGGCTGCCTTGAAAAAGAAGTATGCCCACTATCTCGGGCTGCCGGACAATCCGTCAGCCATTGCGGCGGTGTATGAGCTCAAGGCGGCTGTGCGCCAAAAGGACTGGGCGGCGGTGCCTGCTCTGGCTAATGCTCTGCCTAAGGATGACCCCACGCTGAATGATTTTGACCTCACCATGGCCAAGGTAGCTCCCGTGGTGGCTGCAGCTGCTGCCGGCGGAGATGCTGCTCCCGTGGAGGCCATGCTTGCCGACAGGGAATTGCTCAAGACAGTTTCCTCTGAGGTGTACGGCTGGCTTTGCTATGCTCACGCCTGCACTCTGGAGGCCAAGCTCAAGGGTGGTGTTACCGCTGAAAATGCCAAGACGGCCAATGATGCGATTGACCGCTTCTGTCAGTGCGTGGTGAGCCACCATGGTGTTGCTCCTGAGCTGCCGCTGGATTCCCTGAAACGTGCGCTGAACTTGCTCTGGAATATGCCGGGTGTACAGGATTATGCTAAATCTGCCAAGGCTCCGCTGGATGCTAAGGCTTGGGGTGGAGCTCCCGCAAACTTCCGCGATGCCGCCGCCATGGCCCACCTGCTTAAGACGGTGTATGACCCGGAGGCTAAGGACGAGTTGGTAGATAAGATTGCTACTTACTACTACAACGCCGCCAAGGATCGCAAGAAAGATAATTAACTTTGCAGAATGCAGGGGCGGGGAATTCGTTTTAGGATTTCCCGCCCGTTTTTTTATGAATTGTTCACATCTGTAGAATTGGCGGTATGACTGATATGCTGGTTAGACTTTGGAAGTTGCCGGAGGGGGGCTCCCTGCGCAGAGCTTTGCTCGAACAGGGAATTCGCGTGCGCCTTTGCCACCCTTTTGAGCGACACATTGTAGCGGATTGGGTGGGGCGTACTTTCAGCCCCAAGTGGGTGAGTGAGTGCAAGGTGGCCATGGGGCATCAGCCTGTCGGCTGTTTTATTGCAACACAGGACAAAAAAATCATCGGTTTTGTGTGTTATGATGCCACGGCTCGCGGATTTGTCGGTCCCATGGGCGTGGATCCGGCTGCACGGCAGGGCGGAATCGGCAAAGCTCTGCTGGTGACTGCTCTGGAACAGATGCGTGCACTCGGCTATGCATACGCCGTTATCGGCGGTGTGGGACCGGCGGATTTTTACTCCCGCTGCGTGGGGGCAACCGTGATAGAGGATTCCTCTCCCGGTATTTATGAGGATATTCTTCCTGACCCGCCTCTCGCTTGATTTTTTCACCGGAAGGATGCTTCCGGTGAGGCTTCGCTCCATTTCCTGCGCTGAATGCGAAAAAAAGTCCTCAAACATGATACTTTACCTTGACAGAAGCTTTAAATCCTGCTAATTTTCATAACGTAGATTATCTTATTTCCTCCATGAAACGTTTTCTCTTCATCCCCACTTGCGCCCTGGCGGTTATGGGTGCGCTCACTTCCTGCCAGAAGGAAGAAATGTCGGCTGCTCAGTTGGCTGAAGAACTGACTGCCGAACTGCAGAAAGTGACCAGCTACAAGACCGCTGAAGCTGCTGCACCCCGAGTGGAAGCGCTTAATAAGCGTTACCAGAACGCCAGCGTGCGTGTGTTCAGCATGGGCGGGAATGCCTTGGTGAACAGTGATGCAGCTGCTTATGCCGATGCTACCTGCCGCCTTGCCCGTCAGATTGGACGCGTGCGTGCCAGTAAGCCCGTCGCTGAGCATGACGGTGAGGTAGTAGATTCTCTGCTGGTGCGTGCCGTGGGTGCTAACTCCGGCGCTGCAGTGGATGCAACTCCCCAGGAACAGGTGGAAGCCGGTGCCAAGTACATCTACAACCCGGAGGATCAGAATGCCAACAATCCTCCCAACTTCGCGGAGTGCTACGGTTCCGCCAAGCTCAAGGCTGCTTTGGATTACGTGGCTGATCCGGCAGAATTCCCCATGACCCGTTTTGATAAGGCTGAGGATTGCCCCGCCATCCCTGAGGCTGCTGAGGTAGCAGCAGAGGAGGAAGTGACTATTCCCGTGCCGCCGGATGACCGCGAGACTGCTGAGGAGGAGACTGCTGAGGAATCCGGCGATGCCGCTGCGGAGGGTGATGCCTCTGAGGAGACGACGGACGATGCTTCTGATTCCTCTTCTGAGGAGACGACGGATGATGATTCTTCTGAGGGTGGGGATGATGACCTCTCTCTGGACGTTGACTCCGGTGATTCCGGTTCAGATGATGCCGCAGATGACAGCTCTGATTCCGGCGAAAGCTCCGATGACAGCGGTGAGGACGCCTCTGATGACGGCGATATTGATATGATTGATATCGGTATCTGATTCCGGCATACAATTTTAATCATTGCCGCAGCTTCTGCACCACAGAGCTGCGGCTTTTTTCTCCCCACGCATGGCTCGTATTCTTTTTACCTGCGCGTATGATGGATTGCCTTACCGCGGCTGGCAGAGCCAGCGCGGCGGGCAGACGATTCAGGATACCATAGAGGAAGCGATGGCGGGAATAGTCCGGGAGCAGATTCGAATCTCTTCTTCCGGGCGCACGGATGCGGGGGTGCATGCTATGGCACAGGTTTTTCATGCCGATTTGCCGGAATCCTGTCGCATGACTGCGGAAAACTGGGTGGCAGCGCTCAATGCACACCTGCCCGGCAGCATCCGCATACTGGCGGCGCGCTTTGTTGAGTCGGATTTCCACGCGCGGTTCAATGCGGAGGGGAAGGTGTATGAATACCTCATCTGCCGGGAGGCGGTGCTGAATCCCTTTTTATGCGGGAGAGTGTGGCATGTACCGCATGAGTTTTCGGAAGAAGGGTTGGAAGCCGCCCTCCGCGTGTATGTCGGCACCCATGATTTCCGCCGCTTCGCTGCGCGGCGCGGCAACGAGCCGAAGCCGCCGCCGCCCGGATTTTATGAACGCACCATTTATGCTGCCGAACTGCAGCGGGAGGGGCAGGGGATGCTCCGCCTGCGTTTCCACGGAAACGGCTTTATGTACCGCATGGTACGCATGCTTGTAGGAACGGCCCATCAGGTGGCGCGCGGGCGCATGACCACGGAGGACTTATCTGCGATGCTGCAGGATATCCATGCGCCGATAACCCGTTTCTGCGCTCCGGCAGAGGGACTCTATCTGCAACGCGTCATTTATCCGAATCTATAAAAAAGAATCATTCTGCCGAATCGGCGACCCGGCTGATGCGGGAGACGGGACGAAAAGCTCAGTGAGGGATGGGAAGCTCAGCTAATGCCTTGCGTTCCGCCCGCTCTTGTTTCATGCCGGGAATCAGCAGGATGACCGGTGTATCCGGTGCTCCTGCGCTGAAAGGGATGGTGTGGACGGTGGCCCTGTTACGCAGCCGAATGTAGGTGGTGATGGTTTCTTTAGCAGGTATCAAATGCGTTTCCGTGTGACGCTTGTTCCGGGTAATTTTCTTTCTCAGGGACAGCGTCCCGTGCCCATGGCAGGAACAGCGTGGGTTGACATCTGCCACTCGTTCCCGCCCCTGCGGTTCTGCATCCCATGAGATGTGTACCAAACGCATGCCCTCCCGAACTTCTTTTTCCGGTGAGATGGTGAAAGAGATGCCGTCTGTCTCATGCATGGCGGTTCGGTCAGCCGGAGAGCAGATAGTGTACAGGCGCTCACCGACTGAACAGGTGAACTCTGCCTCTCCGCTCGCTCCGGGGGCAGCGCAGATACTGAGCCCTTCTGCACGCAAACTTGGTGAATTGCTGCTGATGCTGTGCAGCTGCACATCTTCGGATATGCGGGAATCGTATGTGTACGTGATGCTGTTACCGGCAGCCTTGGGTATGAACGCGATGCTGTAGGGTTCCCCCATGGGCGGGTTGGCAGGGGAACCGGAGCTGCAGCCGGTCAGTGCAAGAAAGGTGAAAAAAAGGTATTTGTACATATCTACCCATGATAATACATGCCGGCGTCTGATCCGCAAGAGTATTTTCAGTTTATTTTATCCTGACTCTGTGATAGTGAAGTGTATGTTGCTCGTGTCGGCTGCAGCTGTGCGCCGTGCGTGAGGAATATGGGAACCGGGAGTTAAATAACGCCCGCCCGACTTTGGCAAGCCGGGCGGGACAGGTTACAGAGGTGTAGGTTGAATTAATTCTCGTCGATGACCGGATAGGTGGTGGCGGCATTAACGGCTTTCTGCATCTGCTCGTCCTTGTTATCCGGTGTGCAGCACTTCTTGCCGTCTTTCTGTCCCTTGCAGCAATGCTTGGCCCACTTGTAGTACTGGGCAGCCTTGTTGGCATCTTTTTCCACGCCCTTACCTTCTGCGTACATGTGCGCGAGCGCGTACGAGGCGGCGGGATGCCCCTTGGCAGCGGCGGTCATCAGACCGGGCGCAGCCTTGCCGTACATCTCCTTAGCCTTGGCTTCATCCTTGGGGATGTTGACGCCCTGATCCGTGAGGTAGGCGATGGTGTACTGTGCCAGCGGGTCACCGTTGGCTGCCTCCAGGGTGATGGTTTCAATGTCAAGCCAGCACTGCTGGGGCAGTTTGTCAGCTTTACATTCCTTGCCTTTGCAGTCGTCTTTGCATTCAACCGCGGCTTCTTTTGCTTTATCGGCGGCCGGCTTGTGGTCATCTGCCAGGGAGGGCAGAGCCATCATGGCGGCGACAGACAGGATAGTCAGTGTCTTCATAGGCCCACAGTTTGCACCTTATGCCGGCAAAATTCAATCCAACTTTCCAGCTGTTTGAGACGCGGAGCCCTCAAAATGTCCTGAAATTGATAAAAAATAGACAAAAAAATGAAAAATTTAGAAATAATGGTTGACGGGGTGGGTGAAGTCGTGTATAATTTGCCCGCTTTTACGCCCTTCGGGGCAATGATAGAGTCCATGCTTCTGTAGCTCAGGGGTAGAGCGCATCCTTGGTAAGGATGAGGTCGCGGGTTCAAATCCCGCCAGAAGCTTCTGACTCGTGCAAGAATAAGCAGCCCAAAATTAATTCCTATTATGGCCAAAGAATCATTCCAGCGCACCAAGCCCCACGTGAACGTGGGCACGATCGGTCACGTTGACCATGGCAAAACTTCCCTCACTGCTGCAATTACCAAGGTTCTTGCAGAAAAGGGTCAGGCAGAGTTCAAGGCTTACGACCAGATCGACGGCGCTCCTGAGGAGCGCGAGCGTGGTATCACCATCTCCACTGCACACGTGGAGTATGAGACCGCTAACCGTCACTATGCTCACGTTGACTGCCCCGGTCACGCTGACTATGTGAAGAACATGATCACCGGTGCTGCCCAGATGGACGGTGCTATTCTCGTTTGCTCCGCTGCTGACGGCCCCATGCCGCAGACTCGTGAGCACATCCTGCTTGCTCGTCAGGTGGGTGTTCCCTACATCGTGGTGTTCATGAACAAGATGGACCTTGCTGACCCCGAGCTTGCCGAGCTCGTGGAGATGGAGATCCGCGAACTTCTTTCCTCCTACGACTTCCCCGGTGATGACCTGCCCATCGTGAAGGGTTCCGCTGTGAAGGCTCTGGAAGGCGATGCTGATGCAGCTGCTGCTATCATGGAGCTCATGGATGCTGTTGATGAGTACATTCCGACGCCTGAGCGTCCGACTGAGAAGCCCTTCCTGATGCCCGTGGAGGACGTGTTCTCCATCTCCGGCCGTGGTACTGTGGCTACCGGTCGTATCGAGCGTGGTATCATCAACAAGATGGAAGAAGTGGAAATCGTGGGTATCCGTCCCACTCAGAAGACTTCCGTGACCGACATCGAGATGTTCCGCAAGCTTCTCGACAAGGGTGAGGCCGGTGACAACGTGGGTGTTCTTCTTCGCGGTATCAAGAAGGAAGATATCGTGCGCGGTCAGGTGATTGCCAAGCCCGGTTCTGTGACTCCCCACACCAAGTTCGAGGCAGCCGTTTATGTGCTGACCAAGGAGGAAGGTGGCCGTCACACCCCGTTCTTCAACAACTATCGTCCCCAGTTCTACTTCCGTACGACGGACGTGACCGGTACCGTGACTCTGCCCGAGGGCACTGAAATGGTGATGCCCGGCGATAACGTGACCATCACGGTTGAGCTCATCACTCCGGTGGCTATGGAAGAGGGTATGCGCTTCGCTATCCGCGAAGGTGGTCGTACCGTGGGCGCCGGTAAGGTTGCCAAGATCCAGGAGTAATCCTGGGAGTAAATCTCCAAAATTAAATCGGGTTGCATTCCGATAAAGGAATGAGACCTCGGCCCGGGGAAGGGTGCCCGGCAAATGGGCACCCTTTCCTGACCCGGCCGAAAGTACAGAGCAAGGTTATAGGGTAATAGCTCAATTGGTAGAGCAGCGGTCTCCAAAACCGCGTGTTGGGAGTTCGAGTCTCTCTTACCCTGCCAGCCTTCCTCTTTTTTTTTCTCGAAAAATCCCCCTACTTTTATATACGCAGATGTTCCGCAAGATTTCCCAATACATATCCGCCGTGAAAGGCGAATTGAAGAAGTGTTCCTGGCCTTGGGAAAGTGACCCGAAGGTGACCGGGTTCAAGAAGTTCCGAGAACTGTGGGGGTCTACTCTGGTAGTACTGGTTGCAATGGTACTTCTGGGTGGCTATGTAGCTTTCTTTGATTATGTGCTGGCGGCGGTCGTGAATCGCGCCATTCTGCTTTTCTCCTGAATTTTTCAATTTTCCTAACGGTAAATCATGTCACGACTGCACGATCGCAAATCCGGTTCAACGCGCGCAATCCCTGATGCCAAGAATCAGTGGTACGTGCTGCATGTTCTTTCCAATAAGGAGCGTCGCTCCGTAGAGAATCTCAACCGCCTGTTCAAGGAGGACGAGGAGATGGGTGCGCTGCTTCAAAGCCCTCCCTTGGTGCCGACGGAAAAGGTGGAGGATGTTCGCAAGGGTAAGAAGTACGTGGTGGAACGTAAGCTTTACCCCGGCTATGTCTACCTGAACTTTGCGCTTCGCCGCCCGGACGGTACGCTGAACAATGATGCTTGGTACAAGATTCAGGCGGTGGATGGTGTTATCAGCTTTGCCTGTGGGCGCAATAAAGAGCCGCTTCCCATGTCTGAGAAGGACGTGAAGGAGCTTATGGCTGAGATTGAGCGCCGCAGCGGTGCCGCACGTCCGAAGGTTGCCTATAACGTGGGCGAAGAAGTGGTGGTGCTGGAAGGTGCCTTCGCCGGTGAGCGCGGCATTGTGGAGATGGTGGACTCTGAGCGCGGTCGTCTGCGCGTAGGTGTGAATATGTTCGGTCGCTCCAACCCGCTTGACCTTGACTATGTGCAGGTGCAGCAGGTGCCTGAGGATGAAAAGGAAAACGGCTGATAAGAGGCTGTACAAGAATAAGACTTCCCGCCGGGCAGAATCGTGAAAGCGAGTACGACCGGCAAAACAACAAAACAAAACCATGGCTAAAGAAGTAGTTAAAGTAATTAAGCTGCAGATTCCTGCCGGCGCTGCGAATCCTTCGCCGCCCGTGGGTCCTGCTCTTGGTCAGGCCGGTGTGAATATCATGGGCTTCTGCAAAGAGTTCAACGCTAAGACTCAGAAGCAGGCCGGCGATATCCTCCCCGTCGTGATCACCGTGTACAAGGACAAGTCCTTCGACTTCATCACCAAGATGCCCCCCGCAGCCAATCTGCTGAAGAAGGCTGCCGGTCTCAAGTCCGGCTCCGGCGAGCCGAACAAGAAGAAGGTGGCTAAAATCACCAAGGATAAGTTGATGGAGATTGTCAATACCAAGATGCCCGACCTCAATACCAAGGATCCGGAAGCCGCCTGCCGCATCATCGCCGGTCAGGCCCGCCAGATGGGTATTGAAATAGAGGGTATGTAACCCCTTCTGCAGGAGGGAAATATAACTCAAACCCGAACGTACTGCTAAATATTATGTCTACAAAACGCTCCAAGCGCTATAATGAGGCAGCCAAGCTCGTTGATAACAGCAAGGCTTACTCTGTTGAGGAGGCTGTGGAAGTCATGAAGAGCTTCCCCGCTCCCAGGTTTGACCCCACGGTCACTGTTTCGTTCCGCCTCACGGTGGATCCCCGCAAGTCCGACCAGATGGTGCGCGGTTCTGTTGCGCTGCCCCACGGTACCGGTAAGAATGTCCGCGTCATTGTCTTCGCTCAGGGTGAGGCCGCTCAGGCCGCTCTTGAAGCCGGCGCAGAAAAGGTTGGTCTGGAAGACCTGATTAAGGAAATCCAGGGAGGGTTCCTTGATTTTGACAGCGCAATCGCCACCCCGGATGCCATGGCCCAGGTGCGTAAGATTGCCCGTGTGCTTGGTCCGCGCGGCCTGATGCCCAACCCCAAGACCGGTACTGTGACGGAAGATACCGCCAAGGCTGTTCGTGAGGTGAAGGCCGGTCGAGTTGACTTCAAGGTTGACCGCAACGCCAACATCTCTGCCGCAGTGGGCAAGCTCTCCTTTGAGAGCGACAAGCTTGTGGAGAATGCCCGTGCTCTCATCTCTGCCGTGGTGAAGGCTCGCCCCTCCGGTGCGAAGGGTGCCTACATCGCAGGCGTGACGATGGCCAGCTCCATGAACCCGGGCCTTTCCGTTGCCCAGGTTGAGTACTCTAAGAACTGATAACCCGAACCGCAACGAATCATTATGAGCACTGAGAAAAAAGTGAATGCCGATAAGGGCATCATCATTGAGAACCTGCTGGCTAAGGTTAACGCTTCCCCGTTCGTGCTGGTGATTGACTACACCGGCGTGACCGTGCCTGAGTTCACCACGCTGCGTGCCGATCTGGCCGCTGCCGGTGCCTCCTGCATGGTGGCCAAGAACACCTTCATGACCAAGGCCATCAAGGATGCCGGTCTGCCCGACATCTCCGCCTGCCTGAAGGGTCAGACGGCCTACATCATGGGCGACAGCGATGTCTGCGCCGCTGCTAAGGTGGTGAACGGCTTTGCCAAGAAGTCCAAGAAGGCTGCCTGGAAGGGCGGTATCCTGGACGGCGCTGAGCTCACCCCCGACAAAATCAAGGCTCTCGGCGATCTGCCCAGCCGCGAGGTTCTCCTTGCCACCCTGCTTGGTACCATCAATGGTGCCGGTGCCGCACTGGCCCGCGTCATCCAGGCCTACGTGGACAAGGAAAATGGTGGTGCAACCGAGGAAACTCCGGCTGCAGAGTAAAAAAAATAAAAAAAGACTTGAACAGATGGCGGCGGTGTGCTATCAAGTGCCCCGCCGCCTGAAAAAGAAATTAGGCTCTCTGTCGGCTCTCCGGCCGGTGAGAACTGAAATGGATGGGGAGCCCCCATCCGCGACAAGAACCAATTACAAAAGAAAATACTACAATGGCTGATATCAATAAGATCGCTGAGGAACTCGGTACGCTGACCATCCTGGAGGCTGCTGAGCTTGTTAAGATGCTGGAAGAGAAGTGGGGCGTGTCCGCCGCTGCTCCCGTTGCCGCTGCTGCCGGCCCCGCCGCTGCTGCTGAGCCCGTGGAGGAGAAGACTGACTTCGACGTTGAGCTGACCGACGCCGGTGGCAACAAGATTGCCGTCATTAAGGCTGTCCGCGTTGTCAAGTCCGGTCTGGGTCTGGCCGATGCTAAGAAGCTCGTCGAAAGCGCTCCCGCCGTCATCCTCGAAGGCGCTTCCAAGGAGGACGCCGAGAAGGCCAAGGCCGAGCTCGAGAAGGCCGGCGCCAAGGTCACTATCAAGTAACCTTTCGTTGTACGCGATCGCAGGGTGGAATTTCTCTTCCTCCCTGCCTTCGCGTCTTATCGTCTCTTCATTTAAAACTTAACTTTTATTAACTTTTTTACGTACGCGTCGCGCAAGGCGCGCGTGAGACCGACCCGGGGCATTCGGAATGCCCGGAAGGCACGGGAAGCTCCGGGTCGGTTTTACCAAACGTAAGCCGACCCCGCATCTGTGGCCCAGGTGCACAACCTCATCTCCGACAACTCCATGTCCAAGCCCAAGCAAGAGCGAATCAGTTTCGGTAAAATCAAGGAGGTCATTGACCCGCCCAACTTGATTGAGATTCAAACTAAGTCCTACGAGGAATTCCTTCAGCGTTTCACCGAGCCGGGAAAACGGCTCAAAATGGGTCTTCAGGCTGTTCTTTCCGAACATTTCCCGATTGAGAGTTATGATGGCCAGATTCGTCTGGAATATGACTCCTACGAGATTTCACCGCCCAAGACCAGTGATTTCGCCGCCATCCGCGCCGGTGAAACCTACAGCGCTTCTCTGTATGTGAAGTTCCGCCTGAAGTGTGGTGACTACACGGCTGATGAGAATGTGTATATGGGTGAAATTCCGATGATTACCGACCGTGGTACCTTTGTTATCAACGGTGCCGAGCGTGTGATTGTGGCTCAGCTGCACCGCTCTCCCGGTCTTTGCTTTGAGAAGGCCCAGCACACCAATGGTAAGGATATTTACTCTTTCCGTATTATTCCCGACCGCGGTTCCTGGCTGGAAGTGCAGTTCGATACCAGCGATTTGATGTACGTGTTCCTGGATCGCCGCCGCCGCCGCCGCAAGTTCCTCGCCACCACGTTCCTGCGCTATCTTGGCTATGAGAGCGACCGCGACATTGTGGAGCAGTTCTACACCATCCAGAAGCTTCGTCTGGCCGAAGTGGCCGGTGAGGAGCTGGAATACCTCATTCCCTTTGAGGATGTCAAGTTCGGTGATGAACAGAGCAACCGTAAGGCTACCATCATCGCCAAGGCTTATGAGTCTCTGAGCCTTTCCACCATCCGCAAGATGCAGGAGCTGGGCATTGAGGAGATTGAAGTCATTGACCAGCGTGAGGAAGAAACGCTGGTGAAGACCCTCAAGAAGGATTTGGCACATGACCGTGAGTCCGCTCTTAAGGAGATTTTCCGCAAGTTCCGTCCCGGTGATCCTTCTTCCGTGCAGCAGGCTGCCACGGCTCTGGATCGTCTCTTCAAGGACGAGAAACGCTATGACCTCACCCGCGTGGGGCGCTACAAGATTAATCAGAAGCTTGGTCTGGATGTGCCGGAGGATTGCCGCCTTATCCAGCCGATTGACTTCCTGGCATCTCTCAAGTATCTGCTTCGCCTGAAGAACGGCGAAGGGCAGGTGGACGATATTGACCACTTGGGCAACCGTCGCGTGCGTGCCGTGGGTGAGCTCATCTCTAACCAGTGCCGAGTGGGGCTCGCCCGTACGGAGCGCCTGGTCAAGGAGCGTATGACTCTTTGCGATACCACACGTACCGATATTACGCCCAGCAAGCTGATTAACCCGAAGGCTCTCAGCGCCGTGGTGCGTGACTTCTTCGGCCGCAGCCAGCTCTCCCAGTTTATGGATCAGATTAACCCGCTGGCTGAGCTGACGCACAAGCGCCGCCTTTCCGCTCTGGGACCGGGTGGCCTGAACCGCGACCGCGCCGGATTTGAGGTGCGAGACGTGCATCCCTCTCACTATGGTCGTATCTGCCCGATTGAGACCCCAGAAGGTCCCAATATCGGTCTGATTAACTCTCTGTGCACCTATGCCCGTATTGATGAGTACGGCTTTATTGAGACTCCGTTCCGCCGCGTCAAGCAGATTGAGAAGAAGAATAATAAGGGTGAAGTGGTAGACGTAGAGGTTGTGGTGACCAATGAAGTGGTGTACCTGACCGCCGATAAGGAGGAGTACCACCTCATCGCTCAGGCGAATAATCCGCTGGATAACGACAACGGCACCGGTCACTTCACCCGTTCCCGCGTGACGGCTCGCCAGCACGGTGAGTTTATTGAGGTTGATCCGCGCCGCGTGGAATACATGGACGTGTCTCCCAAGCAGATTATCTCCATTGCTGCCGGTCTCATTCCTTTCCTGGAGCATGATGACGCCAACCGTGCCCTCATGGGTGCTAACATGCAGCGCCAGGGTGTGCCGCTGATGGTGAATCAGGCTCCGCTTGTGGGTACCGGTATTGAGGCTAAATGTGCCCGCGACAGTTGCTCCGTGGTGTGCGCTCTGGCCGGAGGTATCGTGGCCTCTGCCACGGCTGAATACATCGTGACCACCCCGGATGGTGAGCTTCCCGTTTCTCCGAATACTTGGCTGAGTGAGCCGGAGAGCGTCAAGACTGACCCTGAGAAGGGAATCTTTGTGTATCAGCTGCGCAAGTTCATGCGTTCCAACGCCTCCACCTGCATTAACCAAAAACCCATCGTTTCCCGCGGTGATGTGGTGAAGCCCGGTGATGTGCTGGCTGACGGCCCCTGTACAGACGGCGGTGAGCTTGCTCTCGGACGTAACGTGCTGGTGGCATACATGTCCTGGTACGGCTACAACTTCGAGGACGCCATCATCATTTCCGAGCGCCTGGTGCAGGAGGATGCCTACACCTCCATCCATATTGAGGAGTTCGAGGAAAAGGCCCGCGATACGAAGCTCGGACCGGAAGAAATCACGCGCGATATCCCCAACGTGGGTGACGATGCCCTCAAGAACCTGGGCAGTGACGGTGTGATTCGCATCGGTGCCGAGGTGAAGCCCGGTGATATTCTGGTGGGTAAGATTACTCCTAAGAGCGAGACAGATTTGGCTCCGGAAGAACGCCTGCTGCGCGCCATCTTCGGTGAGAAGGCGGCAGACGTGAAGGATACTTCTCTGCGTGTGCCCCCGGGCACTACCGGCGTGGTGATGGATGTGCGCGTGGTGCGTTCTGCCGCCCCCGGTTCTCCCGCCGTGGATGTAGAGAAGGAAAGTCAGAAGCAGCGCAAGAAGGTGGATGCCGAGTATGAGCGCAGCCGTGATGCTCTCATTGAGCAGCTTACCAGTAAGCTTTCTGACCGCCTGCTTGGTGAGAAGATTCCGCTGGAGGTTACCCGCGCCGGCACCAACGAGGTGATTATCCCTGCCAACCGCAAGATTACCAAGACTCTGCTGCGTAAGCTGGCTGTCTACCACGATGAAATCGAGATGAACGAAAGCCCGGTGCGCAACCAGATTTTCGAAATCATCAACAGCTATGAGCCCCGCTTTGCCGAACTCGATGACGAGCGCGACATCAAGCTCGACCAGATTGAAGCCGGTGCGGAGATGGATCCCGGTGTGGTGACAGAGGTGAAGGTCTATATCGCCACCAAGCGTAAGCTGGGTGTGGGTGATAAGATGGCCGGTCGTCACGGTAATAAGGGTGTATGCTCCCGTGTTCTCCCGGTGGAAGATATGCCCTATCTGGAAGACGGTACTCCGGTGGATATCATCCTCAACCCCCTTGGCGTGCCTTCCCGAATGAACGTGGGTCAGGTGTTGGAGGCTCACCTCGGCGTTGCCGCCAAGGCGCTGGGCTTCAAGGTAGCCACCCCTGTGTTCGACGGTATTGAGGAATCCCAGATTTGGGACTACATGAGCCAGGCCAAGAAGATGCCCGGATTCTCCTGGGTGGGTGATGGCAAGGACGGCAGTGTGGCCGGTAAGAGCCGCCTGATTGACGGTCTGACGGGTGAGTACTTCCACTACCCGGTGGTGGTGGGTTACACCTATATGCTCAAACTCAACCACCTGGTGGCAGACAAGGTGCACGCCCGTGCCGTGGGTACCTACTCACTGGTGACTCAGCAGCCGCTCGGCGGTAAGGCTCAGCACGGTGGTCAGCGCTTTGGTGAAATGGAAGTGTGGGCCATGGAGGCTTACGGTGCTGCCTACACGCTGCAGGAGCTCCTCACCGTCAAGTCTGACGATGTTCAGGGCCGTACCCGCATCTACGAGAATATTGTCAAGGGTGACAACTCTCTGGAAGCCGGTACACCTGAATCCTTCAACGTGCTTATTAAGGAAATGCAGGCTCTCTGCCTCAACGTGCAGCCCACGGAGAAGCGCGACCGAGAGAATGCTCCGCAGACCACGGATGACCTCTTCGCCCTGCTTGTCGGGGATGATGATGACCTGTCGGATGACCTGTCGGATGACGATGACTTTGATGTATTCGGTGATGATGACGATGAGGATGCCGACGATTACACGGAGGCTGATTCCGACACCGAAGACGAGGAGGAGGACGCCTGATATAAGATGTAAACCTGTAACCGCTGCCCGAGTCTCAACCGCTCGGGTAGCATCAAAACTCTAAAAATACCACATAATATGTCTTTTAACGACCTTAACAACGAGAAGGCCAAGAACTTCGACCAGGTTTGCATCACCGTTGCCAGCCCGGAGGATATCCTCAACTGGTCCAGCGGCGAGGTCAAGAACCCTGAGACAATTAACTACCGCACGTTCAAACCGGAAAAAGGCGGCTTGTTCTGTGAGCGTATTTTCGGCCCCACGCGTGACATGGAGTGTTCCTGCGGCCGTTACAAGCGCGCCAAGAACAAAGGCATGATCTGTGACCGCTGCGGCGTGGAGGTGACCACTTCCCGCGTGCGGCGTGAGCGCATGGGGCACATCAATTTGGCTGTGCCGGTGACCCACATCTGGTTCTACAAATGCATGCCCAGCCGCATTGGTCTTATGCTTGATCTAACCGCCCGCGATTTGGAGCGCGTCATTTACTATGAGGACTATATCGTGACGGATCCCCGCGGCGTAAACGGTATTGAGCGTGGCATGATTCTGACCGAGGAGGAATATGATGAGCTGGTGGAGGATTATGGTGATGATGCTCCGGAAGCCGCCATGGGTGCCGTTGCCATCCAGACCCTGCTCAAGACCATTGATTTGGATGCCCTTATCGATGAGCTGCGTCAGGAGATGGAAAAGACCAACTCCAAGCAGAACAAGCGCAAGCTTGCCAAGCGTCTGCAGCTGGCTCAGGGCTTCCGCAGCAGCGGCTGCCACCCGGAGTGGATGGTATTGACTGTGCTGCCGGTGATTCCCCCGGATTTGCGTCCCCTCGTGCCGCTGCCCGGCGGTCGCTTTGCCACCAGTGACCTGAATGACCTGTATCGCCGCGTTATCAACCGCAATAACCGTCTGCGTGAGCTCGCCGCTCTCCAGACGCCGGAGGTGATTAAGCGTAACGAAATGCGCATGCTCCAGGAGGCTGTGGATGCCCTGTTCGACAACGGGCGTCATGGCCGCCACGTGACCGGTGCCGGCAACCGCCCGCTGAAGTCTCTTTCTGACATGCTCAAGGGTAAGAGCGGTCGCTTCCGCCAAAACCTGCTGGGTAAGCGTGTGGACTACTCCGGGCGTTCCGTGATTGTGATTGGCCCGCACCTGAAGATGAATCAGTGCGGTCTTCCTAAGAAGATGGCTCTTAACCTCTTTGAGCCTTTCATTATCCACCGCCTTAAGGAGCTTGGTTATGTGCACACCGTGCGCTCTGCCAAGAAGATGATTGACCGCAAGGAAGCCATCGTGTGGGATATTCTGGAAGAGGTGACCAAGGGCCACCCCGTGTTCCTGAACCGTGCTCCTACGCTGCACCGTCTTTCTATCCAGGCTTTCGAGCCTGTGCTGATTGAAGGCAGCGCCATTCGTCTGCACCCGCTGGTGTGTACGGGGTACAACGCTGACTTCGATGGTGACCAGATGGCCGTGCATGTGCCGCTGAGTGTGGAAGCCCAGCTGGAGGCTCGCCTCCTGATGCTGGCTCCCAACAACATCTTCTCCCCGGCATCCGGTAAGCCCATCTGCACGCCGACTCAGGATATCATTCTGGGTTCCTACTACCTGACGCACACCCGCGCCAAGGAAGTGAAAGAGAAGCAGGACAACCAGCATCTGCTGCCCCTCTTCGAGTCCATTTCCGAGGTGGAGTTCGCCATTGCTGCCCGCAAGATTGGTTACCACGAGTGGATTCGTCTCAAGAACCCCGATTACGGCAAGGAGGGCGAGGCTTTCGAGAAGCTGTCCTTCAACCGTGAGAACGTGGATCGCAAGACTATCGTCACTACTGCAGGTCGCGTCCGCTTCAACGAAATCTGGCCGGATGAAATCGGCTACATCAACCGCAACGTGGGTAAGAAGCAGCTGGGTGAAATCATTTGGCGCTGCTATCAGGCCTGCGGTCAGAAGCGCACCGTGGAAACGCTAGACGCTCTCAAGTCTCTGGGTTACAAGGAGGCTACACGCTCCGGCTGCTCCATCGGTATCGTAGACATGGTGGTGCCTGAGGGTAAGGATGAGATGATTGCCGATGCCTATGAGCAGGTTGCCAAGGTGACCGAGCAGTATGAGGAAGGCCTCATCACCAACGGCGAACGCTATGAAAAGGTGGTGAACATCTGGTCCTCCACCACGGACGCCATCCAGAAAGACCTCTACACCAAGCTGGAGTACAACAGCGGTTCCGCTGTGGCAAGCCCGCTCTACATGATGGTGGACTCCGGTGCCCGTGGTAACAAGGCTCAGATTAAGCAGCTTTCCGGTATGCGCGGTCTTATGGCCAAGCCCTCCGGTGAGATTATCGAACGCCCCATTACCTCCAATTTCCGTGAGGGTCTCTCCGTGCTGGAATACTTCATTTCCACCCACGGTGCCCGTAAGGGTCTGGCTGATACGGCTCTGAAGACTGCTGACTCCGGTTACATGACCCGTAAGCTGGTGGACGTGGCTCAGGATGTCATCGTGCGCGATGTGGATTGCGGTACGGAGAATGGTATCACCATGACGGCTATCTACGATGGTGAGGACGAAATCGCCTCTCTGTCCACCCGTATCTATGGTCGTGTGACCTGTGATGATATCTATGACCCGACGACGCGTCAGCTCATCGTGGCTAAGAACGAAATCATCACCGACGAGGCTGCCAAGAAGATTGAGAACGTAGGCATTGAGAAGGTGAAGGTGCGTTCCGTGCTCACCTGTGACCTGTCCAAGGGCTGCTGCGCCAAGTGCTACGGTCTGAATCTGGCAACCGGTAAGAGCGTGAAGGTGGGTGAGGCTGTCGGTATCATCGCTGCCCAGTCCATCGGTGAGCCCGGTACTCAGCTGACCATGCGTACTTTCCACGTGGGTGGTACTGCTACGGCTGCTGCCAATCGTCCGGAATACGTGGCCAAGTCTGCCGGTCGTCTCATTTATGATGAGAACCTGCGTGACCGTTGCGTGGAGGACGAGAAGGGCAACATGGTGGTGCTCTGCAAGAACGGCAGCGTGAAGATTTACGACGCCGAGGGCAAGGAAGTGGAATCCTACTCACTGACACTGGGTGCCGTGCTGCGTGTGAAGGATGGTGACAATGTGGAACCCGGTCAGATTATTGCCGAATGGGATCCCTTCGCCATTCCGGTCATTGCGGAAGTGAGCGGTACAGTTGAGTTCCAGGACATGATTGAGGGTATTACCTGCCGCACGGATTCTGCACATTCCGATTCCGGTAGGGGTACAACTGTCATCATTGACCACCGCCAGGATTTGGCACCGCGTGTGATTGTGCACACCGCCAAGCCCGGCTCCAAGCAAGACAAGCCGCGCGTGTACGCCATTCCCACGGGTGCCTACCTTGTGGTGAGCGATAAGCAGAAGATTTCTGCCGGTACGCAGCTGGCCAAGACTCCCCGCAAGGTGCAGAAGACAAACGATATTACCGGTGGTCTTCCCCGTGTGGCTGAGCTCTTTGAAGCCCGCCGCCCGAAGGATACCTGCACTCTGGCGGAGATGGACGGTATCGTTGCCATTGATGATGCCATGATTCGCGGCAAGAAGGTGGTGACTATCTATCGCGATGCCGAGGCACGTGAGGCTGCTACCAAGCGCCGCCGCCGCTCTGCCAAGCTGGAGGAGCGCGATGAGAACGAGGGCACCATCTCCTGCAAGCACCTCGTGCCCATGGATCGCCACATCATTGTGCATGATGGTGACTTTGTGCGCGCCGGTGAGCCGCTGTCAGACGGTACGGAGGCATCGGATGAGATTCTGCGCATCTGCGGTAAGGAAGCCCTGCAGGAGCACCTGGTGAACAAGGTGCAGCAGGTGTACCGTGTGCAGGGTGTGGAAATCAACGACAAGCATGTGGAAATCATCGTTTCCCAGATGCTCCGCAAGGTGCGCATCAAGGACCCGGGTGACACCGGTCTGCTCTGGGGCGATGAGGTTGACCGCACCACGCTCAGCCGCATCAATAAGGAAACCATGTCCATGAACGGCCGCCCGGCTGATTACGAACCCATCTTGCTCGGTATCACCAAGGCCTCCCTCAAGACCGATTCTTTCATCTCTGCCGCTTCGTTCCAGGACACCACGCGTGTGCTTACGGAGGCCTCTACACTGGGTAAGGTAGATATGCTGGAAGGATTCAAGGAGAACGTGATTCTGGGTCACCTCATCCCGGCCGGTACCGGTTTCAACAAGTACCGCAACATTGTGGTAGAGGCTGCCCCTGATGCCACTCCCATCCCCCGTGCTACATACTATGACGAGGAGGAAGAGTTCCCCATGCCGGATGACACCATCTCCGTGGGGGCGGATGACTGATAAGCGTTACTGAATAAAACTTCAAATCACCCGGTGCTGTATCAACGGCATCGGGTGATTTTGTAGGTGCGTCTGGGTGCCACATAACCGGGCTGAACTCCCCAATGAGGCGCTGACCGGGCGAAATCAAATAGCCAAAGGCAACTGCGCCGCAATAATGTGGTGTGGGAAGAAAAACGGAACACAGACAGGATGCACATGAACCAATAAAAGCCCAAAGTACACGAAGTGAGACAGCTATGGATGCTTAAGCCTGAATAGGATAATGTCTGAAAAGTGACTACTCTGCAAATGATGAGCTATTGTCTCGTTTAGCTAGTCCTACACAATACTCTCAACACGTAAGTATTTGTATTATAAAGAATAAATAAGCTTGCTTATTGTAATGAATTAACACGACAAGACACTAGGGTTTACCAAGTACAGCAAGACAATAAGCTCGGACAAGGGCACAAAACCCGTTTTGGTGGCTGTTGAATCAATTGGAAGAACCAGTTTGTATTTTGCGGAGCGTCTTGATAGATAGCGAAGTAATGGTATCCTATGCAGAGTTGCAAAAATTGCAAGCCGATACAGCGATGAGAGTGGTAATGCAAACGTTGCGTCAGATGCAAAGAATGAGGAGTATGTATATCAGTCATCGTACCCAGTTGAAAGGTGCGTTTCATACTTAAAAGGAAGAGTTTTGTCAACAACTGATATAGGGATAAATAGAAATTTATGATTAGTGAGTATAAGGTATATGATTGTCAGACAAATGCCCAAGTAAGAGCTTGGATAGCACCGGGTAAGCCGGCGGTAAAGATTGAGAAAGACGATAAAAAGAGAGAAGAAAGCAAAAATACAGAATAAACTATTGAAAAATAAGGGTTCCCGGAGGGAATCTCATACACTCTGACTCGGTGGAACGAGGGGGTGGGAGAGTGCTAATCCCGTACTACAAAATTAATTTTACAAAAAATCATATTTTGCTCAAATTATAATGGGCTTGATTTCCTTGCCAATGGTGATAATACTGAATGTTCAGCCTTATTTTTTCGGTAACATAAATCAGACATCACAAGGCTTGAAGCTTTACATGATTTTATCATCGAAAATTCTGATTTGCAGACTGATACACAAGGAGATACTGAAAGCGAAGAGCGCTTCCGTGCTTGTTTTTACAGATTGGATTAGGCTGAGTCCATGGGAATTCTCGGGAAGATTGAAAATGTTGTATGATAGGGACTGCTCCAAATTGCAGCATATGCGGTGATATAGTACTGTAAATTAGTGCTTTCGGGAAAAGAAATTGATTAACGGGTTTTGAAAGAAATAGGAAACTTGAAAGAGTAAGTGCATCATCTGCGTACTCTTTTATGTATTGCCATGTGCAAAGGTGTGTGGTACACTGGGAAACCTTCATTCCGACGGGTATGTTAAAAGCGGTAATCTTTGATTTGGACGGTACGCTGGGTGATACGCTCCCGCTGTGTGTGGAGGCGTATCGTGACTGTGTGGAGAGGCTGGGACACCCCAAACCCACAGCAGAGGAAGTTGTAAGCTTTTTCGGGCTGAATGACAGCGGCGTGCTGGCCGGCCTGCTGGGTATGCAGCCGACTCATTCGGAACTGCCGATTGAGAGTTTTGTGGAGTCCTATGAGCGCTTGCACCCCGTGCTGGCACCTGAGCCGTTCCCGGGAACGCTTGAGATGATGCGGAAGTTGAAGAGCGCAGGTATACGTATCGGTATTATCAGCGGCAAGGAGCATTTTACGGGTAATCCGACCATTAGATATTTCGGCCTGGAGGCGTTTGTGGAGTGGCGTGGATTCGGTCTTGCTACACACAACTGCAAACACGAGCGGCTGCACCAAGTCATGCAGGAGTGGAATCTGAGCCCGGATGAGCTGGTGTATGTGGGTGATGCCCCCTCGGATATTGAGCTGAGCCACCGAGCGGGTGTCCGCATTATCAATGCCGCCTGGGCATCCACAGCCGCGCAGGATGAAGCTGCCTGTCTGGCGCTGAAACCGGATTGGCGGCTGACCCGATTTGAAGAATTACTTCCCCTTATATTGAGTTTATGACAACAAACAAAGCAATGACAGTGGTTGCCGCATTGGCTGCCGTGCCGACTTTGGTTGCCACGGCGACTGAAGAGCTGAGCTGCCCGGTGTTCCCCGCTCCGCAGCAGTATGAGGTTTCTGCCCAGCAGACGGTGAAAGCCGGGGCGGTTTCCGTGCAGATTCGTACCTCCGAAGCAACGGATGGACTGTGGGGGCGCATCCCGGTCGGCGTGGAAGGGGCTTATGCCATCCATATCACCCCGGAGGGGGGGGTGCAGGTGCTGGCCAATGATGAAACAGGCGTGTTTTATGCCCGACAGACGCTCTCTCAGATGCTCATCGGCGTGCCCGGCTCCCGCAATGCACAGAAAGATCCTTTCCCCAACCTGACCATGGAGCAGATAGCCACGTTGGGTGAACTTCCCACCGGTATGGTGGTGGACTGGCCGAGCCTGCGTTATCGCGGAGCGGTGGAGGGCTACTACGGCATTCCCTGGAGTTATGAAGGTCGCCGTTCGCTGTTTGATTTTTACGGGCGCAACAAGATGAATACCTACATCTACGCCCCCAAGGATGACCCCTTCCACCACGGTAAGGGCTGTTATGAGCCTTATCCGGAGGATAAGGCTCATGAGCTGGCGGCTCTGGTGCAGCACGCCCGCAGAAACCATGTACGCTTTGTTTGGGCTATCCACCCTGCCAACACGGTGAAATGGGAGGAAAACGAGGGACGCACACAGCTGGATGGCCTTTGCACCAAGCTGCAGTGGATGTATGACCTGGGAGTGCGGGATTTTGCCGTGCTGGTGGATGACTCCTTCGGTGAAATCGGCAAGGCCTCCCGCCAGGTGCAGCTCTGCAACTATATTCTGGAAAACTTTATCCGCAAGCACCCGGATGTGAATCAGGAGCTCATCATGTGCCCCACCGGTTACAACAAGAGCTGGGCTAAACCTGAGGATTTGAAGACGTTGGGCAGAAACTTGGACAAAAACATTCATATCATGTGGACGGGTAACACCGTGGTGAACGATATCACTCTGGAGGGGCAGCAGTGGGTGAACGGTCATACCGGGCGTCCCACCTTCATCTGGTGGAACTGGCCCTGCAATGACATGAAGCCTTCCCGCCTCTCCATGGGACGCACCTACGGATTGGATCAGATACCGGGCATGGAGAAAGAGATGAGCGGTTTTGTTGCCAACCCCATGGAGCGAGCCGAGGCCAACAAGGTGGGGCTGTTCGGCGTAGCTGCCTACACCTGGAATATCCCTTCCTTTGATTCTGAGCCGACATGGCGGGAAGGAATCCGCCGCTTGTACCCACAGTGTGCGGAGTCCATGCAGATTTTCTGTGAGCACAATGCAGACCTGCTGCCCAATGGACACGGATATGTCCGGGAAGAATCGCAATCGCTTCTTCCGCTTGCCACCCGTTTTCGCTCGGAACTGGCTTCCGGGGTGCCCTCTCCTGAAACGGCTTCTGCCATGAGTGAGCAGTTTGCGGAAATTGCAGCTGCCGGGTATAATCTGATTCAGGCCCGCGGCATGCAGTCTTTGCAGAATGAAATAGCCCCTTGGCTGCGCTCTTTTGCGCTGACCGGACAAGCCGGGGTGGAAGCCATCCGCGCCATGCGTGCCAACCGCCTGCAGGAGCGCCTGAGTACAGCTCTGCATGTGGTGGACTCCCTCAACGAGATGTCTCTGCTGTACCGTGATGCATGGCAGGACAATGCCGTGGTGCAGGTGCAGGATGTGCAGGTGGGCTCCCATGCCGTTACCCCGGCGCTGCGCTCCGTGTTTAACTACGTGAACGCCGCTATCCTGACTGAGCTGGCAGGGCGCAACATCCGCACCATGCTGCCGTCTTTCAGCTGTCAGGGGGGGGATGCTTCTGTGAACGCCGCCAACGTGAGTGACGGCAATCTCAACTCTCTCTGGGAATCCGGCCAACCGCAGCAGGCGGGGGATTGGTACTGCCTTGATTTGGGAGAACTCACCCCCATCAGCACCATCAACCTGCGCATGGGTGGGAATTCCCGCCGCAACCGGGTCCCCCTGTCCGGGCAGATGGAATACTCTGCCGACGGTCAGACATGGACTCCGCTGGGCGAGCTTAGCTACGGTCCCAAGGTGACTGTGGATCGCCGCGCAGAGCCGGTCATGGCTCGCATGGTGCGCTACCGTATCGTACAACCCACGGAGGGAATGCCGTTGTCCATTTGCGAGTTTACGGTAAACCGTCCGTTGCCTGCGTTGTTGGCAACCTCCATGCAGGGACTGACCGGAATCTATGCCTATAATGACGATAACACCATCGGTCTGAGCCGTAAGATGGAAGTGGCCAAGGCTGAACCGGGCAGCTACCTGAGCCTCAACCTGCCCATCCCCGTCTATGCTCAATCCTTTAGCATGAATATGGATGATGCCACGCTCGGTTCCTGGTGCAAGCTGGAGCTTACACTGGAGGACGGTACGGTGGTCACCCCCCGTCTGCAACAGATATACGAGAAGGTGTTTTACATAGATGAGAAAGATATGCCCTCGGTCGGCATCAGCTCCGTACGTTTGCTCAATGCCAGCAGTCAATCCAGGGAAATTCGCCTCAATTCCTTTGCCCTGAAACTTCCGTATGTGGCTCCCGATACGGATGTGCACAGCCTGACAGACGGTGATATCTCCAGCGCCTTCAACTGCGGCAAACAGGCACTCCGTACCGAATTGAAAGTCCCGGCGGGTGCTACACGTCTCTCTGTAGTCACCACTGCCGATTGCACGGTCAGCAATGCCACGCCCTCCGGCCGCATGGATGGACTCATGACTTTTGAGCTCAAACCCGGCACCGATACCGTGATACTGGAGGCCGCCCGCCAGCCCGGCATGCGGGTGTACGAAGTAATTTTTCGCTGAACTTTCTGCTGCTCACCCCTACTCTTGTCCGACCTCTGCTATGCGTGAGGTCGGACAATTGTTTTGTGTTTCAAGGGGGGGAAATAAGGTGAATCTGCTTTCTTATTTCTTCTTTTCCATCCGGATGAAGCCGGCACAGGCAAACCAGCCGTCGTAGCAGCGGGAGAGGAGGCGGACTTCTACCTTGGGCTTGCCGGAGGGCAGGGAGTTGAGGTCAAAATCCACCTTGTCGGTCACTTTGCCCGGGTCGTCAGATTTGTCTGCCAGCTTACCGTTTACATAGATGCGGAAGTCTTTGGTGTCCATGCGCCCGGTTTTGGTCTTTTCCAGATAGAAGGTGTAGGTGCCCGGCCCTTTGATGTGGTGGGAGACATCGATGCGCCATTCCTTGTCGTAGCCGACAACCTGATCGGCGGAATCATAGAAGTCATTTTTGATGACGTAGTATGAGTCACGGTCGAGGAATTTGTGGTACTTGGCGGCACCGATTCCGATTTCGTTGTCGGGATTGATTTCCACGGCCTCCTTGAGAGCGTCCAGACAGGGTTTCCAGTCATCGCTCTTGGTGGAGCCGTTGCGCTCGCGGTAGATGTAGGCAAGGCCGCAGAGCCACTGCTGGCGGCGCTCGCCTTTCAGCCGTTTGTTTTTGAGGACTTTCTGTACGTATTTGATGGCATCGTCAAACTTGCGGTCAGCGCCTTTGAGCTGCCCTTCCGGACCGCCCTGAAGTTTGCTGTTGATTTGTTTGTACATGCCCATGTGTTCCCAGCAGTACTGGGAGCGGTAGCCGGTGGTGTCTTCCGGGTCTTTTTTGTTGATGACGTTGTGGAGTGCCCCGCAGCGGACGGCATCCCGCTGGTAGAGCAGGTCGAGAGCCTCACCGGCTGCTTTAGCGCCTTCTATGCCCTCCGTCTTGTTGGCCTTTTCTGCCAGTTGGCTGAATTCCGGGTGGATGTCGAGCATTTTGGAAAGCACCTTGATGATACCGGATTCTTTGCCGCGCACCATTTTGGTGGGGAGTACGGCCATGAGCGTGCCGTCTGCCGCCATGACCACGACTTCCGGCATGTTGAAGCACTCTACCGGGAGTATTTTTTTGCGGATATCACCGTTTTCCTGACCGGTGGTGTCATCGAATTGCCCGTAGACGGCTTTTCCGGCCAGTTCGGGAGAGTCGATGATTTTCTGCCATTTACGGCAGATGGCGGCATCATCGTGCAGCCAGTCGGAGCCGTGGCGCAGGATGATGATGGGTTTGTTCTGCTGTTTTGCCTGTTCGCGTGCCGTGGGTACATCCGGCAGTTTGCAGGAGTTGGTCGTATCCGCCGCAGCAAATCCGGCCAGTAGAACGAGGAGGGTGAAAAGAGTTTTTTTCATGGTAATCTCGTGGTGGGGTTAGCGGGTGAATACGACAAAGTGGGAGATGTGGGCGAACTCCGGTGATTTGTTCTCGAACTCCACCTTCACCCACTTGGCCTTGGTGCCGGCGGGGAAGTTGACCGCCCATTCCTTCGGCATGTCATCCGTGCTTTCCTTGGGCATCCATGTCGCGCCGTCGGAGCTGGTGTAGACCGTGGCTTTCTTCATGCGCCCTTCATTGCCGTTCATCTTGCGGACAATGCACCCGGTGACGGTGGAGGCATTGGGAAGCTCTACGATGAAGTGAGGCTTTTCTTCCTTGTTGGTGTGGCATTTGCCGCCATCAGGCGTGGTGATGTCCAGATGCGTGGTGGGGGTGTCCCACTGCGCACTGGTAGAGATGCGGAACAGTGCCGCTTTGGCGACTTTGCCCTGAACCGCCGGCAGGGAGTTAAGCTGCACGGGGTCGGTAGAGGGAGCCCCGCTCTTTTTGGCGGCCTGAATGAGGGATTGGAATGCGGGCGCGGAGCGGGATTGCTCTGCGGCTACAATGGCTTTGTTGTATGCCGCCATCATGCGTTTGGATTTTTCTGCATCCTCCTCGCCGCTGCCGGAAGCCGGGGCTTGTTCCGCAGCCGCCGCAAAAGCCCGGCTGAAGATGGCTTCTTTTTCACCACCGCAGAATTCCGCCACCGCCCACTCCAGCACCTGGCCGAAGACGGTGCCGTCCCCGGCGTGCATGTGGATACCGAAGACGCGGGTGAGGTAGGTCTCCTGCATGTTCTCCGAGAGGGTCGCAGATTGGTTCTTGATGACATCCGTACACTTGACTGCCCAGGAGGATTTGGAGCCGGCTATCATGGTGTGCATGGCTGCGTAGATATCAATCTTCTGCGCATCGTTCATGGCAGCAATTTCCTGTTCTAGGTCAGCAGTCATATCCACGGCGGCAAATCCGTTTTCCACATAGAGCGGTATGGTTGCCATGAGGTACTCATGCCAGCTGTCCGTTGTGGTGCCGGCGTCTTTCATGAGCCGGTGCAGTTCTTTGCGGAAGAATGGATGCAGGGGGCTGTCCTTCAGGGCGGATTGCCACATGCTGACAGCTCCGGCAGAATCACCGGCGGCTTCCAGCGCACGGGCGGCGTAGCTCTTGCGGTATGCCCGCGCCACCCCCTTGTCATCGCCGAACACGGTTTCCATGAGCGTGTAGGAGGTGGGAGCCCGGTGCCCGAAAATCTGGTTGTGCATGCCGCCGTCCGGACCGCCGAACCCGCCTACCCATTTGCCGCGTTCCACGCGGAAGCCGTAGGCGCAGTGCCCGGGCTGTCCGACGGTGGTGGAGGGGATGCCGTGAGCCATGGCGGCAAAGCAGCCCAGGTGTGAGAGCGCACCGCAGACACCGCCGTTGCGGTGCGTGGTTTCTGCATCACTCATCTCGCCGTAGGGCATGTTGTAAGCTCCGCCCTGCACAGAGTCACCGAATCGGGAGGGGTCGGTATAGACCGCAGCCCAGCAGGCAGATTGATATTGATCCCAGGGCAGATTGATATTCTCTGCAGCCCATTCGAAGGATTTGTCATCCCAGTCCTGTCCTGCGATGCCGACAACGAAGCGCAGCTCCCACGGGCGGAGTTTGGTGTAGTTGGGGTGCAGTTTGTTTTCCCGCTCCTGTTTCAGGAAGAAATTGTAGCGCCAAACCGGGTTGAAGCGGGCGGGGTTCATCTTGGTCAGCGGCTGCTGTGGGGAAGTCTCACCGCCGCCCCACAGGGAGGCAAGCGCCACGGCCAACGCCTTGTTTTTCACCTTGCCGTCTTCCTCCTGCCAGATGCGGTAGAGCACATCCAGCCCCACCGGGGTTTGGTAGGGAACAAGACCGCCGCCGAGATAGAACTCCAGCCAGGCAGAATCCTTGCTGAACGCTTCCAGGAACTTGGCTTTCTTTTTGTCTTTGGCCAGCTCGGTCATGACCTCCGCGCCGGTGCAGCGGATGAGCTCCGTGAGCATGGCACAGTGCATGTACTCATCGCTCTTGATGTCGGGTTTCTTCCCCTTGAGAGATTTCACCAGAGCATCATACACGGCCTGGTAGTTGCCGCTCTCCAGCTTGTCGGCAATGTCCTTGGGAAGGTAGCTTTCCGCTTTGGGGGCGCGGTCGTAGCGGGAGGGCGGGGGGAAGGTTTTGCGGGCACCCACCTTGATTTCCTCTGCAAAGGGAGTACTCTTGCTTTCAGCCGCCGGTATGATAGCCTTGCTGTCACCGGATTCCGCTGCGGCAGCCGTGGCGATGCGCTGTTCTGTCCCGGTAATTTCCTTTTTGGCAGAAGCTTTTTTCTTTTTCTTCTTGGATTTTTTGACGAGTGCGGATTTATCATTCTTCTGCGACTGGTCGTAGAGGTAGTAGCCGCCGACACCCAGCGCGGCAAGCGCCAGCAGCGCAACAAATACACCGCCGCCGGAACTCTGTTTATAATGCCGCCGACTGCCGGCGACCATAGGGGATTGGTGAATAGGACGTTTAGCCATGGATTCATGTTACGCCTGTGATTGAGAATGTAAAGTTAAAAAGATTCATTTTCGTCAAAAAAACGAAAAAATACGACAAAAACGGAGTCCAGGGGCATTCAACCCTGTCTCTCACGCACGGGGAGACGCATGAGGCAGAACAGGGCAAGGGCGGGGAGCTGGAGCCAGAGGTAGTACCAGGGGGCGGTACCCAGGTAGTCCAGCAGGCATCCTTTTACCGGGCTGTATTGCGTGAAACCGTAGTTGGTGTCCAGCAGGTGGTTGATGGGGATGACGCAGAGCAGGTACAAATCACAGTACAGCACGCTGCGCCAGGTGTCCTTGAACCGTGTACGCCAGCCCAGCAGCAGGGGGATGAGCAGTGCGGCGAGTGCCAGCATGCTGTGCGACCAGAAGAAGGTGAGAAAGCGGATGTTCGGGAAATCGACTTGCAAGGTGGGGGTGATGAGTGCCTGAATGCTGGCTGCCAGCACACCGAAATAGACCAGTGCGCAGGCCCAGCGTTTGCGATACCACAGGGCAATGCATGCCACGGGTGCCATGGCGGAGCAGAAGTGCAGCGGCAGGTTCTGTATCCATTCCTCATGAGGCATGATGCAGGCGTTCAGCACATGTTCTGCGATAAAGGTGCTGCCCAGCAGTACTGCCAGTGCCCGGCTGAGCTGCGTTTTGCCGGTTTCGCTCAGTCGTCTGCCTGTCAGGATGAGAAGAAACCCCGCTGCGATGACTGCTGCCAGCACGCAGAGGTGGGAGTTTGACCAGCGAATGAACGGTTCGGTAGAATCCATGCAGAGAGAGAGAGGATGGGGAATATCAGTAGCCGCCGGAATCTGCCTCCGGCGTTTGCCAGCGGCGGGCGAGCCAGGTGCAGACCATGAGCTGCACCTGGTGGAACACCATGAGCGGCAGCAGCAGGTTATTATCCGTGGTGCCGAAGATGGCCAGCATCATGGGCGCGCCGACTGCCAGGCTTTTTTTGGAGCCGCAGAAGATGACGGCAATGCGGTCTTCCCGGCTGAAATGCAGCAGGCGGCATGCCCAGTACGCCCCCAGCTGTGCCGGTATCAGCAGGGCAAGGGATGCCACAACTAAGCCGCCCAGATGCAGGGCATCCAGCTGCTGCCAGTAGCCTGCCACGGTGGCACCGGAGAAGGAGGTGTAGACCACGAGCCAGATGGTTCCCTGGTCATTCCAGCGGATAAGTTCCTTTCTGTTGCGGACGAAGCTCTGCAGCCAGCGCTGGCTGAGCTGCCCCAGGATGAAGGGCAGGAGAATCTGGTAACAGATTTTCAGGATGGTGTCCATGCCCACGTTCACATGGGCGGTTCCGGTGGAGAACAGGATACCTACCAGCAGTGGGGTCAGAAAAACGCCCAGCAGGCTGGAGACAGAGGCGGAGCAGACGGCGGCGGGCACGTTGCCGCCCGCCACGGAGGTGAAGGCGATGCTGCTCTGTACGGTGGAGGGAAGGCATGCCACATACACCAGCCCCATGAACAGGGCCGCCCCGGTCAGCGGTTCCAGAAGCGGCCGCAGCAGGGGAGTCACCACCGGAAAAAAGATGAAGGTGAAGCAGAATACCAGCGTCTGCAGTCGCCAGTTGAGGATGCCCTCTATCACGGATTTGCGCGACAGCTTCACGCCGTACAGGTAGAACAGCAGGACGATGGCGGCATTGGTCAGGTAGTCAAACAGCACCGCTCCGCTGCCGCTGCACGGTATCACCAGCCCCAGTACCACGCTCAGCAGGATTCCCGTGGTGAAGCGGTCCTGCCGGGACAGAAAGCGGTGCAGGCGTTCGCGGAGGCGGTTCATGGGCTAATTCTTTACTTGCGCGGGGGGAACTCATAGGACACACGCCCGGTTCCGGGGGTGAAGACGAGGTAGGCATCGAACTTGTTGCCGGTCTTGTGGCTCACAAAGCCCTGCATGAGGTCGGTCTTACCCTTGGTCAGCAGTTTTGCCACTGTGTCGGCAGTCAGTTCCAGTCCGCACATCGTTTTGGGAACAACCAGCGGTTTATGGTTCTTGCCGTAGGTGATACCCTCCACATGCCAGGCGTTTTCCGTCTCCAGCAGCTCGTGTTCGCCTTTGCTCTTTACCTTGATGATGCCGTGGCGTTTGGCTTTGGATAAATCCTCCGCTGCGGCATTGGCTGCGGTGAACTTTTTGTCGGCCTTGTCCTTGGTTTGCTTGCTGCGCGGTTCGCGGGGGGGGAATTCGAAGCCTACGTTGCCTTTGGCGGCATCCAGTACCAGGAAAGCATCGAACGCGCGGTGTGTGCGTTGGGAGACAAAGCCGGGTATCAGCTCGCTCTTGCCCTCTGCCAGCACCTGTGCCAGCTGCTCACGGGTGATGTCCTTGCCCAGAATGGTGCGCGACATGGAGAAGCCCTTGCCGCTGCTGCGGGCGAACTCCGGTATGCTCCACTGTTTCTCTGTTTCCAGGACCTCCAGCTCTCCCTGACCTTTCACGGGCATGAAGCCGATGGAGACGGGAGTCCCGGTCGCTGTGTCTGCCTCATTATTCTCGGCAGCGGGGCGGTCGTTTTCAAAGTAGAATTCGGCCTTCCAGGAGGATTTTTCCGTGGCGGGTGGGGTCAGTTTCAACCCTGCTTTGAACGGTTTGCCGAATTTGGAGCGGAAGCCTTCCATGACCGGGAGTTTGCCGTTGCTTATCAGCTCGGCAATCTGCTCATCGCTCAGGCTCAGCCCGGCGTGTACGCGGCGGATGCGGAATTTACACTTTCGGCAGGAGATGGCATCCACCCGGCTGCTGAGACCTGCTTCTCCGCAGCCGGGGCAGGTGAGTCCCAAATCCGGGTTTTTGCCGTTTTGCATGTAATCGCGCACGGCATCCACAATCTCCGTGGTGTAGGTGCGGATTTCCTTCATGAAGGAATCCCGCTGCAGGTTGCCTGCTTCCATCTGCTTGAGCCGATATTCCCACTCTCCGGTCAGTTCCGGGCTGGAGAGGGTGCTCAACCCGATTTTGCCCAGCAGGTCAATCAAATCCATGCCGCGGCGGGTGGCGATGAGCTCTTTGCCCTCTCGGGCGATGTATTCCTGGGTGATAAGCCCTTCGATGATGGCGGCACGGGTGGCGGGGGTGCCCAGTCCGCGTTCCTTCATGGCGTCTGCCAAATCCTCATCCTCCACCAGCTTACCGGCGGTTTCCATGGCTGTCAGCAGTGTGGCTTCCGTGTAGGCGGCGGGTGCCTTGGTCTTGTCTGCCACGGCTTCCACGCGCTCTGCCTTGACCATTTCTCCCTTGCTCACGCTGCAGAGCTCGTCCTTTTTGCGTTTGTCGGTGCCGTACAGGGCTCGCCAGCCGGCTGCCAGCTGCACGCGTCCGTGGGTGTAGAAGCAATCCTTTGCACCCGGGGAGGTGACGATGGTGGTGCGCTCCGTATCCTCAAACTCCGCATTGGGCATGAACACGCCCAGAAAGCGCTGCACCACGAGATTGAAAATCTTGGCAGCATCTCCGCTGAGGGCAACAAATTTGCCGGTGGGGATGATGGCAAAGTGATCGCTGACCTTGCTGCCGTCGAACACACGCTTGGAGGGGCGGACGCGGCGGTTGTCCAGAATATCCTGTGCAAATCCGGCGTAGTCCGTCAGGTTCTCACCGATGGCGGCCACGGTGCGGGTTGCCACTTTCAGGTAATCATTCGGCAGGAATTTGGAATCTGTGCGCGGGTAGGTCAGCACTTTGTGCTTTTCGTAGCATTCCTGGGCAATCTGGAGCGTGCGGCGGGCAGAGAAGCCGAATCGGTTGCTGGCTTCCTTCTGCAGGGAGGTGAGGTCAAAGAGCAGCGGCGCAGGCATGGAGACCGGTTTGCGCGTTTCTTTCACTTCTGCCGGCTGCCCTTGACAGCGCTGCGCGATGGCGGCGGCAAGCTCCGGCTCCCAAATGCGCTCACGGGTGCGCTGCGGGGCGGTTTCGTCTTTTTTCCACTCCGGGTTGAACCAGCGGCCTTCATAGCTGCCGGTCTTGGCGGCAAAGGTGGCGCGTACCTCGTGATATGCCTCCGGTACGAAAGAAAGAATTGCTTTCTGGCGGGCTGCCAGCAGTGCCAGCGTGGGGGTCTGAACGCGTCCGGTGGGGGTCACATTGAAGCCGCCGGCACCTGATTGCAGCACGGTGAGGGCGCGGGTGCTGTTGAGCCCCACCAGCCAGTCTGATTCCGAGCGGCACACGGCGGCATCCGCCAGATTCTGCATCTCCTCATCCGTCTTGAGACGCTCCCATGCTTCCAGGATGGAATCATCCGTCATGCTCTGCATCCACAGGCGGCGAATGGGTTTGCGAATTTTGCCGTAGCGGATGATGTTGCGGAAGATAAGTTCACCCTCGCGCCCGGCATCGCATGCGTTCACGATTTCGATGATATCTTTGCTGCGAGCCAGCTTCAGCACCTTGCGGAGCTTGTCCGCTGATTTGGCGATGGGCTCCAGCTCCATGGCTTTGGGCATCACCGGCAGGTAATCCATCTTCCAGGGCAGGCTCTTGCCGTCCTCCGTCTGGGGCTTTTTCTGTTCCACCAGATGACCCACGGCAGAGGTGATGACGATGCTGTCATTACTGAACCCGCCGCTGCTTTCGTCTTTCTTGAATTTGCCGAGCTTCCTGCCCAGCACTCGGGCAAGGTCATTGGCTACGCTGGGTTTCTCTGCGATGATGAGGGTTCTGGACATGGATGATGCGTGGGGAAAGGTGTGCGAGATGGTGGTGAATTTCCGCGCCGGGTCGCAGGCGCTCCGCTGTTTTTATTAGTGACAATTTTTTAGCGTTTTTGTCAAGGTAAATTTAAGACATGAGTGTGGTTCAGGTGAGAGTCGCATTGCCTCAAAAAAAATCGAACCCAACGAGGAATTGCCGTTTCGCGTGCGGTGATGAAGTTTTATGGTTGCCTCAAAATTAAAAGCGCTATAATACTTGCATGTACTTAATGATGAGCGGAAAAGAAAAAGAAAGGTTCGTTTTGAGGTCAAGACTTCTATTCTAAATGCACCTCACGCAGTCAGAAATCAGCAATCATTGATGACCTAATGCAATATATTGGCTATAAGTCAAGAAAGCATGCCATCACCGTGTTGACTCAAGGACTGCATAAACAAAAGCGCAAAAAGAGAGGGCATCGAAAGATTCTCGATGCCGAACAGGTGGATTTGCTGCGTGAAATATGAGCCGGTATGGGATATCCCTGTGCTAAGATCAAGGGTAGAGGAACGAAATCGCCGGCTTGTACGAGAGGTTGTTGGGGATGAAAGACTCGACGATGAGCGATTTGTGTACCTGTTAAATCGGCTCTATAAATGGGTAAACTTGCAGCATAATCATTTTATAGCAAGTATGA
>JAZNLU010000049.1:0-30769 GCA_045579245.1 Akkermansia sp.
TACCCGCTGACTTTGACGCCACAAAGAACCGCTGGTATCTGGACTTCGACGGCGTGATGGCCAATCCGCAAGTCTATGTCAACGGGCAGAAAGCCGGCGAGTGGGCATACGGCTACAACTCTTTCCGTGTAGACATCACTCCCTATCTGAAACCCGGAGAGAAGAATCTGGTGGCGGTCATGGCCAGCAATCTGCAGCTCTCTACGCGCTGGTATCCCGGTGCCGGTATCTACCGCCATGTATGGCTGGAAAAGACCGGTCCCGTACATCTGACCAAGTGGCCGACCTACGTGACAACGCCGGAGATTACCCCGCAAAACGCCACGGTAAGAGTCCAGACAACGGTGACCAACACCAGCCATGAACCGGCCGAAATCACCGTGATGCAGCTGGTGGAAGGCGTTGCCGCCGTACCCGCCACCATCACGCTGGCCCCCGGCACGGAGGCTTCTGTCGAGCAGGAAATCCACCTGCCCAATCCCAGGCTCTGGAGCTGTGAATCACCGAACCTCTACAAGCTGCAAACCTCCGTGATGATGAACGGAAAGGAAATAGACAGCCATGAAACAAGCTTTGGTGTGCGTACCGCAGAATGGCGCAAGGATGGGTTCTACCTTAATGGTGAGAAGGTAAGAATCAAAGGTGTGTGCGAACACCACGACCTTGGTGCGCTCGGCTCAGCGTTCTATGCCCGTGCCTACGAGCGTAAGATAGAAACCCTCAAGGAAATGGGCTGCAACTCCATCCGCATGACCCACAATCCCCCTGCTCCGGAGGTGCTTGACTTGTGCGACAAGCACGGCATTCTGGTGATTGATGAGCTGTTCGATATCTGGAAACGCCAGAAATATGACAAAGTGAACGGCTATCATCTGTACTGGGATAAATGGTGGCAGAAAGATGTGAAGAACTTCATGCTGCGTGACCGCAACCACCCCTCCATCATCGCCTGGAGCGGAGGCAATGAAATTCCGGAACAGACGATGTGGGACGTTGAATCCATACGAGCCAACAAGAACGGCCGTTACAAAACACAGGCAGAGCTTGATGAAGCCGTGCGCTATGCAGAACGCATCAACGCCCTCAACATGAACGTGGCGTACGCGCTGCGCGATGAAATCCGCAAGTACGATGTAACCCGCCCCTACACCGTAGGTTGCAATGAAGCAAAGGCCTATAAAAACGGATTCTCTGATTCTGTGGATGTGTACGGGTTTAACTACAAGCCGCATCTCTACACCGATTTCCGGCTGAAGCACCCGGAGAAGCCCTACTACGGCTCAGAGACATGCTCCTGCGTCGGCACGCGTGATACCTACAACTTCCCGCTGAAGTGGGGTGTGCGTGATGGTTACATGACCACCGGTTCCGTGCCTCACCAGGTAAGCGCCTACGGGCTGGCCAGTACACACTGGGGCTCATGCCCGGATATTGAGATGCATGCCCATACCAAAGCGCCGGATTTAGCGGGCGAATACGTCTGGACCGGTTTCGACTACATCGGCGAGCCCACCCCCTACAATCAGGATGCCACGATTGAAAACAACCTCAAGCATCTGCCCCAGGCAGAGCGTGATGCCATTATGCGCGAATACGAAGCCATGGGCAGCAAAGCCATAGCCCGCAGCTCCTACTTTGGCATCATTGATTTGGCAGGCTTCCCGAAGGATATTTACTACCTCTACCAGAGTCAGTGGAATCCGGACAAGGCTCAGGCACACATCCTGCCGCACTGGAACTGGCCGGGCCGCGAGGGGCAGAAGACACCGGTGATGGTGTTCACCTCCGGCGATGAGGCAGAACTCTTCGTCAACGGCAAGAGCCAGGGCGTACGCAAACGCGGTCAGGGCCCAACGTTCTCCCAGAAAGACAAGTCTCTGGTAGTGAGCAAGAATCAGTACCGCTTCACTTGGGAGGATGTGGTCTACGAACCCGGCACCGTGGAAGTAGTGGTCAAGAAAGACGGTAAACACTGGGTCACGGCCAAGCGCGTGACTACCGGCAATGCGACCGCCGTTCAGGCAACACCTGATCGCTCTGCCATCATCGGAGACGGTTATGATATCTCCTCTGTCGCGCTTGCGCTGACGGATGCTGCCGGCAACGTTGTCCCCACCGATAGCCGGAAGGTAAGCTTCAGCATTGAAGGCCCGGCAGAGCTGGCCGGTTTCTGCAATGGTGACCCGACCGACTGGACCTGCATGCAGGATAAGAACCAGCGCTTCTTCAACGGGCGAATTCTGGCCGTGGTGCGTGGCAAGCGCGGCGAAAGCGGTACCGCCACCGTTACGGTGAAAGCCGATGGGCTGCCGGAGGTCAAAGTGCCCATCACCATCGAATCAATGAAGTAATTACGCATACCTTTCAACGCCTGCAACCCTCCTGTAAGCGTTCAAGCTCACAGGAGGCGTTTTTTATTCCCATAGAAAAGTCAGTTTCGGCAATTGTATCGTAACCCTTGTTAATATCGTAAAAAGCGGCACATCTCCCGCAATAGAACAGTCTTTCGGCTTGATGCAACGAGGGGAACGTGGTAGAATGCGCTCGTGAAAGTTATTGTTGTTACAGGCGGGATTGCATCCGGCAAGTCTACGGCGGTTGGTATACTTCAGGAAATCGGCGGGAAAGGTGTAGAGCTCTTTGACTGCGATGCAGCGGTGGAAACCCTGCAGAAGACGGGGCGTCTGTCCCGCGATCTGGTGTCCGCTTTTGGTGCCGATGCGCTGGATGCCTCCGGTATCGTCAACAAGGACTACCTGCGCGACATTGTGCAGAATGATGCAGAGGGACGGCGCAAGCTCAACGAAATCGTGCACCCTAAGCTGGCACAAATGAGCATAGAGGCTCAGAATGCAGCGCGCAAGCGGGGGGATGTGCACACCTTCCTGCTGGATATACCGCTTTATTTTGAAAGCCCTGTTGAGTTTGGCGCAGACCATGTGTGCGTGGTGGCAGTTTCCGAAGAGACGCAGATTGCCCGCATGGCCGACCGCGATAATTTCACCCGCCCGGTGGCAGAGGCCATGATAGCCTCACAGATGCCCACGCAGCAGAAGGTTGACCGAGCGGACACTGTTTTCTGGAACGAGGGCTCGCCCGATTTGCTGCGGCAGCAGATTCAGATGTTCTACGACACGCACCTGGCATCGGAAGCGAAGGCCATTCGCGCTCGTTCAGTGGTGATTGACCTCAATGAACTGCGCGCCAAACCGCTCAATGAGCTTCAGGTGCTGGCCACCACAACTGCCAAGCGCGGCACGGACTCCCTGCCGCGGCCGGAGCTGGTGGCAGAGCTGGTGCGTGCTTACCTGCAGGAAGGCAGCAATGTCTATCTGACCGGTGTACTGGAAATCGGCAAGGACAACCAGCCCCTGCTCCGTGACCCTTCCCGCAGTTTTCGGCCGGGAGCAGATGATGTCCGCATCGCGCCGGAGCTGGTCAGACAATACCAACTGCGCCCGGGCAATCTGGTTAAGGTGAAGCTGCGCCCCGCCAAGGGCAAGCAGGAAAAACACATCAACGCCGGAGAAGTGCTGGAGATTGAGGGCGTGCCCGCTGCCGACTACGTGCAGCCCAAGGATTTTGACCGTCTGACACCGCTCTTTCCCCGAGAGCGACTCATTCTGGAAAACCCGGATATCAAGGCTCCGTCCATGCGCGTGCTGGATTTGATTACACCTCTGGGCATGGGACAGAGAGCACTCGTGGTTGCCCCGCCCCGTGGTGGCAAGACAGTGCTGCTCAAGACGATGGCCAAATCGCTGCGAGCCAACTATCCGAAAGCGGATTTGCTGGTGCTGTTGCTGGATGAGCGACCGGAGGAAGTGACCGATTTCGAGGAAACGGTCGATGTGCCGGTGTATGCCTCTACCTTTGATGAGTCCTCCACCCGCCACGCCCAGTTGAGTGATTTGGTGCTGGAGCGCGCCCGCCGACTGGTGGAACAGGGGCACGATGTCATCATCATGCTGGATTCCCTCACCCGCCTTGCCCGTGGATACAACGCCAACCAGATTGGGGGTCGCACCATGTCCGGAGGTCTTGGTTCCAACGCTCTGGAAAAACCGCGTAAGTTCTTCGGTGCTGCCCGCAATGTGGAAGAAGGCGGCAGCCTGACCATCATTGCCACCTGTCTGGTGGAGACGGAGTCCCGCATGGATGAAATCATCTTCGAGGAATTCAAGGGTACCGGCAACATGGAAATACGCCTCGACCGCGAGCTTTCCGAGCGCCGCATCTATCCGTCCATATCCATCCCGCAGAGCGGTACCCGCAATGATGACCGCCTGTACCACCCGCAGGAGATGATTCGCGTGCTTCAGGTGCGCCGCCAGTTAGCCTCTCTGCCCGGGTGGGAGGGTTTGCAGACACTGTTGCGCAACATCGTCAAGACGCAGAACAACGCCGAGCTGCTGCTCAAGGGGCTGACCATTGCGAGCCGTTGAGCTCCACCCCGGCGGGGCTGAGTCTTAGCCAATCCTCGTCTTTCATTCTGATGACAGCGGCCGGAGCTGTCTGTTCCGGTCGCAAATTGTATTCGGCTCCCGGCAACAGGATGATGAGGCTTGCGCCGACAGAGTGAATCTGTTCTTCATCAAGAGGCTGAACGGGATGTTTGCCCAAGATGAGCACCTGCGCTCTGCGTGTACGTTCCGGCATGCGGTACCATGCATCTGCCGGAGCATTTCCCACATACAGCACACGCCACTCCGGTGAGTGCTCCCAGCAGATGACAGGAGCTCGGCTGTCCGCCAAGCGACGCGGATAATCCTTCCCGGCCGGGTACAGAGTATAAGTGCCGGATAATGTACGCCATGATTTACCCTCCGGTGAAAGCGCATCCACATGTTCAGCTGTAGCTGTAGGAAAAAGTCGGCTCAGCAACTCTGCTCCTGTGACAGAGGTAGCACCGGGACGTGTGCGCAGGATGATGCCCGGTGTAAAGCCGGAGTGAAACACCGCCGGAAACGTGCGAAATGTCACATTGGATTCACTGCCGGGATTCACCAACAAACCGTGATTTCCCAGCAAGGTAAAGGAGTTACCGAAACCGCACCCCGCTACCAGCACTTCCGATGATTCGGCAGGCAAAGCTGCAGGCAGCCACGCCGCCGGCAAACTGCCGAAGAACCCAACGACTGCCAGCAGCATGCTTGCAGAGTTCATCGCAAGCCACCCGGAAACGGTGCCAAGAAACGGAATCCAGCCGACAGCCAGATGCAGCAAGCCGCAAAACATTACTGCCGGCAGTACCGGGGTGATGGCGATATTAGTCAGCACGCTCCACGTATTGAACGTATGAAAAGAAAACAGGCTGATAGGTGTTGCCGCCAGCCAGGCGCTCAGAGACACGACTACCACCCCACGCAGCCAGAAATCAACGCTGCGGTAAGCTCTCTCCCACCTCGTCAGAATGCGGTTCGGGATGTAGGGATCCGGAGAGAACCACGGACTCTCAGCCATACAGCAATGCAGCCCCATGCACAATACCGCATACACGGTAAAGGAAAGCAGAAATCCCGCATTGTACAGCTGAGATGGAGCAGCTATCAGCACCGCCAGCGCGGCACAGCTCCATGCATTTGTCAGACTGCAGCGCCGACGCAGCAGCAAGGCACCCAACATAATCACCAACAGCAGATAAGCCCGCAGTGCCGGTACAGATGCACCTGTCAGTAGTACATATACCCCAACACCGCCAATCACCATAAAATGAGCAAGTCTGACAGGGCATCGCACCCAGCGCAGCAGCAGCATCAGGATGCCGGAGAACAGCCCAACATGTAATCCGCTCACGGCAAATGCATGAAGACACCCGCCTCGCCGAAAAACATCCAGTACCTCAAACTCCGCTCTCTCTTTGGCTCCCAGCACCAAAGCGCACAGCACCTGCCGCTCCTCTTCCGCCTCTGTTCCCGGCGGCATGAGCCTATGGGCAAGAAACTCCCGCACCGCCAAGCCATAATACCGGAGCCGATGCAGCGAAAATTCCGCGCGGCGCTCTTCCGCTCTGACAAAATAAAATTCGGCAGCAATCCCCTGCCCGCGTCTCCACGCCTCTGCATCAAATACTCCGGGCAATGTAGATTGGCGGGATTCCATCGGCTCAGCCCACAGGTACACCCGTTCACCAATCTCCAAATCAGTCTCACCTCTGACCAGCACACGGGGTGCACAAAAGCCATTTCCCAGAATAATTCCCTTGCGCAGCGTCTTTTCCACCGTCCCCTCCAGTTGTACCAAGTCATGTTGCTCAGCAACGGCACGCATTTCAGCTGTCTTTTTCTCAATAATCTCACCATGCAGCCACGTAACGGTCGCACAGAGGACAATCGCAGTGGCAGTGCGCCACAGTTGCAGATACAATATAACCAACAGGGCAACAATACTCAGCAGCCAACCTGAGCCGCCTAAAATCACCCCTACTGCAGCCGCCAAAGCAGGCAACAGCGGAGCAGACATTACCTGCCGACGCAGCAGATTCCGTAAACCCTTTCTTTGTTGCGGTTGAGGCATCAACGGTAGACCATCACCGGACCGGTAACAGACGATTGCACGGCACGAATCTTCTCTACCGCGCGGAGAAAAATCCCCACGGCTTCATCTACCTCTTCCGGGGTAGTAAAGCGGTTCATCGAAAAGCGCAGAGATTCCCTTATTTCCCTGTCCGGCATACCCATAGACTGCAGCACATGGCTGGGATGCGGCTCCGCACTGGTGCACGCCGAGCCGGAGGAACAAATGAGCCCCATCGGCTCCAGCAGCAGCGTCAGCGATTCCGCAGTCAGCCCGGGAACACGCATATTGAGCACATGCGGTAATCGGGGGGCTGAAGCACCGGCTTCCACCACCTCCAATCCCGCGCTGCGGAGAGACGAAACAAAACGGATGCGAAGAGAAGCCAATGCCGCATATGCCGCCGATGCCTGCAACGCCAGCTCCGCAGCCTTGCCGAAGCCGATGATTCCGGGCACATTTTCCGTACCGGCACGGCGGTAGTCCTCCTGCGCTCCCCCGGTCAGCTGAGGATGCCACTCCGTGCCACGCCGGATATAGAGAGCGCCAATACCTTTCGGTCCGTGCAGCTTATGCGCCGCCACAGATGCAAAATCAATCTCCTCATCGTGTACCCGCACCGGGACTTTACCGGCGGCCTGCACCAAATCCACATGAACACGAGCTCCGAGCTCCTTTGCTGCACGGGCAAGAGAACGCACCGGCTGAATAACCCCGGTTTCATGATTCGCCCAGGCAAAACTAACGCCGTCATGCCCGGGCAAAAGCTCTTTCCAGACAGCCAAATCCGCCTGCCCGTTGCACATGACCGGGGCAGCTTCCCCCTTCGCCGTGCGGAGCGTGGCAGGATGCTCCGTTGCAAGCGTCAGCACATGCTTAAACTGAGAAAGAGCGGCATTGGTGGCCTCCGTCCCGCCGGAGGTGAACACAATCTCATCCGCATCCGCCCCAACCAGCGCTGCCACTTGATCACGAGCCGCTTCAACGGCGCGTTTGACCGCCTTAGCAGGAGCATAAGCGGCTGAGGGGTTGAAAAACTTTTCCGTCAGAAACGGAAGCATCGCCTGCACCACCTCCGGCGCTGGCTGCGTGGTGGCATTGTTATCCCAGTAAATCATGACTTAAACTCTTCTTTCATAAATTCAAACACACGGGGAGGCACACAGCACTTCACCCAGCGTTCCCAACCGGGCACACCGATAAATCCTTTGACCATGGAAGATGAAATCTCCTCCAGCTCACTCGGAGGCATCAGAAAAACACTGCGGATATCAGACTCCATGCGAGCGTTCATTCGAGCCATGGATTTTTCATATTCGAAATCCGTTGTGTTGCGGATACCTCGCAGCAGGAATCCGGCACCTGCCTTTCGTGCAAAATCGACAAGAAACCCCTTCTCCACCGTAGCAAGACGCACATTGTCAGGCATATCCCCCAGCAGAGACAGCATAAGCTGCCGGCGTTGCTCCTGAGAAAAAAGCCCCCGCTTATCCGGATTAACAGCCAGCACCACCACCAATTCATCAAACAACTCCGCACCACGGCGAATCATCCACAGATGCCCGTTGGTTGGCGGATCAAAACTTCCGGCATAAATACCAATGCGCTTCATATTGCTAACTTACTACACCACCCCCACACTGTCAAATCCTTTCCTCAAAAGGTAACGGAAATATCGGCTTGTTCACCAAGACCTGCATATTTTCTTAATTTTTCATCTCTCACACATCTTCATAAAATGATATGGGTTCTGCCTAAGTGCCGGTATCACTTTTTAGTACTTTACGCCACCCACGCCACAGCAGGTACACAGTGGTTGCAACAAACAGGACGGCACCCCAAATCTGCACGTCGGAGACAAGTGAGGATATGCACCACAGTATCACCACCAGGGTATTGAATAAATAAAGCAACAGGCTCTTCGGACGCAGAACAATGGTGTATATTACATAGCACAGCACCACCGCCGCCAGACAGGTATAGCACCAAATACGGTATTCAGGGACACGCTCAGGTCTGCCGGCTGTTGTGAGCCAGGCAAACCAGAAGCTTTTATAAAGAAAAAACAAACCGGATAATGCGGTAAAGATACAGGCAAGGATACGGGCTCTACTCATAGGATAATCAGGAAACAGTCAGGTTTAACAGGCAGGCTGCGGAGGACAGGGACCTACCACGCAACAGGCCATTCCGGCAGCTTCAGCAGCGCGTATGCCGGGCAACGCATCTTCAAACACGATGCAGTCCGACGGTTTCACACCCATACGCTCCGCGCAGAGCAGGAAAATGTCCGGGTTGGGTTTTCCCCGCCCGGGAGGAACATCCCCCGGTGTTACCATGATAGGGAATAAATCCAACAGTCCGGCAGAACGGAGCGTTTCCTGCGCACCAAGAATCATACTGCCGGTCCCGATAGCGTAGGGAATTCCCTGCGCGCGCAGCCGGTGCACCAAATTCACCGTCTCCGGGATAACCGGAAGCGCTTCCGTCTCCAGCAGCTCGCAATAGTGAAGTCTTTTCTGCTCTGCCACAGTCTGCGGGTTCATGTCCAGACCATAATCCCGATTCAGCTTGGCCACGATATCCACCGCAAACATACCACCGTGGGAGTTGAACTCATCCCACTCAAAAATGTGAGCCGGAGCGCCGTTGTTTCTCAACGCACGGCGCCAGGCGCGGAAATGGGTAGGCATGCTGTCCACCAGCGTACCGTCCAAATCGAAAATGTATCCGCCGTATTCCTTTTCCGGCAACAGAACGCGAGATATCATCGGAGTATTATCAGAGGTTGAATTCTGAGACAAAATGCTTTAAATCGCTGTCCTTGCCGAACAACACCAACACATCACCCTTCTGGAACTCCATGGATGGCTCCGGCGTGTCTATCACCGGCTGCTCCGGTTGGGCAAAAACATCTTCCGCAGCATTCTCTCTTGCCGCACCGCGTCTGACGGTCAGCAGATTGAGGTGGTATTCGGAGCGCAGCCCCACATCGCACAGACATTTGCCGACCCATTCCTCCGGCAGCTGCACATCCCCCAGAGAATGGGTAGCATCTATGTGGCGCAGACGCATAAGCCCCTCATTGGTGAAACGGGAAGCCAGCTGGTGAGCCGCCACATTCTCCACGCGGAACACGTCTTCCACACCCAGTAATTTCAGCACCTTGGCGTGCAGGTCATTGAAGCTCCGGGAGAGGAGATTCTTCACTCCTAATTCCCGCAACTGAGCTGTGATAAGCAGATTGCGCTCAAACTGCTCACCCACGGCCACAATCACATAGGTATCATCCCCCACCAGTTCCAGCTGGCGCAGCACGCGGATATCCGTGGCATCACCCACCAACGCATAATCCACGCTGTCTTTGAGCTCTGTGATGATGGACTCCTTTTCATCCAGAATCGTGACCTCAAAACCGAGGGACGAAAGCTGCAATGCCAGAGCGCGACCAAATTGACCTATACCGATGATGACGAATTTCATGAGATGTAACAAAAAAGGTTCAGGAAAGAGGAAGACGCGTTTCGGGTAAACGAACGGGTGCCGGATTTTTGGGTCGAATGAAAATCAGCATGCAGGTAAACATGCCCACACGCCCGAACAACATGTTGAGAGATACGATTAACTTGGACACCTGTGAGATTTCCTGCACGGCTCCCAAATCATATCCGGTGGTGGTAAAGGCACTCACCTCCATGAAAAAGACCTTGATGAGCCCGCCTTTCTGCGCGGCAAGAGAGGGTTCCAGCAGCAGCACGACCATGGTGGTCAGCCCTATCCAAAAAATAGAGAGCAGCACCGTTGCCAAGGCTCGGTCCACCGTGTTACGGGCAATGCGGCGGTTATGTATCTCCACATCCTGCACCCCACGCAGCACCCGGAGCACTTCCAGCACACAAATGGCCACCACGGGGGCATACACACCGCCGCCCGTCCCCGCCGGATTACCGCCCACAAACATCATGACGCAGAGGAAAAGCTTGTAGACAATGCCGTATTCCGCAATATCCGTCAGGTTGAAGCCCGCTGAACGCCCGATGGAGTTCCAGAGAGATTCCCAGATGCCGTAGCCGCCGTTCTGTCCGTGGTGAGACGGCTCCAAATACCCCAGCAGACTCATCCCCAGACAGCCGACCAACAGCGTAATCAGGGTCACGCGGCACACGAGCCAGGAATGCGTACTCCAGCGACTCCGAACACGCTCTCCGGCAAGGCGACGGCGGATACGGGTCATACACTCCAGATATACGCCGAAACCGATGGCTCCGACAAACATTAACCCCATCATCACCGCCTGCACACCATAGGCCTGGGAAACATAATGCGTTGCCATATTTTCAGGGAACAGGGTGATACCGGCATTGCAGAATGCCGAAACGGCATGGAAAACGGCGTAACCCAACACATCCATCCGGGGGATATCCGGGTTGCCGCTCCACAGGAAATAAAGGCAGACGGCGCCGATACCTTCTGCCGCAAATGTAACAAAGCCCACGGCCTTGAGCAAGGGTTTGACTATACTGTTGCCCTGTTGGTCTAAAAATGAGGACACGCTCACGTTTTCCCGCACCGCCAGCCGCTTACCCACCATCATGAGCACAAAATAGGTAAATGTCATGACCCCCAGTGCTCCTACCTGAATGTCCATAAGCAACACCATTTTCCCAAAGGAGGTGAACGTAGAGGAAACATCCAGCGTAGTCAGACCGGTGATGGAAGTGGCAGAGGCCGACATGAAAAAAGCATCCACAAAGGAAATGGGTTCATGGGTTGCACCGGGAGAAAGCAACAACGCCGTGCTGAACAACACCAGCGCTACCATGTAGGTAAAAAACGAAAATGCCGGATTAACCGTCCGCCCGCGCACGGAGCCACTGCGGCGGTCCCTCAGGTATGTTCCCAGGTTCACCAGAGAGAACACACCCATCACCAACCCCAGCACCATAGTCAGCCGAAGCCCGTACAGCGGCAGGGTATGCTGCACCTCATGGGGAAACACCAGAGATGCCAACAAGCCCACCAGCAACTGCAGCCACAAGAATCTACCGATTCTACGTACCCTGTACCACTTACGCACCAAATGAATAAGCACCACCAGCGTGTTGAACCACACCAAGCCGCACAGCAGATACTGCGCGGCATAAGGATAATCTGCCGATGATACGGGATTCACTTCCTCAAAGCAAGCCTGCCACAAAAGCACAAGCATCACCAGCAGCCCGGAAACAATCTCCGGCAGCTCAAGCGCACGGCTGTGCTTTTCTCCACGGTGAATCACCAACATACTTCGGCGTATTCTACCATAGTACGAAGCAGCAATCAAGTCAAACCATTCTGACACAGAAAGCAAGCGGCATAATGGTTCTTTTGCTTGCGTTGGCACTTGGAGAATGGTATATTTAGCGGCGGTAAGTTCTGATTACTATTAGAAAAAATGAAACGCACACTCGTTAAGCACGCATTGGCAAGCGAAAGCCCGATGGAGGAGATTCTGGTGGAAGGTTGGGTTCGCACGCGACGGGATTCCAAAACCTTTTCCTTTCTGGAGGTGAATGACGGTACGAGTCTGGCCTCTGTCCAGGTGATAGCAGATGCCGGAATTCCCGGTTATGAAGATATTGCCCGCATGGGGACGGGTGCCTCCGTATCTGTGCAGGGGCGACTGGTAGAAAGCCCCGGAAAGCAGCGCTGGGAGATTCAGGCGAGCCGAGTGCAACTGGTGGGCAACGCCCCGGATACCTATCCCCTGCAAAAGAAAGGACACTCCCCGGAGTTCCTGCGCAGTATCGCCCACCTGCGTGCCCGAACCAACCTGTTCGGAGCAGTGTTCCGCACACGCTCACGCATGGCGGCAGCTGTACATGACTTCTTCCTGAAACGGGATTTCGTGTGGATTCACACCCCCATCATCACCGCTTCTGACTGCGAGGGAGCGGGAGAGATGTTCCACGTCACCACGCTTGACCCGCTGGCTGACAATAAAAGCTACGATAAAGACTTCTTCGGCAAGGCTGCCAGCCTCACTGTCTCCGGTCAGCTGGAAGGCGAAACCATGGCCTGTGCCCTGAGCAACATCTACACCTTCGGTCCAACCTTCCGCGCGGAAAACAGCAACACCTCCCGCCACGCCGCTGAGTTCTGGATGATTGAGCCGGAAATGGCTTTCTGTGATTTGGAAGGCGACATGGATGTAGCGGAAGCTTTCGTCAAGCACATCGTCAACACCATGCTGGCAGATGAGGGCGGCGACCTTGATTTCTTCAACAAATATGTGGACAAAGGACTGCGAGCCCGTCTGGAGGCTGTGACCCGGCAGCCCTTTGTGCGCTGTTCCTACACGGAGGCAATTGATATCATGCTTAAGAGCGGAGAAAAGTTTGAGTTTCCGCCGCACTGGGGTATGGATATGCAGAGCGAACACGAACGCTTCCTCACGGAAAAGTATTTCAAGTGTCCTGTCATCGTGTATAATTACCCGAAGGAAATCAAACCTTTCTACATGCGGCTCAATGATGACGGCAAAACCGTGACCGCCATGGACGTACTGGTTCCCGGTATCGGAGAACTCATCGGAGGCAGCCAGAGAGAGGAACGCTTGGAGCAGCTGGAAGCCAATATCGAACGCATGGGCATGGACAAAACGGGCTATGAGTGGTACTGCGATTTACGCCGCTACGGCACCGTACCGCATGCCGGATTCGGAGTCGGATTTGAGCGCCTGATTATGTTTGTAACCGGCATCCAGAACATACGCGACGTCCTGCCCTACCCGCGTACTCCCCGCAACTGCGAATTCTGACATAGACATCGGAAGCACCATGAAAACACGGATGGAAGAGTTTGAGGAATGGGGGACCGAAGTTGTATTCGGGCGTGCCCGCGGCTTCCGCGCATGGTTGATGCGCTGCGTGCTGCGCTTTGCCTCATTCTTCTTCTATTTGCTGGTAAAAACCAGACTTTTCCTCTTCCGCCGCCGCATCAAAACGGTGCATTATCTGGGGACATTCGTGGTGAGTGTGGGCAACATCACCGCCGGTGGTACAGGCAAAACCCCGGTAGTAGAATATCTCTCCCGTACTCTCGCCGCCCGAGGACGCAAATGTGCCATTCTGACCCGCGGCTATAAAAGTGCGGATCTGGACGAACCGCAGGTCTGGCTGGATGCTAACGGCCGACGAGTTAAACGTCTACCCAAAATTGCCAGTGACGGAGTCACGCGCTATCTTCCCCCCCTCTATGCAGGGGATGAGCCCTTCATGCTTGCCCGCAATCTGGACGGCGTGGCGGTGCTGGTGGATAAAGATCGTGTCAAATCAGGTATCTTCGCCATCGAACAGTTGGGCAGCAATACCCTCATTCTGGATGATGGCATGCAGTACCTCAAACTCAAGCATGAAATTGACATCGTTCTGGTAGACTGCGGCTTTCCCTTCGGCACCGGCTCACTTCTCCCGCGCGGCACCATGCGCGAGCCGCGCACCAGCCTCAAGCGAGCCAGCTACATCATCCTGACCAAGAGCGGCGGCAAACCGCAGGATGAGCTCATCGCCACCATCCGCAAATACAATAAGGTAGCAGACATCATCGTCTGCAACCACGCTCCGTCCTATCTCGAAAACATCTTTACCGGTGAGCGGCAGGAGCTCTCGTTCCTCAAGGATAAGTATGTGGCCTGCATGAGCGGTATCGCGCGGCCTGAAAGCTTTGAAGGCTTGGTTGAAGGCTTGGGAGCTCACGTTGAAATCCGTCGGCGCTACCCTGACCACTATTGGTTTGATCAGGAAGAGCTGGATGCTTTTGTAGAACGCTGTGCTGACCGAGCCATGGATATCATTGTCACCACGGAAAAGGATGCCGTACGCTTCCTCAAGCCGGGAGAAATGGATGTCCCTATCTACTTCCTGCGCATTCAAATTGATATCGAACAGGGTCAGGAACTCTGGGACAAAATGATTGACCGAATCTGTGATTTGGGACAACCTCAGCCCCAGCCTCAGTGGGGGGATGTGCTCTGAGTCGATAATCCTGCCGTTTTTTCCCCCTGTTCCGGGCAATGCTCTTGCCTCGCAAATCTGCGTCTGATAAAATCACCCCGCCGGGTTTCAGAAAATAAATACCCGTCTCAGCCTCACGCCATCAACAACATGTCACCTGCTCCCATGCATCCCATAGATACCAAAGGTCATCCAATCATCCTCATAGGACTGATGGGATGCGGCAAAACGACTGTGGGCAAAGCACTCAGCAAGCGGACGGGTATGCCACTGCTGGATACAGATGCAATTATCGAGGAACAGACGGGCAAAAGCATTCCGGATATTTTTCGCGACCACGGGGAACCCCATTTCCGCGCACTGGAAACGGCTCTGCTGCGCTACCTCTTGGAGCAAAGACTTACCCCTGCTCCCATCATCTCTACCGGCGGCGGGATTGTCGTCCGCCCGGAAAACAGAGAGCTGCTGCGCAAGCTCGGTTTCACCATCTGGCTCAACGTCTCCGTGAAAGCCCTACTTGCCCGCACCAGATTTTCCACCAACCGGCCGCTACTCCGGTCTCCGGACAGGAAAGCCATCCTCACCAAACTGCATTCCGAGCGACGTCCGTTCTACCGCGAAGCATCCCATTACAGGCTCAACTCCACCCGCATGGACATACCAACCGTCGTCACCCACGCCTGTCGACAGGCTGAATTATTTTTCGAGAATCTCCCGATGTCCGGTACGGAGCAAACGAAGAGCTGACGCATTAGTACCATTTGTTCTTTTCTTATACAAATACTGTGCTAGAATGTCAGGTGTGAGTCAATGGTACCACCGATGAATATACCTAAACACATATTCTCTGCAGTAAGATTCGGTACTACCCTATCGGTGGTGCTGTGGGCGGTGGCGTGCACGGGGGTACCGAAAAGCATACCCCCCGTACTTTCAGCAAAAGAAGCAAAACGAGCAATGTTTCATGCCGTTAAGCGGGATAATCCCCAAATGCTGCGCCGGGCACTGCAATCCGACATCAACGTCAACCAGACAGATGAGAGCGGCTACACACCGCTTCTGCTGTCCACGCGTTGGGGCAACAGCTCCTGCGTGCGGCTGCTTCTCAATGCTCCCGGTATTGATGTCAACAAAACCGTGGAAGACGGCGAAACGCCGCTCTACAAAGCTGCAGCCGGAGGACATTCCACCTGTATCAGCTTGCTGCTCAAAGCTCCCGGTATTGATGTCAATAAAGAGGAAAACACCTATGGCTGGACCCCGCTGACCATCGCCGCCATAGAGGGTCATGAGGATGCTTTCCGCAAATTGATTCAGGCTCCCGGTATTGATGTCAACAAAAAGGATCACTACGGAGTCAATGCTCTCTTTCACACGGCGTTCAACGGCTACAGTGACGGCGTGAGACGACTGCTGAAAAAAGGGGTTGACCTCTCCGCTTATGATGCCGCCACAGTGGCTGTATTCCGCGGTGATTCCCGCGCCCTTTCGCGCCTGATTAGCAGCGGGTACAACATCAACACCCGTGGTATCTACCGCATGAGCCCTCTGCTCTGGGCTGCCGGACTGGGTAGAAATGACTGTGTCCGCATCCTTCTGCAGGCAGGGGCGGAGGCATCTGTTCCCGGCTCAGACTCCCGCACTCCGCTGATACGTGCCGCCTGCTACGGTCACGCAGAATGCATTCACCTCCTGCTGGCATCAGGAAAAGTTAATCCTAACTGCTGTGATGAAGACGGAGAAACGGCGCTCGGTCATGCTGCCTATGCCGGTCATGCCGATTGCGTTCGGCAATTACTGAAAGTTCCCGGTATTGATATCAACAAAGCCAACGCTCTGGGAGAAACGCCCCTGTTCCTTGCCGCCATGCAGGGTCACACCGACTGTGTTCAGTTGCTAACAGCTCACCCGGGTATCCATATTAACCAGCCGGATAAAAACGGCAAAACACCCCTTCAAGCTGCCATGGCTTCAGATGCCGCCGACTGTGTCGAATTACTGCGCAAAGCCGCAGCTCGCTGACCCCCTTTCCGACCTTCCTCTCAACAAAAAAGCAACCTGCTGAGGTTGCTTTTTCAGTACCCCCTCGCGGACTCGAACCGCGGACAAACTGATTAAGAGTCAGCTGCTCTACCAACTGAGCTAAGGAGGCTTTCTGTTACACACGCTGCTGCTCACGGACTGATACCCCCTCGCGGACTCGAACCGCGGACAAACTGATTAAGAGTCAGCTGCTCTACCAACTGAGCTAAGGAGGCACTGTGTCCATAAGCACGCTCGCATCTGCTCCCCCCCCAAGGGGAAGCCGCTGGTCAGATTTGAACTGACGACCCACGCATTACGAATGCGTTGCTCTACCCCTGAGCTACAGCGGCGATGCTGTGTGCGGGCAGAGTTAACCATATTTCTACACAAATTGCAAGCAAAATTTCTAAAAAATATGAAAAATTAGTTAATTTTTCCGAAATTACGGAACTATCCGTTATTTTAGGGTTGAAATTAGCACAGGAAAGTATAGAATAACGGTGCTATGACATACGAAGTTTTTGAAACGAAGGAAGAGGCCGCCAAGAAGCTGGCCGCCGAGGTAGCAGAACTGATTCGCAGCCGCGCCGCAGAGGGCAAGAACGCCGTTCTGGGTCTGGCAACGGGTGCTACCCCCCTTCCTTTCTATGCTGAGCTGATTCGTCTGCACAAGGAAGAGGGTCTCTCTTTCAAGAATGTAGTGACCTTCAATCTGGATGAATACACCGGTCTGCCCCACGAGCACGTGGAGTCCTACTGGTACTTCATGCACACCAATCTGTTCAATCACATCGACATCCCGGCAGAGAACATCAACCTGCCCTGCGGCACCCTGCCCCAGGAGGAGATTGCTGCCCACTGCCAGGCTTACGAGGATAAGATCAAGGCCAACGGCGGTCTTGACCTGCAGATTCTCGGCATTGGCCGCACCGGTCACATCGGCTTCAATGAACCCGGCTCCGATGACACCACCATCACCCGCCAGGTGACGCTCGATGACCTGACCAAAACCGACGCAGCTCCCGCTTTCGGCGGCTTCGAGAATGTGCCCTGCACCGCCATTACCATGGGTGTTGCCACCATCATGGCTGCCAAGAAGGTACGTCTCATGGCATGGGGTGAGAAGAAGGCCTCCATCGTGAAAAAGGCCATTCAGGGGCCGGTGACCATCGATGTGGCTGCCTCCTACCTGCAGAACCACGCTGATGCCAAGTACTTCCTGGACAAGCCGGCCGCTGCCGACCTGTAAAGAGCGGGAACTCAGCAACAAGTTTCGATAAACAACAGGCCGGGGAGCGAACAACTCCCCGGCTTTTTTCCGCATGGCACACCTCTACGTCCACATACCGTTCTGCCACCGCATCTGCCCCTACTGTGCCTTTTTCAAACACACCCCGGCAGACACGGATATGCGCGGCTTTGTGCAGGGCGTGGTGAGGGAAGCCCACCTGCGCCTGCCCGCGGGCTATGCCCCGGAGACCATCTATTTCGGCGGCGGAACCCCCAGCATGCTTTCTCCCACCCACCTGGGCAACATGATTCAGGGCTTGCGGGAGGTGGTGGACTTCTCCCGGGTGAAGGAATGGAGCTTTGAGAGCAACCCCGCCACCTTTACGGCAGCAAAGGTCAACCACTGGCGGGAGCTGGGAATCACCCGCGTATCGCTGGGCGTGCAGAGCTTCGAGCCGCGCCTGCTGCATCTATTGGGCAGAACCCACAGCCCGGATGATGTGGTGAGAGATATTCAGCTGCTGCGCAGCGCCGGGATACCGCAAATCAATATCGACCTCATGTTCTCCCTGCCGGGGCAGACCTTGAGTGAGTGGTCACACACGCTGCACCGTGCCTTGGAGCTCGCGCCTGACCACATCTCCACCTACAATCTTTCCTATGAGGAAGACACCGCCTTCTACCGACAATTCGGGGCTGATGCGGGAGATGAGGAAACGGATATCGCCATGTTTGAAATGGCAGACGATATGCTGACCGCCGCCGGCTACCGTCATTATGAAATTTCCAATTATGCTCAGGCGGGCTGCCGCTCACTGCACAATCTGGCATGCTGGCGTGGGGAGGATTACTATGCCCTGGGACCGGGAGCCGTCGGCAGCGTTGCCGGTGTGCGCTATCAGAACAGCGGAGATACAACCGCCTATATCCGGGTGCTGAATGAGGGCAGCCTGCCCCCGTACTCCGCAGAAACGATTCGCCCGGAAACACGCCGCACAGAGCTGCTGGGACTGATACTGCGGACAGATGAAGGGCTGCCCGCCTCCATGCTGCGCCCGCAGGACTCTGTCTTTATTGATATGCTGAAGCAGGAAGGGCTGGCAGCCATCTCCGCCGACGGTCGCCTGCTGCTCACACGCAGCGGACGACTCGTGGCGGATGAAATTGCCGTCGGGCTTATTTAGAAGTCAAGTTGATAGCCAACGACACCGTTGACCTCTGAATAATCGGAGTAGATTTCAAAGGAGGCATCAAAGAAGAGCGAGCCTGACTCTGCGCCGATGGGTACAGATATGCCTGCCCCCAGTTCCACGCCGACTACCCCCTGCTCCGCACTGCGAACATGAGCCCCGGCGGCAGGAAGCGCCAATAGTGAGGAGGAAACAGCGGCATCCCTATCCCCGGCACGCAGCTTCAGCAGAATTCTGCCTTCCACACGGGATTTGCGGTTGTACAGGTTTTCCCCGGCAGAGCCGACAAAGCGCCCGCCCAGGCCAAAGGTAACCGCCGTGACATCTGAATCCCCGAAACGCAGTCCTGCATCGCTCCCGGTCTCGCTGTAGCCATCCAGAGCAGAGTGACTGAATGCCACGTTCACCAGAGGTTGCAGCATGATATCCTGCTGCTCATTGATCGGGATTTGGTAAGCCAGTTCGTACAGGAAACCAAAGCTCATGCCGTCTGTCTTACCTTCTGTACTGAACTGCGGCAGGCGGCGGGACAGCTCAGCATCCACTATGCCGAGGCTTGCCACGAAAGAGTGTAACCAATGAGTCGTAGAATAGCGGGCAAAGGCGTTGATGTAGTAGAAATCCAAATTACCATCCGAAGCTTCTACTGATTTGGCCTCAAAATCCCCGTGCATGTAACTGAACGCCAGTCCGAGCGTCAGGCAGGGAGAGGTATCCGCAGCAAGCCCTGCAGTCCCCCCCCAGGTCGAAAGCTCGTAACCCGGGGTATCTCCGCTGCGGTGCAGGCTTGTGTGGTCACCTTCCGCATTTACCCAGGCATGGAATTCCGGCAACTCCGGGATGCTGTCCTTGCCGGAATCCGGGCACATCTCCATGGTGCTGACGCGGTTTCGCAGGGTTCTCAGCTGGCGTTCCATGTCACCGGCAACAGCGGCGCTCAATGCCGCGGCAGAGGAACCGGTCACAGCCGCCGCCGTGCTGCGCGCAGCTCCGGAATTATCATAAGTCACGGCATTATCCAGCTCATCCAGCAGAGCAGACAAATCCGGATACTTCTCCGGGGATGCCTGAGGATTAAGATACAACAAGGTGTTATCCATCATCCTGAGTCCCTGATTTTCCAAAGAATTGCCGCCCGGGAAAGACCGGCTGTAATACCGGGTCACACGGTCAACGCGAATGGAACCATCTGACTCCAGGCGTGGATTGGTGTAGTATTTTTCCAGCAGCGGCTGCACAAGAGCATCCCCCTGCAATACAACCCTGTTGTTGCCTGACACGCTGCCGCCCTCTACCAGCTGAGCCAGCACCAAATCCTCCGTGGCATCTGTATTCACAGGAAGATAATTGACCTGACTGTCAGTAGCCTGCACCATGTTGACGTTCACCACGGAATCGCTCAGGCTAATCGGCCCGGACATAATCACGGGAATCGTGCTGCGCCCCAGCGATGCAGCACTTTCGGCTGCGCCGAGAGAGAACGTCAGTTCCGCATGCTCTGTGGAGGAAGCCTCTCTGAATGAGAGTCGGTGCTGCTGTATCCTGTCGTCTGAATCACTGTCCGTATTCAGCAGAGTGATACGGGAGCGATAGGTGACAAGTTGCTCCATGACCGCATCCTCTCCGGCAAAATCCAGCGTGGTATCCGTCTGCTGCGTGCGCAGACTCAGCCCCTGCCCCGGCACAAGTAACTGAGAGCTTCCGGGCAGGGCGTGCAGCTGTGTGTTTTGGTAATCCCCTCGGTAAGCACTTCCCGTGCCGCTCAGCGTCATATCGCCCTGCAAACGGGTCCCCGCCTCACCCATCAGCGTCCTAATCTCCACGCTCTGGCCGGGTGTCACGCTGAACTGAGCACCATTCTGCAAGCGGAGTTCACGCAAAACAATCGGTGTACGGCTGTGGTCATCCGGCAGAATTCCCGCAGCGGCATCCGGCAGTCCTGCGTTCAGACGCAGACCATCGGCGCTTATCCGTACAGGCGTGGTAATCTCAGCCGTATTAATCAGCGTTGCCGCATCGCGCTCCGCGTCGTTGCCGACAAGTGAGAGCTGCCCGCCGCCCTGCACGTTTCGCAGGAAAATCCCTGCTGCCGGGGCTGTGGCATTGCCGGCTACGGCATCGCCCACCGCTGACTCTGAAAGGTTAAGCGACAAAGTATCGGGGATTTCGATACGTTCTACATAATCCAGGGCTTTGTAGAGACCTGCACCTTCCGGGACAACATAGCCGTTGCTCGTTACACGGTTACCGTCCTGCGTGTTCCAGGTCATGGGGGCGGGAGAATCCTGAATACGGAGCAGGAGTGTCTGATTTTCCGTCACAGCCCCTGCGGTCAGCCCGACACGGCGCACCGCCTGCAGGCGGGACTGCTCATCAAACACCACGCTGGAGCCTGCCCCCTGCAACAGCAGATAATCCCCGAGCACATACCCTCCGTCAGCCGTTGTGGGAATGGTGCTGATGACTTCTTCCGTCACCGACAGAGTGCCCGACTCCATGGAAGTCACACTCAGCGGTGCCGCTGCTGTACTGAGTGCAATATCTCCCCCCAGCACAAGCTGCTCCACCTGCACCGCTCCCAGGCTCGCGCCGCCGGAAAGCAAGGTGAGTTCTGAAGCCTTGACCCCGACTGAACCGGAAGCAGAGCCCAGTATTACCGAGTGTTCCCCGGCATCCAGTACACCGCTGCCGGACAGGGCTTCAAGAGAAATATCCGATTGCAGGGTGAGCGTCCCGGCCGTGGCAGATGCCACATCATCAATCACCAGCTTGCCGCCGGACAAACCGGAAATATCACCGGAGGCCACTGTGAGCGTGCCGGAATTGCTCACGACCGTATCAGGGGCATTCAGAACAGCCGCCGTCAGCGTCCCGGCATTGGAAAGACTTCCGCTGCCCTGCACCTGCAATTCTGACTCAGCCAACAGGCTGCCCCCGGCAGTGATGCTCAGCGAGCCATTGTCACCCACTACCACCAATCCGGAATCCCCGGCAAAGCCGGTATCCTGCCGCACTTCTACCGCATTGTCAATGGTCAGAGAGCCCTCACTGACGGCAAGAACGGCAGTCCTGACAGCACCGCCGCGGAATGTGTAGGCATCGGTAGGGGCATCCGCAGATACCAGCACCTGCTGCGCCCTGACCCCGGTCTCATCCACCTGAACAATCCCGGTACCGTCACCAAAAAAGCGTGCAGCAGACGTGGCGGAAGGAGGCGTTCCCGCCCACTCGTCCGCAGAATTATCTGACCAGATATCCCCGGGCTCGCCTATCCAACCAAGCGCATTGCGTGAAGCCGTCAGGACAACATCCACCCCTTGGGTGCCGTTTTCCTGCAGCGCATAGGTAAATGTGTAGCCGGAATCATTGGTGAGCTCATAGGAATCCGCACCGTTGACCGAGAGCACTAAATTGGCATTATTTGCATTTATCGTAGCCAGCGTGCGTGTATCTCCATTCCTCATCCCCAGCAGCACGGCATCCTCCGCAACGGCGTTGATGCCTACCTGAGAGCCGGAGGCGGCATTGAGTGTTCCGACAGTCAGCAGCGGAGTGAGCGAAGCCACCTTCAGCTCAATCTGATTCACCGTCAACGAATCCGTAACAAACAGAGAGGCAGACGGGCCGAGCGTCAGCGTCTCCACCCCGGACAATGTACCTATTGCCGAATTCATGTCCACTGAGTCAAGCGTCAGGCTGCGTGCACCATCTGCCCCGGTCATGGTCACAGAATCCGCAAGGATTGCCCCTACCTCTGCCGAGTTCTGAATACGCACCTCATTGCCGGAGGCATCCAGCACACCGCTGCCGCTCAGTTGAGCCAAATCGGAAGCCCCGCCGGCAAGCGTCAGCAAACCGTCCACCACAAGATTCCCGACAGTCGTGACGCCCACGGAAGAGGTCAGCTCTCCGTTCTCTGCAACCCGCAGCGTACCGTTTTCCAGGGAGAAGCCCTGCTGCATGACGGTCTGGCCGCTGATGAGCGTTGTGCCGTTTCTGTGCGCATAGAGTCGGCTGAGCACATTTTCCGTATTGCTCAGTTCCAGCGTTCCCTCACCGGTTTTGATGTAGTTGGAATCCGTCTGCCCGGCACGCGGCGCCATGGTTCCGGAAATGAGCAACTCATCCTCACTCCCACTCACGTTGATTTCCACATTACTGCCACCGCGTCCCAGCAATCGTGTATCAATCTTATTTTCTTTGCCTGTGGCGGTGATGGAATAACCGTATGCCTCCAGCCCGGCAATCTGGTCACCTGAGGTGACGGCATCCGCTGCGTTGACAACGGAAGCATAGCCATTCAGCACCAGAGGCGTGCTCATCGTCTGGCGCATGGAAATTCCAAGCAGAGTCGGGGCTGCCTCCGTTCCCTGCATCGTGATAGAGGCGGTGAAATCCCCGCCGCCCTGATACCCCAGAGCATCCCCCGCCTGCAGCAAAAGCTCACCGCCGGCACCGATAGTCATGGTACCGTTCACCCGCACCGCCGTGCCGATGATGGTGAGTGTACCATTCACGGTAGCATTCAGCGTGCCGCCCGTGCGGGAGAGATCCGCGCCGCTCAGGCTGCTGCCGCTGTCAATCACCAGCGTATTGGTACCCGTGGAGGCAAAAGAAATACCATTGTACATGTCATGGCTGTCTACATCTTTCAGCGTCAGCGTATTGCCCGCAGAGGTGACCACAAATCCGCTTGCGGTGGGCAGAGAGGTATCGCTCCGCTCAACCACAGAATTATCCGCCTGAACATAATAGATAGTCGTGGGACTTGCCTGTACCTGCAATTCTCCGTTTGTATAAGTGTAAGAGGATGCCGCCAGCGCATCACCCTGCACCTTCCACTCAACAGAATCTGCACCCGTCACAGACCCGCTGCCGCTCACCACCGCCACATTGAATCCGGCCCGGGTGGCAAAACCATTTGTCCCCGCAGCAGGTGCTGTGACGGCAGGAATATTGGTAAAGCCCTGCAAATCAATAGAGCCGGCAAGATTCAGCGTACCATTGTTCACGATTGCATTGGCAATTTGCAGCGTTCCCGTATCGGAAAGTGTAGCAGATGCATCGGCGTTAATCGTCAGGACATTCGTGAAGCTCACCGTACCCTCCCCCGTCAGGGTCAAGGACTTTTCTACCTGAGCGGGAGACACCAGCGTAAAGGTTTTTCCCTCCGCAACTTCCCATTGCTGCGTGCCGCGCAGATAGGTGGTGGAAGTACCCCCGGAGAGCGTGAAATCCGAATGGATGGTCGAGTAGGCCGCCACATCCGAGGAATTACCGAAGCGAATCACGCGATTGCCGCCGGACATCTGCCGCACCGCCGTATCGGATTCAATGATGAATCCACCCACAGTCAGTGGTGTAAAAGAGTAGTTGATGGTGGAGAAAGTAGCGCCTTCCGCAAAACGAAGCGTATTGGCCGTGGCAAGCGTTGTATCATTTCCGCCGGCGGCTGTAACAGCACAGAAATCTTGGTTCCAGTTCCCCGTTGGTTCCTCCCGGGTGGTAAAACTCCCATCCTCGTTCTGGGTGGTTGCATAGAATGATCCCTGATGGAAACTATTGCTCGTACCCTCCCATGTATAAATGGTACCGGTATAGGGAACAGTTGCCCCCATGGCTGTAGCAGCGGATACAACGGCAAGCAGAGCAGTCCGTAATTTTCTTGGTAAATGTATTTTCATATCGTCCGGGTGATTCCAGGTGTAGATGCGCACGCATGGTGCGATGGTGTTTATACCCAGAAACGCATCCCTCTGTCAATCGAACAAAACCAACAATTATGCAGCTCGGACAAGAGGAAGAGAGACAGCAAGCGCGTAAGAGCGACAAAAAGACACGAATTGTACTTGCGAAATAATGCTCATCCAGTAAAATGACAGGGTATTCCTCATATGAATGTTTCATCCCGTTTTCTGATTCCTCTTCTGGTTCTTCCGGTTAATGCAGCCGCTCAGCATGATGCCGTCATTTCCGGTATCCGCTCGTTTTTGCCTGCCGCCAATAAAGCAGTGGCAGCGCCGGAACCGGCAACAATTCCGGAATCTGAGCCAACTACGGAACCGGCAGAAGAAGAAGTCACCCCCGCACCGGCAGAACCGGAGCAACAGGCTCAGCTTGAATTCACCCCGGATGCAGAGCGTTCGACGGATGTTGGACCTGCTGCCCACCCGGAGGCTTATAGGACATTCAAGGAACGGTTGGATGAACAGGTAAAACTCAATCAGGATGACTACTGCCCGGCCATATCTGCTGTCCTTTCTGCTACAAACGATGAGTTTGCCCTCATCCCATGGATGGAAAAAGCAGCGAAAGAAGGGAACGTCGCCGCCATCACCTATGTGGCAGATGCCAGACTGCGCAGCATCCAACACAGTAAAGAACAAGCTCCCGAGGTGAAAGAAGCCTATAACATGCTGGCAAAAGCGGCGGATGCCGGATTTGACCTCGCAGCCGTATACCGCTACAACTGCCAGCGCAGCGGAATCGGCACGCGGAAAGATGAAGCCGGTGCTGAGAAAAACCTCATGGAGGCATGCAAACGCGGTGGATTCCTTCCCCGTTTCCGCTGGCTTCAATTCTCGGGCAGACTCAAGCAGTACGAGGATTCCACCCTCCCGGAAGTACAGGCAGAAGCCAAACGCGGCAATTACCACGTCCTGTACTATCTGGCCATGCTGAATCCCACCACCAGAGAACAGATTGCTGCCATGCAGGAAGCCGCAGTCAAGGGCAGCCCGGATGCCCTCTACGCACTATCCGCTGTTTGCTCCAAAGTAAAGCCAAAACAAAGCTATGAACTGCTGCAGCAGGCCATCAAGCGCCATCATGCCGAAGCCATGTGGACACTGGGCGGCGCACTCTGTGAATTAAACTCCTCAAATCCTCTTCTGAAAGAAGCCGGTATCGTGCCGGATGACAAAACAGGGCGCCACCTGATTCGTCTTGCAGCCATGCTTAATTCACCCACCGCCAACTTCTGGCTGGGCAATGCTTATTTTGCAGGAGATTACGGGATTGGTCAGGATGCCGAACGCGCCTACCGCCATTTTGCACAGGGAGCCGCCAGAGGGCATGCTCCCTGCGGCGCTGCCCAAGGCTACATGCTATTGAAAGGAATCGGAACACAAACAGACACCGAACGAGGCATCCTGCTTATCCGCGGTGCAGCCAATGCCGGCTACCCCTACGCTGTTGTCCTGTTTGCCTATGCCCATTTCAAAGGTCTGGGCGTTCCGGCAGATGCCGATAAAGCTATCACGCTCCTGCAGGAAGCTGCCGCCATGGGATACCCGGAAGCTTATATCTACATGGCCTACATCACCGCCAAAGGCGGCTCTAATCTCCCGGCTAACACGGAGCGAGCTGACAAATACATCCGCATGGCAGCTTTGGACTTGCGCGAAAAAGCGCGTGAAATGTACGAAGATATCCAGAAAGACGGCGAGTGGGAACCTCATCCGTAAAAACGAACGCATACAGCGTATTCGATTATAGGTGATGCTCGCTCCTTCTTAGTGTTATAGCAGTATCAAAACGCATTATCACCTTTAGTGTTCCTCACTCACCTCCTGCGGGGTGATGGGGGCTTTGTCCAGCGCACGCCATGCCCAGGTAATGTAGGCCAGTACAAAGGGGATAATGAGGGATACGATACTCATCGTCCTGAGGGTAAAGATACCGGAGCTGCTGTTAGCGATGGTGAGTGAGCTTTGAAGCGATGCCACGGAGGGGTAATAGGCGGTGTTGTTCCAGCCGGCACAGAGCAGCAAAGCCAACACCGTCAACACAGTTCCTGCACCCGCGCTCCAAAAAGCCCGTCTTTTTCCAAGCAAACCGCCTGCCATGCCTCCGAGCACCAGCAGAACCCCAACAGCCAGCAGAGCCAGCACGCCCGGCATTTCCAGCAGATTATTCAGGTACTTGTACGGGGAGAGATACACCAACCCACTGTCCGGCATATACGCAAAGCCTGTGGAAAGAAGCCAGCGCACCAGCCATGTGAGGAAAAACAGCAGGAAGAATCCGCTCTCCATGAGCAGCCGTCTGCGGCAGTTTTCCCGCAGGCTCTCATCCGCTATGTTTCCGGCAAAATACAGGCACGCCAGCACGCGGGTCAGCAGCAGCACGCTCATGCCCAGCATGAGGTTCTGCGGCACAAGCGCCGCCTCCAGCCCATGCCAGGAGCTTGCCCAGTAGGAGATAACCGGCATGGCGGGGTTTGCCACGGCGGCTTTGTTTACCACAAATTCCGCCCCGGTGAAGAAGGTGCCCACAGCCGTACCGATGAGCAGCGGTCCTAAAATACCGTTGAGCAGCAGGAAGATGCGGTAGGTGGTTGTCCCCAGCACATTCCCGCGCTTCAGCTGAAACTCATAGGAAACTGCCTGCACTACAAAACAGAGCAGGATGAGTACCCACACCCAATACGCACCGCCGAAACTGGTGCTGTAAAACAGGGGAAAGGAAGCAAAGAAAGCGCCGCCGAAAGTCACCAGTGTGGTAAAGGTCAGTTCCCACTTACGCCCGGTAGCCAGCAGCAGCATACGCCGCTGTTCCTCCGTGCGCCCAAGCGTCCATATCAGCGACTGCCCGCCCTGCACGAACATCAGAAACACCAGCAGCGCCCCCAGCAGGGAGATAAGAAACCACCAATACTCTTGATAAAAACTTATGTCGTTCATGGTCAGTTTGATTCAGGTTCAGGTCCGGCGGCTATGGCTTTGCCCATGATGCTCAGCTCCGCCACCAGCAGGAGCGTAAAGAGCACCAGAAAGATAAAGAAGGTTGTCTGCACGGAGCCGGTGTCAAGCCGCGAGATAGCAGCTACATTCGGCAGCAGTCCCTGAATGGACCATGGCTGACGCCCGACTTCCGCCACCACCCAACCGGCCTGACTTGCCAGCCATGCCAGAGGAATAGTCAGCACCACCGCCAGCTGCAGCAACTTCCAACGCGTCACCCGCTGCCCCAGTAGCAGCAGCCCGGCAAACAGCACGATGAAATAGCCCCCCAACATCACCATGATGCGGAAGCTGTAGAAAGTCAGCGGCACCGGGGGTACCAGCTCTCTCGGGCTCTTCAGATACCCATAGCCGAACCACGTAAAATTCTGACGCAGCGTGGTGAGAGCAGCCGCTTTTTCCTCCGGGTTTTTCGTGGAGCGGTACACCGCCAGCGCATCAATGGCCACGCGCCCGCGCTTCATCATCTCCTCCGCAGAGAGCGCCACGCTGCCGTCCGGCAGCTTGTAGCCACCCTCCAGAAGATTACGGATACCGGGCACATAGCCCTGCAAATCATGCGTTGCCAGATAGGAGAGAGCATACGGAATCTCCACCTTCAGCAGAAAACGATCATCATCTGTACCGCCTGCCCAGTCTGCCCCCGGGCGCAGGATACCGCCCAGAACCAGCCCCTGCTCCGTTCCACCCTCGTATAAACCTTCTGCCGCCGCCAGTTTCATGGGCTGATACAGCGCAATATCACGCCCGCTCAGATGCCCGGTGTGCGCGGTCAGCAGGGAGGCTGCCAACCCGAACCACGCAGCCACACGGATGCTGCTCAGAGCAAACTCCCGATGCTGCCCCCGCAGCAGATACCAACAGCTTACACCCACCACAAACACCGCCCCCAGCACCCAAGATGACGTGACCGTGTGGCAGAACTTCACCACCGCCACGGGGGAGAATGCCACCGCCGCAAAATCCAACATCTCATTGCGCACTGTATCCGGGTTGAACTCCATACCCACCGGGTGCTGCATCCAGGCGTTTGCCACCAGAATCCACCACGCTGAAAGGGTTGCGCCGATGATGGTGAGCCAGGTAGAGGCCAGATGCGCCCGCCTGCTCACCTTGTTCCAGCCAAAATACATCACCGCGATAAAGGTGGACTCCATGAAGAAAGCCAGAATCCCCTCTATGGCCAGCGGCGCGCCGAAAATATCCCCCACAAACCAGCTGTAATTACTCCAATTCGTACCGAACTCGAACTCCAGGATGATACCCGTGGCAACCCCCATGGCAAAGTTGATACCGAAAAGCTTCATCCAAAACCGCGCCGTGCGCTTCCAGAACTCCCGCCCCGTCCGCACATACAGCGTTTCCATAATCGCCATCACCACACCAAGCCCCAGTGTGAGCGGCACAAACAGCCAATGGTACATCGCCGTGAGCGCAAACTGCGCGCGCGACCAATCTACAAGCGAAGAATCGATAGGCTCCATCGTAAAAAATGACGTTATTGGTTCAGGGCGCGATGCGTTCCGTCAGCTCAGCGGAAACCCGCTGCTGCTTCTCCTGCTCATCCCCCTGCAGATAGGCAGGAAAGAAAAACACCTTCAGCACCGCAAACATGATAAAGAGCTTAATCAGAATAATACACCACAGCGTGCGCCCCAGAGTCATGCTCCGGAACCCATCTGCATAAAAGCGTATCACCCGGCTCACCATCACATCAACATTATACGCGTAACCCCGTCTCCCGCCAAGCCAAAAATGCGCGGCCATCGTGAATGAGCCACAGCCCTGCCCGACAAAAACGGCATTTCATGTACTGAGGCAGCTTAGCATGGCCGTATGATGAATCTTTCGCCCACGCATGACGACATCACACATAGCGAGGGTATAATTGTTGTAGAGATAGATTGCGCACGCGCGGGAGAAGGGGCATAATACCGCTGGTTTCATCACACACCATCGCAACAATGAGCACCTATTACCTACTGGATGCAAACAGTAATACCTGGAGTCGGAAACACGTCCCCCTGCGCACCATCCTGGCCATGCCGGGAATTACCGATGGTCACTTGCTGGCAAATGCACAGACTCGCCAGACACTGACAGTCGCCGAAGCCTGCGCCGCCAGTCGCAAGCCCCGACTGAAAACCCCGGAAGAATCCCTGCTCAAATGGAATAGAGCCGCAACAGGAAAACCGCTGCAGAAAACAACACCCGCCAAAACCGCCGCAGCAGCCCCAATCCCCCACATCAAGCCGACATCGCCATCCGCAGCACCCACTCCAAGCGTCAACAGCCAGAAAACCGCCGCTGGTAAGGAATACAAAGTACTGGATCGTAACGACCAACACTTTGGTGGGCGCATCGATGCCGACACCTTGGCACACACCCTCAACACCTACGCCCGCCAAGGCTGGAAAGTACTCAGCTGCCACCTCGGCAACGCCCCCTCCATCCCCGGCGAATCGTGGGAAGAAATGCTCATCATCATGGAGCGCAGCGTATAACCCACGCGAAACAACGCAGAACCGCCCCTCCCTCCGCATTACGACACAAAAAAGCACAAATAAAGCTTGCACCTCCCCCCGGATGCGAGTAAAATGCCCCCGCAACACCACACACGGGGCATTAGCTCAGTTGGTAGAGCGGTTGCATCGCACGCAACAGGTCAGGGATTCGAGTTCCCTATGCTCCATGCAAAAAGGCACCCATTTCGGGTGCCTTTTTGCATGGAGCAATTCCGGGGCTTCTTCTCCCTTGACCGTTGCGAGCGATTGACGGATGCCGGGGCTTATTCATTTGGGGCAAGCAATAATGGCTTGAAAGTGTGCAGAAGGTTCTAAAATGTGAGCCAATGTGATGGTCACTTGCGTTTACCCGATTGAGACGCAGCAGGTGTGGGCCTGCAATTGCTCCGCAAGAGCAGACAACGCGCGGGCTCCCCCTGTAATCACGATGCCGTCAGTTACGCAGAGAGGCTCATCGGCATTCGGATGGCACTCGATTTTCACAAAATCCCGCGGCTGCCACTCCGGGGGGATTGGCAGCTCTGTCTCCCTGTCCTTATCCGGAA
>JAZNLU010000050.1:0-4989 GCA_045579245.1 Akkermansia sp.
CCTGGAAAAGCGAAAGAGCAATGATTTCGACATCAGCGCAAAGAGGCTTTCGTCCGCAATGCTGCAAGTTTCCGTGAGCATTCAAAAAGCCCGGAGAAAAAGACTTGCATATCTCCAAAATTCTGTCAAACTGTTTGTGTGCTTGCATAGCTTGTTTGTGCAAGTACGTGTTTTAGTTTATTTATTAAACTGCAAATAAACAAGTTATGTAATCGCAATTCCTCTTTGTGACGAGTTTCAGTTTTTAATTTTTAATTATACCAACGCGTATTTTAATGTAAACGAGTTGTTCAGTAAATAAAAAATGCAACTTCTTTTACCATATCTCATTTTTCTTTTTTATCAGCACTTTTTCAATAATTTATAATCAAATGACTGGACATCGCATTTCAAATGTAATATATTATGCACACTCGGACAACTTACGATCATGAAAACACACTATGCTTCCGCTTTAGTTATCTCCCTGCTCATGGGAACCGTTGGTGCGGGTACCGCATTGGCAGAAACTGATTCCCTCGGGGCAGATCCCATTGAACCGGCTATTGCCGCAGAAGATGCTCTCCGCAACCCGGCAAACTACACTTTGACAGTAAAGGGGGGTATCTTAGATAATTATGGTGGCGTTTTCATGTCTTGCTACGTGAGTGGGAGCGGTGTTATTAATTTGTATGAGGGCGGCTCAACGCAGAACATTCTGATGACTGATACCGGAACGATCAATGTATTAGGTCAGAATGCCAATGTCAATGGTGCTCTGACGCTCCTCGGCGGAACCGTTACTTTTTCGCCTGATGCATACATCAATACGAATGGTAATCAGGTGACACTTGAGAATGTGCAGATTGTTCTCAAGGTGGATGATTCTGTCATGGAAAATCCGACAGGAATTACATTGGATTTATTTCGCGGCAGTTCCGCAGTCAGTGGGTTAGAGGAAGCCACGTACGTGCTGAGCAATGAGGATGGGACGGTGATGAAAGAAGTCTCCGTATCTTCAGCCGGCGGCAGCTCTATCATTATCAGCGGTGGGGCAGTGCCTGAACCCACCTCAGCAACACTGAGCCTGCTGGCTCTGGCCGGGCTTGCTGCCCGTCGTCGTCGTCGCTGAAGCTATGGCGTGACAAGCCGCCGCAAGTAAAACTTGCCCGCAGCTGAATTAATTTCAAACGCTGCCGCCTCTCATGGGGTGGCAGCGTTTTTGTATGGGGAAAGGGAAGGTACATTTTTCTGTATCCGAAAGACAAGTAATGCAACTGAAAAATATCTTGAATGAAGTGCTATATCTGATAAAATGGAGAGGCGATGAGTATGAGAAAAATTCTGGCTAAACTCTGCACGGTTCTTGCCTGTGCGGGCACAGTGGCAGCAGGAGCACAGCCGAATATCATTCTGGTTCTGGTGGATGATTTGGGATGGGGAGATATGAATCTACTGCGCGGCACACCCAAGCTGGAGAGAACGCCGCGTATTGAGATGCCACGTCTGGCGGAAATGGCGCAGACAGGGCTGGTGATGCAGCGGCATTACACGGCAGCTCCGGTGTGCGCGCCGGCGCGCGCCTCTCTATTCGGGGGCATGCATCAGGGAGTGACAGAGGTTATCCGCAACAACAATTTCGACGCTGCGCTGGAGAACTCCCACACTCTGGCATCTGTGCTGAAAGGTGCCGGGTATGCCACAGCCCTGGTGGGTAAATGGGGAATCGGCGGCGGCAACGAAAGCGGCGGCACGCCGGAAACTGCCGCCGCATGGCCTGCCAAGCGCGGCTTTGATTTCTTCTTCGGTTACCACAATCACTTGGCAGGACACCGCCACTACCCCAAAGAAGAGAGTAATGCAGACCCGGATACGCACCGCAATGCGGTCTGGGAAAATGAAACCATGCTGACAGATGCACTGGACAACTGCTATACCACGGATTTATTCACCGCACGTGCCAAAAAGTGGATTGTGGATCACCGCTCGGCAAAGCCGGAGCAACCTTTCTTTCTGGCACTCACGCTGACGGCACCGCACGCGCGCCTGGGCGTACCCTCCGGACCGTATCCCGCCGGGGGCGGTCTCAGTGGCGGTGTGCAGTGGCTGGGGACTCCCGGCAACATGATTAACACAGCATCCTCCGGCGCGTGGGACAGCTTTATTCACCCCGCCTATGTGAACAATCCGCAGTGGGAGGAATATGCGCGTGAGCGTTTCGGTGAACGTGCAGGGCAAGCTATCAGCTCCGCGCAGCGTCATGCCACGATGGTGACACGCATTGACGATGCCATGGGGGATTTACTGCAACTGTGCCGCGATTTGAAGATTGACCAAAACACATTCATTGTATTCACCAGCGATAACGGTCCGCACAATGAACCCGGAGCCGTGGGCGGATTTGCCGGACACCCCGCACCGGCCCAAAATCCGGCGTTCTTCCGCAGCTATGGGCCGTTTAACGGAATCAAGCGTGACACATGGGACGGCGGACTGCGCGTGCCCTGTGTGGTGTGGGGACCGGGTATTATAAAAAGCGGCAGTACTAGTTTCCCGAGTCAGTTCCATGACTGGATGGCAACCTTTGCCGAGATGGCGGGAGTGCCGGTGCCGATGCGCAGCACGGGTGTTTCTCTGCTCCCGCTGCTGAGAGGAGAAGCTGATAAGCAGACGTTCGGTACCATTTACACTGAATACAATTTCGGCGGTGGCATGGCATTCTACGATGACTATGCCGCCAACAAACGGAACCGCCCGCGAGGAGAACAGCAGGTTATCTATTTCCGTGCCAAGGACGGGCGTTTCCTGAAAGCTATCCGCACCGGTATCAAAACCGGGCATGAGGATTTTGAAATTTATGATACCCAGGCAGACCCTGCGGAAACGGCTAATCTGGCTGCTGATATGCCCGAAATGCAGGAACAGCTCCGCACTGCTGTGCTGTACAATCGCCGAGCGTTCGGCTATGCTCATGACCGTTCAGCCGGACGCCGCAACAACGGTATCTCCGGCGGGCGTTGTTATGATAAGCTGCTGATTCCCTGCAATGAAAATGCAGCAGCAGCAGCCGGACTCCAAATGCGCCGTGTACAGGCATCCTGCGCCTGGGTGCCGGAGTTTGATACCCTCCCCGGGGCGGCAGAAGCGCAAACCGTCATCGTGAGCGACCCGGCGGCGGAGACACTGCCCGCCGGCAGCATCACCGAATTCCGAGGTTATGTACATGTACCGCAGGACGGCAACCACTGGCAATTCTACATCACTCTTGATAATGTACCGGGAAGCAAAGCGTTCCTGCGCATGCACCGTTTCCCGCTGGTGGATGCAGACTTCAATTACACTCCCGGCAGCACGGCTACCTCTACCTCCGTGCCGAATGCGGAGGAAATCACGTCTGAGGCTGTGTCTGCCCAGGCGGTGCGCGGCGTACCGCTGAAAGCGGGACTGCATGAGATTAGGCTGACGGTAGTACAGGGTAACACCGCTCCCGGCAAAATCAAAATCGAATGGAAGAAAGGGCACGGGGCTCACACCCCGACCGCAATCCCCGCAGAAGCATACAAGCACTAAGAATATGTGTGACTTCGTCCGCTTCCCGTTTGAACAGGCTGGCAGCGGGCGGGGTCTGCACATGTAACTGCATATGACTGCTACAACCATGAAATACCGCCGCTGTGGTGACAGCGGTGTACTCCTGCCGGAAATCTCTCTGGGGCTCTGGCACAATTTCGGTGCTGCTGATTCCCGGGAACGCTGCTGCGACCTTATAGGACGCGCGCTGGAACTGGGTATATGCCACTTTGATTTGGCAGATAACTACGGACCACCGCCCGGTGCGGCGGAACGTCTCTTCGGAGAGCTGTTGCAGAAAGAGTTTGCCGGGCATCGGGATGAAATGTTTATCGCAACCAAGGCCGGACATCTCATGTGGCCGGGACCATACGGTGACTGGGGTTCCAAAAAGCACCTCATCGCCGGGCTGGATCAATCTCTGCGCCGCTTGAAGCTGGATTATGTGGATGTGTTCTACCACCACAGACCTGACCCGGAAACGCCCATAGAGGAGACAGTGGGTGCGCTGGAGCAGATAGTGCGCAGCGGCAGGGCGCTCTACATCGGGCTCTCCAAGTACCCGCCGCGGCAGTTCCACCGAGCCTGTACCCTGCTGAAAGAAGCAGGGATACCCTGTCTGCTGCACCAGTTCCGTTACAACTTGCTGGACAGAGAAGCGGAAAAAGGAATCTTACCCGCCACGGCGGAACAAAAGGCCGGAGCAATCGTCTTTTCTCCGCTGGCTCAGGGGCAACTCACCGGCAAGTACCTGAGCGGTAGTTTGCCCGCAGATTCCCGCGCTGCGCGCTCTGACTCCGCCTTCCTGGATGCCGATAAAGTACACACCACCGCCGATGAGGTAGCAAGGCTAAACAAAATTGCATTTGAAGCAGGTGTCCCGCTGACTCAATATGCGCTCTCATGGCTGTTGAACAAGCCGGAGATTACCTCCGTCCTCATCGGTGCCCGCACGGTGCAACAATTGGAAGATTGTGTCAAAGCCACGCAAATAACGATTGACACTATCTGAGTTTTTGTACTCTGCGTTTTTCTTCAGGTCTGGGTTGCTGTCTCAACGCGGTTTCGCAAAGACTTTCACCACAGTGCGCATATATCACGTTAATCGCAATCGTGTAGGGGGCTTTCGCCCCCTCACACACCACCGTACGTGCCTTTTATTTCCTAACCTTTACAGACTACGCTCTGCAATGAGACTAACCCCTGTTTCCTGAACCACTCTTTTCCCATGGCTCGGTGGCTCTCCCTCGTCTTGGATAGTCGCCACCACCCTTTCCCTGACCCTGCTACCATAAAGGCATGGTCTTCTCTGACCCCTTCATCTCGCAGGAAGCAGGCTATGGTGTAGACGCGTTTGCTCTGTTTGAGTTTGATTACTCTCAGCTTGCGTCTTACCCATCCATCCAGCTTTTCTGCCTTCCTTTGTATCGCTGCCAGTTT
>JAZNLU010000051.1:0-3306 GCA_045579245.1 Akkermansia sp.
GACCGCATTTTCGATGCCCTTCGCGAGACACCGGAAGACCCGCGCGGCGTGTTCGAGAGGTTCAAAGCAGCATCAGAAACACCCGTTGCCACCGAACAGGTCAAAGAACAGGCTTCCTGACCCCACATGCAGGACAAACGATAGATAACATTCCTAACCTCCGGCAGAGTGCATTCTGCCGGAGGTGATTCTTTCCACGCACATGAAGAAAAATACTGACGAAGAAATGATAAGCATCCCCCGCAGCTTATGGGCACAACTTCTCAAGGAACGAGAAGCCGAGCAGCGCGTGGTCACCAATCGCATGCTGCGCGTCCTATGCCACTGGTCTATTGTGACACAGGTCATCATCCTTGTCACCGCCATCGGTACCGCCATTGGCGGCATGGTCAAAGACACCTTCCCCTGGCCCGGTACGCTGACCGGACTCATCATCGGTTGGCCTATTGCCCAGTACTACGTGTACCGGCTCAAGAAGAAGTAGAAACACGAACACTAAATCACACTTTACCTAAAAAATGTTGTAAAAAATTCTTTATAGAGCTGTGAGAGTTCAACCAATCATCAGCTCTGATAGCGGCACGGACAAATTTACTCTTCATCAGCATAAGAGCTGGATCAAAAGAAAGAAGTTCTCTGTCAGACAATATTGTTCCTTTCTGGAAAATTTCATCAAGAAAATCAGAAAGTTGTTTTTGATATGGCGGTAGTTCTCCCGTTCTCATTGGATTGGCTCTGCATATACTCAGGTAAAGCTCATCATCCTGATCAACTTCACGGATTCGAGAAATCAGTGACTGTATATCGGAATAATCATTGGCACATATCATGCAATCCTTATTAAAGGGAGCTACATTACCTTCACTTCCCCAATAAATAGGCACAGAGCCGGCAAGAAATGAATCAAGCAGTTTTTCGGTTATATATCCATCTCGGTTAGAATTCTCAAAAGCTATAGTGAATTTATACTTACTTAAAAACTGTATTTTAGACGCACGCCAATCAGATGCCATACGAACAGACAATTCATTCACATCCATATTGTGAAGGACTTTTCCGGGACAATCCACCTTTCGATATTTCATTAATTCCTGACAAACTATTTTTCGGTATATTGCCCCGCTGCCGTGGTAATCCTGAGAATAGATAAAGTTACAAAAATTGCGTTTTGCAAGCGCCTGTGTCACCGGAGGTATCGTTTCACCTTGATATCTTACTGCAATAGGGAGGTATAAATTTCGCCCACCCATGGATTCACGGCTTCCAGATATAGAATAGTCACAAAGATTATAATTGGGAACCACACATTCACCTGTATAAAACACCTTTATAACATTTCGGTAATTCAAATGCTTATAACCAAAGCAGGAAAAAAACAAAATTTCTGGATTATCGTTATCAATCACAATATCATACTTCGCTTTCAACACCAAACATATATCGTGATTTTCCGGCTCAAATCCTCCCCAAAAATCCACAAATCCCAACCTTATCCTGATTTTTTTATTGGGAAGTGCTACATCTTCACTATGCATATTATTCTTTGTTTTTTATTTACGGTTTACACCTCTAAAGTTTCTTTTAACAGTGCTGATTATAAGCTTTATCTCTTATAAAAGCAAGTCTTATAATTATCAACAAACCAGTTTGACCGCATATAGATGTTTATTAGCATGGAGAATAAGCGAAACATAACCAAGAAACTCCACCACACATTTACAACTGCTCTCAACGCATGCATGAAACTCCGCAGCAAAAGAATAGAGGCACTATCACAACACAATCTTCCAATTTCGCGATAAATCGTTACTGCGACACTTTACACATCGTCCGATCCGAGAAACGAGTCACCATGAATCCAAACAATATTAAACAACAAATAACAGATCCAATCGTTCTCCCGCTTCAATGCCCAGCAAACACGGTGGCAGGCATGTAATCCATCAGATAAAGAAAAAACGGTAGGAGAGAATTGCTCGCAGGATTCCCCTATTAGCAGGTGGATGTGTGACGGCATACCTTTACGAATTACCGCACGTCATGTCTCAGAAATGAGGGCTCACTTTTGGATACTGCAACACAGATTTACTCCTTACGCGCTACCTAAACCTAACACAGGTAAAACATGGCGTAAGTGTATTGAGGTTTGAATTGACGGATAAAAAAGCCCCCACCGCAGGGTGGAGGCGAAAAAAGGTGAATATCCTGCCAAGCATCAATAGCTGCGAGCCCAGAGCACGCGGCGAGGTGGTTCACACGGAAACCATTGATGACACTCGTGTCATGCTCACCTGCCGCCTGCCGATGGCAGAAATCCTGGTCGACTTCAATGACAAGCTGAAGAGCACCACCCGCGGCTACGGCTCCATGGATTATGAGTACGATGGCTACCAGGCTGCCAAGCTCGTGAAAATGGACATGATGATTGCCGGTGAACCGGTGGATGCTTTCTCCATGATTGTGCACCGTGACCGCGCCGAAGCACAGGGGCGTGAAATTGCTCTCAAGCTCAAGGATGTCATTCCCAAGCAGCTCTTCACCGTGGCCATTCAGGCCTGCATCGGCGGTAAAATCATTGCCCGAGAAAGCATTTCACCCATGCGCAAGAACGTGACAGCCAAGTGTTACGGCGGCGACGTCACGCGTAAGCGAAAGCTACTGGAAAAGCAGAAAGAGGGTAAGAAGCGCATGAAAGCCATCGGCAAGGTCAACATCCCGCAGGAGGCATTCATCAACGTGCTCAAGAGCGGCGATTGATTGCCCCCCTCCATTCCGTTTCAGCCACTCACAGGAGTCATTGCGACCCTGTGAGTGTTTTTGTTTTATGCAGCGCATGCATGAAAAACGCCATATCCTCATCTAACTGACTTAACTATAAACAATTAGTAAATTAGATTGCATCCAACCGTAACACGTAGCATGATAGGCGCACCGGATGCAGAAAGCACCCGATATACACAAAATCCCAACTAAACTATAAACCAAACCAACACCCAACAACAAACAATGACACAACGCAATATCACCCGCTACACCTATGAGACAACCTCTTTCCAGGGATGGAGACTGAGCATCTGCCGCAAGTGGAACCAGTTCACCAAATACTTCTCTGACCGCCAGTACGGCAGCGAGGAAGCCGCATTCAAGGCTGCGCTGGAAATGCGCGACCGCATTTTCGATGCCCTTCGCGAGACACCGGAAGACCCGCGCGGCGTGTTCGAGAGGTTCAAAGCAGCATCAGAAACACCCGTTGCCACCGAACAGGTCAAAGAACAGGCTTCCTGACCCCACATGCAGGACAAACGA
>JAZNLU010000052.1:0-15725 GCA_045579245.1 Akkermansia sp.
GGAAGTAACGAGAATGCAAACCGTTTCATCAGGCGCATATTACCCAAGAAAACAACATTCGACACGCTTGATCAAAACGATATCAACAGTCTGGCCGAATGGATGAACCGCTATCCACGTCGAATCATCAACGGACAATCTACACGCACGAAGGCACGCATCGAAAACCTGCATTTTATCCAATTTGCCGCTTAATCAAAAGAAAAATCTCCTATTGTCGCATTTGGTCTTGCAATTCAGCATTTGTGACTGTATCTAAAAAAGACAATTCAAACTATACAAGCCTTTCACATATAACTTGACGTCAAATAAAAGACATGGTTCAGTCAACTCTTTACATGACGGCACACTTATCAATTTGCTGAATACAAGGGATTAACCTTGACAATACAGGCTTTGTTATGAGACACTGACGGCGTGCTGGATATATGTCTGCTGGGAACCGGCGGCACACTGCCGCTGATGAATCGCTGGCTCACCTCGCTGATGGTGCGCTATAAGGGGCACGCCGTGCTGATTGACTGCGGAGAAGGCACGCAGATTGCCGCTCAGCGGGCGGGAGTAACGCTCAAACCGGTAGACAAAATCCTCTTCACCCACCTGCATGCAGACCACATCTCCGGGCTGCCCGGTCTGCTGCTGACCATGGGTAACCAAGGGCGTACAGAGGAGCTTTCCATCGTCGGTCCGCCGGGCACGGAACGCGCGGTGCATGCCCTGCGCAGCATTGCCCCCAATCTTCCCTTTGATATCAGGGTGAGTGAACTGGAGACAGATGAGGAACTGATGTTTTTTCTGGAGTGCGATATACGCGCTTTCCGCGTGAACCACGGCGTACCCTGCTACGGATACAGCTTCACCCTGCCCCGTGCCGGGCGGTTCGATGCCGTGCGAGCGCGGGAGCTGGGAATTCCGCTTCCGTTCTGGAATCGTCTGCAAAAAGGCGAAACCATTGAGCATGAGGGTAACATCTACACGCCGGAGATGGTGCTCGGACCGCCCCGCCGCGGACTGAAACTGACCTACTGCACGGATACACGCCCCACACCCGGCATTTCCGCAGCGGCTGCCGATTCGGATTTATTCATCTGTGAGGGCATGTACGGAGAGGATGAGATGCTGCCCAAGGCACTGGAGAATCGGCACATGCTGTTCAGTGAAGCGGCACGGCTGGCGACAGATGCCGGAGGCGTGCGCGAGCTGTGGCTGACACACTACAGCCCCTCACTGCCCAATCCCAAAGCGTTCCGTGACGTCGCACGCGCCATCTTTCCCAACACGTATACCCCGCGAGACGGTTGGACAAAAACTCTTACCTTTGACGAAGAATCATCATGATGGACCTCAGCAACCTCTTCTCCCAACTGTTCGGTTGGTTCAACCCGGCAGAGTTCCGCGACATGCTTCCGGCAGCGGACACTTCCGTGGCGGGAATCATCGGTGCGGTGCTGTTGGGAGTGTGGGTACTCACCAAAGTGATGCGTGTGCTGGTAGGCACGCTGTGTGTGGTGTGCCTGCTGTATCTGGCACTCCGGCTGGGGCTGGGCATTGACCCCCTGCCTTATCTGCTGTCCTGAGCGGGTATCGCCCTCAGTCTCACCTCCCCGAGCAGAGGCGGAAGCAGGGCGTATGCCATATCACGTCCATTGGCGGCGGTAAGAATAAACTCCCGGCTAAGCGGCGCGGGGATAGAGGGAGCCGCCAACACCGAACCGTCACTGACCAGCGCCATTTTACCTTTGCAGCGGGCAGCGGAAAGCGTGAGCCTGTGCAGCCGCGGAGCCGCCTCCGGCTTGAAGCGAATACGGACACTATCCTGCTTCTGTGTCAAATTCGGAGCAGAAATCGACACAGCCTCCACATCCTCATTAGTCAGTAACAGCCCTTCATTGCGAGCCGTCTCCGGGGCGCGCACTATGTAGTAGATGTAGCCGATGATTCCCCGGTCATCTACCCCGGCCTGCTCAGCCAGCATGTATCCCGCCGTATCCCCCGTGTCCGGCAAATGCGGCAGACGCGGCGGCGGCGTATGGCGGGCACTCTCTAACCACACATTGATATCCAACTCATAACGAGCAATGAGAGAAACAATTTCCGCCCGTTGAAACAACTTCTCCTGCTGCGGATGAACAGCCAGCAGACAAGTCTGCACACGGCGGTTAAGACTGTGTTGCAGACGCGCCGCCGTCATTTCCGCCGACTCGGGAGCCAACTCACCGTAAAGATGCAGGAAAACCTGCTCACCCTTACGCACCAGCCGTGGCTCTGCATCGCCCGGCAGCAGCAGTCTTACCCGCTCAGCAACACTGCGCAGCATCTCCTGCTCCTGCTCCGGAGTGAACTGCTCTCCCGCCGGCGGCACTAGCTCCACCCCCAGCACACAGCCGGCAGCCTGCGGCTCCGGCACCGTGAAATCTATCTGCTCTGCCTGCAAACCCTCGGAGAGCGACACACCCAGAACCAATATTCCGAAAAATAGAGTTTTCCGCATATTGCAAGAAAAGGTTACTCGCCATCCTCCGCTTTTTTATCACGCCCCAGCAGCTCACGGGTACTCTTGATACTCTGCCGATAATAATCGCGGAAGTTGGTGATATTCGGCTGCGGGGTCTTATCCCTCCGATCCTCCACATACCAGTTCGAGTCACTTGTACTGTAATCGGATTCGGAGGTGGCATAGCCGGCATCTCGGTAACCCGGTCCTGCCAATCCATCCATAGAAGAGCGGCTGGAGCTATCCACCCCATAGCGTGATGAGTGGCTGATACCGTGGGTAGAGTTCATGAAATCCGGGCGCATATCACTGCCGTAAGCCATTTTGCGGTCTTTCTCACGGCGGTCTGAATCACGGGAGAAGCGTGAATCCGCCGTCGCGCCGCTGTAAATAACGGTTCGGGAATCATTCTCCCGGACAGCGCCGTAGGTTTTGGTATGATACTCATCCTGAATCCTGCGGGATTCATCCAACTGTCTCTGAAAGGAACTGATGCGGTTGGAGGAAGTCTGCGGCACGCCGTCCTGCCCTTTTTTCTCCATGAACGCGGACTCAAACTCCTTTTCGAATCGGGAATTGAGGTCAGACTGCGTGGCTCCCTCACTCTCCTTCACCTCCTTACCGTATTGGTCATAGACCGTGCGCACCGGTGTGCAGGCGCACAGCAGAATAACAGGCAGAAGATGTAAAAAACGGCTCATGGATAAGGTTCGGAATCATGCATCGGGAGCATCCCCGCCTTCCAGCATATCAGTGGTTACCCTGTAGGCAGCACCGCAGCGCGGACAGGAAGCCTCCACATAGCCCTGTTCAGAAAGCTGATCCGCAAAACTGTGGCGCATGGAGCGGATGATGGGCAGAATCTTATCCACCGTACACCCGCAGCGGAAGTAAAACTTACGCGTTTCCAGCAACTTAGTCTGCTCCGTCTCATCAATACGCTGCACCTCCTCTGCCGTGAGTGACTCCAGCCAATCATGGTCGGCACCGGGCTGAGCCGTCAGCAGAGCAAAGCGGTCATTGCCCAAATCAAAAGCACGGGCCATGCGCTGCTCACTCTGGCGGTAATAAGACTCTACCCAGGATTCCACGCTCCCCTCCCCCAGCGTAATGGCAGAGGTCTGCGGAGCTTTGTTTGCCACCAGATTCTGGGCAAAAAGCATATTGGTTTCCGTCTCCCGCACCCCCTCCGTAAACGCCCGGCAAACCACCTCCTCATCCACGGAAGAACCGGAGAGAAAGTAGTTGGCAGTGCTGGGGGTGCAGGTATTAAGCGTCCAGGCGTGATATTCCTGCCAGGGGCGGGAGACCAAGTGCAGCGTGAAATAAGCCAGCAGCTTCTTCACCACCGCATCTTCCGTCTCGGCATTGCGCAGTCCATGCTGCATGAGGTGCAGATAATAATCCACATACAGAGGAGACATATCCGCCCGCAGCAGCAGACAGTTGCGCTGCCGCACAAAAACCGCCTGCACCGTGGTGAACTCCGCTACCGCTTCCTGTTGGCTTGCCATGGGATAAAGGATTGTTGCTTCTGTCGCACATCATACCCCATCTCTCCCGCCCCCGCAAGTGCAAAAGTCCGTTATGCCGGGCAAATCCCTCTCAGAACGCGAAAACTCCCTGCAACTGAAACACCACCGCATGGTCACGGGATTCGGCATGCACCGGGTTGAAGATATACTGAATATCCGGCTGAAGGTAAAATGTGGGGGTGAGCTGCACCACAGCCGTCAGCTCCAGACCGTATTCGTCTTTGTGAGCATAGGGGCGTTCTGACCCGGCAGCGCGCTGCCAGAGGAAGCCGAAGCCCACCTGATCATTGTTACTCTTACTTCCCCAGCCGGAGGAAGTAAAGGGAGCCTGCAGCACCAAGCCGGCCGTGGCAGCCGCCCGCACACCGGTGACTGAGCTTGCATCATTATCCATGTACCCGCAGCGGGTAAAGAAGCCGAGCCGGGACTGCCGCCCCAGCTGCTGCTGGATATTGCAGGCAACACCATCCCCGGAAGCCCCGTCATTGCAGGTGACGGAATACTGCAATCGGTACGTACCCGGTCCCATCCCCAGCACATCATCAACAATCCAACCCAATTCTCCCACGTGTACCCAGTAATCACTGTCAATGTTGTTAAACGGGTTCTGATTGATACCGCCGTTGCAGCCGGTTGTGGCATACATGACATAGAAATTCTCTGTTGGCTGCAAAGCCGTCATGTAACCCCAATTCCCCCACTCCAGCGGCAGGCAGGGATTACTGCCGAAGGCTGAGTTGGTCAGATTTCCATGCCAGGAGGCGGCATAGGCATTCTGATCCAGATAATTGGAAGCATCCAGCGTGCCGACCATACCCACCCACTTGCCGTCAAACAGACTCAGACCAAGGGCAAGCTCCGGCAGGAAAACACCGCTGCCACCGCGCAAACTGCTCTGCGGCTGGCTCAGGGTACCCAGACTGTTCTGCACACCGCCGCTACGCTCACTGAAGTTCACCCCCAATCCCAAATCTGCCTCAAAGGAAAGGAAGAGGCTGTGGGCATTATCCCGTGTCTTTGCCAGGAACCACTTACCCGCTGCCTGGAAATTGAAAGCGGAGAAATTATTTCGCTTACCGTGAATGGAGGGCACAACCCGTGCGTAGTTATAGGTAGCCACTGCACCATACTGCAACCCAATGAGAGAAAGCATCTTCTTAACCTTCTGAGCAGAAGTGGAAATCGCATCATCCGTCACAAAGGCACAGGGTTCCGCACAGGTATTCCCGGGCACAAACACACTGTCCAGATAAGGCATAAAATGCGGCGCGGATGAAGGAAAAAACTGCCAGCGTCCCCAAGAGCGGGCATCGTCCGTCCCGGCAGAGCGGCGGCGGCTCTGCTCCAGCAGCGGAGCGGAAGTAGGTACGCCGACATGGCGTCGCGCCAGTTGCTGTTCGGGGCTCATTCCCTGCCGCAGGGAAGCCGGCACCGTACTCTCCGGCATCGCTCCCGGCAACCAGCCGAAAGCCGTATCAAGGTAATCGGAAAGCGGCTCCTGAGCCACCGCCGCAGCTGTGGTTATCAACAGAGAACAAAATGTTCGGGTAATCATAGTGCCGATTCGACACCGCCCCGATGCCTAACCTTGAAAATACCCCATCTAAAATAAAAAATGCACAATGGGGCACAGACCTATCTTGCGCATGTGGGGCAGAAAGGCCTTTTTATGGATTCCCCATTGTGCATTCATCATTTTCCGTGGCGTATTCACATGATTCCGCAGCGTTTCAGCAAAGCCTCGGAGTCCGGGTCGCGCTGCATGAAGTCGCGGAAGAGCTCTGCAGCGGGGCGGGAGTTGCCCTGCGAGAGGATGCAGCGGCGGAAATCCCGCCCGGTGGCGGGGTTGAAGATTCCTTCCTTGGCAAAGCGCGAGAAGGCATCCGCCTCCAGCATCTCTGCCCATTTGTAGGAGTAGTAGCCCGCCTCATAGCCGCCGTCAAAGATGTGACTGAAAGCCCGCAGCATGCTGAAGGTCTGCTCCGTGACCGGCACGCGGTAGTCTGCCAGGATTTCGCGGTCAACCTCCTCGATATTGCGGTTCAGATAGGCGGCGGTATTGGTATGCAGCTCCATATCAAGCTTTCCGAAGCAGAGCTGACGCATGAAGAAAGAAGCGGCTCCGTAATTACGGGCGGCCAGCATTTTGGCTTTCAGCTCCGCAGGCATCAGCTCCCCGCTCTGCCAGTGGCGGGCATAGCGGTCTATTGCCTCGCTTTCCCATGTCCAGTTCTCATTTATCTGGCTGGGCAGCTCCACAAAGTCCCATGCCACATTGCAGCCGGAGAGACTCTTCACTTCTACGTTGCTGAGGATTTGGTGCAGCAGGTGACCGAACTCATGGAAAACGGTCTCCACCTCATAATGGCTCAGCAGAGCGGGTTTGCCACCCACGGGGCGGCTCATGTTGCCGCACATGAGCGCCAGATGCGGCACACGCGCAGCGCCGTTCATGGGCGGCAGCCCGGTGGAGAGGCAGTTCATCCACGCCCCGGCGCGCTTGGATTCGCGCGGGTACCAGTCGGCATAGAAGGAGCCGAGGTGCTCGTTGCTCTCTTCATCATAAACTTCATAGAAAAGAACCTCCGGGTGCCAGACCTCCACCGCGCCCTCCGGCAGCGGCTCACCCTCTGACACACAGGCGGTAGCGCGGGGAACGAAGCGGATGCCGTACAACCCGGCGTAGATGGAGAACATGCCGTCCAGCACGCCCTGCATGGAGTAGTAGGGGCGCAGCTCCTCCGTATCAAAATCGTAGAGCGCCTTGCGGCGCTTTTCGCTCCAGTATGAGATATCCCAGGGCTTCATGACGGGGATGTCTGTACCGGTCTGCTCCTCAGCATAGCGGCGAATGGCCTCCTGCTCATCAACAAAGGCACTCTTCACGCGGGCGTGCAGGTCGTTGATGAAGTTCAGCGCGGTGGTGCCGCTGCCGGCCATGCGGCGGGAGGTCACATAGTCGGAATAGCGTTCGTAACCCAACAGGGCTGCCTTTTCCACCCGAAGCGTCAGAATTTTGTTGATAAGCTCAGCATTATCATACTCTCCCGTACCCTTGGCACCCATGGCGCGCCAGACGCGCTCACGCAGGGATTCGCAGTCCGCAAAGGTCATGACGGGCTGCACAGAGGTGAACTGCAGCGTGAAGCGCCACTGCGGGGCTTCCTCCGTGCCGTGTCCCTTGGCCAGAGCATCCAGACGCGCCGCCTCGCGGGCGGATTCCGGAAGCCCAGCGATTTCAGCGGCATCGGCGGTCACGTATTCCCATGCATTGGTAGAGTCCAGCACGTTCTCCCCGAACTTCTGGGAGAGCTGTGCCAGCTCTGTGGAAAGCTCGGCGTAGCGCTGCTTGGCATCATCTGCCAGATCCGCACCGCTCTCACGAAAATCGGCCAGGGTTTCCTGAATGAAGCGCTGTTTCACCGGGGAGAGTTCCTGCACCCAGGGTTGCGCGGCGGCATTCTTCAGCACGGCGTAGAGGCGGGGATTGAGCGTCACGCTGCTGGAGAACATGACCACCTCCGGCATCAGCTCATTCATCACCTCGCGGCAGGCGGGGGAATCCATGACGGATTGCAGGTGCGAGAGCCGCTGCCAGCCGCGCATGAGGGCGGCACTGCTCTCCTCCATGGCGGCAAAGGTGTTGTCCCAGGTGGGTTCCTGCACCGCACAGATGGCCTCTATGGCGGCTTTGGCCTGCTCTATGGCCTGCGGGATTTCCACGCGGGCGCGCTCCGGGGTCAGCCGGCTCCACGCCGGCAGCAGTGTTTCATCTAAAAAAGGGGTATCAGTCATTGTTGATTTACGAGTTACGAATTACGATTAGGGCATTTCTAAATACTCTTCAAATGGGAACTTAACGAGAAGTACAAAGTCAAATGGACGATGGACAAAGTACAGAATTCCGCTTACTCTGCTCGAACGCAAATGCTTTGCAATTAACTCTTTGACTACTGCGAGCCGGAGGCTCGCCTAACTTTTCCTTCGTCCATTGTTCTTTATCCATTGTCCTTCAAAGTCCCATTTGTCGAGCAGTCTTAAGTTTTTAGAGATAACCGATTTACGAATGATGACAGTTGCACTCACCGCCGCAGTCGCAGTCGTGCCCGTGGTGGTGGTCATGTCCGCAGGAGCAGTGGTGGTGCTGCCCATTGTCCCCCTCCGGATCCAAATCGGCATCTTCAATCTCCGGCGGCAACGGCACGTCATCCTCAGGGTGGTAGGGCGGCTCCAGCTTCGCCGCCAATGAGGGCGTGGCCGCCACCTCTGCGGCAAAGCGGCCGTGTACATTGCGTGTGCGCAGGTTGGCACCGGCGGCCAGCAGACGGTCTACAATGGACTCATAGCCATAATGTGCCGCCAGATGCAGAGGGGGCTGCCCGTAGGCATTGCGGGCATTGACATCAGCACCCACAGCCAGCAGCAGGATGATAAGCCCCTCATCCGGCTCCACTCCCATGGACGCCAAATCCGGGGACAGGTCAATTTCATCCTGCAACAGCAGCGTGGCTGCCTGACGCAGCTCAGCGGGGTCATCACAGCGCATCAGCTCTTCCAGAAACTCCTGCACGGGCTCATCAAAGTCATCCGGGTCAAGGTCTGCCGCCATATCGCGCAGCTCCTCCGGGGAGACGCGGGGTTTCTCATCCTCCCCTATCGTCACACTGTTCCATTGCAAATCGCTCATGCCGCTATCCTACCGCAATCCTGCTCAGAACGCAACGTCAAAGAGCAGCATACCGAGATTTCCAATCAATTCGTATTTACAAAATCACGTACTCACTTCCCACCGCTATAGCAACATCCAGACATTCTGCGCTTATCCCAACCTTTTCCTATTGCCTACTGCTTCGGCACATTATTGTACAGGCGTGCCAGGCTGCATCTTTTGTTTATATAAAATAAATAGTTTATTTTCTTATTTATTTTATATTGACAACTAAATAATAAATATGTTAAAGAAGAGGTGTATGAAGAAACTTATCGTCATTTCCATAGCCGTGGCACTCATCTGCAGTGCCTGCCACCATCACCACCACAGTCACCGCGGAGGCGGATATCACAAGGGTCATAGCCACCACCACAGCAATGGGTATTATCACCACAGGAAACATAACCGACACCGCTGAATCAGCGTCCTCTTTCCAGAAGGATAAGCCCTGACCGTCTGGGGCGGCGGCATTAACCGCTCCGCCCCTCTGCAATCTCCCCAACACATGGCTCATGGTACAGGCTTCGGGAAAATTTCCGGTTATGTATCAACAGGTGAATTTTCATAAAAAGAGCTGTTCAACGTGGGAAAACTGTGCTTTAATACGAGCTGCCAATGAGTATCGGAGACGGAAGAGAGGGAAAAGTCCGCGCCGGAATGGTGAAAGGCAAGCTTGGCGGCAAACTGGCCGGTTTGAGTCTGCCGCGGCAGATTGTCACCATCGCGCTCTGGCCGCTGCTGGAACAGGTGATGAGCTTCATCTGCACCTCCACCTCACTGGTGCTGGCCACGGGCATGGGTGAGAACGAGCAAATGACCACCCAGATTGCCTCCGGTATCGGTATAACCGGGTATGTTCTCTGGCTGGGCTTCCTGATGCAGGGAGCAGTGGGCATGGGCGCCACCGCCATCGTGAGCCGCATGACAGGCGCACGGCGTTTCGGGGAAGCAAACTACACCGCAAACCAGGCGGCCGTACTGGGGCTGCTGGCGGGTTTATTGTCAGCTCTGCTGATGTATGCCACGGCGGATTTTCTGGTGACCACGGTACTGCAACTGAGTGATTTTGCACGTGAAGTAGCGCTGCGCTACATGCACACGGGGTGCTGGGTGGCGGTATTCTCCGGCATTGTATTTGCGGTGAACGCCGCACTGCGCGGCTCCGGAGACACCCGCACGCCGTTCATCATCATGTTGCTGGTAGATGGGCTCAACATCATATTCAGCCTCATCCTGGTCTACGTTTGCGGTCTGTTTGTGGAGGGACTGGCGCTCGGGCTCATCGGCGGCATGGCCGTGGCGGCAGCCGTGCTTCTGGGCATTCTGGCTCACCGCGCACGCCGCATGAAAAAAGCTCTCGGCAATGAAGCGCTCGACCTCTATGCGGAAACTCAGGGAGAAAGTTACGTACCGCCCATTTACCTGCAGGTGCGTTCCATGCTGCCCCATTTGCGGGAGATGTACCGAATCCTCAGCATCGGTCTTCCCCAGGCACTGGAAGTGGCGGGTATCTGGCTCATCCAGATATATGTACTGCGCGTCATTTCATCACTGGGAGACGCCTCCGTGGGCGCCCACAACATCGCCATCCGCATAGAGTCCCTGAGCTTCCTGCCCGGCTTTGCCATCGGCATGGCCGGTGCCACGCTGGTGGGGCAGTATCTCGGCACCGGCAGTGCACGCATGGCGCTGGCAACGGTAAAGAAATGCGTGCGCTACAGCGTCGTCTTCATGGGAGCCATGGGCGTGGTGTTCTACCTTTTCCCGGAGTTTTTCGGCGGTATATTTGCGGGCAAATCACAGGAACTGATGGACGTGGTGGTACCCGTGGTACAGATTTTCCTGATAGCTGAGCCATTCTATGCCGCCATGCTCATCATCAAGATGTGCCTGCGCGGTGCGGGCTACACCCGCAGGGTGATGCTGGTATCCTTCGGCTGCATGGGCTTCTTCCGCTTCCTCTGTCTGGTTATCTGGAATGCCCTTTGGCCGGAAAGCATCACGCTGACCGGTATCTGGATTCTCATCACCGTGGACATGGCCGTAGAGTACCTGCTGCTCAATCACATGCTCAATGGGCTGAAATGGACCCGAAAACGCGTCTGAACAATGAAACGAATACTGCTCTCTCTTCTTCTGGCATCACTTCCCCTGTGGGCGGCGGAAAAGCCCCGTGCCATCCTGTTATTCTACGTGGACGATTTGGGCTTCAACGACACCTCCGTGACCGGATGCACGGAAGTTCCCTGCCCGAATCTGAACCGACTGGCACAAGAGGGGCTCACCTTTACGGATGCCCACAGCACCGCCGCCGTCTGCACCCCTTCGCGCTATTCCCTGTTCACCGGTCAGTATGCCTGGCGCCGCAAGGGCACCCATATTCTGCCCGGCGATGCCAAATTGATTCTACCCATCAAGGGCGAGGCGCTGACCCTGCCCGCCATGATGCAGCGCGCCGGATATCGCACCGCCGCCATTGGCAAATGGCATCTGGGGTTGGGCCGCGGGGAGGCCCCCATCGACTGGAATCGGCAGATTACCCCAAGCCCCCGCGAGGTGGGGTTTGATTTTTCCTTCATCATGGCCGCCACGGGTGACCGTGTTCCCTGCGTCTATGTGCGCAACGGCAAGGTGGACGGGCTGGACCCGGCAGACCCCATTTCCGTGAGCTACAAGCCCGGCACCCGCTATCCCGGCGAATATCTGGGTCACGAACACCCTGAGATGCTGAAGCCATGGGGGCGCTCTGCGGATAAGCAACACGACAAAACCATCGTGGACGGTATCTCCCGCATCGGCTACATGACCGGCGGCCGCGCCGCCCGCTGGAAAGACCAGGATATAGCCGACCGTCTCACGGAGGAAGCCATCGGCTTCATCTCCCGCCAAGCCGGGCAGCCTATTTTTGTCTACTTCGGCACCAATGACATCCATGTGCCGCGCGACCCGCACCCGCGCTTCCGGGGCAGGAGCAAGCTCGGGATTCGCGGGGATGCCACCGTCCAGATGGACGATTGTCTGGGGCGGCTGCGGCAGGCTCTCGCGGATAATGGCTATGCTCCGGAGGAAACACTCATCATCTTCAGCAGCGATAACGGCCCGGTCATCGGGGACGGCTATCTGGACGGCTCCGTGGAAGCATGCTGCAACCACCGCCCCGCCGCACCATACAGCGGCGGCAAGTACAGGCTGCAGGAGGGTGGCACCCGTGTGCCATTCATCGTCTGGTGGCCCGGCAGGGTATCACCGGGACAGAGCAACGCGCTGATGTGTCAGGTGGATTTGGGGCGCACGCTCGCAGCGCTGGTGGGGCAAGACATCCCGCAGGGCTCCATGCCGGACAGCCAGAACCACCTCCCCGCCCTGTTGGGGGATACGCAGGAAGCGCGCAGCGAGCTGGTGACCCAGGCGTTTAATGCCTCGCAGCTCGCGCTGCGCTCCGGGCAGCTCAAGCTGATAACCGGGAAACAGGCGCAGCTCTACAACCTGTCCACCGACCCGGGCGAACAGCAAAACCTGGCCGCCCAACAGCCGGAAGTCGTCAACCAATTGCTCCGCAAACTGGAGTCAATCAGGACTCAACAGGGCGGAAATCCAGAAAACCGGTAGCGGGGTCGATGTTAATCGGGACAACGCGGATGCTATCCCCCGGCTTGAGACAGGCGCCGTCAAAGGAACGCCAGCAATCGGCGTGACGCTCATGATACCAGCGGGACGCACCGGGAAGTTCTGCCCCGGAAATGAAACCACGCAGGCGCAGCAGGGGCAGCTCTACCACCAGCCCCTGTCCCCAGACCGCCGTGATGATGGCTTCCCAGATTCGGGGCTTTTCTGCCTCACATTGCTTTTCCATGTACAACAGCAGCATTTTCTGCTCTGCCTCGTTTTCCGCAGAGGCAGAAATACGCTCCCTCTCCGACAGGTGGCGGGCAATGTCCTCCAGCTTCCCGGCAGACGGCAGCTGCGGCAGGTGCGGAGACTTCCCCCCGCTCAGGCGGCAGAACCCACGGTGCACCAGCAAATCAGCATAGCGACGAATAGGGCTGGTGAAGTGGCAGTAATCCCCTTTGGCAAGGCCATAGTGTCCCAGAGCCTTGGGTGAGTAGCAGGCCCGCATCATGCACCGCAGCAGCGACACCTTGAGCAGCGGCTCATCAACGTGGCCGCGAATCCGCTCCATCACCCGCGCGAGTTCCTCACGAGTAGCCAGCGAACCGGCGGGAATGCCGTAGGTCTTCAGCTGCCCGGCAAATTCCTGAAGCTTGGCGGGATCCGGGGCTTCATGCACACGGTAAACAGTGGGGATGGCGCGGGCATTGAGCGCATGAGCCACCGCTTCATTGGCAGCCAGCATGAATTCCTCGATAAGCTGGTGGGAGATATCGCTCTCCTCCTGCTCCACATCGATGGGCAGGCCGTGGTCATCTGTCACAACATGCAGCTCCGGCATGTCCAGATTCAGCGAGCCTCTATCGAAGCGGCGTTTGCGCAGGAGCTGCGCCAACATATTCGCTTCGTGCAGCATGGCATCCACCTCTGCATCGCCGCTGCTGCTCCGCTGCTCCAGCACGGCCAGAGCCTCCGGGTAACTCATCCGCAGGCGCGAACAGATGACCGCATCGCGAAACTCGGCATGCCGCGTTTCACCGGTCGCATCAATACGCATCAGGCAGAGGCGGGTAAGGCGGTCTTCCCCCTGCCGCAGGGAGCAGATACCGTCACACAGCCTCGGTGGCAGCATGGGCAACACGCGGTCCGGCAGATAGGTGGAATTACCCCGCCGCGCCGCCTCTCTGTCCAGCGCCGAACCGGGCTGCACATAGTGGCTGACATCCGCTATATGCACCGCCAGTTCCCAGCCCTCCGGCACACGGCGCACGGCAATGGCATCATCAAAATCACGGGCAGACGCGGGGTCAATGGTGATAACGCAGCGATTCCGCCAGTCATCCCGCCCGCTCAGCTCGGCGGGCGAAAGCGTCTCAGGGATGGCGGCTGATTCGTCCAGCACCTCCTGCGGGAAAGACTCCGGCAAATCATACTGATGAATGATGGTGGTAATCTGCACCCCGGCATCATCCGGCCAACCCAGCACAGAGATGATACGCCCCGTGGCCTCCGTGCGGGCGATGGGGTGGGTGAGCGGCTCCACCACGATGCTCATGAAAGGCAGCAGCTCCGGCGGCGGCGGCGTGGTGAGCCGCACCCGCTCCGGCGAGGTCTTGCCATCGCCCATCATGAAGCCATAGCGACCGTCTGACTTATAGATACCCACCCAGCGGTTATGACCGCGCTCCAGGATTTCCTCCACCCGTACGCGAATCGACAGTTCCCCGACATCCGGTCGCCGCGCCCCGCGTCCCCGGCGTTGATACCCGCCGGAGCGGTGTAACCGCACAGCGGCCTGTACCCTGTCACCATCCATGGCACCGCGGGATTCATGCTCCGGCAACAAAAGAGCCCCGCCGTCATACGCGGGGCTGAGAGAACGGAGCGCAGCGCGTCCGTCATCATCCGGCAGGAACAGCAGCTTGCCGTTGTCGCGGCGAATTACCCGCCCGGTCACATTGCCCCCGGTCGGCTTCCGCAGGGCATAACGCGCCTTGCTGAGTTTGAGCAGCTTCCCCTGCTCCAGCCAGGATTGCAACAGCTCCCGGAGCTCCCGGCGGCGGCGGGAATCTATCCCCATGCCCCGCGCCAGAGCCGACACATCCTGCGGCTCATAGCCCGGAGCATTCAGGTACTGCTCCAACTGCTGCTGTAAATCGTCTTCCACAGTGATTACATGCGGACACGCACGGCATCTATCAGCGTGCGGTCATCAATCTTTTGGCGGATAGTGCCGCCTTTTCCAAGACGATCCAACCCGCACTCCCGGAAAATCCGCCCCATGCTCTCAGCCCACTTCTCAAGATTCACGTCCGCATTACCTGAACGAGAATAAGCTTCCGCCGTATAGAGACGAGCCTTTTTGCGGTTGGAATCCTTAAATGCAGCTAACAGCTGCCCCGTACCCGTATCGCGCAGCGTACACTCCAGACACACATCCCCCTCACCGAGATAGGCGGCAACATTACTTGTCCCCGGGATGGGAGAAAAAATACTCAACACCTTGGAAAGGACACGTAATCCCGGACGCTGAGGTTTAAAATGAACCAAAGCCGTATCAATCCGCACACAGGCCTCCGCCGGGTTATCGGTCACTTTCCAATCCGTACCGTTGGCTTTGTTGACTTCCTTCAGGGATGTACCTATGGAAACCACCATGTTGCTGTACATCTGAACTTGCAGCAGCTGCAGCAGGTGAGCATCCGTATTCTCCACACGTGAAACATTCATCGGTGCAATGTACACACGCCCGGACTTCTGATTCTCATAAGGATTTCCCCCGCCCCACAACCAAATACCATCAGCTGCCACTTTCACATTGCGCTCCAATGGGACATCATACAACCCACTTTCAGACTTAAGCGTGTGGCGGCAGCCGGTCATGACCAACAGCAGTATACCAATAGCAAGCAAACGGTGTATCATCACGGGCATTCTATCAAAATACCCAACCTGTTTCAAACATAAATATCCATATTCTCAAATTTCGTCACATCAGCCGTATTTCTGTCAATGTCCACAAAGTGAGTCGGAGAATTGCAAGTTCAAATGCAACACTTTTTGAAAAAAAATGCGCTCTTAGTGCTTTGCATCCCCAAAATTCAGCCCGAGAGCCTTCACCATCTCATTTGCGGACTTACCATCGAAGAGCTTTCGCGGGATTTTATTCATCCAACGCGCCAACCGTTGAACTACTTTCTGACTTAACTCATCAAAGGTAGTTCCTTTAGGTAGAAAGCGTCGGATGAGCCTGTTTGCGTTCTCATTACTGCCGCGTTCAAACGAGGAATAAGGATGTGCAAAATACACCTTTGTTCGTTTCTTCTTCTTGCTGTAAACGGATTGCTCTATCCCCTTAAAATCCTGAAACTCCACC
>JAZNLU010000053.1:0-13796 GCA_045579245.1 Akkermansia sp.
TAGTGCGGCGTTATAATATCCGCACTATAATGGCTATTCTTAAAAGGCTCGATAAGCGCACCGGTATCACTTACGTATATGAATCTTCTTCTTACTGGGATAAGAAGAAACAGCAACCTCGCAGCAAGAGAACACTTATCGGTAAAATTGATCCCGAAACGGGAAAAACGATTCCAACCGATGGAAGATGTAGACATCTTTCCGCAGAGGGTAAAAAACAAGCTCGGCTTGAGAAGGAACAAGAACTAATTAAGCAGCAGTCTGTCAGGGAGGAAGAAGATAAGCAACTTCTTGCCAATACTCGTCGAACCTTTTACGGAGCTACCTATCTGTTGGATGCTATAGCTGAAAAGACGGGGTTAAGCGCAGATTTGAAACGGTGTTTTCCGAAAGAATACCGCCAGCTGCTTTCGCTTGCCTATTATTTACTGCTCGAGGACTCCTCTGCGTTGAGCCGTTTCTCTCGATGGGCCGCTATACACGAACACCCTTATGGTCAGGATATTTCATCTCAACGCAGTAGCGAAATCCTGCAAGGTGTTAACGAGAGTGCAAAGATGGAGTTCTTCCGTTGTCTTGCTAAACGGAGATGCCATGAGGAATACTGGGCATATGATTCTACATCCATTTCCAGTTATTCTGAACAACTCAACCAAGTAAAATATGGACACAACAAGGGGCACGAGCCTCTTCCTCAGCTTAATCTGTTACTGTTCTATGGGGAGTCATCCAATTTACCGTTTTATTACCGCAAACTTGCCGGAAATATACCGGATGTAAAAACGGTGCGCACGCTGCTGGCGGATGTGGCTCCTCTTGGTATAAACAAAGTCAAGTTATTGATGGATAGAGGATTCTATAGCTGCGACAATATAAACGCCTTGCTTGCGAATCACTACAAGTTTCTCATAGGAGTCTCTACAACGCTTGCTGATGTCAAACGTATGATTAAGGAGCATGGCGGCTCCATGCGTAACCTGGATAACTATGATACTCAGTATGAGGTCTTCTGCCGGACTGAGAAGATAGATTGGTTTGCAACAAAACGCTCAAAAAAAGAAGACGGCGAGGTGCAAGTGACGCCCAGACGCATGTATATGCACCTATATTTCAATCATGCACGTGCAGCAGAAGATGAAATGCGCTTCATGAAACGAATGGCAGCTCTGCGCTCAGAGCTTGAAAATGGCGCAAGGGTTGAATCGCATGAGAAAGACTACTCCAAGTACTTCAAGATAAGTAAGGTAAAAGGAGGAAGAAAGGTCGAAATCAGGCATGATGCCATGCAGGAAGCTCAGGCAAGATTTGGCTTTTTCGCCTTGATGAGCAATGAAATCAAGGATACGCGTGAGGCATTGCAGCTCTATAGAAACAGAGACGTGGTTGAAAAGGCGTTTAATAACATTAAGGAGCGACTTAATGGAAATCGGGCACTTGTATCATCTGAGGCAGCGCTTGAAGGTAAGTTGTTTGTCCATTTCATAGGCTTGTTCTTATTGTCCTACATTAAGAAACAAATGCAGGAACACAAATTGTTTTACAAGTATACTATACCATCCTTGCTGGATGAGCTCGATTCCATAGAGATGATTCATGTCCCCGGAAAAACGCCTCTGGTACGAGAGGTGCTCAATAAGCAGGTTCAGCTCTATAAGGACATGGGCGTTGAACCGCCTGTCGGCATCCTTTCATAGTGCTGCGTTTCGGGAATCCACGTTTAAAGCCTTAATGATGAAAGTCTGAAATTTTAAAGAAAAGTAAAATAACACTTGAACGGAAAAATTGCTGTGTTATCCTATCGAGGTTCATGAAAGAATCCTTAATCAAATCTGTTATAGCCAATGTAGTGGTTTTAGCCGGAACCGTGTTGGGGAGTCTCACTCTTGGAATTGACTCTGAGAACGGAATTGCCGTGTTTTGGTTTCTGCTGATAATTCAGGTGTTGGCAAACGAACTGTGGCTGTATGTCGCTGCCGTGCCTGCGCTGTTTGCAGCTCTGTTCAGTAAAAAACAGTCGGAGGAACGCTCCGTCATGTTGGTGTTAAGGATAATGTCTTTTGTTTTGGTTGTAGGCCCGTTGGCTTTATATACTGTGCTGTATTTGCTGCGTCCGCTGATTGGTGAGTGGTTTCTCGCGGAGCTGGGGGTTCCCCTCAGTGGTACGATGATGCTGACCTCTCTTCTTGGGCAGATGGTACTTTTTGTTCTTGTTTGGATTGCCGGTTTGGTTCCCGTGTGCCCCTCTGCCGCTTTTAACATGCTGGATAATGACAACAAGTGATGAGGGGGCGGGGTTATCTTCCGCTCCGTACGGGCGTATATTCACAATAGTATGCTATTACACGTGCAGCTGAAGTGTAAATAAAAACAGCTGAACCCGCAGGGGAGTTCAGCTGTTTGGTGTATGAAAAAAGTACAATCAACCTTTATTCTGGGCGGCTTGCATCTGGCGTTCCAGCGCAGCGTACATACGGCGGCAGTGTTTGTAGCCGCGTCGTCCTGCCAGTTGCTGCATGCTGCGGGTCGGGGAACCCCATTCCAGCACCTCAATCTCAACGATACGGGTAGCCCACCTGCGCATGAGTGCCTTGGAAGGGTGGTAAATATCAATGGTAGCAGTCCCGACAAGTGCGCTTCCGTAGTCGTCTACCACATAGATGTAGGGCTCCCCTTTGATTTTAAACTTGGTTCCCAGCGGATAAACCGACCAGTCTGCGGCGGCGCTGCGTACCTCATCTGTGTATTTGAGGTAGGTTCCGGCGGCACTCTTAGGCCCGTAGGCCAGATGGTCACTCTCAGAGTGGGTATAGGCGGTAGTGCGTACCACTCGGTTCATTTGTTTGGGATGGTAGAACGGTAATCCGTGTTTATCGCGTCCGAGGTTGGGCAAATCCTTATCGGGAGCTGCGTCGGGACTGGGAGCCGCAGGGGGGATAAATCCCTTGCTGGTGGCATGGGGGTTAGCCTTGGCAGCATGTGCAGGCACGGCGGTGGCCGTCAGCAGAAGACCTACTGCGGCGGTCAGAGCGGTGGTGATTTTTTTGAACATGTTGTCAGTTTGACGTTTGGTAAACTTATATGTGTCCGATGCCGGAATGGATTCAGACGGGGTTGTCCGCCGAGTCTATCATATTCTAAAAATTATGACAAGCAAATTCCTGCCTGTTTTATAAAAATTTGCAAAATAAACGCAGAATGATGAAAGAATAGGATTATCTTCTGCGTATGTGCTTTTCTTTATTTTTATCTTTTTCAGCCTTAGTTGATTCTGATGAATTTTCGGGCTGTGTGATAAAGGTGGCGGTTGGGTTGATGACCGGGATGACGTTGACGGCAGATAATTTTTTTCCGGTGGCGCGTGCGTGTTCCAGAATCATGTACAGGCGGTCAATCTGCGCGTGGATATCATATACCTGCATAATGACGCTGATGCCGCCCTCCAGCGTGAGGATGATTTTCCAGGATTTAGGACGGAAAATTTCCCGAACAGAGGGGATTTGCGTCAGTTCATAGGCATTGACCGCCGTAACTAAGTCCGCAATGGGGCGGTAGAGTTCCTCTCTGATTCGAGCCCCGGCTTCGAACTGATCCACATCAGCCGGATGGAGATACCAGACGGGGAGTTCCATGACGCGACTGTGATATTCCGACACCACCGGGAACAGATAGCCTTTCGGGTCCATGAACAGCTTTTGCCGCTGTCCTTTTTCCGCTGCATTTTCCATCTCAACGTAGACGATGGGGATGCGCTCCTCGATTTCGATGCTGAGGGTATCAGGAAGTTCCGCGCGGATGTGTGCGGATTCAATGCAGGGATTGTCAGTGAGCGTTTTTTCCATGTGAGAAGCATTGAATGTGGCCATGTTGACCGCGCCCTCAATGCCCAGCATATTCATGACATTTTCCTTGCTGATGAAGCCACGGGAAGAGGCGAACTCCACCCGTTCAATACTGAGGCTGTATGCTTTTTCAATGGTGTAGGTGATACCCCTGTAGATGCCGTAGCAGACGGGGACAATCAACAGCAGGATAAGAAAGATTTTGCGGAGCCGTTTGGCGCCGCGGCGCACGGCCAGCCTGCTGAACAGGGCATCCCTGACGGAGAGAGCTTTCTCCAGCAGTTTGACGTTGCCCTGTCGGCGATACCTGTTGCCTTTTTTCATGCCGGCCGTGTACTGCGCAGTGGCTTCATCAGCCGCGCGGCTGATTCAGGGAAACCTCCGCAATGCGGGTGCAGAGTTCCCCGTAGGAAATGCCCACGGCTGCAGCAGCCTTGGGGAAGAGTGAGGCTCCGGTCATGCCGGGAATGGTGTTGATTTCCAGCACATAGGGCTTGCCGTCATCCGTCAGCAGCACATCCACGCGCCCGTATACCTCTACTCCCAGCGCCTTGTAGGCAGCCAGTGCGGCCTCCTGCACATCTTTTGTCTCCTGTTCGGAGATGTCAGCCGGGCAGATGTAGTCTGAACCCACGCCCCCGTACATGGAGGGGTATTTGTTGTTCATGTCATAGAACCCGGAGCGGGGGCAGATATGGATGACGGGCAGGGCAGTACCGTTGAAAATAGCAACGGTGAGCTCTTTGCCGGCAATATATTCTTCTACCAACAGCTCTTTGCCGTATTTCCCCGCTTCTGCCACGGCTGCGGGCAGCTCTGCAGCATCCTTCACAATCTGCACGCCCACGGAGGACCCTTCACACGGAGGCTTGATGACGCAGGGCACGGGTATGGTCGGCATCTGATCTGCCGTGATAGTTTCACTGAGCGGAGTGGGGACCCCGGCGGCTACAAATGCCTTTTTGGTGAGTACTTTATCGAAGCAGTTGCGGCTGGTGACAGAGCCTGCTCCGGTGTAGGGCAGCCCCAATTCCTCCAGGTAGGATTGAAGCCCTCCGTCTTCACCGTAGGTGCCGTGGATGATGTTGTAGCACAGTTCCGTGCCCTCCGGGATTGCCGGACGCTCGGAGTCAACGATAACCGGGGTCACATGGGTGAATCCTTCTCCGCGCAGGGCTTCCAGCACGCCGTTGCCGGAGGCAATGGAAACGTCGCGCTCAGAACCGGGGCCACCCATGAGCAGGGCGATTCGTGTATCTTTGGTAAGTTCTTTCATATAGTTGATATGTTGAAATTAGAATTCCGTATCGCGGTCGCCGATAACCTGTACCTCTGTGCGCAGGGTGATGCCGCGCTCGCTCAGAGCCTTGGCGCGGATAGCATCTATCAGCTCCGTTACATCTGTGGCTACCGCCTTGCCGGTATTGACGATAAAGTTGGCGTGGATGGAAGAGACTTGAGCCCCGCCAACGGAGAAGCCCTTGAGACCAAGTTCATCAATCAGCTTGCCGGCAGGTATTTCCTCCGGGTTCTTGAAGGTGCAGCCTGCACTGGGCTCCACCGGCTGGGATGTCTTGCGGCGGTTACGGAAATCCTCCATGGTAGCTTCAATCTGTTTTTTGTCAGCAGGGGTACCGGCAAAGGTAGCCTGCATGACCATATTGTGGCGGAATTCCGGGATGCAGCGGTATCTGGGGGTTGCCATGCTGTTGCGGTCAAACTCCACCTGTTCTCCGTCTTCATCCAGCGCGATGGCGGATTGGAATACCTGCCACATATCGCCGCCCAGACAGCCGGCATTCATGCGGAGACTGCCGCCCACGCAGCCGGGGATTCCGTCCATCCACTCAAAACCGGACAGCCCGTTGGCTGCGGCAAAAGCCGCCAGTTTCTTGAGACGCACGCCCGCGCCTGCCACGATATTGTTGCCCTGCAGTTCAATTTTATCGAACTCGCCGCCGTTGGGGTGAATGACAGCCCCGCGGATACCGCCGTTGCGGACGATAAGGTTGGAGCCGCGCCCCACGATGTGGACGGGGATGTTGCGGTCTTTGAAGAAATTGACAACGGCCTGCATGTCCTCAAACCCGGCGGGTTCAATCCAGTACTGAGCCTCACCGCCCACGCCCATGGTGGTGTGTTTGCTCATGGGCTCGTACAGGCGGCAGGGGATGTTTTTGCCGCATTCCTGCTGCATCTCCGCCAGTATGCGCAAATCCTGTGCTATCTTGGTGCCGGCTTCATGCACATTGCCTGCGCCCAGGGTAATGAAGAGATCCCCGGGGCGCAGCTGGTTGCCCACCACGTGGTGAGCCAGAGCCAGATTAGGCAGGAACACGGCATCAGTCGGCCCCTGTTCTTTCACGGCATCGACAATGGTCTGACCGGAAATTCCCGGGATGGGCGTTTCGCTGGCCGGGTACACATCTGCCACAAAGAGCTTATCCACATTCTGCAGCACACGCCCGAAATCATCCCGCAGCAGTTGAGTGCGGGTATAACGATGCGGCTGGAACAGCACCACCAGACGCCCAGGCTTCAGACTCTGCGCGGTCTGAACCGTGGCTCCGATTTCCGTGGGGTGGTGACCGTAGTCGTCCACGATGCGGTAGTCCCGGGACAGATACTTGGTTTCAAAACGTCGGCGGGCACCGGCAAAGCTCACCAGACCGCGGGCAATGCTGGCGAAATCGCAGCCCATCTCCAGTGCCGCAGCGGTAGCAGCCAGAGAATTCAGGACGTTGTGTCTCCCGGGGATACCCAGTTCCACGCGTCCGAGCGGTGTGCCGTGGTGGTTGATGGTGTAGAGGGTGCGCCCACGTTTCACGGTGACATCCGTGGCGGTATAATCGGCATCCTGCCAGCCGTAGGAGATGCTGTTGGGGTATTGGGAGCAGACATCCTGCGCTCCGGGGTCGCTCTTGCAGTAGAAAATAGTGCCGCGGGTCTGGCGGCAGAGAGTGTGAAACACTTCCTTGATGTGGTCCAAATCGCGGTAGAAATCGAGATGCTCAGCCTCAATATTGAGGATGATGCTGTGCTCCGGCAGGTAATTCACGAGCGTGCCGTCACTCTCATCACCCTCGGCAATCAGGTATTCGCTGTCAGTAGTCCAGTGAGCATTGGCTCCCAGCACGGGGATTTCCGCACCCACGTAGTGGCAGGGACGCATGCGCCCCTCGCGCAGCAGGTGGGCCGTCAGGGAAGATGTGGTGGTTTTGCCGTGCGTACCGGCCACGACCACGCCTTTCTTGTTATTGAGAATGGCTGCCAGGCATTCTGCGCGGCGCAGACACAGGCAGCCGTTCTGCCGAGCGGCATGCAGGGCTACGTTTTCCTCACGGATGGCGGAGGAGTAGATGACCACTTCGGCATCGCTCACGGCGGCAGCACTATGCGGGCTGGAGAATACAAGTCCGGCTTGCTGCAGTTTTTCCGTTTCCGTGCTGGTGACACGGTCACAGCCGCTGACGCGGTGTCCCATTTCCAACAGCATGCGAGCCAGCCCGCTCATGCCGGAACCGGCTACTCCGATAAGATGGATGCGTACGGGATGCTCCCGGTCGAGAAGTCGTTTGCGTAACTGTTCAATCATAAGTGCGCGCTTGTGGATGTGCGCGCTATTATATACCAAAAACGGCTACAGGCAAGGCAAATATGATAGATCGGCTTTTTTCTCAAATCTTAGAAAATATCTTTGTCGCTCCATTATCAATGTGTTACCCTTGTCGCATGTGCCGGGCCAGGAATCCTGCGGCAACCACAGCCAAACCGCCGATGAGAAATACCGCCTGCGGGCCGCCGGTTAGCTCCCAGATGATACCGCCGATGATGCCGTAGGCAATGGAAGCAACATGGTTAACGGCAATGCCGGTATAGATGCAGGGGGTGATTTCGTTCCGCCGTTCGCCGCAGATGCGGGCAATGTAAGTGGTGCGGGCCATACCCATGGCAAAGAGCAGGTTGTCTAAAACAAAGCAGGTGCCCACAACCCCGACAGCCCAACTCAGCGGCAGCAGTCCCGGGGCAAAGGCATACGCCAAACAGAGGACAGAGAGTGCCACGCTGTCAAAGATGGTGACGTTGCGCTCCCCGTAGCGTTTGATGCTCCAGCCGATGAGCGGTTGTGTAAAGAGTCCGATGATACCTGCTATCAGTAGGATAAAGCCTATACCGGAGGGCTGTTGACCTAGTGTGCTGACCATGAGCCAATAGCCGAAGGTGAGATAAAGTTGCTTACGGATGCCGTGCAGTATCTCCAGACCGTAGTACACCCCGTATTCCCGGCGGATGATGAAACTTTCTTTCCAGGAACGACGCGCCGGGAATTGAGTGCCGCGCAAGCAGCATAATAAAGCCGCCGCCAGCAGCATCATGATTCCCATGACCGCATAATCCACCGAGAAGTTATCGTTGAATTTCCACTTGATGCCAATGTAGAGTGCCCCCGTCAGCGTGGCGGCTGTGCCGAGTGCCCGCATCTGCCCCAGCCGCAGACTGCGGTTTTCCGGGCGCGCCGTGTGCATGACAATAGAATCTACGGTGCCGATGAGGATGTGAGCTCCGAGACTGGCTGTGATAATCCACAGACTGAGCGTCAACATGCCGCAGTCTGCTTCCAGCTGCATGAAGCCGAACGCACCCACCGCTGCCAGTACACATGCCAGAACGGTCAGCTTAATTTCGTCCAGAAAGAACAACCCGCAGATGACCGCAAAACAGAGAATCCCCGGAAGCTCCCGCGGCAGCTCAAGAAAACCGCGCTGCCCGGCATCCAATCCCTGAACATCTCTCAGATAGTTGCTGAAGAGTAAGTCCCAGATGCCGTGTCCCAGCTGAGCCAGAAAAATGGCTGCCAGTAATAGGATCATGACTTTGCGGATGCGGGGGGATTTTTCTGCACTCATGTGTGCCTAACATATCACACCACTCATCCCCTTTCAAGGCTCTATTCTGCCCGATTTCGTGAAAATAATGCTGAAAACGATGACTATGAAAGGATTTTGCTTGACATTCCTTAACAAAGGTGTATCATGCGCGTCCACCCTTGCTTTCGCTGGCATGGGTGAGACCAACCCGGCGGGTGACAATAACACGCGCACCGACGTCGGAAGAACTCCACACAAACCTCAATTTCCAATATATAGAATCATTATCATGACTCAGTATACTCTCAAAGTGACCAAGCGTGAGGCTGTCGGTACCGGCAAGCTCAACGCTCTTCGCGCTCAGAATATCGTTCCCGCTGTTATCTACGGCTGCGCCGTGGAGGGCAATGTGAACGTGCAGGCCACCGCAGCAGACGTTCGCACGCTGCTCAACGCCGCTCCTTCTGACAACGTTCTGGTGAACCTTGATGTTGACGGCACGACGGTGCTGGCTCTGGTGAAGGACGTGCAGCGCAACTTCCTGACCGATGCCGTTTCTCACATCGATTTCTGCGCCGTTACCCCCGACACCGTGGTGAAGACCCGCGTTCCCGTCAAGCTTGTGGGCACACCCGTTGGTCTGGCTATGGGTGGTGTGGTGCACCAGATTGTGCACTCCATGCCTGTCAAGTGCGCTGTGAAGGATATTCCCGCTGCTATCGTGGCTGATATCTCCGGCGTGAAGTACCAGGAATCCCTGCGTCTGAGCCAGGTGGAGATGCCCGCCAATGTTGCCACGCCGTTCAACGGAACGGTGGTGCTGGCTTCCGTCATCAAGCCCTGATTTTCCGTTTATCGGAAAGATTGTTTTATATGGCGTATCCCGATTTTGTATCGGGATACGTTTTTTATTATATCCTTGTTATTTCATGTAATTCAGTTATAATAGCGGTGATAACAACAAATTACCTGACAGAAGATGAATAATGAGCTCTACCCTGTGTATCATTCCTATGTCCGCATGATATGGATGTGGTTTCTTGTTTTTCTGCCTCTGAGTGTGGGGGCTGCTTATGTGGCATTCCTCTTCAGCGGGCAGGGAGATATTGCGGTGGTGACGCTTTTCTGCTGCATAATTCCTGCGGCACTGTGTTCGATATTGAGAAATCAGTTTCTGCGTTGCCCGTACTGCGGCAGGAAACGGGTTGCGCTTTGCGGTGAACCGAGAAATGTCCTGAGCATGGGTTGGTCTGTGGCTCCGTATGAGGCATATTGCAGAGCCTGCGGGGTACGGATGCGGACGGATTTGGCACTGAAATCAAATATCCTGCTCAAGGCGATACCCACCAAGGTAACCGCTGAGCAGTTGGATGCCCTGCGGCATGATACCTTTTGAAAAAACGGCACCGCGTGTAAATCTGTCTTTTTCTGCTATTTTCTCAGCGAGTGAGCTTTTCTTCCCACTCCGGCAGGTCATGCCCGATGAGCCATGGCTGATACTCCGGGGGAATGGGTGATTGCAGTGCAATGCGCCGCCCGTCTGCCGGGTGGTTGAATGCCAGCCGCCATGCGTGCAGCATCAGACGTCCCGGTTTGGCTTTCTGCCGCTGAGGGTGCGCGTAAATCGGGTCTCCCACCAGCGGATGCCCCAGATGCAGCATGTGAACACGAATCTGGTGTGTGCGACCGGTGTGCAGCGTACACATCACCAGTGAGGAATCTGTGGCGGCATCATAGTGCAGAACCTGCCAGTCCGTGATGGCGGGTTTGCCGGAGCCGGGGTTCACCACTGCCATTTTGAGCCGATTGACCGGATGCCGCCCAATGTTGGTGAACACGGTGCCGCCATCTTCTTTCGGGCGCCCCTGAACCACGGCCAGATATATTTTTCCCGTATCACGGTTGGCAAACTGTGTGGTGAGTGACAGATGCGCCGCATCGTTCTTGGCTACAACAATGCAGCCGCTGGTATCCTTATCCAGGCGGTGCACAATTCCCGGGCGTTCCACGCCGCCGATGCCGGATAAATCTCCGCAGTGAAACAACACTGCATTTACCAGCGTGCCGTCAGGGTTACCTGCCGCAGGGTGTACCACCATGCCGCTTTCCTTGTCAATGACGATGACATCTTTATCCTCATACAGCACGGAGATGGGGATATCCTGCGGCTGCGCTTCGGCGGGTTCCGGTTCCGGTATGTTCACCTCAATTCGCATGCCGCGTTCCACCGGGGTTTTTGCCTTGGTGGGTTTTCCGTTGAGGGTAATTTCTCCGTTCTTGATGAGTGCCTGAATACGCGCGCGGGACAACTCCGGCAGCTGTGCCGCCAAAAATTGGTCCAAGCGTGTGCCGAATGAATCTTCAACAATAATCAGCATGTTAAATAATGGAGAGCAGGGGGTTACATGCCTGTCGGGTTATCCAGAAAGACAGTCGGCAGCCCGAAACGCTCTTCCAGCAGCTTTCCCAGTGCCTTGACTCCGAATGTTTCCGTGGTGTAGTGTCCGGCAAAGAAAAGATTCATGCCCATATCTTCAGCGGTGTAGGATACCCAGTGGTTTTCCTCACCGGTGAGGAAGGTTTTATACCCCAGTTTCTGCACCTCATACACCTCCGGACCGCCGCCGCCGGAGCAGAGCATAATTCTCCCTGCTGCGGCATGCGGCGTGAGCATGGGACCCGTTACGCGGCTGCCGGTTACTTCCGCAAAGCGGCTGCGTAACTCAGCAACTGAGCCGGGGAAGATTCCGGATAAACAGTAATCCCGTTCCGGGCGGATATCCTGTAATCCCAACTGTGCCGCCAGCTGTGCGTTGTTGCCCAGCTCCGGGTGAACGTCCAGCGGGAGGTGTGCGGAATACACTGCCAGATTGGCAGTCAGACAGGTTTCCACCTTCTTCTTCCACCATCCTGTGAGGGGGCGCAGCCCGCACCAGAACAAGCCATGATGCAGCACCAGTAAATCCGCTCCCGCTGCCACGGCGGCATCCAGCGTGCGCTGAGAGCCATCCACTGCCAGAGCCACCTTGCTGACACAGCCGTTATTTTCCACCTGCAAACCATTCAGTGCCACGGGGGCATCCTTCACCTCATTTACACGCAGCGTTGTATCCAGCAGCGTTACAATTTCGTCCAGTTTTGTCATTATCTGAATTAAAATAGATTATTCTTCCGTGGGCGGATTGCTTCGCTGGCGAATCTCGCGGTGCAGGCGGCGATTGAATTCACCCGCCATATCGTAACCGCTTTCACGCAGGTATTGCCCCAGCGCCGCTACCTCTACCAGACGCGTCATGTCTCGTCCGGGTGCCACAGGAAGATTCAATCGCTCCACTTCCACCCCCAGAATTGTCATCATCTTACGCTCCAGCCCCAGTCGTTCCAGTTCTGACATCTGCCCGTCCGTCAGGTTAATGACCAAATCAATTTTCTTTTCTCTTCGGTAGGCTTTCAGGCCAAACAGATTAGTGACATTGATGATGCCGATGCCCCGAATCTCAATAAAGCCGCTGCTCAGAGAGGGCGCAGAGGCTATCAACTCCCCGCCGATATTGCGGATGCGCACCATATCATCAGCCACCAGTGACGAACCGCGCTCCACCAAGCCCAGAGAAATCTCACTCTTGCCCACACCGCCTTTGCCGGTAATCAGGACTCCTACACCGCGTACGTCCACCATGCAGGCATGCATGGTGGTGCTGTCGGCAAACTCATTTTGAAGAATGACCGTGGCGCGGTTCACAAAGTTCATCGTCAGCATATTTGTACGGAATACTGACACGGTATTGCTGTCTGCCATGGCCAGCACATCTGCAGGAACATCCATGCCTCGGGCAAAAATCACACAAGGTATGTTTTCCTGAAAAATCCGTTGTAGGCGCTCCCGTCTCTCTTCCCCATGTAATGAGTTCAAGTATGCCATCTCTGCTGCTCCGAAAACCTGAATGCGCTCGTGAGCGAAATAACCGAAATAACCTGTCAGAGCAAGCCCCGGGCGGTTGATGGAAGGTTGAAGAATGTAGCGCGACATTCCCAGAGGGCTGTTCAGTAACTGTAATTCCAGCACATTTCGGTAATTGTCGTAAAAACGAGCTACTGATACGTGTTCTACTTTCCGTATTATCGGGTCTTTCATGAATCTCTCTCCTACTTCGCTCCATTCTACCCAACTTAGTCGACTCGGTCAAGGTTTTATGGAATTTCATATTTCCTAGACCATTTTTTTGATTTTTTGTTTTTATTTGAACGAATGGTATAGGTGTAGACACTTAACCTACGTAGAAGGGAGTAAATATATCATGAGAAGATATTTGATGACAACATGGGTGCTTTTAACGGGCTTGTCAGGTGTCGCAATGGGGCAGAGTTCTGACTCTTATTATATAGGTGAGAGGGCCGTGAAGTCTGCGTCCGCGGAACAATTGCGGCAGGCATTGCGAAACGGAGTCAGCCCGAGTGCGCAGGCAGCGGATGGCGAAACTCTTCTAATGGAAGCGGTTGAGAGTGGTAATGTTGACATGGTGCAAATTTTGCTGGCAGCAGGCGCAAATGTGAATGCTGTTGATGATGACGGAGAAACTGCGCTGATGATTGCCGCAGATGACGGGCGGGTGGATATGGTGAGACTGTTGCTGGCAGCCGGAGCAAATGTCAATGCCGCAGATGAGGATGGAGAGACTGCTCTGATGCAGGCCGCAGAGGAGGGGCGAGTCGATGTAGTAAAGGCTCTTCTTGCAGCCGGAGCAGATGTGAGTATTCGTGATAACGATGGTTGCTCGGCTTTACGGCATGCGCAGAAAGAGGGGCAATCTCAAATCGTGACGTTGCTTCAGCAGGCCGGTGCTCAAAGGTAGAACAAAGGACTATAATATAATTTTCAACCATGATAGGTTAGGTTAATTGAGAGAGAATGCAAAATCTGCATCCTTCGGTAGAAGGATGCAGATTTATTAGTACGTCAGGCATGACACGCAACTGGGGTGAAAGTCCCCAATGAACCGCTGACAGGGCGGAATCAAATAGCCAAAGGCAACTGCGTCACAGTAATGTGGGGTGGGAAGGAAGCCGGAGGCGAAACACAGACAGGATG
>JAZNLU010000054.1:0-27527 GCA_045579245.1 Akkermansia sp.
CCCCGGACCTTTCTTTGCTTCATCCGCAGAGAGCAGTATGTAGTAGTTACGCTTTTCCTCGCTACCTTTTACCAAAGAAGAAGAAGGCCAGCCTGTGGTATGGGAGCACAAATCTATGGAACAGGTGCTTACGATTGACCCTCGACGTTCCCTATAAGTGGCTTCTACCTGAGCATATATGCGTCTGTCACTCCCTGTTCCCGATTCATAACAGGCAGTCACCGTACTTTCCATACGCAGTTTACGCCCCACATGCTCCAAAGCATCCCCGGAACTCACTTGAGTGACGCAGCCCACAAGCCCACACACGAGGCACAAGGGTAGTAAACATAAAAACAGAACGCGCCGACGGAAGAGGTACATGCGCTTGATTCTGTGGATGGTACCCTTCATCAATATCTATCTCCTTCCGCCTATGATTATACTTCCCGGCACCGAATCCGCAACAAAAAATTGCGAAAAGTGCAGATTTTCTAATAAATAGACGCTCGTGGAGGGCATGTTGTTGCGCGTTTCCTGCATTTTTGTTGCCGATGGCGCAAAAATAGGGCAAAAAGCCGAGGATTTGCTCGAAGTGGAGCCCTTGGTCTGCCGAGTTGAGGAGAGGCTCGAATCGTTAAAAAGCTTGCCGATTTCCGGGCTGAATAAGGGGCAAAAGTATAGTCTTTTTATGGGTCAGGCTCATAACGTATTCATTATCAACCCTACTTTTATTTGAGAGGGGTAAACCATATACTTTTATCCAATCCACTCATCATTAAGCCTTTGCATCAAAATAGGGGTTTATTGTATGCCGCGACCCCAGTCCTTTAGAGTCCCCGGGGAGTATGAAAGGGCAAAATCAGGGCGTTATGAGCCTTTTAATATACATTCTTTTTAATAATTAAGGACTCCGCAATTCGTTAAATATCAGCGCATAAACAGAAAAAGGCTGCATCCCCCTCAATTTCAGGAATGCAGCCTTTGGCAATAGGGCCGGTGGGGTTCGAACCCACGACCAAAGGATTATGAGTCCTCTGCTCTAACCGCTGAGCTACAGCCCCGCGCAGATGCTACAAGAAAAAGAAGAAGATTGCAAGAAGAAAATAATGTTGTGTGCGTCATGAAAATTAATTTCAGCTATCGACATCTCTCAAATTCAGCAATCACCCATCACCGAAGGTTACATTTCCGGATTGATAGACTAAAGTACTTTTAAGGAGTTGTTCTCGCCGAAAACTCAGGCTCACGCATACAACCTCGCTAAGGGATGATGGTTCAGTCCTCAGGAGCAGCACCCGTAATCATTGCTCCCTTTCTGGGACGGCAGCAGGCAAATGCCGAGGTAGACCAGGGTACAAAGCCACCCCCAAACGGTGCAGATGGTGCTTATCAGCAGTAGAGGGTAATCCGGCAGTGGTATCACGGTGTTGAGCAGGGGAAGTGCCAGTGATACCAGCCGCCCGGATGCTCCGGCTGCATAAAAGGCGGCAGAGAAACCCACATCGTGCAGGCGTCGGATTACCAGCGGCCCCAGCAGTACGACGCTCAGCAGGAAAGAAAGAAGGTAATATTCCGGTATTTCCACGGTGACGTAGGGCGAGAGAAGCGCAACGGTAAGAATCCTCAGCCCGAATATGCAGGGAAAGTAAATGCATACGAAACGCAGGCGACCGCAGCGCCCGTGCAGGGAAAAATACCCCGGTGTTTCCACAGAAGTTGACATGGCACTTTATCCACGGTTGGTTTTCCCGCTGACAGCGAGGATACGGAAGCGCAGCACGGCTGTGCGGGGGGCTGCCTGCCGGAGGAAGTGCTGCCCGCGCTCACCGGCCTGCGGGGTGTATTTTGTCAGGAAAGCCCGGAGCGCGGAGAGCTTTTCCGTTTCATCGGTCACGGTGCTTACGTCTCCGTGCAGCAGCAGGCTCTCGTAGGCAGTGGAAAAGGCTTCCGGCAGAATGCGGCTTCGCCCGGTGATGACAAAACAGGCGCGGGGCTCAGCCGCCAGGCAGTCCAGCTTGTGCCCTTCCGGCGCACAATGCAAATAGAGCGTTTCCGCTCCGTCCCATACGTAGTGAAGGGGCACACCGTAACCTCCGCCGGCGGTATCCTGCAGGCAGAGCGTGCCGAATTCCGCCGTGTTCAGCAGTTGTAGCGCGGCATGCTCCGCCAGCTGCCTGTCCCTGCGGCGGATGTGGCTGTTATCAACGTTCAGCATGTTTTCTCAACCGGGAATCTGATTAATCATCTCTGAAGCTTCCTTTGTTTCTTCATACTGCGTAAAATCAATAACTTTTGTGGAAGGAATTGTCCCGCAGCCGGCAAAAGATATGATGTCCAGCAGAAAGGAATTGTGTGCCTGAATGACATTGGCGGAGAATTCATGAATAAATCCGCCGGTTCCGCTTCCGCTGAAATAAGAGTTGTCAACGGGGTAGTTGATGTTGTTAAGCACCTTTATGTAGGCAATCCAAGCTTTTTCCGCTTCGCGAAACAGCTCTGCGGCTTTCCGATAATGCGGCTCAGCCTCTACCGGTTGGTACATTTCCTGCGCAGGGGCATCAGTTGTTTTGCCAAACAGTTCGGCAAATGTCAGTGCCAATTTTTCAGAAAGACACATCCTTTTTTTCTGAGTAGGAATAGGCAGTGCTTCTTCTTCCTCAGTTTCTCCGTATCTTATTATTTCCGGCGGCATTCCTTCATCCTGATAAATATCACAAAGAATGAAATTGCGATATTTGGTTAATTTTTCCAGTTGGGAATCTTTTTTGTGGTATTGAGTTGTCACATATCCTTGTGTGCTGATGTTGTCACGCCCTGCCACAGCGTCCACAAAATCCCCCGAAAGAATATGGGTAAGGCAACTGCCTTGAGCGCCGTTTTCATAGATAGTTCCTGTCCAATGGTTAGCATCATTATACCCCATGAGAAACAAGTCCCCCAGCAGACGATTCTGCAACATAATACGAAAAAGATGGCGAACTACTTCCGTGCCGCTATACATGTGACCGCAGATGCGCAGTTCATTCTCAAACCAATTCATGGACGCTCTGTGTGCAGCGCGTGCAGCGGCTGACAGTTTATCGACCATCTGCCGACAATGAGCGATATCTGCATCCTGCTGTTCTTTGCCGTAGCGCTCAAGGTAGTGGTTTCCGATGATTTCCTCACCAATAAACTTTTCCATATCCTCACGGATGGCGGCGGTATAATGCTCAAAGAACTCCTCATCACTCCATGCCTGCTCATTGTGGTAAGGGTCTCTCATTTCCGTGGGAGTACGCAGCAGTTTTTCCACTCCCGAGGCCTTGGCATACAAGACCTGTTTCTGCTCCGGGGTGTATTTGGAGTTCTTGACCAGCTCAAACGCCTTTTCATATTTCTCCTCCTCAGTCATCTCCAACTTGCTGAAGTCCGTGAGGTGTTGAGAAGGATAGGGCTTTGCACGCAGAGCGGAGAGTTGATCCAGCCGCTCTTCATGAGACATAACCAGCAGAACATGAGCCATAAGAACCTGTGCAGGAGTGCCGCTGCCCCCGGTGTGGTGGGTGATAATCGGGTGGTGCATTTGGCACAGGGCGGTCAGGTAGGTATCCCATGCGGCTTCTGCGGTATCGAAGTCTGCCGTATCAGTCTGACTTGTTTCTGCGGGGGAATCCGACCGGAAAAGGAAAGCTTCGCGTCCGAAATTACCCAGCACCTGCCGCAGCATACGGCGCCGTGACTCTATCTGTGAGAGATGATGCTCCAGGAGCTGCTCAGCCAGCGCGATATCAGCCGCGGTGCTACCACTCAGGCCATCCACAATCTGCTGCTCAGACTGAGGCAGAGAGGGAGGAGTGCGGAGTATTTCCGTATCCAGCCCGCTGCACCAGGAGCTTCCGGTGGCGTGCAGCAGGTGCAAATCATGCAGCAGTCTTGTGCGCAACATATTACGGTAGGCATGAGTATAGCAGTTGTTTTGCCGATTGCCGCAATCTGCCCAAGCAAGTGAGGCATCATAGGCTTTTCGAGCCAGGGTGATAAATTCATCTGTTCCCCGGCGTATAATCGCCACTTCCTCCGTGCTCACAGAATCCTGTAAAGTTGTCAAATATGTCTCCACATCAGCCCGTATTGAGGTGGCGTAACAGGCAAAGAATTCGTCATCACTGCAATCTACGGCGGATAGTTCTTCCGGCGGAGTGAGCAGAAGCTCCCGCACGGCATCTTCACCCACGGATATACCTGCCGCCATCATTCCAGCCAAAATACCTAACAATCTCCAATTCACGTGCACGAGTTTGGCATCTTTGCAATTTCTTGTCAATTCTATTCAAGCGGCAAAGCAGTTGTTTACGCTTGACCCTGCGGCGGTGTTGTGCCAGAATGACCGCCGGATTCCTATGTGTAACCCCCGCTTACTCTTCATTTTCAAAAAGGTGTTGCCCAGGCTGCTACTGTTAGCGGCAGTGGTGTACCTGATACGCCTGATGATTTTTCCCGGCTTTTTTGCCCACAGACCGGATGAGAAGTACGGCTGCGCAGCGCAGCATACGGAGTTTACGGCGGCAGACGGCACGGTTCTGCGCGGCTGGTTTTTCAACCGGGGGCAGGGGAAGCCGCTCGTGGCGGTCTATGCCGGTAATAACATGAATGTAGGCGGATTGCTGGCGCTGGCCGAGACGGATGAAAGTCGCTCCTATCTGATGCTGAATTACCGAGGTTACGGTGACAGTGAGGGCGTACCCTCTGAGAAGAGACTGATTGCAGATGCTCGGCACAACATAGTGGAAGCCCGGCGGCGCATCGGTGGGAAACCCGTTCCGCTGCACGTGGTGGGCTACAGTATCGGTTCCGGAGTGGCGGTGCAGGTGGCTGCCGCTGAAAATCCCGCCACGCTGACGCTTATCTGTCCCTTTGACAGCCTCACGGAGGTGGCATGTGATTTCGTGCCCCTGCTGCCCCGCGTGCTCCTGCATGATTTCTTTGTCTCCACGGACTTTGCACCGCGTATCACCTGTCCCGTGACTGTTCTGCGTGCAGAGGCGGATGAGCTGGTTACCGCTCCGCACACGGCAGCGCTGTTGCGGGCTTTCCCTGCCCCGCCTGCGGAGCATGTGCTGTCTGCCGACCACAATACGGTCTTTTCCTGTCCGGAATTTATCCCGCTTCTGCTTAATTCGCTGAAAAGTGGTGATTTTTCGGGGCAATTAACACCGGAGGATGCGGGGAAATAATCTTTTAAGCTTGACTTAACACTAGCTTTTGGCTAACATGCTGTCATAAGCTATGACTGACCGCCGAATCGTTATTACAGGTATGGGCGCTCTTTCTCCCCTCGGTAACACCGTGGAGGAGAACTGGGATGCCATGAAAAACGGCCGTTCCGGTATTCGCATGATTGAGAGTATCGACTCGGAGATGTATGCCGTCCACATTGGCGGCGAGGTGCGTAACTATGACCCTTCCCCCTACTTCAAGAAGGACCCGAAAGCCGTGCGCCGCTGTGACCGCTTTGAACAGCTCGCCATGGGTGCTGCTGCTCAGGCGCTGGAGAATGCCGGTATTGACCCGGAGAAGGTAGACGGCACCCGCGTTGGAGTGATGATTGGTTCCGGTATCGGCGGTCTGGGTATTCACGGTGACAACTGCGAGACGCTCATCAAGAGCGGTCCCCGCCGCGTGTCCCCCTTCTGCATTCCCTACATGATTACCAACATGGCTGCCGGTATGATCAGCATTGAGTACGGCTTCGGCGGCCCCAACATGAGCATTTCCACCGCCTGTGCCACGGCTAACCACTCCATCGGTGAGGCCTGGCGCATCATGAAGTTCGGCGATGCGGATGTGATGATTTGCGGTGGTGCAGAGGCAGCTATCCTGCCCATCGGTATCACCGGTTTCGCCAACATGAAGGCCCTTTCCACCCGCAATGACGACCCCGCCACCGCATCCCGTCCCTACGACATCGACCGCGATGGCTTCGTGATGGCTGAGGGTGCCGGTGTCATCGTGCTGGAGACGCTGGAGCACGCCAAGGCACGCGGCGCCAATATTCTGGCAGAGCTGGTGGGCTACGGTCTCAGCTCCGATGCGTACCACCTGACATCCCCCATGCCGGAGGGCGAGGGTGCCAGCCGCTGCATGCAGATGGCGCTGGATCACGCCGGTCTCAAGCCCGAGGATGTGGACTACATCAACACCCACGGTACCTCCACCACGCTGGGCGATATCTGCGAGACGCGCGCCATCAAGCGCACCTTTGGTGACTATGCCAAGAACGGTCTGGTGGTGAGCTCCACCAAGTCCATGACGGGTCACCTGCTGGGTGCTGCCGGTGCCATTGAGCTGCTGGCCTGTGTGATGGCTATCAAGGACAATTTCATCCCGCCCACCATCAACGTGTTCAACCAGGATCCCGAGTGCGACCTGGATGTCTGCCCGAACGTGGGTCGCGCCAAGCAGGTGAATGTTGCCCTCAGCAACTCCTTCGGCTTCGGCGGTCACAACGCTTCCCTCATCGTGAAGCGCTATGAGGACTGATTCCTGAACAAGCATTTTCTCGTGGCGGCGGATGTCTCGGCAGTCCGTCGCCACGCTTTCGTTAACCGATGAAGTTCCCCGCCTTTCTGCGTCCCGGTAAACTCAACGCTTCGGATTTCGGTCTGTTGCGCTGGGTGGTTATCTGCCTGCTGGTGCTGGTGACGGTGCTGGTGCTCATGCAGACAGGTGTGTTGTATGAGATTGAGCTGGAGCAGGTGCGCTTCCTGGGCGGGTCTCCCTTCTTCATCAGCGCAGAGGAAGCTCAGGTTTCGCTGCTGGGTTCAGGGGGATTATTCGGTATCTGCATCGCCGTGACTCTCTACCTGAGTATCGTCTACCTGCGTGAGCCCCGCTTTTCCGGGCGCTTACAGGTGGCCGTTATCTCTGCCGCGGCTTTGGCGCTGCCCGGGCTGCTCTGTGTGCTCTGGGGCGGCGTGCTCAATATGTCTGCCCCTATCATCTGCTCACTGGGTTGCTGGCTGCTGGCTGAGCTGGATTGGTTGGCCCGCTGGTACATCCGCCACCGCAGAAAGAATACCCCCGCCGCATGAAAGCACAGGATTACCCGCCCGCCGTATTGGAGCTGATAGCCTCCCTCAAACGCATGCCCGGCGTAGGCAGCCGCGGGGCAGAGCGTCTGGCACTCTGGTTTCTGCAGCATGGTCGCAATGATGCCCACCGTTTGTCCGCAGCGCTCACCGTTGCCGCTCAGGATGTTTCCTCCTGCCCGGAGTGCGGCTTTTTCTCTACCGCCGGCGAACGCTGCACCGCCTGCGATGACCCCACCCGCCGCGCCGATCTTTTCTGCGTGGTGGAGCAGCCTACAGACGTGTTGCCCATTGAGCGTTGCGGGACGTTTCGTGGGCTCTACCACTGTCTGGGGGGTAAAATTTCTCCGCTGGACGGCGTGATGCCGGAGGATTTGAGCGTAGAAAAACTCCTTTCCCGTGTCCGCTCCGCTCCCGGTTGTGAGGTGATATTAGCCGTTGGGAGCGATGTAGAGGGGGAAGCCACCGCCCTCTATCTGGCAGAGCAGCTTTCAGCTCTCAACTGCACCGTCACCCGCATTGCCCAGGGCATGCCCGCCGGTGCGGGGCTTGGTCATGCCGACCCCATCACCCTCATGCGCGCCCTCGAAGGCCGCCGCGGGCTGTAAAGGGGACTTGCGTTATTCCTCGTGCGTTCCGCCGCTGCGGATGTCGAAGGAGATGGTTTTCCCGCTTTTCTTGGAGGTGACGGAAAAGATGCCGTTGCGGAGGGTGGGCTCGGAGAAATCCGTGCGGGAGGAGTAGCGGATGCTGCTCAGCTCTCGGTAGCTGTCATCGGTCAATTCGTAGCAATTGGCGGTGTAGTGCAGCGTGCCCATGGCATCGGCGTGTACCGCCACGATAATGTTGCCTTCATGCAGGGTATAGGCCCAAATAGAGGATGACTCTGCGGCCTCGTGTTTGAGGGTGTTCAGCAGATGCAGCCAACTCAGAGAATGCGGGATGCTTTTCGGGAGGTCGGGGATGGAGAAGGTACTCTGTACTGCCTTTTCCCGGGGGGTGGCGATATCTCCGATGATGATGTGGCAAGGAGAATGGGGTGGGAACAGGTAATTGCCGATGCTCGGTACTGTTCCCGGCGGGCAGCGGAGCTCGCAGGTGAGCGTTCCGTCCTCACCCACGCGCAGCGGTGGAAGCGGATTCCCTGCTGCGTCTTTCAGCTCCTCCGGGAGAAAGAAGAAATCCGTGGGTTCACCGTGTCGGAGGGTATGCTCCAGATAGGCCAGTCCGGCCTTTTGATAGATAGCAAACGCCGCCGTCCGCTCCACGCTCAGCGCATCATGCCGGATGTGCATGACAACCGCCCCGAATACCGCACCGGCGGCAAAAAGAATCAGTAGTTTTCGGAGTTTCATTGGGGATTTCCTTACTTGATATGAGGTGCAGAAGTGCTTATCATGAACTCGATATTGGAACTATACTGATAGGTTTTGCGTTCATTTGCGTCTGGGGAAGATGAGCCGTGTATCGTGAAATTCTTGTCTCCGATGACGATTTTTTCAGTGCAATCGGGGACAAAATCGGCCTGCCCAATGAGGTCTATGCAGATGTTATGATATTGTTTGACGATTCTGTCATGCACGTGGCGAAGCTCAAAGCCTAACTCCGAACCGGAAAGGAAGCAGAAGGTCAGTTTTGCGGTTTTTTGCGGTATTCGCGGAGGATTTGTTCGACTTCCGGGCAGAATTCGATGTTGATGGTAGGGGTATAGACTTTTTTGAGCCTGTCCAGCAGCGGGGGGAAACCGCCGGAGCTTTCCTCCGGGTCGGCCCCGAGGTCGATGAGTTCTTTCATGGCATCCAGCAGCGGTGGCACGCGTTTGGCCTCATGGTGGAAGTTGTCTGCGGCGCATTTGGCAATGCCGTAGAGTACACTTTCGCCCATGTCATCCGTGGCATTGATATCCAGCCCGGCGGCAACGGCTACCCGTGCTGTGGCCATAAATTGATCCACCTTCAGCAGCATGTTGCCGTCCAGCATGGAATGCAGGAGGTTTTCTCCCTGTTCGTTGCGGAGGTTGGGGTCGATACCGGACTCCACCAGTACCTTGAACACCTCCGGCTTGTTGGTGCAGGCAAAGAGGGGCAGATTGGTTCTCCCCATCAGGTCGAGGGAGGGGATATCATGCTGTGCGCCGTGGGCCAGCAGGATGCGCACGAGCTCCGGGCTGTTCTGACAGACGGCGGCATAGAGCATGGTGTGCCCGTCGCAGTTGCGGTCATTGGGGTTGGCTCCAAGTTTCAGCATGGTTTCTGCCATGCGTGGGCGCTTATTCAGGATGGCTGCCTGTAAGGCAGAGGACATGCCCTGGTACGGTGCATGCATCTTCAGCAGCTCCGGGTGTTCGGTCATGATGCGTTCCGCCTCTTCACGCCTGCCGGCTCGTATGGCACCGATGAGGGCTTTGTAGTTTGCATCTTTCCAAGCATCTCTGCCGTATTTGTAGAGGAAAACACGTGGATGAGACGCTTGCTTGCCGGGGTGGCGGGTGACATCAATCATGAAGCCGCCGTCCAGATGGCTTTCACCGGGTGTCCGGTAGAGTTCCGGTGTGGCGTTGAGCAGCTGCATGGCGGCGCGCCCGGCTTCATCCCATTCTCCCTTGTCATCCTTGTAGCATACCAACAGGGCGTTGTATTCCTGGAAGTTGGCTCCGGACTCTGCCAGTTCTTTCAGAAAATCGGCTTCTTCCGGGCCGCCGCGCTTACCGAGCATGAAGATACGGAGAGTCACATTGCGGCGCACGGCATCCGCTTCCGCTTCCGGCAGGGAGGTGTGCAGGTGCGGTGCCATTTTTTCCTTGCGGGGGAACTGCTCGATGCAGGCAACGGCCTCATCATTCAGCTGGTTCACATAGATTCTGGCGTAGGTGCCATCCGTTCGGGTGAATTCAGCTTGTCTTCCGTCCGATACATCCACCCCGTTGCGCAGGTGTTTTCCGCCGGATTTGCCCTGCACCATGCGGTCGAGGCGCGCATCGAAGGGGGCATTTTGAGAATAGGGTGTAGTTTTGCGGTAAACCCAGGTGCGGATGTTGTTGCGTTCTTTCCAATCGATGATGTTGGCGAGGTCATCGGCCTGCAAATCATCGAACTCGACCTTCATTTTACGTCCGGTTTCCGTTTCCAGTTCCACCCATGGAGCACGGCCGCGCTGTTCGTATTGGGTGGAGATGATGCGGGCATCTATAGTGACGCGGGTGGCGGTGCGTTCATCCTGCTCGGTTTCTTCATCGGTTTCCCCCTGTTTTTGCAGATGCCAGGTGTAATAGGGGGATTCCAGAGGCTTGATTCCTTCCGGCTCATGAAGTTGTTGCAGCACCGCTACCTCGTCACTTTCATCCACGGTGGGCAGGTTCGCCTGCGGCACCTGTTGCAGGGTCGCAAGAGCCGCCGGGTGCGCTGCTGCGCCCCGCAGAAGCCGCTCGCGGTAGCTCTGACGGGTGTCGGCGGGGATATCCGCACAGGTGAGCAACGCCGGAGCCAGCAGAGCCGCAGCCTCCGGCATGCGCTCCAGCTGAGCCACGGCGGTGTTCAGGAGGGCGTCTGCCGCCTGCTTATTGCCCTGTTGCAGCAGGGCGAGCGCATGGTACACATCTGCTTGCAGACGCCAGGTCAGCAGGTCCTTCTGGCTTCCCATGCCGGAAATGGGGGCTGCGTTGCTGCAGAAGCGGGCCAGCGACATTTCTGCTGAGAATGCGGCGCTGCGGAACTTGCGCTGCTCGGCCAGTTTCAGCGTGAGATCCGGGCGGGTGAAGATTAAGTCGCGTTCCGGCACCAGGAGGAAGAGTCGTTCACTCTCGCGGGTGAATCCATGCTCCAGCAAAAGTCGGTGCGCGTCTGCCCAGTGGAAGGTGTAGTAAGAGAATAGGTGCATGGCCGCCTGGGTGATACCCAGTCGCTCATGTTCACGGGCAGCCGCTTCATCACCTTTGGCACGGGCTACCAGTGCCGCTGCCAGTCGGGTTCCGGTGTGGCGGTAGTGTTTCGGGTTGGCGGTCATGGCGGCCAGCAACTTTTCCGCTGTAGCTGAATCGCCTTTTTTGAGCGCGTGGCGAATGAGGAAGTAACCGCGCCGACTGCTCTCGCCGGAGATGCGATTGGCCTCGATATCCGGCGTGTACAGGGTGTCATTCATGCGTCCGACCAGCAGCAGGGATTCCGCTATTCCCTTGCGCGGGAATCGATTATCCAGCTCCAGGAATCGTTTCTGCATCTCTTCCAGCTGTTGCTGCGTATGGGGCATCATCCCGCGGTTGATGAGGTAATCACGCAGCTGCGTGGCCAGTAGCTCCGGCTCCGGGTCGGGTTTATTGTCCTCATCCCGATGGGTGGTGAGCAGGTTGGCCCAGCTGTATACATTGGTGGCACTGCCGCCGGTGGCGAGCGCCACCAGACTGCGCAGGATATTATCGCCGCCCTTGCAGTGGTGCAGGAGCTGCACGGTACACTCCGGGCTGAGTTTTCGCAGCGCCAGCTCATTGAGCAGGAGCGGCCAGATGCGCTGCCGGTTGCACAGTTCCGCCAGCGCTGCGCTGTGTTGTTTCAGCTCCGCGCTTCTGCCGTCGCGCTCCAGCAGCGCCAGCCGGAGGGCACAGCGGTGCAGGGCAACATTCAGATTCCGGCAGCGGCGGCGCATCTCCTCATCATGGCGGGCAAAGCGCGGCCCTTTTTCATCGATGAGCACATCGATACCGTTTTCGGATACCTCCACATCAAAGGTGGAGGAGTAGCGGTAATGCCCCTGAGTGGGTATTTCCTGTTTGAACTCGTGATCTTTGCGGAGGCGGGAGCCGTCTGCCAGCGTGAACAGCACCAGAGAGGAAAGCATGTCTGCCTCCTGCTCCTGCTGCACCAGCTGCTCCAGCGCGGACAAATCCTGCTCTATCCCCTCGCTCCGGCCCAGCAGCTCATCGCTCCACTGCGGCATCAGCACCGCCGTGCAGTCCGGCATCTCCGTCAGCGCTGCCGCCGGGTCATCCAGCTTTTTCCAGGGCATGCAGGTGGGGTCTGCTGCCAGCATGTTGCGGACGATGAAGCCCTGCATTTCCGGCGGGAGCCCTTCGGCAGCCTTGCGGATACTGTTCAGCTCTTCCGCTGTGGGGAGAATGCCCTGCGAGCGCTTCTGCATGAGCTGCAGGCCGCGAGCTATCGGCTCCGGCAAATCCTTGCCCCAGGTGTAGTCCCAGCAGGTCAGGCCACTGCGTCGGGCGCTTTCGTAGATGACTGAGCTGTCATGCAGCAGTGCGCGCAGCGTGTGGCGTGCAAAGTCGCTGCCGTACCACATGAAGAATGGTGCATGTGCCGCCGGGTTGCTCCAGAGCCGGTTTACCTCTGCCGGGGTGTAATAGTTGCGGGTAGCAGGATTGATTCGCTCCATTTGTGTGGCCGGTATGCCCCGCTGGGCGGTCATGATACCCATCAGTTGTGGGGTGTGGAAGCTCTTGATGAAATCCAGTTCACTGAGCCAGTTGAGCTGGTGGGGCAGTTCGCGGGGTTTTTCCTGCTCATAGGGCTTGAGCAGGTGGGTGAAGAACAGGCGGCGGTCATAGGCGCAGTGGTGGTTCAGCCAGGTAGAGTTCGCCCGAATCAGCATCCAGGTGTTCATATCCGTGGTGTTACCGTTCTTCATCAGCTCAGCCATCAGGTAATGCAGCCGACCGTTGCGGCGGGAGTAGCCCTCCTGCTCCCAAGTGCTGCGCAGCATGTCGTAGGTGGCCATTGTCACCGCGCCGGGTGGGTTGCCCAGAGCGCGGACAGCCTGCTGAAAATCCCATTTCTCAAAGTTGCGCTGCGAGATGGGTTTGCAGATGCCGGCGGAGTAGGGAGAAACTATTTCTTCAACGGCTGATGTCGGCAGGATGCTCAGCAGAAAAAGGAGGGAAAGGGTATAGTGTTTCATGAAAAGCGGGAGGTGAGAGTTTATTGTTTCCAGACGGTGATGGTGATGACGGGAGCCGGCGGGGTGGCCGGCATGCGGAAGGTCCATCGACTGCCCTTGGGGATTCGGTCGCCCATGTCGCGGATTTCCTTTGGCAGCTTATCCCAGGTCATGGGGGTGGTTCTGCTGTTGCGAACAGGAGCTTCGATGGTGAAGGTGGCACGGTTAATCCGGCGGATATCCTCTTCCCCCGGTTCCACTTTCATCTCGATACCGCCGGTAGTCGGGGGATTGTCTGCAGCCGGGGTATCTCCGCCGGCACCGTGCTCGCGGAGCAGGCGGGCGGCTTCGGGATGAATCTTCCTGTCTGCCAGGCGTGAGAGGAGGGAGGGCGAGCCGTCTGCCGTTTCGTGGACATCCGCGCCCAGCTCAATGAGCGTTTTCATGGCGCGGAGCAGGTTGGCAAGCCGCTGCGGGTTCTTGCCGTATTTATCGATGGAGGAGCAGAGAGCCAGACTGAACAGGATGCTCTGCCCCTGCTTGTTGCGGAGATTAAGCGGCAGCCCCTTCGGCACCAGCAGACGCGCATTGGCCTCCAGTTGCCGGAAATCGGCATCGGGAGCCTGCGCGGTGAGCCGGAAGAGGGCGTGCTCCCCGTTCTCATCGAGCCGGTCAACCTGCACGCCATGCTCCAGCAGGATATTTAGCATCTGCGGGCGGCGCTGTGCCATAAACAGCGGGTAGGTGATGGCGCCGTGGTGCTCCAAGGAGGGGCGGTTGGGGTCTGCTCCGTATCGGAGCAGCAGGCGTACCATGTCCGGCGTGCGGCTTTGGACAGCATCATGCAGCAGTGTCATGCCGCTGTAGTTACGGGTCTCCGGGCTTGCCCCGCGCTGCAGCAGCAGCTCCGCAATCTCTTTTCTGCCGCTGCGGATGGCGATTTGCAGCGGGCAGCACCCGGAATAATCTACCGTGCGGGTGTGCAGCAGCTGCGGGTGAGCATCCAGCAGCCGGGTCACTTCTGCCGCGTTATTGTTGTTGATGGCGGCGGTCAGCGCTTTGTATTCCGGGGTGATGTTGCCTCGGTAGCGGTGGGCGATAAGGCGCGGCTTGTGGTCAAGCGTGACAGAGAAGCCGGCATCCAGCATGTGGTCATGCTCGGGTGTGCCGGGTGGGTCCACGATGGCGGCTTCCCGCTCGATGATGTGCATGATTTGCCGCCCGGCTTGTTCCCATTGCCCCTGCTCGTCCTTGTAACAGAGCAGCAGTACATAGCTTGCAGACAGGTCTTTACCCTCTGCCGTGGTCATCATGCGGCGGAATTCCTGCTCCTCTGCCCCGCCCCGTTTGCCCAGCATGACAGCCATGATGGAATCCCGGCGTTTGGCGGATTCTGCTTCAGCCGCGGCAAGTGAGGTGTGGAGGATGACCCGCCGCTGTTCAAGGGGGGCGTTCGCCTCAATCCACTTGCGTGATTCATCATCCAGCATGTTGATATACAACTTTTTGTATTTGCCTTCCGTGGTGGTGAACTCCACTGTGCGACCGTCCGACACATCCACCCCGTCTAGGATAAGCCGAGACCCGTCCGTGGGTTCCTGAACAAAGCGGTCAAGCCGCGCTTCAAAGGGCTGTTTATCCCGCACTTTCTTATTGTTGGCGTTCCAGGTTCGGATACCGTTGCGGGATTTCCAGTCGATGAGGTGTCTGAGGTCATCGGCAGCAATCTCATCCAACGGGACTGTCAGGCGCCGCCCGGCTTCCGTTTCCAGCATGACGCGCAGCGGGCGGGCGTTGTCGTGATAGTTGGCAGAGAGGAGCCGCGCCTGCACCGTGGCAGAAGTTGCGTAGCGTTCATCGTCCGATTCGTAGTCGGTATCTTTGCTGAGGTGCCAGGTGTAGAGCGGCGACTCAAAGGGGCGGGGTTTTTCTGTGGTATCGGAGAGAAGAGCCGCCTGCTGCGCGGATTCATCAACCGTGGGGATATCACGTATCTCCGGCACGTTTTTTTCAGTGCCGCGCAGCATCCGTTCCCGGATTTGCAGGCGGGTATGGCGGGGAATATCTGCACACTCCAACAGAGCGGGAGCCAGCTCCGCAGCGAGATCGGGCATCTTGTCCAACAGTTGCAATGCATTCTGCAGAAGACGATTGCCGCTTTCCGCATCGCCGGATTGCAGGAAGTCCAGAGCACGGTACACATCTGCCTCCACCCGGCGGTACACCAAATCTGCCTGCGTGCCCAGACCGTAGGAGGGACACGCCTCGCCGGCATAGTCCAACAGGTAGTACTCTGCGCGGAATGCCGCACTGCGGAAGCGTTTAGCCGCTGCCAGAGCGCGAATCAGTCCGGGCTGCAGACAGCGCATGCTGCGCCGGGGCAGCAGGTCAAAGAGTTTTTCGGATTCCTGCACCAGCCCGTGTTCCTGCAGCATGCGGTGGGCGTCTGCGCGGTAGAACAGGTTGTTGGAATTCAGGCAGATGGCGGTGATGGTGACGGCGTGCCGTTCCTGCTCGCGGGCGGCGGCTTCATCTCCCTCTGCACGGCGAATCAGTGCCGCAGCAAGTCGCGTACCCACATAGCTGTAGGATTTAGACTCAGCGGTCATGCGCGCCAGGATTTCTTCAGCTTCGGGCAGATTGCCGGTGCTGAGGGCGCGGCGCACCAGCCGGTATCCCCGGCAGCTGTGCTGCCCTGAGACGGATTCCGATTCTTTTTCCTGTAGCTGCTCCGTGGGGTGGAAAAGGCGGTGCATGCAGTCCAGTACCCGTTTGTCTGCCCGGCAGTGAAGGCGTAGTGCCTGCTGAGTTTCCGCTCCCAGACCTCGCAGGCTTTGCTGACTGAGCAGCAGCGGCCAGAGACGGTGCTGATTCAACAGGTCAGCCAGAGCGGCGGCGTGCCGCTTCACTTCCTCCGCTTTGCCCTCCCGCTCCAGAAGAGCCAGTTGCAGCGCACAGCGGTGCAAGGCAATATTGAGGGCGCGGCAGCGGCGGCGCAGCTGTTCATCATCGCGTGAAAAGCGGGGACCCCGTTCATCGATAAGCACGTCCACCCCGTTTTCCGATACCTCAATATCAAAGGTGGAGGAGTAACGGAAGTGTCCCTGTGTGGGGATATGGGCTGTGTGAACATAGTCCGGCAGCATGCGGGCATCCCGCGCCAGGGTGAACAGAACCAGTGAGGAAAGCTGCTCAGAGCGAGCCTCTTCCAGCACCATTTCTTTCAGCGCGGCGATATCCTGCTCCGGGGAGGTGGGAGTACCCAGCAGGGAATTGTCCCACTGCGGCAGCATGACTGCTGTGCAATCCGGCATCTCCTCCGGCGTGGCGGTGGGGTCATCCAGCTTTTTCCAGGGCATGCAGGCGGGGTCGGCAGCCAGAGCACAGCGCACGGCAAAGGCGCGCAGCTCCTCCGGGAGCTCGGCAGCGGAATGAATGATTTGCTGCCGGGCCTGCGGGGCGGGCAGGATACCGCGGCTGCGCTGCGCCATGAGCTGCAGCCCGAGTTCCAGCGGTGCAGGCAGGTCTTTACCCCAGGTATAGTGCCAGCAGGTGAGTCCCTTGCGGGTGGCTTTGTCATAGAGCACCGAACTGTCGTGCAGCAGGCAGCGCAGCGTACGCTTAGCCCATTCCGAGCCGCTGGCCAGCAGATAGGCGGCATGTTCCTGCGGGGCGCTCCACAGGCGGTTCACCTCTGCGGCACGGTGCTGGCGCATCCCGTGCATGCAGTAACGCTCCTGCGTGAGCCGCGCGGGGCGGTCAAGCTGTGCCTCTGTGATACCCAGCAGGTATTCCGCCAGAAAATCATCTACCATGCACATGGAGGCGAGCCAGTTTTGCCGGTGGGGGAGCTCCTGTGGGTGTTCCTGCTCATAGGGTTTGAGCAAGTGGTTGACGTAGAGTGAGCGGTCCCGATAACTCAGATAATTGAACCACAGTTTGTTGGAGAGGATAAGCATGTAGGTGTTCATGTCCGTGGTGCGTCCTTCCTGCACCAGCTTCTCCATTTGGTTGTGGCGGTGTTGCAGACGCGCCTCCTCCGGCTGTTTCCAAGTGTCGCTCAGCATATCGAGCGTGGCCTGTGTGGGAGTGCCGGGCATGGGTCCCAGCGCCTTGATGGCTTCCTGCGGTGACCACTTTTCCCGTTGTTCCGGGCTGATGGGGCGGATATAGGGGAAAAGGCTCTGTTCCATTTCCTCCACAGCTGACAGGCTCCCCGCCAGTATCAGCGCCAATAGACAGTTTGCTTTCATGTGAAGATTCGGGAGACAGGGGGAATTAAATCATGTCACTCACCACATCCGGCAGCGTTTCCACCGGGGCATCAGGGTTGTCTTTCCAGACCTTGATTTTCTGCATGACGGCTTCTTCGTTATCGTTCTCCGGGGGGAGCGAACGTGATTTTTTGCGCTTGGGACGGAGCTGATCGGCGCGTTCGACACCCATGAGCTGGGTCATGAGTTCGGCGCGTTTATCTGCCTCAGCCGAAGCTTTCTGCTTTTGGAACTCGGCAACCTTGGCGGCGGCATCTGCAGGCACCCAGAAGGTCCAGCTGCGAGCTTTCGGCAGCTTATCTTCCTGCAGACGGATGGCTTCCGGCAGGTCTGACCACTCCATGCGGCGGGTGGTGCGGGTGTAGAATGCCACGCCCGTTTCCGTGGTGCCGCGGTTGATGCTGCGGATGTCATCGCCGCCCGCTTCCGTTTCCATCTGCACCCCGAACTCCAGCGTGACCACCCCCTCCCGCGTGGCATTGCCGCGCAGAATTTCATCTTCTTTCGCGCGTTCTCTGGCGCGGAGCACCGGGCGGTAGGCATCCCCCACTTTCTCGGAGAATTTTATCCGTTCCTTCATGGCTTTTTCCTCATCTTCGGGCGGCGGGGCGGTCAGGTGTTCCTCTATGCGGTTGAGGACATACTGTGCATCAAAATCCCGGGGCTCGAATTGCTTCAGAATGCCGGAAGCATGCGCCGTTGCCATGGGGCAGTCTGTCTTTTCCGGCTCTTCCACGGGTTTTTCGCTCAGGAGGGTAGCACGGAAGTGCTCACGGTAGACCTGCGGTAGAAAGGCTTTGCCGAGTGCCTCGCTTACGCCGCGAAAACTATCAGCTGCGCGCAGGGAGATGAGTTCGGAGATGTCGCGGCGCAGTTCCGGGGAGACATCCTGAGCCGCAGCGGGCACCAGAACAGCGGGAACCATGAGGAGGGTGAGTAGTTGTTTCATTGTTTTTCGCGGATTTCTAAGGAGAAGTTGAATTGAAAGTCGGGGAGGGTTTCGAGCTGGTAGCGGATGCGCTTGCGAAGGTGCTCCGGCAGACAGGGGGCGGCACCGCGCCCTCTCAGACGGTATTTTTCATTCGGCTTGTCCTTGTCAAAGAAGATTTCAGTAGCAACGAGCGAGTCTTCATTGCCGCGGATATGCAGCACACTCTTGCTGCCCCAGAAAAACAGGTGGCAGCTCTCTCCGCTCCAATCCTCCCCGCGCAGTTTCCGTATTTCCGCAAAGGCGGCGGAGATGGCGGCGTTGTCCGGTTCTTCCGTGGCCAGCTGGGCGGCAATGAGTCTCTGTTGGTGCTCCAGTGCGTCCCATTCTTCATCGCTCAGGTGCTTGTCGGAGGGGCGGAATACGGCCTGAGGCTCCAGCCTGTTGCTGATGGTGATGGTGCGGGTGAGCTGCAGATGCCGCCGCTGCACCGTCAGCTTCACCTTATCCCCGGGGCGGGCGGCGGTGAGTACCGCCTGCAGTTCCTCTGCCCGCGTAATCGGGCGGTCATTCACACTCAGCACGGTATCGCCCGCATTCACCCCACCGCGGTCGGCTGGGCCATAATGCGCCACGGCGGTGACGATGACCCCGCCGCCCTCTGCATCTGCTGCGGCCAGCCCGGCATAGGGAACTCCCGGCGCCGCTTCCTCAGCAGTAACCACCGCTGCCAGTCCTGCCAGCGCGGAAACGATGATGTGAAACACTTTTCGCATGGTATCTGTAAACATTAATCCATCTCCGCTGCCAATCCGCAAGTTTTTTTCAAAAAAAGATAAAATAAGTGAATTGAAAATCAACAAATCGCTGAAATAAAAGGGTGAATAAAAGCCAAAAGAGGGTTGACTTGGCAGGGGAAAGCCTGTATACTCCGCGCCCGTATGGAAAACCAGACCACCAATTTTGATCTCTCGGCGCTCGACACGGCCGCTATGCGCAGCCGTCTTTCCGAGCTCGGGAGCTATCTTTGACCTCGCTAACCTGGAAGAACGAGTAGCAGAACTGGATGCCCGCATGAGTGCGCCGGATTTTTGGGATAATCCCACGGCCGCCCGCGAGCTGATGAATGAGGTGAACCCCCTCAAGCGCCGACTGGAAAAGTTCCACGAGCTGGAATCCGGGCTGGAGAACGTGGAGGTCGCCATCGAGATGGCCGATGAAGAGCCGGAAATGGCGGCAGAGGCTCACGCAGAGTACAATGCCTGGGTGAAAAGTCTGGAGGAGTTCGAGCTGCTCACGCTGCTGAACGGTCCGCACGACAACGCCGGCTGCTATATCACCATCCACGCCGGTGCCGGCGGCACAGAAGCCTGCGACTGGGCCAGCATGCTCATGCGTATGTACCTGCGCTACTGCGAACGCCACGGATTCAACACGGAAATCATGGAAAGCACGGACGGCGATGAAGCCGGTATCCGCTCCGTGACCATCAAGATTGACGGTGAGTATGCCTACGGATACCTGAAGAACGAGCGCGGTATTCACCGCCTGGTGCGCATGAGTCCCTTCGATGCTGCGGGTAAGCGCCACACCTCGTTCTGCTCTCTGGATGCCACCCCGGATATCTCTGACGATGTGGAGATTGAGGTAAAGGAAGCTGACGTGAAGATGGACACCTACCGCTCCGGCGGTAAGGGCGGTCAGAACGTGAACAAGGTGGAAACGGCCGTGCGTCTGACGCACCTTCCCACCGGTATCATCGTGGCTTGCCAGACGCAGCGCTCCCAGCTCCGCAACCGAGAGGAAGCCATGCGCATGCTCAAGGCTCGCCTCATCCAGCTGGAAGAAGACCGCAAGCGCGCTGAGGCCGACCGCCAGTATTCCGAGAAGGGCGATATCGCCTGGGGTAATCAGATTCGTTCCTATGTGTTCCAGCCTTACCAGATGGTGAAGGACCTGCGCACCGGCTTCGAATCCGGCAATATCCAGGACGTGATGGATGGCAATATCGACGGCTACGTCGAGGCCATGCTTCGTCATAACGCCAACGCATAAATGGAGTGACGATTGACGAATTACGATTGACGAATGGCAAAATCGTAAGTCGTCAATCGTAATTCGTAATTCCTTTCATGCTTGAGATTGACGTACTGACCCTGTTTCCGGAGATGATAACCGGGCCGCTTTCCCAGAGCATCATGGGACGGGCGGCCGAGAGTGGTATCATCTCTGTGCGGGCGCACCAGCTGCGCGACTGGACGCACGATAAGTACCACCGCACGGATGACTACCTCTGCGGCGGCGGACAGGGTATGCTCATGAAGTGTGAGCCGATTTTTGAGGCAATCGAGGAACTGCGGAGGGAAAATACTCGCGTGATTCTCATGACCCCGCAGGGGCGGGTGTTCCGCCAATCGGTGGCAGAGGAGCTTGCAGCTCCCTGCGTAGAGGGGGGCGATGCCCACTACATCATCCTCTGCGGGCATTATGAAGGGGTGGATTACCGCGTTATCGAGACACTGGTGGACATGGAGCTGTCCATTGGCGATTACATCCTGACCAACGGCGCGATTGCCGCCGTGGTGGTGATAGATGCCGTGGCGCGGCTCTTACCCGGCGCATTGGGAGATGCCCGCAGCAGTGTGGAGGAATCATTCTCAGACGGACTGCTGGAAGCTCCCGCCTACACCAAACCCAACGTGTTCCGTGACATGGAAGTCCCGGCCGTGTTCCTCTCCGGCAACCACAAGGCCATGGCTGAGTGGCGCTTGGAAAAATCCTTAGAGCGTACCAAAGCCAACCGCCCGGATTTGTATGAGGCCTGGGCGGCGGCTCACCCCGAGCATTTTACCCCGAAAAAGAAACGTCGCAAAACCCCGCTGACTACCTACAAACCCCGCAAGTCGCAGGAAGACGTTGAGCCCACCTGAGGGCATTGACACCTTATTTCTGACATTTTTTCACTTTTTTTCAGAAAAAGTTGCGGATTTGTTTTCGAGATGTATTAAATAGGGTGTAATGCATCACAGGTACAGACCCTTGGTCTACCCAACTATCGGAGTCGCATGCCCAAAACTCCGGGGCGGAGAGAGTCCCGGAATGCCCGTGGTGCATTACCGTTTTTTTGCAACTGCTGAAAATGAGGATTTCATTCTTCTGATGGTAAAATCGTCGGTGAATGCAGAGCTTGCTGAACCTATCCATAATCGTTCCGCTCGGCAGGTCAGAGGAAGCTGCTCAGTTCATCAGCCGTACCATGATACAGGAACTGGGGAACACATATGAAAGAGCCGGAGCATGGTCGCTCCCCGTATCATCTGCATGTTATCTGGAGGGTAAGCACGTGAAAAAAATCACAGTAAAGCGTTGGAGTTGCCACGACGTCTCACTACATAACAACAGGGAAAGAATGCTGTATAATCAGGAGGTTGTCTGACAACGATTTCAGTGCACAAGCAACTTTGCCCCCGGCACCCTGAGATGTCGGGATTCCTCAGCGTAACCGAATGAACCTTCATCAGGCAGATTTTCATCAACACGCACGTGGTTAACAACATGACCGCTGCGCAGGTAAGTCACCACCCCACGCCCGATACTTTCTGCGTAGCGGCGGGCATTGGTCGGATTAACCAGATAGGCAGCATGGTTACGATTGTTCAGAAATGCAGCTTCAATCACCGCAGCAGGGATACCGGAATCATCGCAGGCGTTCAGCCAACCGGCCGCGCGGTCAGCATCCACGTAACGCACCTGTACCGAGCACTCGCGTCCGCCGTTAGACATGCCGTGATTAAGCACCTCTCGATTCAAGGTTGCCGCAATGGCTGATGCCAGAGGGCGACCATTATAGCGGTTGCTAAGAATAATGGAAGGCATGGGAGAAGATGTCCAGCTACCGGAGCTGTTGTGGTGTAAGAACACCATAGCCACAGCGCGACGATAAATGGCATAGTCCGCACTCACCATCCCGCTTGCCACACGGTCAGGGTGATACCGTGAGGGATAACGCGCAGCATTGCTGTCAGGCCGCCGCAGGTGTACCACACCGGCGCGGCGGGCAAAAGAAAGCAAAGGCTCCGACGTGGGTGCATTTCCTCGGTTACAAACCACGCACTTATATCCGGCTCTCTCAATCTCACGCTTCACATAGTAGGCGTATTCATACCAGAACGCACATTCACGGATAACTTTTCCCTCAATCGCTCCGGGGGTGGAAGCCCCCTCACCGCCGATAAAATGACCAATATCCAGCACCACTACACCGCTGCGGCTTCCCGTCAGCATACTGCTGCACGCACTCAGTCCCAGCACCGCCAGCACCAGAACGCCAATTATCCGTATCATCTGATTCTTCATAAAGCTTATTCGCCCCCATCCTCATCCGGACGCGGAATGCGCGGAACAAAGCGCATCAACTCCGCATGGAAAGTCAGCGGCACATCCCCCGTGGGACCGTTTCGATTCTTAGCAAGGGCTAGGTTGGCATCCGAACCGATTTCCCGGCGCTCCTCATCATCCTCCGCATAGTAGGCAGAGCGGTACAGCAAACCAATCATGTCAGCATCCTGCTCAATAGCACCGGATTCTCGGAGGTCACTCATCATCGGTACACCCTTATTCTTGCCGGGGCGATTTTCCGGACCGCGGTTCAGCTGAGCCAGCACGATGATGGGCAGCCGCAGTTCCTTGGCAAGAGCTTTGAGTCCGCCGGAAATTTCGGCAATCTCACGTTCGCGACTATTTTGAGCCTGCTTGGTGTGGGAGCGCATGAGCTGGAGGTAATCAATTCCGATGCAGCAGAGATCGGGGTAATCCCGCATCACGCGGCGTGCCTTGGCACGCAGCTCGGATATAGAAATACCCGCCGTATCATCAATCACCAACTTGCTGGCTCGCATCTCTGTAATAGCGTACTTGAGACGCTTCATTTCCTCCTTAGAGAATGAACCGCCCTTGGAGAGCAGCTGCTGCTTGCTCACACCGCTGCGGGCATAGAGCAGACGCTCCACCAGCTGTACACTTGGCATTTCACAGGAGAATGCCAGCACCGGCTTCTTCACATCCAGAGCCAAATGCTCCAAAATATTGAGCATAAATGATGTTTTACCCATGGAAGGGCGTGCAGCAATAACGAACAGTTCACCGCTCTTAAGCCCATTAATCATCTTATCCAGTCGCGGATAACCGGTGGAAAGGCCCAGAATCTCGCCATTACTATTCATCATGCGCTCCAAATTGGTCATGGCGGCATTAATATCACGATTCAGGCTCCACTCTTCTCCCTTGTCAGTACTCTGGCGTATTTGCAGCACCTCCTGCTCTGTCTGATCCAGCAGCGTCTCTATCTCGGCCTCGCTCGTATATGCCGCTTCAGAGGCTCGATTGGAAGCAAGAATGATGGAGCGACGCACAAACTTTTCCCTCAGCGTGTCAAAATGCATGCGGAAAAGCGCCGTGGTAGTGGCAAATGAGAAAATGTCCATGAGTCCCGCCTGTCCACCCACAGCTTCCAACTGGTGATGATCCGTAAGTTCCTGAGCCACAGATGTGGCATCTATTGGTAACCCCTTGTCATAACGTGCACGAAAAACATCCCACAAAATACGATGCGCAGGAATGTAGAAATACTCCCCTGTCATGCCCTCTGAAATACATTGGGACACAATATTGGTGGGATCAATCGTCATCATGGAAAGCAGACTTTTCTCCACCCCGGGAGCCTGCGGCATCATCAATTGCGCGGCATCCGGTGTGACCGTACCCGACTTCAAATCGGCTTTCTCCTTTTTGGTCTTTTCCCTGCTCATGATAACTGTTGGTGGGCGGACATCATACACCGCCCTGCCCTGCTTGGCAAGTAAAAATCAGCTCCTTTAGGAGACTCTACAAATGAAAAGAAAGATAAAAATAGAAAATACCGTGAGGATTAAAAAACTCCTTTTTCCACGAGCTCTTCCTTACTGTGCATAACTGTGCAGAGACTCAATATTGGGCAGCAGATTCACCACAAAAAAGGTTACGAGCGCAGAGATAAACCCCAATAGCAGCAGTGGACACCGCCATGAGGCAAATACATCATGACGTTCTGTGTGAAAGTACAGAAGATAAATACACCAAGTGATAAGTGCCCAGACTTCCTTGATATCCCATGACCAATATGCACCCCACGCAACATCCGCCCAAAGCGCACCGCTCCACAAACCAAATGTCATGAAAGGAAACGCTACCCGCACTAATGCATCTGCAGTGCGTTCATCCTGTGCAGCCAGCCCCGCCCGCATAGGTCTAATAGCCACCAACAGAGCCGCCACCGTTATAAGGCCGTAAGCTAGTACATATGAAATAACATGCGGAGCAAACCACGGAGATTGTAGTGCAGGCATTTGCCGCCATGACATCTGTAAAGGCATAGAAAGAGCCCCTATAAGAGCCATACCTGAAGCGGCAGCCAGCCAGGCATCCACACTCAGTCCACGATAGCACCGCAAATAGACTGCGGCCGGATACATGACCAATGGGAAAAAAGCCAGCACATGCCGCATATTGCCAAAAGGCGGTGCTTGTGCAAGCAACCAGTCCGCAACAAACAGCAAAGCGGCCAATATCCACACCAGCAGATGGCATCGGCGCACAAACAACTCACGACCGACAATGCCTAATCCCACCGTTAGCAAACAAGCCGCCAAACTCAACGCAGTTAAAGTATATATCAAGTAGCTCACACCTCCACCTCCCTTTCCTCTTCTTTCCACCAGCACCAACAGGCAGTACAGATAATAACACCCACCATACCGCTCAAGGCAGCGATGCGTCCGGGTGCACGACGCGCCTGTAACCGAACCAACGTCCGACCATGGTGCGACTCATAGCCAACTAATGAGATAAGCCACCCCTTGCAGGAAAGGGGTGCATTCACTCTCAGCTGCTCTCGTCGCTGCTCCGCCCGCCCTCGGTAATCGGTATTCACCAGGCAATGCGCACAATAATCCTTTACCACAGGAGGGTTTTGCACAATTATGCGCGGTGGATTGCCCGGAACCGTATAAAAAGGATACAGAATACCGGGAGCCGTTTGTAATAAATTCTTATCCCAATGTTCATCTCCGGCCACCAGTTTATTCCCCTGCACCGCCAACTGAACGGGGCGCACGGGTCTTCCCTGCTCCATAGCGTATAGAGTGTAGTTTACGTTGTCGTAGTACGACACGCTGAATGCCTCTACTTTCAACGAGAAACCCAGAGGTTCCTTTGTATCCTGCGTCAAATGCACTTTATCCGCGGAAACACTACCATCTGCAGGAAGCAACAGCACAGCGCGAACTTCATACTTGTAATCCACATACAAACCGATAGCCAGCACTGTCAACGCAACATGTATACCGCCCAACCACAGTCGACGGTTCATCACCCGCTTAGTCAAATAGCCAAATACTGTAAAAAATACTAATCCGGACAGAGCAGTACAAAACATCGCTATAGCACCCATCCACATTGGGCCGCCCTGTTCAGCAAAAATAAGGCCTTGTTTTCCATAACTCCACACCATTACCAACCCGATAACAGCAAAGAACAGGAAAACTATGCCGAACACCAGCCTCAGCCTCTGGCCTGCAGCAATACGCCACGCTCCACAAAAACTCAACACCGTACACAGCAGCCCCAATAGCAACATCGCACCGCCTCGGTAAACTCCCTCCGCCTCCATCAGCGGAAAACCTCCGGCCAGCAGCAGTACACATGCTGCACACAATGCCATAATACTCGCTTTCAAAGGAAAACTCATCGGCTGCATCAGTTTACCAATGCCAGGAAACGGCAAACGTCCCATACAGGGAGTGATGATCCTGTGTGCGGTATTCTACCGTATGCCACACGGCCCCGGCATAGTAGTGAATTCCCTCATGCACCAAACCTACACCCAGCTGCATCTCTGCCTGCCAAGGCTGGCGACTGCACGTTTGATCAAAATCGTGAAATACACCGCCGTCTATAAACAAATCACGTGCCACATATTCACCATACACACTGCCTAACACATACCAAGATGTGCAGGCCGGATTATAGGCTGATTTCCTCAACAGACCATTACTATAGTCTGCGGCATGATTACCGGTCACCTGCATGGAATCCGGCAAATTCTTTCCCCAGCGCAGCACAATTCCTGCACCTCCGGCAATAGCTACTGTCCCCAACGCCTCGCGTGTGAAAATCATACCGTCAGTCTGAAACCCGGAACTCGTTTCTGTCTCACAGAAAAGCAAACGGAAGTCCTGCCGAGCGGTAAGCTGAATTGTCGGTTCAGCAGGAATCTGGGCAGCCCAACCATCCCACTGTTCCATCTTGCCCAATTCATGCACCAACCACTGAGAATTCTCAGCAAACGAGGGCTTACCGGTCATCCCCAGCTGCAACTCAAAAGATGAGCCAACACATTCACCCTTATACATATATGCTCCACCAACGGCAATATAACCGGCATAGGGATGCTGCCCCGGCACGGCTCCGTCCGTATGCACCTCCGGAGTGTAAATATTCTGCGTAAGACTAAGTCCCCAGTAGTGATTCATTTCTATCAGCTGAGCGTAATCAAACCGCGTACCGTGACTATAGTTTCTATCTTCTCCAAAGGCAGAATCATTCTCAAACAGCACACGAAAATGGTGCTTCGGCACTGCGCGGTATCCGGGCTCTCCAGCCTGAGATATCGGATTCGTATAATCAGCAGCAACGGAAGCCACCAACATCGTCACCCAAGGTATTGCGCTCATAGACGGGATTATACACCTATCCGTCAACGAGTCAAGCAGATTGACTCATCATCAGCACCAACTTCACCACTTTATCCATCTCCAAATTTACTAAGCCCACACAGTCATGTTACGCCATATCATGAATCACAAAGCCTCTTCCCCCAGAACCATGTGCACACGGTATCATGGAATATTCTCTCTAATCGATTTATCCTTTCTCAGCACATATTTCCGTGTACACACCGTAAGCGAAAACAATGATAATTTGTTTAAAATTAATTTAGTAAGTTTTCCCACGTCCCGTATTTACCTCAAACTGCTACCATACACTGATGCCAAAAGAAGATGAATCTCAGCTTCAGGTAGGACTCCCATACAACTTTTTTCTCAAACGCGGTGCTGAAACATCCTCTCCGGCACATGTTTGTGGAAGCAACTGAATTCTCCCCCCAATATATCACATAACAAAAAGGCACTGAACCTGCGGCGTAAAGCTTGACTGCATCAATCGTGTAGGGGGCTTTCGCCCCCTCACACACCACCGTACGTGCCTTTTATGGCATACGGCGGTTTCCTAACCTTTACAGACTACGCTCTGCAATGAGACTAACCCCTGTTTCCTGAACCACTCCTTTCCCATGGC
>JAZNLU010000055.1:0-2215 GCA_045579245.1 Akkermansia sp.
GCATCCACCGGTTCACCGGCAATCATCATGTCCATTTTCACGAGCTTGGCAGCCTGGTAGCCATCGTACTCATAATCCATGGAGCCGTAGCCGCGGGTGGTGCTCTTCAGCTTGTCATTGAAATCGACCAGGATTTCTGCCATCGGCAGGCGGCAGGTGAGCATGACACGAGTGTCATCAATGGTTTCCGTGTGAACCACCTCGCCGCGTTTTTCCATGACAATGCGCATGATATCGCCGATGTAGTCGCTGGGAATCATGATGAATACCTTGACCATGGGCTCGCGGATTTCCTGAATCTCCTGAGTTTCGGGCAGCATGCTGGGGTTGTCTACCATCAGCTCTGTGCCATCTGTCTTGGTGACTTCGTAAATCACAGAGGGATAGGTGGAGATGACATCCATGTTGAACTCACGGCGCAGACGCTCCTGGATGATTTCCATGTGCAGCAGACCGAGGAAGCCGCAGCGGAAGCCGAAGCCGAGAGCAATGGAACTTTCGCCCATGTAGGTAAACGCAGCATCATTAATCTGCAGCTTGGCCATGGCGGCTTTCAGGCTTTCGTAATCGGCCGAATCCACAGGATAGATGCCGGAGAACACCATGGGGCGAATCTCCTTGAAGCCGGGCAGGGGCTCGGAGCAGGGGGCCGCCAAGTTGGTGTAGGTATCACCGATTTTTACATCCGCTGCGGATTTCATGTTGGCAATGATGTAGCCGACGTCGCCGGTTTCCAGACGCTCAACGGCCTGCATCTTGGGCGTGAAAATACCCACTTCCTTTACCTCGTAGGTCTCATCGGTGGCGAAGAGTTTCACCTTCATGCCGCGCTGCACGCTGCCGCTGACGAGTCGGACATAGGACACGACACCGCGGTAGGCATCATACACCGAGTCGAACACGAGCGCACGCAGTAAATCATCCTGCGGCTCGGCAGGCGGGGGAACGCGCTTCACCACGGCTTCCAGTACGTCTTCGATACCGATACCGGCCTTGGCTGAGCAGTGAATGGCCTCCTCATGGGGGATGCAGATGACATCCTCCAGCTGGCGATAAACTTTGGGCAGGTTGGCGCTGGGCAAATCAATCTTGTTGATGACGGGAATGATTTCCAGCTGCTGGTCAAGCGCCAGGTGCATGTTGGCCAGCGTCTGGGCTTCCACGCCCTGCGCGGCATCCACAATCAGGACAGCGCCGTCGCAGGCGGCCAGAGAGCGTGACACCTCGTAGGAAAAGTCCACATGTCCCGGGGTATCCAGCAGGTTCAAATCGTAAGTGTTACCATCCTTGGCTTTGTAGCGCATCGTCACCGGATGGGACTTGATGGTAATGCCTTTTTCTCGCTCCAGATCCATGGCATCCAGCAGCTGGTCCTGCTTGTCGCGCTCGCCGATAGTGTTGGTGAACTCCAACAGACGGTCAGAGAGCGTTGTCTTGCCGTGGTCAATGTGAGCAATAATGGAAAAATTGCGTTTGTTGCGGATATCCGTAGCCATGCGCGCGTAAGGATACGTGGCTTTTAGTCTGATGTCAAGAAAATAAAAGTGAATGCTGATGCATCTCTATTACGCGCATTGCCTCAAAAATCCAGTCACCGAACTGACACTTCTCGCGAGTTAGGCTGACACGTGAAAAACTGGATGCCTCAAAAATCAGGCACTAACATATTCACATGCCACTCAAAATGAGTAAACAAGCAATAAAAGAACTCCTCGATTCCAACGAAGCAAGGTATAGGAAAGTCCGATGTCGCAAAGAAAAAAGTGAGCTGATTAAACAGCTCGCGGAACTTACTGGTTATAAGTCTACTAAAAGCATTATCAGACATTACTCGAAGAAACATAAACGCAGGAGAAACGAAAAACGGGGGCGGCGGTCAAAATTGCACCCGGAAGATATAGAGATAATCAAGGAAATCTGGTTACAATCAGATCAGCCATGTGGAAAAAGGCTTTATTCCATGCTCTCAACATGGATGGAGTCCTTGTCTAAACGACACAAAATAGCACAAGAATCGTATCGAAGAAACGAAATCCGAATACGGGCAAAACGCAGAAGAAATACGATAAGGCAAGAACGCCATACGAGCGCGTACTGGAGCACATGAAAGAAGGTCGTCGAAAGGAAAATCTGATAAAACGCCGACAAACACTAGATCCCATAGAGTTGCGGGAAAAGATAGAAAACACGCTCAAACGGCTGTTTGAAAAGATAA
>JAZNLU010000056.1:0-11758 GCA_045579245.1 Akkermansia sp.
AGCACGGCATCTGCCTGGCCGCTCTTCACCAGATCCACTGAGATGCTCATGGAAGACTTCTTCTTCTGGCGCACAGCCATGAGACCGCTTTCTTCCATGGTTACTACCTCGGGGGCGTGTACAAACTCAATCTTGGGGTGATTGGCAATGCCGGCGGCTTCACAGCACGCGCGCACGGCAGCCTCATCGCCTACCATATAGATTTTTTCCAGTGCAGGGATTTGTTCAAGCGCCAGTTTGGCGCCATCCACATTGATTTGGGGCGCGTTATCGCCGCCCATGGCATCGAGTGCGAGCTTCATGTGTGGGGAAAATGGTTATGTGCTAAAACGCTCGACTTTACTCTATCAGATATGCGCTTCTTGTCAACACAAAAACAGCCCATACTTGAAAGTATGGGCCGGTAAAGGGAAAAAAAGAATGGGGAAGTCAAGCGCCGCGGAATTAGTCCACGAGCTTCACAATCACCTCAGCGCCGCTCTGGGTCTTGTAGGTGCCGCACTGCGGGCAGGCGGTGTGACCGGGAACGGCTGCGCCGCACTTGGGGCACTTGCCGAGTTTGGGAGCTTTCCAGGCCTGAGCGGCCAGGCGGGAGCGCTGCTTCATTTTGGACGTTCTGCGTTTCGGAGCTGCCATAGTTCTATACTGGTTTAAGAGTTTTCTAGGTGATATAGAGTGGTGCTTTGCGCTTACTTGGCGGGAAACTGATCCAGTGCATCCCAGACGCTGTTGCCACTCGGGGTGGCAGAGTCTACACCCAAAGTGGGGTCTTTGTCCAGTCTAAAATCACCAAAAGTGTCATTTATTTCACATTCTGTGTCTGCAAGTTCGCATTTTGGGTAGGCCGGGAGTGCCAGAATGATGTCTTCGCGGACAAATTCGGTGGCATCGAAGGCGATTTTCCCCTTCACCTCCTCGGAGAGGGTGAAGTCATCTACCTCGACCTCGTAGTCGAAGTGGTGCAGGCAGCGGTCGCAGCGCAGCGAGAATGCAGCGCTGAGTGTGCCGCGGAGCATCAGTTCGGTGTCGTAGAGCTGGACTTCCAGGTCGTACACCAGCGGACCGATGCTGCGGAGGGCTTCCGTGTCGATGTCGAACACGGAGCCGTCCAGCTCACCGCGCAGGCGGAGACCTTCTTCGGGGAACTCTTCCAGAGGGATGATGAGGCGGTCTTGCATACAGATGGGATTCTATCGGAGCCGTGGGGCTTCAAATCAGCCCTTCATGCCGGAGATGTTGCCGTCGGCATCCACGCGGATGGCACAGGCAGAGGGGACTTTCGGCAGGGCGGGCATGCGCAGGATATCGCCGCAGAGGGCAACGAGGAATCCGGCGCCGTTGGCAATCTCAAAGTCACGCACCGTGATGGTGAAGCCCTTGGGACGACCGGTGAGCGCAGCGTTGTCGGAGAGGGAGTTCTGTGTCTTGGCCATGCAGACGGGCAGGTTGGTCAGTCCGTTCTTTTCCATGAGAGCCAGTTTCTTTTGAGCGGCTTTGGTGAGCACCACGCCGTCGGCACCGTAAATCTTGCGGGCAATGGTGGACATGCGCTCCTCCACCGGGATATCGAGGCTGTAGAGACACTCGAAGGGGGCGGGGGAGTCAGAGATGCTGTCGGTGACGAGCTGTGCCAGCTCGGTGGCACCGGCTCCACCCTTGCCGAACACGTCTGCCACGGCACAGCGTACGCCCATGGAGGCGCACAGTTCCTTAACGGCGGCAATTTCCTCTTCCGTGTCGCTGGCGGCAAAGAGGTTGATGGCCACCGTTACCGGGCGCTTGTACAGCTTCGCACTCTCAATGTGGGCGGCCAGATTGTCCAGTCCGCGGCGCACGGCTTCGGCGTTCGGGGCTTCCAGCTCGGTTTTGGCGACTCCGCCGTGCATCTTGAGCGCGCGGATGGTGGCCACGATGACAATGGCATCAGGGGAGAGACTGCTCTGGCGGCACTTGATATCCAAGAACTTCTCCGCACCCAGGTCAAAGGCGAAACCGGCTTCCGTCACGGCGTAATCAGCGCAGGCAAGCGCCATCTTGGTGGCGATGACAGAGTTACAACCGTGGGCGATATTGGCAAAAGGTCCACCGTGTACAAAGGCGGGTACACCCTCCAGACTTTGTACCAGATTCGGGTTAATGGCTTCACGCAGGATGGCCAGCAGGGCATCCGTCACCCCTAGTTCGCGGGCGTAGACGGCTTCATCCTCGGCCGTGAAGCCGATGACGATGTTGTCGATGCGGCGGCGCAGGTCATCCAAATCTTCTGCCAGGCAGAAGCAGGCCATGATTTCGGAGGCCGGGGTGATATTGAAGCCCTCCTCACGGGGTACACCGTTGCGGTTAAGTCCCACTACGATGTTGCGCAGGGAGCGGTCGTTCATGTCCATTACGCGCTTCCATGTCACCTTGTTCTGGTCCAGCCGCGTGGTTTTGTAGAAGAGTGCGTTGTCAATCACGGCGGCCAACAGATTGTTGGCATTGGTGATGGCCGGGAAGTCTCCGTTGAAGCAGAGATTGATGCTTTCTCCCGGGGTGATGCTGGAGGCACCGCCGCCCGTGGCACCTCCCTTGCGCCCGAACACCGGCCCCATGGAGGGTTCACGCAGCGCCAGACACACTTTCTTGCCGATGGCCTGCATCCCCTGTGCCAGACCGATGGAAACCGTCGTTTTGCCCTCGCCTGCAGGTGTTGGGGTCAGAGCACTCACCAAGATGAGCTTACCCCGGCGGTCAGCGTTTTTGAGTGCTTTCAGGCTGACCTTGGCCTTGTCCGCCCCATAGGGGATGATGTATTTTTCGTCCAGCCCGGTTTTGGCTGCCATCTGTGCAGTGAACGATGTGTGTGCCATGGCTTTATTGTAGCACAGAGTCACGGTGTTGGCAAACTTTATGTGGCAAGAAATGGTGTGTGCAACGCATTGCTTTGCGTTTGCAGGTGGCAGGGTCTATGGTAACTTGATGACCTGTACGGGGAGTTGTCAAACGTAAAAGTGAAAGCAGTGATTGTTATTTGATTTATCAACAATGAGAGAGATGTTTCAACGCTCTCAGTACCCCTTGTTAAAACGAGTTACCTCCCGCTGTGCTTCACGCAGTTCCACGCGGGCTTTGAGGTCGTAGCGCTGGTCGCGGTGGGTTTTACCGCGGCCGATACCCAGCTCGGCTTTTACCTTGCCGTTTTTCCAGTACAGACGCAGCAGGGGCAGGGCAAAGCCTTTCTGTGCCTGCTGGATTTCCAGCTTGAGGATTTCGCGCTTGTGCATCAGCAGTCGGCGCGGACGCTTGGCTTCGTGCTGGAACCACTTGCCGGCGGTTTCCCAAGGCTGCACATCGCAGCCGTAGAGGAAGAGCTGTCCTTTTTCCACGCGGGCGAAAGAGTCAGCGATGTTGACCCGCCCCGCGCGGATGGATTTGACCTCTGTGCCGCGCAGCTCGATACCGCACTCATGCCTGCCCAGGATTTCATAATCCCGGCCTGCTTTCTTGTTGCTGGCTATCAGGTTGTTCTGCGGTGCGGGCTTCTTGGCCATGTGGGTCTGTGGTGGGGCTGGTTAAAGTATCGGCCCGGCTCCGATGATTCGGAGAGCCGGGCCGCGTAGAAAAATTACCCGGTCTGAGTTACAGGGTGAGGGTGGTTTCAATGACGGGGGGCTCACCGGCCTCTGCGGCCAGAGCCTCGAAAGGATCAACGTCGTCATTGGCGGCACGGGCGGCGGCCAGTTCCTCGTCTGTCTGCTCACGCCAGACAATCTTACCCTCAATGATTTCGGTCAGTGCGATATCGCCGCACTGCATTTCCGGCGTGGTGACCACGTAGGGATCAGCACCGTGGTTGAGCTGCTGCACGCGCTTGGACACGATGTTGACCAGCAGCTGGTTATCGCCTACGATTTCAACGGCTTTTTCGATGAGTTCGACTTTCATGGGGAAAATGATGGTGACACTCCGCACCCCTTGTGCGGTCGGTGAGTATATCATGCAACGGGCGTGTTTGCAAGCCCATAATCGCAAAATGTCAGTAACTTTTGTAAATTTTCGTTGATATTCAGTATCCTGCAAGTGCCTGAGGCAGGTGGGAGATGACTTGTCCGGCGCGGATGGCGGGGGGATATCCTGCCGCTGCCCATGCGTGCTCGGCAGCTCTGCCGCAGGTATAGGCTCCCAGAGCGGCTGCCCGTATGGGGGAAATCCCCTGAGCCACCAGTGCCCCGATGGTTCCGGCCAGCACATCTCCCTGTCCGCCGTTGGCCATGTAGGGACCGCCGCTCACATTGTAGTAGCAGTTGTGCCTGTCGGCAATGATGCTGCGGGCACCTTTCAGCAGGAGGGTGCAGGGGGGTGATTCCAGAAAATGCTGCACGATGTCGCGGCGACGACCGCCGAAGGCATGCAAGCGCTTCATTTCGCCCGGATGCGGGGTGAGGATGTGGTTGCTGCGGAAAGTCCAGCCTCTTTCAGCGGCGGTGTTGAGCGCATCTGCATCCAGTACCACGGGGCATTCAGCGTGGTTGATGAGATGCCGCAGCTCCTCAGCCTGCTGCCTGTTTTGGTGGCCGATACCGGGGCCGATGACCCAGGCCTGCACCGGTTGAGTCAGCAGCATGTCGGACGGCAGCAGGGGGGACACCATCACTTCCGGGGTTACCCGCGCGGCCAGCAGGTCACAGACCTCTTCCGGACAGTAGAGGTTCACGAGCCCGGCTCCGGCTGCCACGGCGGCTTCGGCACACATTTGTGCCGCGCCAATCATCCCCTTGCTGCCGGCGATGATGCCGACGCGTCCCGCACGGTTCTTGAAATGGGAGTAGGGGCGGCGGGGCAGCCAACCGCGGGTGAGCTCGGGACAGAGTACCTGAGCATCGGAGCAGGGGGTGAGCGTCACCTCCGGCAGCGGGATGCAGAGCAGGCGCCCCACGGCATCCTCTGCACCATCCACCAGCATGCCGGGCTTCACACAGCCGATGGCGGCGGTGATATCTGCCATCACCACATGCGCGTCTGACTGCCCGGTGTCGGCATTCAATCCGGTGGGTATATCAATGGATAACAGCAGGCTACGGGGTGATTCGGCACGCAGGGCGTTCATCTCGCGCACGAGCTCGGCATAGGCGGGGCGCAGCTCGCCGCGGGCACCGCTGCCCAGCAAGCCGTCGATGATGAGCAGTCCGTGTTGGGGTGTGGGCGGCTCCGTATCAATCGGCGCGGTGATGCGGAAGAGCTCACGGCGGGAATCCGGGGAAAGCTCCTCTGCATCGCAGACGGCTCGCAGTGTGACCGGACAGCCGAAGCGAGCTGCCAAGCCCAAGGCATCCCCGGCATTATTTCCCCGCCCGGCATAGACAACGACCCGCTGCGGATGCAGCCCGATGGTGAGCGCTTCGCGCTGCCAGGCTTGCCACAGGCGCTCAATGACAGCGTCCATCAGCTCTCCGGAGGTAACGGACCCCGTGGCGAAGAGTTGTTGCTCTGCTGTTCGAATCTCATCTGCTGTGGCAATAATCATGGCGGGAAACAGGTTAGCGAACGGTGACCCAAGTGCGGGTGGCTGTGGGGGAGAGAATGCGGGCGATATAGCTGTTCATGGCTTGCGGCGTGATTGCCTTGAGCATGTCGGGCAGGCGGTCATTGTAATCCGCCCCCAGCCCCAGCAGGGTGTTGACCGCCATGGCAGAGCATTGCTTGCCGCAGGATTGGAGGGCGAGAAGCCGCCCGGTCAGCGCAGCAGAGCGGCTGCGCTCCAGCGCATCCTCTGGCATGCCGTTTTCGAATAATTGGTTGAGGATATCCGAGAGCGCGGTGCGGGCATCCTCCACCTGCTCCGGGGCGGTGCCCAGGTAGAAGTACAGGCAGCCGGTATCGAGCCCCAGCAGGGAAGCCGCAGCGGCGTAGTAGGCCAGCCCGCGGCGTTCGCGGATTTCGGAGAACACGGGGCCGGACATATCGCGGCACCATTCCTCAAAGAGTGTTTGCAGGGGTACGTCATCATCCGTGGCGGTGAGCGCAGGCAGGGCCACGACCAGCACGGCCTGCTCCTTGCCGGCAGAGATGGTTTCATCCCCGGGCATCTGGGGCGGGGTGGGTGTGCCGGTGGCCGGACATCCGGCGGGCATGGAGCCGAAGAGCAGCTCTGCCAGCTGTACCACGGCTTCCGGGTCAATATCACCCGCCACAGCCAGAACGGCGTTGCGGCCGCACATCAGGCGCGCATGGTGGGCGGCCAGAGTGCTGCGGTTCAGGGAGCTGATGCTCTCCACCGTGCCGTCGCGGTGGTTGCCGTAGGAGACGCTGCCGAAGCACAGACTACGGATGCGCCGGAACGCCAGCGCCGCCGGGTCCTCCTCCGCATCCAGCACATCGGCTATCATGGCTTTCTTCTCTGTCTCAATGGCCTCTGCCGGTAGTGCCGGGTGCAGAGCGGCATCCGCCAGCAGCTCCAGCAGGGCAGGCAGGTCGTCACGGAGGCATCGCCCGCTGAGGCTCAGGGTATTATTGCCGGCATTGCCGGAGATGGAGGCTCCCAGATTTTCCACCTCATCTGCCCACTGCGCGGCGCTGCGGGTGGCGGTGCCTTTCAGCAGACATTCGGAGAGCAGGCTGTTGATACCGGCGGTCTGCACCGTTTCCGTGGGGCTGCCGGCGCGCACCGCCAGCGTGGCGTGTGCCATGGGCACGCGGCGGTCAATGCGGGTGACAATGTGCAGCCCGTTGGCGAGTTCATGAACGACCGGAGCATCCCCGATACCGATGGCGCTTTCCTCTGCCTGCGGCGGGTTGGTGCCGATGGGGTCGACACTCACTTCCGTGAGCCGCTCCGGGCGCAGGTAGGTGGCGGCAGCGCGTGCCAGGTCTGCGGCTGTCACTTGTTCCAGCGCAGCGTCCCATTCTTCCATGCAGTTCAGGTTACGGTTCAGATGCCAGGACATGCCGACCGTGCCCGCCAGCCCCTGCACCGTGGACAGGGTGCGCAGCCGCGCCACTTTCATCTGGCGGCGGGTGCGCAGGCGCGCTTCCTCAAAGTCGGCCTCCGGCAGCGTGCGGAGGTAGTCCAGCATGGCGTCACGCAGGGTATCGCGGTCGGTGCGCTCCACATCGGCCTCCAGCACCATGGCTCCTTCGCCCTCGCGGTTCGGCACCATCATCACGCTCACATCGTGCGCCAGCCCTTCCTCGTCGTGAAACTTCTTATAGAGCCAGGCGCTGCGCCCCTCACCCAGGATGGAACCCAGCATGCTGATGGCGGCGGCATCCGGGTGGTTGGAATGCGGCACCCGCCAGGCCAGCATCAGCGTGGAGGTCGGCTGGGCAAACTCCCGGCGGTGCAGACGCGGCCCCCATTGCCGTGCCTCTGCCGTGTGCGGGCGCGGCGGCAGCGGGGCGGCAGGCAGTTGCCCCACCTCTTGCGCCACGGCTTGGAAAAAGCTCTCTGTCGGCACATCTCCTGCCGCACAGATGAACACATTGCCGGGCACGTAGCGGCGGCGGTGACTGTTCGCCATGTCGCTGTGGCTCAGGCGGTCAAATGCTTCCGGTTCTCCGATGACGGGCAAGCGGCGCGGGTGACTTTTGAAAAGGGTTGTGATGAGGGCGCGGTAGGATGCGTCCTGCGGGTCATCGTTGTACATGGCCATCTCGCGGCGGATGACATCGCGCTCGCGCTCAAACTCTTCCTCCGGGAAGGTGGGGTGAAACACAAGCTGCGCCAGCAGGTGCAGGAACTCCCGCCAGTGCTCGGCAGGGCCGTCGATGTGATACACGGTGCGGTCGGTGCTGGTATAGGCATTCCAGCTTCCGCCCAGTGCGGGTACGCGTTCGTTGAGCTCCTGTCCGCTGAACTCCTCCGTCCCCTTGAACACCATGTGCTCAATCAGATGCGATATCCCCGCCCCCGCGTGCTCTTCCTCGTGTATCGACCCGCTTTCCACCCAGAACTGGAGCGACACCAGCGGCAGATTCCGCTGCGGTGCGACTATGGCGGTCAACCCATTCGGGCATACGTGTACCTCGTGCTGCATACTTGGCATTATGCCACATCTTCCCCCGCCCCGACAACGCAGAATCGTGAATTCCTGCCCTTTTTTCTGCTAAATTCCCGAAATTCGGGAGTGTTGTTCCCGAATTTCGGGAATTTGTATTGACCTCCTCTTCGTTATCATGCATTATAAGCTCATGGGAGCAGAGGTGATATATCTGGAGCGAACGATGCGGGCCAAAGTGGAGGAATTGAGCCGATTCTTCCCTTGTGTACTGGTGACGGGAGCCCGGCAGGTGGGGAAATCGACTCTGTTGAAGGAAATGATGCCGGAGGGGATGAGGTATATCTCGCTGGATGACTATCTGGAAGCCGACAGAGCCCGCAAGGACCCCATCGGGTTTCTGGAGCAGTACGGAGAACCCTTGTGCATAGATGAGGTTCAGTATGCACCGGAGCTGTTTCGTGCCATCAAGATGCGTGTGGATGCGAATCGCAGACCGGGGATGTATTGGCTGACGGGTTCACAGCGCTTCCACCTGATGTCCGGCGTGAGTGAAAGCCTGGCCGGGCGCATCGGAATAGTAGAGTTGTTCAGCCTGTCGCGTCAGGAGTCATGCGGTCTCGGCCTCGGTGTTCCGGCATTCGATCCGGAGCGCGTTTCGGATATGGTATGTTCGGGTACATTGTGCAACATCCATGATTTGTACACCGGGATATGGCGTGGTGGTTATCCGCAGATGGCGCAGCAGACGGCACTGCCGCGCGATGCATTCTTTGATGCCTATGTGCAGACCTATGTGGAGCGGGATGTTCAGGCACTTTCGCAGGTGGGCAACAGGAGCGCCTTTGTCCGCCTGATGCGTTCCGCCGCGTTGCGCACCGGGCAGCAGTTAGTCTACAGCGACCTGGCGCGCGATGCCGAGGTTTCTCCCAAAACGGCTGCTGCCTGGGTTTCCATACTGGAAACCTCCGGCATTGTCACGTTGCTGGAGCCTTATCATGTCAACAGCACCAAGCGGTTGGCCAAAACCCCGAAGCTGTATTTCATGGACACGGGGCTCTGTTCCTGGCTGGCCGGCTGGCAGAATCCTGACATGATGATGCAGAGTACCTATGCCGGCGCCATCCTGGAGACTTGGGTATTCGGGCAGCTGATGCGGCGTTTCGCCAATGCCGGTATTCGACCGAGAATCAGCTATTTCCGTAATCTCGATGGCGGAGAGGTGGATTTCCTGCTGGAGCAGAATGGCCGTATTTATCCCATGGAGGTGAAACGCAGCAGCAGCCCCTCTTCCGCAGATTTGAAGTGGGCGCGTTCCATTCCCCCGGGGCAGGCCTTGCTCATGCCCGGTATCGTGTTCTGCACAGCAGAGCGCTTTGTCCCTATGGCCGATGGTGCCTGCGGTTTCCCCATCTCAGCACTCTAATGAAATTCCCGAAATTCGGGAGTGCTGTTCCCGAATTTCGGGAATAGTGCCGGAGCAGGGGGATATAAAACACCCCTCCGCATGGTGATGCCGGAGGGGTGTTTCAGATGAATGGTTCCGGTTGCCAATCCGATTATTGGATGGCGGCGAGAGCCTGCTTGAGGTCATCGATGATATCCTCAGCATCCTCAATGCCCACGGAGAAGCGGATGAGGTCGGGCTTCACGCCGGCTTCGATGAGCTGCTCATCGGAGAGCTGGCGGTGGGTGTGGCTGGCGGGGTGCAGCACACAGGTGCGGGCATCGGCCACGTGGGTCACGATGGAGGCCAGCTTCAGGCTGTCCATGAACTTGATGGCGCGCTCACGCCCGCCCTTGATACCGAAAGTGACCACGCCGCAGGTGCGGCCGCCGTCGAACTGCTTCTGCGCCAGCGCATAGTATTTGTTGGAGGGAAGCCCGGCGTAGTTAATCCAGGCTACATCCGGCTGGGTTTCCAGGAATTCGGCCACCTTCTGGGCGTTTTCGCAGTGGCGGGGCACACGCAGGTGCAGCGTCTCCAGCCCCAGGTTGAGCAGGAAAGCATTCATGGGTGAGGGGATGGAGCCCAGATCGCGCATGAGCTGGACGGTACATTTGGTGATGTAGGCACCGGCACCGAAAGCCTGCGTATACACCAGCCCGTGGTAGGAATCATCCGGCTGAGTCAGCCCGGGGAACTTGTCTGCATGGGCATTCCAATCGAACTTGCCGCTGTCCACAATCACGCCGCCCACCTGGGTGGCATGGCCGTCCATGTACTTGGTGGTGGAGTGCATGACGATATCGGCCCCATGTTCAAAGGGGCGGCAGTTCATGGGGGTGGCAAAGGTATTGTCCACAATCAGCGGCACCCCGTTCTTGTGGGCAATGTCGGCCATCTTGCGGATGTCGAGCACCTGCAGAGAGGGGTTGGATATCGTCTCTGAGAACAGACACTTGGTGTTGGGGCGGAATGCCTTCTGGATTTCCTCCTCCGGGGCATCCTGATCTACGAAGGTGACCTCAATACCCAGCTTTTTGAACGTGACGGCAAAGAGGTTGAACGTGCCGCCGTAGATGGCAGAGGTGGAGACGAAGTGGTCACCGGCCTCGCAGATGTTGAAGATGGAGTAGAACGAGGCCGCCTGACCGGAGGAGGTCAGAATGGCCGCCACGCCGCCTTCCAGCTCGGCAATTTTCTTGGCCACACATTCGTTGGTGGGGTTCTGCAGGCGGGTGTAGAAGAATCCGGCTTCCTCCAAATCAAACAGGCGTGCCATCTGCTCGCTCGTCTCGTACTTGAAGGTGGTGGACTGGTAAATGGGCAGCACACGCGGCTCACCCTTCTTCGGGTTCCAGCCGCTCTGAACGCAAATGGTGGAGGTTTTCATCGTGCGCCCAGCATATCACATTCTTTCCGCTCCCGCAAGCCCTGCAACTTTGTAGTTTCTGACATAACGGGCTTGATTTCCTGCACGGTGCTGCTATACTGACCGGCAGTTAACCCCAACATACAGAGCCATGATTGATTTTGAGAACGGATTTTTCAAGCTTTCCCCCATAGACCCCAAGTCAGTTGCAGACAAGGTGACCCCCCTGCTGGTGGAGGGAGAAACGATAGTGGCGGCCTTCAAGACCATTCGTGATTTCGTTGTCTTTACCGACAAGCGGGTGATTTCGGCCAATGTGCAGGGTATCACGGGCAAGAAGGTGGACTACACCTCATTGCCGTACAGCAAGGTGCAGGCCTATTCCGTGGAAACCGCCGGCACTTTCGACCGTGACTGCGAGTTGGACCTCTTCTTCAGCGGGATTGGTCAGGTGCGCTTTGAGATAAAGGGGAACTGCGATATCGTGGCACTCAGCAGGCTCATCAGCTCCTTTATTCTCTAATAAGGGAATGCGCGACAACTTGCCGCAGTGTAGGCCGCAAGGACGGAGTCGGGAAAGCGCGGCTATAACCTGATACTAAGCAGGCTGTCGCCCTTCTCGGGGCTCTCTGATGTATTGTTGTTAATCTACCGGAGGCTGCACGCACTAGTATATCGTTCTGCAAATAATTCCACAAGTTTACAAAGAATAAATGGGAATTTGTCGGTGAGATGTTCGCTCTGAAGAGCGAAGAGAAATTCTCGCCTGCGGCTCGAGCGAAATTCGGCTTTCGCCGAGCGAAATTAACAGCTTACGCTGTCAGCGAAATTGCAGCCTCCGGCAGCAGTGATAGAGTTCCCCAGCCCTGCGGGCTGCCATTCTTTTTCACTACCGCCGTTCCGGTGGTAATTTCACTATCCGCTGAGCGGATAATTTCACTGTGCCGCCAGGCACAATTTCACGTTGCG
>JAZNLU010000057.1:0-5553 GCA_045579245.1 Akkermansia sp.
TGCTGATACCCTTCACGATGACCAGTGTCGGGTCGTTGGCATCAATCGTGTAGCTGAGCGAATCGCTCGTGTACACCTCGCCGTTGCAGGTAAGCGTCAACTTGCTGAGATCCAGTATGCCCACAGCGTGGCTGAAATGCAGCGCGACGGTGTCAATCTCCTGCACAGTCTGCTCTGCGTCCACGAAGGAGTGGTTCACCACGCTCGGCGGAGTCTGGTGCAGAGCCCATTCCGCTGGCAGTATGCCGGTTCCCGGTCTGCCGGTGGCATCCGTCACCTTGCTGCTGTCCACCGTCAAGCCATAATAACCGTCACCAAGGTTCTGGATGGAAGTCAGACCGCTGATGATGTATATCTTACCCTCGTTATCAGCACGTTTAATCGTCAGACCGCTCAAATCATCCACCGTGCTGATGGCTCCGCTCAACGAACGGTATACCACGGTAATAGCATCCGTCGTGAAGAGGGCTACCGGTTCTGTGAAGGTGATGAGCAACTGATTCACGCTGGCGTTGAGACGTCGGTCGGTATGACCTTCCACGTACTCCACGGCCACACGCTCCGATGCATGTGTCCAAGCCACCTGTGCGCCGGAACCATCCCCGGCATTGCCGTACACGTCTTCCACGCCGCCGTTGAGCACCTGCAGCACATACAAGCCCTCATTCTGAGTGAACTGTGTCAGGTTCGTCAGGCGCAGCGTCTTATCATCCACCCATTCCCAGGTGAGCCCGGTCAGGTCGACGTATTCATTCTCGAGCTTCAGTCTGATGTTCTCCAAGCTGAAGGTGGAGGTGTTGACGGCCTCATCGAAGGTGACGGTGAGCGAATCCAGTGCTTCACGCACCGTGGACTTGTCCTCAACGCCGGAGATGGATTCCACACCCGGAGCCGCTTTGTCCACCGAGCTGTAGGTGATATCGAACACTATATCCGCCGAACCCTCTGACTTGTAGAGCCAATGCAGGCGGTTCACATAGGTAGCAACACCATCGTCATCAAACACCCTGTCAGTCTGCCAGAACATGGAGGCATCCAGCTCTACGCCACCCACAGAGATACTCTCGATGCGATAAGCACCGGCACCCGGGTCATTGACACGGAAGTAGTTCCAACCATCGGCGGCGTGCATGGTGAGCTTGATGGCGTGTACACCGTTACCCAGAGTCCCCGTTGTGCTGAGAATACCCACCACACCGTTGACGCTTTCGTAACTACCATCTCCCAAATACAGACCATCAGCCATATCCAGACTATCTTCCTCATCATTGACCAGGAAATCAGTCTTGCTGTCGCCATCAGCATTCACGCTGCGGGTCAGCTTGTGGGTACGAACAGATTCGATGAGAGAAACATCCGTACCGGTGGTCATGTACGCCGTATCGCCCAGGGAATCAATTCGGGTGAAGGAAGCACTGTTCTCATCCACCTTGAATATCCCCTGCAGATTCGTCTGGAAATACCAGACGGCTGTCGACGTACTGTTACCGCCAATGGTACCGAACTGCAACCCGGTACCGCTCTGCTGCATGGCACCGCCGTTGAGAGAAGCACCCAACATCGTCAGCTCCAGAGCCAGGCCCATGTCATTTGTGACGAACTCCGGCGAGAAATCACTCATCGTGAAGTTCCGGGCATCTCCCATACCGTTATTCTTCACCAGGAACCCAATCTCGGAACGCTGAGCCGCTTCTATGGCATCCGTGTACGGGTCATCAGAATACACATCTTCCGTCAGGAAATAGTGCATCTCCAGACTCGGGGAGGGGTTAATCGTCAGCGTGACCGGGGTCATGTTGATGGTGGTTTCCTTACCGGTGGCGTTGGTGTAGCTCAGCGTTGCACCGAAGCGATAGTCCGCACTGCCTTCTGCCGCCAGACTGCGATCGGGAATGTACTGAATACGCACCTCAGCATTCTTGCCCGTGGGCAACACAGCACCGGTGATACCGTTCTCCCCGGCACTCATCTGAGTAAAGCCGGTGATATCGTAATACGAAATCTTGAAGTGCTCGGTCACATCCACACCGTTGGAATCGATAACGTAGACACTGAAGGTCACATTCTCCAACGAACTCAGGGAATCACCATTGCTCAGCGTCATCAGTCCATCGAATGCTTCACGGGTCATGGAAGCGGTCTGAGTGAACTTCAGCTTCACCGTGGCGCACACATCGTCTCCGCCGCCGGATATCTGCTGAGAAAGCCCATCGAACATACTGCCCAGGATGTCATCATAGTTCGGCAAGCCTAGGTTTTCTGCGGCTTCCAGCTCTTCAACCACTCCCTCATAGAGCTTCTCAAAGTAAGTCCAGGAGAAGAAGTGCCTGTTATCTCCCTCGGGCATATCTTTCTCGTAGAAGATGTCACGTTCATACATCTCGATAGTGACATTCCACTTGTCGATGAAGTCGAGAATACTATCCAGGCCAACCATGTCGGCAAACTCGGAATTCTCCAGTTCTTCCCGTGCGGCCTCACCAATCGGGCATGCAATCACGATATCCTGAACCTCATCATAGACGAAGATGGTGTTGGAAAGACTCTCGACGATATCCGAGTACGCCTGAAGCAGTCTGTCTCTGTCCTGCTGCCGCTGGGCTTCATCGGTATTGCGAGAGATTTCATCCACCTTATCCAGGTAAGCATCTGTCAGGCTCTCATACGGATTATTGGTCAGCATGGCCGCCTTAGTTGCCTCGCGGGCATCATCCTTGGCCTTGTTGATTGTATCCATCGCCTCCGTCAGCCAGCGCTTGGCATCACTGTCATCCTGACTGTCATTGATGCAACGGTCAATGATATCCAACAGGGCATTGAGCCACTCAGAAGCCTGATTATACTTCTCTACGATAGAGCTCACACTGTCGATTACCTCCTGCGCTTTCTGGATGGCACGAGCCAACATAGCAAGGCGGGCAAACTTGGCCGACTTGGCCAACCAGCCAAGACCGGCAGTGAGCAGTGAGGTTACAGCCGTACTCACCACATCGCCGATGGTTATCTTGTTGAGCCCCGCTGTCTCTGCCACGATATTGATGATGGCAGCGCGGCAGGGTGTACAGGCAATCCCGCTGGACACCACATTCTCCGGCACTCGAATAATGTCATCACCGATAACATGTCCGGGACGTCCGGGGTTATAGGACGGGACATCGCCGCCGCCACCGCCGCCGCCGCCGCCGGGAATCTCAACAAAACCACCGCCAAAGCCGGGACGAGTCCCGCCCTCCGGCTCAGAGCAGTATTCCTGATTCGTCTGGATGGTGGTGTAGTCGAACTTCCAGCTGCCGTCCACATCACAATCCACCCACCACTGGATACCCTTACCCATGAAGCAGATGATATCATCAATCCAACCGGATTTTTCCTCATTTGCATCCACCGTCACCTTCACAAAGAACTGGTGAGACTGCAGAGCCCCCAGACTGGTGATGGGATTGAGAATCTCGAACGTTACACCGTCAATCTCCGGCATCTGCAGCGTGTACTGCTGGGCCGTTACCAGGCCATGGTTCTTGACCCGGAAGTCGAAGACGACAGAGCTGCCCGGGGTCAATACATCCGGTATCTCGATGACACTATCGTCAAAGCGAACCACAGCTGCCGGCACATTCGTCACAAAGTCCACCGTCTGAGTAATCTCATACTTATCCTCAATCTCCGACGGGGTCACCGTGAAGGTGTACTCAATCGTGGTATTGGTCAGGTAAGCGTTGATGCTGGCATCCTCGCCCGCCTTCAGCTCAAAGTTAGACTTGTAGCGTTCGCAGTTGTCCGCATCCACATACATGTAGTACTTACCGGCCTCCATGTTGTCGAAGCTCACCACACCGTTTTCGTCCGTATAGGCAGATGTCACCAGTTGCTGCGTATAGGCATTATAGATACGCACACGAGCCCCGGCAATATCGGTCTGATTCGAGAGCTGCAACGAGTATGAATCAATGGCATTGACCGTGAGACGGCACTTCTCGCTTGCCACGAAGGTAACATCGACATTGACGCGCTCGCCACCACCATGCTCAGAGTTGACGGAGAAAGAGCCCTCATACGGCGCATTCAGCAGCACATCCGCGTTCGATGCATCCACCTTCAACACCACCGTAGCACTCTCTCCGGCAGCCAGATTTTCAATGACTCCGCCGGAATAGAGGCTCAGCCAATCCACATTGGGCAGAGATACCGACACCTTACCGCTGTCACTGCCGCCCACATTCGTGATTTGCAGTTCCACGTAACGAGCCACCTGATTATTGACCGTCAACTCAATGTTGCGGGTCGACACCTCAATATCCGCAGCCGGAGTCATCACATACGAGTACCCCTGCACCGCGAGACCGGTTCCTTCATCACTCACCGCTCTCAGTGCCACAGAGGAGTACAGATCACCCACGTTGAGCGAATTACCGGTGATGGTGTAGTTGAAGGTGACCGTCTTACCTGCTTCCAGAGTCACCCCATTGAGGTCAAACTCAAAGCTCACGTTCTTCGGCAGGCCATCAGCCACGAGACGCAGGTTATGCAGCGTCACCGAACCGGTGTTGGTGATGGAAATCTGCCCACTCTTGCTCTCACCCTGAGCCAGCGTCCAGGTCAGGCTGCCGGAGCTATTGTTCAGACGCAGCCCCGCCACATCCACAGCATCCAGAGCATCACTCATTTCCGTCAGGACTCCGGCCTTGAGCACGAAGCGTCCGGAAACGCCCGACGGAATGACACAGCTGGAGCTGAAGTTCCCGTTCGCATCCGTTTCCACCTGCCATCTTCTCATCAGGCTGCCATCGCGATACAGATAGAGCGTCACCGTCTGTCCCTCCACGCTCAAGCCATCGGCTGTAGCTGTCAGGCCGCCGGAAATGTTAATTTCACCGGCTTGATACAACGCCTCCTGTGCGATATTTGCCTGTACGCTGTAGCCGGAGCCTACCGTGAAGGCTTCTCCGATGCGCTGGTTGTTAACCTCTTCCAGCTCTGCCACCAGATTGCCTTTATCCACGTCTGCCACCAGGCTGTAGCGACCGCTCACCTGCGGCAGCGTCACCTCTGTGCTTAGCGTGGCATCTGCTCCGGCCGCCAGCCCGGCGGGCACACTCACCGTGCCCAGCACCGTGCCGTCAGACAGGCGGATTTCCACCACTGCCGCACTTTCCGTTGCCACATAACCCTGGTTGCGGATGACAACGCTCACGCTCACCTTCTGCCCGGCTATGGCCGCGCCGTCCAGCGTGATGCTGTCCACCACCAGATCCGGCATGTCCATATCCGTCACCTGCATATAGCCGCGGCCGGAAATGAAACCGTCTGCCGTGGCCGTGATGGTCGTGTACTGCGTGCCATCGCTCACACCGTCGGCCTTCGCGCTCACCTCGCAGGTGGCACTCGTGCTGCCGGCGGGTATCGTGATGCTGGTCGGCAGGTTCAGCAGCCCGCCATCGCTCAGCGTCACCACCACGGGCACATCGCTCACGTAGTTGCTCGTCACCGTCAGGATGGCGACTTCCTCACCACCCTCGCGCAGCACCGTCTTGCTCAGGCTCACCGTCAGGGCGG
>JAZNLU010000058.1:0-9570 GCA_045579245.1 Akkermansia sp.
AATATACATTTCTGCATTATAACACAAAACGCATCTAAATGCAACGTGGTAAGAAATTTGCGTTAACTTTATAAGCCTAAATTCACACCGTATGTTTGTGCCATAAGGTCATGACACGAACTTTCTAATGCGTCTGCCCTGCAACGACAAACTTTGCACTTGCCAAAAACTGACATTCGTGAAAAATAGACGGTGACATGAAACAGACTCCGGCAGAATCCCGTCTCTATGGTATCGTTGATTTGGGCTGCGTGCGCCCCGAGGAAGCGGAAATCACCACTTCAGCCCTGCTGCGCGGCGGAATCCGCATCCTGCAACTGCGGGCAAAAAACGTTCCGCTAGATATGGTGGAAACACTGGCACGCCGCATGCAGACGCTCTGCCGGGAGGCAGGAGCCATCTTTGTGCTGAACGATTACCCGGAAATGGCCGCCCGCATCGGGGCAGATGCCGTGCATGTGGGACAGGATGCCGGTCCGCTGGCAGACGTGCGCGCCATCGTGGGCGGAGACATGCTCATCGGCCGCTCCACCCACAGCCCGGAACAGGCGCTGGCAGCCGTGGCAGAAGGTGCGGACTACATCGGCTTCGGCCCGCTTTTCCCCACCGGCACCAAACCGGGGCGACCCGCCATCGGATTGCAGGACATTGCTGCCGTGCAGGCGCAGCTGGGAGACTTCCCCATGTTCTGCATCGGCGGTATCAACGGTGACACCCTGCCCGCCGTGCTTCAGGCAGGCGCACGGCGCGTGGTCATCGTCTCCTGGCTGTTGCAACAGCCGGATTGCGCCACCGCCGCGCGGGCTGTCATTGACAGACTGAACACCGTTCCCGCATGAGGCAGCTCGTTCTGTTGCTTCGGATTCCCCCAACTGTCCCGGTGCCAGGGGATTCACGAAACCAGCAGAGCCTCACGGTTCACGAAATAGACGGCACCCATCACGCAGAGCAAAGCCCACAGGTAATCCCACTTCCACTGCTCGCCCATGTAAAAGAGCATAAAGGGCACAAAGATGCACAGCGTAATGGCTTCCTGCATAATCTTGAGCTGTGCCAGAGAAAGCCCCACGGAGCGCCCGATGTGGTTGGCAGGCACCATGAAACAATACTCAAAAAAAGCCAGGCCCCAGCTCAGCAGAACCAGTTTCCACCACGCATGGTCAGCGCCCTCACCCGGTTTCTTCAGGAAGCCGTACCAGGCAAAGGTCATGAACAGATTGCTGATACACAGCATGCCGATGGATAATGCCAGTTTGTACATAAGACTCAAACGCGCGCGAATGATACTCCTCTTCCTCTCGTGTGTCAAGGAATTATCTCACCGGGCTCCCCGCAACGCAGCAAAGCACCGAGTCACCGGCAAACCGGGACTCGGTGCTTTGTATATCGCCATTGTTACCAAAGCTGAAGATACTGATTCAGCACATCCGGTATACAGATAATAAGCACTCCCGCGACAACCAATTAACCACCAACTACGACGAACAGATTGTTCCCTGTGGCGGGAGGCTGCGGCATCTCATCATCAATATTAACATTCTTCCGAAACTTTTTTTCTTGCTTCTTTTCTTAACGGGATGAGGCACCGGAGACGCTTCCTGCGGCTGCGAGCTTTGAGGCAAAGGCTCCGCCAAAGTATCGTTACCGCTATCTTTTTGCAAGCTTTTTTCTCCATTTTTATCCCATTACTGACAGTTTTTTTTATCACCCTTAACACTACCACTTTAGTAGCTCTTAATCATCACCACACCAAAGAGCAAGTTGTTACTTACATATCGTTTTCGTTACACAAGACGATAACAACAAGAAGAGTAGCTTCATCAACAATTCTCACCACAGTGAAAGAAATCAGCTTACAAAGCGCGCAGCATGCCGAGCGTTTCGGTGAGCTTATCCACGGGTCGCAGCTTGGTGAGGCGGGGGAAACGCTTGTTATCCAAAATATAATCTTTGTTGCGGGTGAGCATGAGCTTCTGCCCTGAGATTTCCACCTGTGAGATATTGCGGCGCGTGGCAAGGATGCGTATTTTCTGCACGGTCAGCAGGTTGCGCGCTTCGCGCGGGAGGCGACCAAAGCGGTCGTGCCAGTCGCGTTCCAGGTCATCGATAGCTTCTGCGGAGGTAGCCTGAGCCAACTGGGTATAGGCAGCCATGCGCATACGGGTGGACTCCATGTAGGCGGCAGGGACATAGGCACCGATGAGGCTGTCCGCATCGGCTCGTGTTGCCATGGAAGCCTCACTCAGGCAGATGAAATCAGCCTTGAAGTTGGCTTCCGCACGGATAGTGGGGGCTTTGCCCTGAAGGCGCTCAATGGATTGGCGCAACAGCTGGCAATACAGTTCAAAGCCGATGGCGGCAATGTGACCGCTCTGCTGCGTGCCCAGCAGGTTGCCCGCGCCGCGTATCTCTAAATCACGCATGGCAATCTTGAAGCCGCTGCCCAGTTCCGTGTATTGCTTGATAGCAGAGACGCGCTTGCGGGCATCGCTCGTGCAGAGAGCCTCCCGCGGCAGCATGAGGTAGGCGTAGGCTCGGTGACCGCCGCGCCCCACGCGCCCGCGCAGCTGATAGAGGTCTGCCAGTCCGAATCTGTCTGCACGGTCGATGATGATGGTGTTGGCGTTGGGGATGTCGATACCGCTCTCAATGATGGTGGTGGAGAGCAGCACGTCTGCCTTGCCGTTCACAAAATCACGCATCACGCACTCCAAATCCGCCTTGTCCATCTGCCCGTGTCCCACCACAATGCGAGCGCGGGGAACGAGGCGGCGGAGCGTGGCTTCCATGTCGTGAATACTCTGTACGCGGTTGTGCAGGAAAAACACCTGCCCGTTGCGGTCCAGCTCGCGCTCAATGGCGGCGGCGATAAGCTGCTCATTGTAGGGGCAAACCGCAGTCTGCACGGGAAGGCGGTTCATGGGCGCAGTCTCGATGGTGCTCATGGCGCGCGCGCCCATGAGGGCGGTATAAAGTGTACGGGGGATGGGCGTAGCGGAGAGCGTAAGCATGTCCACCATGCGGAACATGCGCTTGAACTGCTCCTTGTGACGCACGCCGAAGCGCTGCTCCTCATCAATGACCGCCAGCCCCAGATTCTTGAAATGCACATCCTTGGAGATGATGCGGTGCGTCCCCACCACGATATCGACATCCCCGGCTGCCAGCCCCTGCAGAATCTCACGCACCCGCTTGGGCGGGGTGAAACGGCTGAGCTGCTCAATGCGGACGGGGTACTCACTCATGCGGGCGCGGAAGGTGCGGTAGTGCTGGTCTGCCAACACTGTGGTGGGAGCCAGAATGGCCGCCTGTTTACCGCCGGTCACGCATTTGAAGGCAGCACGGATGGCCACCTCAGTCTTGCCGAATCCCACATCGCCGCAAATGAGGCGATCCATGGGCTGGGGGGATTCCATGTCCGCCTTGGTCTGGTTGATGGCGCGGAGCTGATCCGGCGTTTCACGATAAGGGAAACTGGACTCAAACTGCCACATCCACGCCGAATCCGCAGGGTGGGCAAAGCCGGGGTTGCTCTCACGCTCTGCCTGCACCTCCAGCAGTTGCGCGGCATAGTCGGCCACCGCTTTCTCTGCTGCCTTGCAGGCGCGCTTCCAGCGGGCATCCCCCAGTCGGCTCAGCTCAGGCGTTTTTGCCCCCAGCCCCACATATTTGGAGACAAGGTGGCTCTGCTGCAGTGGAATACGCAGCATGACATCCCCCGCGTACTTGATGTGCAGCTCCTGCTCGCCGCTCGTTTCATCGCGTATAATCCCCATGAACTTACCCAGACCGTGCGAGGCGTGAATCACGAGGTCGCCTTCCTCAATCTCACGCAGCGGTGCCTGAGCGCGCTCGCGGCGCAACCTGTCCTCCCGGTCATCCTGCCGCCGGGTGCGCGGTCCGGAATAACGCCCGAATATCTCCGCAGCGGAAAGCACTGCCACCCCGGCTCCCGGAATCGTGAAACCGAAGGGCAAATCACCGTCCCGACTCTGCACGGCAGACCACGCCTCATCCTCACCGCAGATTTCCTCAAACCTGCTTTTCTCACCCTCATGGGGGAAAAACATGAGCACGCGCCACTTATCCCGCCGCCATTGCAGCAGCCCGGCACGCGCCAGATTGCGACGCGCCTCCTGCATCACAAAGTCCCCGGTTTCAAACGAACCGAGCGGCGAGCCGAAAAAGGCGGTATTGCCCTGCTCTTCCCGCTCATCCACCTGCGGCAGAGCCTCATCTCTGTCCGGCGGCAGTTCAAACACCAGCACATCCCCCGGCACCCCGCTGCCGGGCAGACTGATAACCCAGTCCTCCTCCGTGATAAAATGCTCCAGCAGGCGGGCGGAGGGCGGTTCATCCAGCACCAGCTCAGCCTCCTCCAGCTTGCGGAATGAGAGCTGAGAATCAATATCAAAGGCACGGATACTCTCTATCTCATCCCCGAAAAACTCCACACGCAGCGGCCAGGGAGACTGCAGGGGAAACACATCCAGAATACCGCCGCGCAAGCTCCACTCCCCGCGCGCCGTCACCTGATCCACACGGTCAAAATCCCGCTCGGTGAGCAAGGCGGTCACCTGCTCCGGCGGGAACTCCTGCCCCACCGCCAGCTTCAGCGTGCAGGCAGCATCATCCGCGAACACGGGAGCAGCCTGCTTCAGCCCGGCTGCCGTCACAATCACCGCCTGCGGCTCCGCGGGGGCACCGGAAATCCGCTTCAGCGCCTCCAGGCGCTCCGCCGCCAAATCCGGGTCACTCAAACCATTATTGATATGCGTTTCCCGCTCCGGGATAAAGACAGCGGGGACACTCTCCCAGAGCGTCCACTCCGCCGCCACACGCTCCTGCACCGGCAGCGCATCCGCCACCACCCAGATACGGCGCGGTGAACCCGCCTGTGCCGCCACCATGGCCGCCACAAAGGAAAAGGCAGCCGGGCATACGCGGTCAAACACCACAGGCTCTCGGCGCGTACCACCGCTGCGCAGGCGCGCCAGATCTCCGGCAAATGCGGGAGATTTAGCAACATATTCTGTGAGTGGTCTTGCCACGCGGGTGAAAGTGTATCAGGTGGCTGCGTGTTTGTCAATGCCGGGAGCCGCTCAGGCGCGTTTCGCAAAGCGCTGCGCCAGAGTGATGTAATCCGCAGCATGGGCATGATTGGCTGCGGCGGAATCCGGCGGCAGCTGTTTGACCACTTTGGCAGGAGAACCCAGCACCAGACTGTGGGGAGGGATGACGGTATTCTTGGTCACCAGCGCATGCGCCCCCACGATAGAACCTTTGCCCACTACCGCACCATCCAGCACCACCGCCCCCATGCCGATGAGGCAGTCATCCTCAATGGTACAGGCGTGCAGCGTCACGCTGTGCCCCACCGTCACATGACTGCCCAGCACACAGGGGATATCATAATCCACATGCAGACAGCAGTTATCCTGCACATTCGAGCCGGGGCCGATGATGATATCCGCCACATCCGCCCGAATCGTCGTATTGTACCACACGGATGAATCAGGTGCCAGTTTCACCCGTCCAATCAAATCCGCGCTTGCCGCCACAAACGCCGGGGCATTCAGCTGCGGCTCAGCACCCTCAAATGCTTCTATCGCCATGCGTCCAGTATAGCCCTTCCCCCGCCCCGCGTCAACTCCGTATTCTGCAGCGCGCCCCACATTCCACGACTTGGCACAGTGTGCCGCAATTACCCACATAACATTAACATCTTATTTTCTTATGTTAAGGTATTTTTTTCATCGACTAATGATTCATCTTTAAAATAAAGCGAGCTATAGTTTCTATCAAGCTAACATATTTACTTTACGATAGTAATAAGCAAAAAAATAAACCTTAACAAAAAGAGTTTATTATCCGCTACTGTCATCTCATGATTAAGCAGGATGAAGTACGGCTCGAAGAAATAGAGCTGTTGACGGAGATTAGGCGAATTAAAAGAAAATACTGCGGAAGCGAAGCTGAATTGGTACCCGAAGATGCAAGGGATTACGAAACTGGACTCTCAGCTCGCCTGCTTGAATCTAAATCACCCATCTTCCGGCATGTCATTCCTCACTATCTGAAAGCAAAATCAATACTGAGTCGGCGCTCCCGAGCAGAATACGGCACCTACCTGCGAAAGGTTATGAGAAAAGCGGAAGGAATATCCGAAAGCAGGCTGTCAGAAATCAAGACAGAGCATTGGTACAACATCATCAGAAATGTCTATCCAACCCCTGCCGGCAGAAACAAAGCCCGGCGTCTGCTGCATGGGCTGTATGAATATGCCATGGAGCAATCGTGGGTCAGCTACAACCCAATCTGCGCAGTGAAGATTGAAGCCACCGAACAACAAAAAATCAAAGTTCTGCAGCCGCACCAAATTAAAGCCCTTCTCACAGAGCTGCAAAAACCGACGTATGCAGGCATTGCTGTGACAGTAGGTTTTCTATTGTGGGAGGGAATACGGCTGGCCGATCTACGCCAACTGCGTTGGGAAAAGATAAAGATACATCAGCTCAACTTCGTTCTTCAGCGATGGCTGGACAAATTCCCGATACAATATCACGGATCCGTTGTACCCCGAAACTGGATACCGAGATGGCGAAAATTACGCGAGGCAGTCGGGTTGGTTCCTTGGCAAAATGATACGCTACAACACACATACGCAGCCTACCATCTCTGCTTTCACCGCAATCCAAATTTATTAACAGAAAAATTCAAGCGTATGAGTGCACAAGAAATCAGCGCCCGCTTTTCTAATGCCTCCGATATCAGCCATCAGGATGCTGCTGAATATTGGAGCGGTGCTTGGTTTCAGGAAAAATAGCCTCTCGGGAAAGACGAATAATGTTTACCGGCTGAGAGCTTGAAGCAATTTCCTGTTTGCCGAAAGGTGTTTGAAGAAAATAACGCCCTTCGCGAGGAACGTTCAATGAGGCAAACCTCCGCACATCATCACGCACGGTCGGCAAAAATGCGCGGGAAATAACAACTCCCTTTTCATCTAAAATCTCAATCAGCTCTTTATTACTGCTTCTGGGAGACACATCTACCAAAAGCCGCCTATAGTCCGTTGCTAGACCACTTTTTGCATACCACTGTAGGGATAGAGTAAGATATCGGTCGGTCACATCCTCAACGGGGATAGGGGAATCAGCAGAAAGATGCAATGGGCGCACGGCAAACTCAGCGTTCACTCCGGCAGCATACACTCTCTGCTCAGGTAGCTCGGGGTTAAGCATCCCAATACTTTCCATCACCCACGGGGTATTGAAATCCTTTTCATTGAACTCAATCATCCGCCATTGTCCATCCACCCAGGCTTCCGCCCATGTGTGATTGCCGGGCACGTGATTCCAAGTCATGACCCACGCCACACGCGCCGGAATACCGACAGAACGAAGGGCACAAACCAACAGAATACTCTGCCCTGTACATGAAACCTTTTTCTCAGCCAATGCCTCCAAGGCATTCATATTGGGCTTGCGACGCTCCATGGAATAATATACACCCGTGACAGCAGTCATATTGGCAGCAATTTTTAAAACTGCTTCACGGGCATCAGCACAATCCCTAACCAATGGACGAAATAGTCCCCCCACCGTTTTTCTCCAATCACAAGGAGATTCACAAAAAACCTTATCAGGTATCAGTGCAGACTGCACCACTTCGGGAGGCAACGACAATTGTTCCCAAGGCAAAACTTCAGAGGATATGGTTGGTTGTACGAACAAAACAGCCACTACAGAAGCTCTGAGTAATGAATAAACCATGTCATTAAGACTTTAATTTCTTACTAAGCGTTTGATACATGCAAACAGCCGCCTCCGATGAGGAAATTTCCGGAGCAAATGTGCGGCAAAAATCGATTCTTTTTCCATCAGCCGTATAGTATACAACGTGTACGTGTAAACTACCATCCGGCAATACGGATGCATTCCCGGCCACGGGAACCGAACAATCTGCCCGGAGTAACTCCAAAAAAGACCTCTCGCAAGAAATACAGCGGTAAGTGGAAGAATCATTGACCGTTGCTACCAGAGCGGTGATTTCCGGAGTATCGGCGCGTGTTTCCACAGCAATGGCTCCCTGCCCCAACGCCGGGGGAAACTCACGGATAGGCAAAGGAATCACGCGCATGCCCACACCCAGCTCCGATAAGTACTCACCATAGCCCAGACGATTCAATCCGGCTCGGGCCAACAGCGTGGCATCAATCGCAGGATTTTCCGCTAACTTTCGAAGGCGCGTGGCAACATTTCCGCGAATGGGAACAGTACGGGCACGACCTTGCCAATAGGTCCGCACCAATTGCATGCGCCGCACACTGCCTGTGGCAATGACGGGGCATTCCTCCATATTCACACCTTCTTTGATTACGAGCACATCCTCCACTGCCTCTCGGGGCAAAACAGCCGCCAATTTAAAACGAGGATCCAACACACCGGGCATATCCTTGAGACTATGTACTGCGCAGTCAATCTCTCCACGAGCCAACGCTTCTTCAATAGCAGCAATGAATACCCCCTTGTCACCCGTTCCGGTCTCGGCATTGACCCGGTGCAGCGGAATATCCGTTCGCAAATCTCCGGCAGTAGAGATAACTGTATACTCGCATTTCAGCCCGGGAATGCTAGCCTGCATAGCTCTCATCACCAAACGGGTTTGAGCAAGAGCTAATTCACTTCCTCTCGTACCGATTCGCAGAAATTTCATGCCGACTATTCTAAACGAGAGGAGTGTAGGATACAAGCTTTATGCGCGCCACACGCACAAAAAGCCCGAGCCGTCCGAAATTAGCAATTGTCTGTACACGGGGGCTGCTCCGGTGTAAAAGGAATCACAACATAGCCAAGTTCGTAGCATTGTCCGTCACTGGAATGCTTTCTACAGAAGTAATCAAAGACTGAATCTGAACCTCGCTGCTGCCATAGAGCAACTGAGTCTCACCACCAGACAACACTAAAAAAAGTCCCTCCCCGTAATCCCCTGAGACATCGTACCATCTCCAACAGTACCGTTAAAGGTGATGAGATGCTTACCACTAACGAAATACTGATGAGACGAAAGAGCCTCGCACCATCCGCCGGATTGAAAAGAGTCATAACATTCTCATACAGAGTAACTTGAATATCTTCATCAATTCCGAAAAGGAGAGAACCAAAAATAAAGACAGCAGTAACGTAATTTTTTCGTATGAAGAGATGACACTAGTGTCTCGTTTAGCTAGTCCTACACAATACTCTCAACACGTAAGCATTTGTATTATAAAGAATAAATAAGCTTGCTTATTGTAAAGAATAAACTCAACAAGACACTAGCAGGGTGGGTTTGGGAGGCGCGGCAATGAGCCCCTCCCTTACTGCGCCCGCCGGGTTAATAGCATTGCTATTTCTTTGGAGTATCGCTCTATTTTTCTCTGTATAATCCATGGATTGAGCCCTTCGTGCAATTTGATGAATCGTTCCTTCCGTCCTCCTTCCTTCATGTTTTCCACTACGCGCATGTAGGGAGTTCGTGCCTTATCGTAGCGTTTGATGATTCTGCGTCCGCATGTCTCTTTCTTCAACA
>JAZNLU010000059.1:0-11719 GCA_045579245.1 Akkermansia sp.
CTGGCCCTGCTTTTCGTGAATGTATCCGTGGGCGGTACCCTTACCCACTTCGCCGCACCGCCCATCGTGATGGTCGCCGGCAAATGGAACTGGGACATGGCCCACATGTTCATCCACTTCGGCTGGAAAGCCATTGTCGGAATCATTATTTCCAACATCATCTACTTCTTCATCTTCCGTAAGGAATTCACCCGCCTGGCCGAAGTGCAGCGCCTCAACAGCGCATTCGACAGCGCCGTACCCACCTCCTGGGAAGACCGTCAGGATGTCATCCCCGTCTGGGTCTATGCTGTTTCCATCATTTTCCTGGTGTGGACAGTATACTTCGCCCACCACCCCGCCATCTTCATCGGCGGCTTCCTCTTCTTCCTGGGCTTCACCATGGCCACCCCGCAGTACCAGAATGCCTTCTCCATCAAGGTGCCGCTGCTGGTAGCCTTCTTCCTTGCGGGGCTGCTCATTCTGGGCGGTGTGCAGGGCTGGTGGATGCAGCCTGTGCTGCAGGCTCTTTCTGAGCTGGGTGCTACTGCCACCATGGGTCTGGCCAGCATCCTGACTGCATTCAACGACAACGCCTCCGTCACCTTCCTCTCCAGCACCGTGCCCAATCTGCCGGAGCACATCCGCTACGCCATTGTGGCTGGTGCCGTGACCGGCGGTGGTCTCACCGTGATTGCCAATGCCCCCAACCCGGCGGGCCAGGCAATCCTGGGTAAATACTTCAAGAATGGCATCAGTGCCCTGCAGCTCTTCCTCTGGGCGGTATTGCCCACCTTCATCATCTTCTGCCTGTATAACTTCATCTACTTCGGCAACTAAGAAAAGCATATGTTCACAGGACTCGTGGAATGCACCGGCAAGGTGCTGGAGCGCACACCCGTGGCATCGGGTGCGCGCTATGCGGTGGAGATCCCCTTTGCGGCAGAACTCGCCCTGGGGGATTCTGTGGCGGTGAATGGCTGCTGCCTCACCGTCGATAAGATAGAAGGCACGCGTGTGGAGTTCGACCTCCTCACCCAGACCCTGCGCGTCACCAGCCTGGGGCAGCTGCACGCGGGCTCCCTCTGCAACCTGGAGCGCGCCATGGGTGGCAATGGCCGCTTTGGCGGGCATTTCGTCATGGGCCATGTCGATACCACCGGCAGCGTCACCAGCATCACCCCCGTGGGGCAGGACCACATGGTCCGCATCCGCATACCCCAGGAATACATGCGCTACGTCATCGACAAAGGAAGCATCGCCATCGATGGTGTTTCCCTCACCGTGGCCAATATCACCGGGCCGGATGAGCTCGAATTCTGGATTACCCCCCACACCTGGGAGCGCACCATCATGCACTGCTACGCCCCCGGCTCCATCGTCGATATCGAGGTCGACATGATTGCCAAATACGTGGAGAAGCTCAAGATGCCCCCGGGCAATTCCTGATACTTTTCACAAATGAAAATCCCCCCGCCGCGGCATGTGCCGGGCAGGGGTATTTTTTTTTTGATTGCGCCGGGGCCGCAGCCCCGGCAGGTGGGGTTACTTGATGAGACCAAGCTCCTGGCCGGCCTGAGCAAAGGCGGCAATGGCGCGGTCGAGCTGCTCGGTGGTGTGAGCGGCGGAAATCTGGGTGCGGATACGAGCCTGTTCCTTGGGAACCACCGGGTAGAAGAAGCCCATGGCGTACACGCCGAGCTCCAGCAGGCGGTTGCTCATGCGCTGGGAGAGGGCGGCATCGCCAATCATCACCGGCACAATGGCATGGCCGGCGCCAGCCAGCGTGAACCCGCACTGCTCCATACCCTTGCGGAAGTAGGCGGCATTGCTCTGCACGCGCTCCACCAGCTCGGTGGATTCCTCCAGCATATCCAGCACCTTGATGGTGGTGGCGGCGATGGCGGGCATCACGCTATTGGAGAAGAGATAGGGGCGGGATTTCTGGCGCAGCATGTCCACTACTTCCTTGCGGGCGGAAACATAGCCGCCGGACGCACCGCCCAGAGCCTTACCAAAGGTGCCGGTGGTGATATCAATCTTGCCGAAGAGACCGCAGTGCTCGTGCGTACCGCGACCGCGGGCACCCAACACGCCCGTGGCGTGGGATTCGTCAAAGTGTACCAGAGCACCGTACTTCTCTGCCAGCTCATGGATCTTGTCCAGACTGGCAACAATGCCGTCCATGGAGAACACACCGTCCGTGGAGATGAGAATGGTGCGGGCACCGTTCGCCTTGGCCTCCTGCAGCTTAGCCTCCAGGTCAGCCATATCGTTGTTGGCATAGCGGTAACGGGCAGCTTTGCAGAGACGCACACCGTCGATGATAGAAGCGTGGTTCAGGGAGTCGGACACGATGGCATCCTCCTTGGTGAGCAGAGCCTCAAAGAGACCGCCGTTGGCATCAAAGCAGGAGCCAAAGAGGATGGTATCCTCCGTACCGAGGAAAGCGCTGAGGCGCTCCTCCAACTGCTGATGCAGCGTCTGTGTACCGCAGATGAAACGCACAGAGGCCATACCGAAGCCCCAGCGGTCAATGGCTTCCTTGGCAGCCTTTTCCAGCTCAGGATGATTGGCCAGACCAAGGTAGTTGTTAGCGCACATGTTGATGACCTTGCTGCCATCTTTCAACCCCACTTCAGAATACTGGGGAGTATTGATGTAGCGTTCCTGTTTGTAAAGGCCGGCCTCTTTCAGAGCGGCGAGGTCGCTTACCAGACGATTCTTGAAATCAATGTTGTACATAAGATGATAAAGCTGCAACGAGCCGCGGGGATTGTACTCCCGAACTCACCGTCTGTCAATGTTGTATCCCGCCTGTTACAAGGCTTTTTATTTTTTTTGAATTTTTTTGAACAAAATCTGAGCACTGGGTATCTCATCCTTATCAGTCAATAGAACCCGGCAGAGCGGTGAAGGAGAGAGCATCGGTCTGCCACCATGTGGGAGAGGCTGAGTTTCATAAGGTAGTAAGTAGAATGCGGGCGGCTCTGGGAGTCGCCCGCATTTTCTTTCCGTCACTCATTTTTTACATAATCTTTAACAATCACGAATTACCGCAGATTCAGCTTCAATCAAATGAGGTGCAAAATGTCGTTGTAACCTCTTTCCGTCTATCAGCGAATTTCGGCTCTCCTCTTTGGAACATATTTATTTTCAAATCTTTCTCTCTCCGCAGATTTAAACACCTTTATCGTACAGATTAACCGATTTGCCTTGACAGAAAAGAGCTGCCTGCGTATGATACGCAGACTTGCATGAGCAATTCTCCCAAACGCGAATACTGGAATTCCAATCTCGGTGTTGTACTGGCGGTAGCCGGCAGCGCTGTAGGTTTCGGTAACTTTCTGCGCTTCCCCGGGCTGGCGGCCCAATACGGCGGCGGCGCATTCATGATAGCCTATTTCACGGCCTTCCTTCTGCTGGGTATCCCGCTCAGCTGGGTAGAGTGGACCATCGGCCGCCGCGGCGGGCGCATGGGCGGGCACTCCGCCGCCTCCATTTTTGCGCTCATTTCCCGCTCCGCTACGTGGAAATATCTGGGCTTAGCGGCAGTGCTGGCACCGCTGGCTATCTCCATGTACTACATGTATCTGGAGGGCTGGACACTGGGCTATGCCTGGCACACCGCCGTGGGAGATTTGAACCTGAGCAGCAGTGAGGAATTCGGTGCGTTCTTCGGTAATTTTGTGGGAGCAAACGCACACGGCGCCATCTTCAGCGGGCAGAGCACCCTGCTTATCTTTTTCGGCATTGCCATGCTGTGCAACTTCTACCTCATCTTCCGCGGGGTTTCCCGGGGGATTGAGTGGTTCTGCAAGCTGAGCATGCCCGTGCTGCTCATCACCGCCCTCATCGTGCTGGTGCGAGTGCTCACACTGGGCACGCCGGATGCCGCCCACCCGGAACGCAGCGTGAATGAGGGCTTGGGCTACATGTGGAATCCGGACAAAACCCTGCTGGTGACGGAAAGCGGCAAAACGCTCAACATGGTTCCGGCCTCTGCCACCCCGGAACAGGCTGCCGAGATGCTGGAGCGCACACAGGAGCAGTTCCCGGAAGAAAAAGTAAAGCTCAAACGCATCACCCTGATTGAAGGTCTGCTGAACCCGGATTTGTGGATTACCGCCGCCGGGCAGATATTCTTCTCCCTCTCCATCGGCTTCGGTGCCGTCTGCACCTATGCCAGCTACGTCCGCAAGGACAGGGACATCGCGCTGGCATCCCTCACCGCCAACGCCGCCAACGAAGTCGTGGAAGTCGGTATCGCCGGCATGATGATAGTTCCCGCCGCCGTATCGCTTCTTGGCGTGGTGGCGGCAGCGGGTGCCGGCACCTTCGGGCTGGGGTTCAACGTGCTACCGCAAGTGTTTGCATCCATGCCGCTGGGGCAGTTCTTCGGCACACTCTTCTTTGCACTGCTCTTCCTGGCAGCCATCACCAGCTCACTGTCCATGATTCAGCCCGCCACCGCCTTTCTGGAGGAATTCTGGGGGCTGCGCCGCGTACAGAGCGTCACCATCGTCGCCTTTTTCATGGCGGTTGGCTCCATTCTGGTGGCATGGTTCACCGGGGACAACCTCATCGCGCTGGATACCATGGATTTCTGGATGGGCACCCTCTCCCTCTACATCATTACCGCCCTTTTCCTGATACTCTTCAACGTAGTATGGCGCTCGGACAATGCGCTCCACGAGCTGGGCAAAGGCGCACTGTTTACCCCGCCGCGCGTCATGAAGTTCATCATCCGCTGGGTGACACCGTCCATTCTGCTGTGTGTGTTCGGCTCATGGCTCTACAAGAACATCTTTGTGGAGCTCAGCCCGCAGGTATCCAACGTATTGGAGGGTAAACCCGGTGCAATTTTCCCGCTGGCGTGGATGCTTCTGCTGGTTATCTTCTGCGCTGCGGTTGCCCGGACATCCAACCGCTTCCGCTGCAAAAAGACGGAGCAAAGCACAAACAGGCAACCGATTTCCTGATAAAGACTATTCATCTGACACTCACATGAGTACAAAAGTAAAAAAAGAATATTGGAATTCCAACCTCGGAGCCGTGCTGGCAGTAGCCGGCAGTGCCGTGGGATTCGGTAATTTCCTGCGTTTCCCCGGATTGGCAGCCCAATACGGCGGCGGAGCATTCATGATAGCCTATTTCACGGCATTCCTGCTCATGGGTATCCCGCTCAGCTGGGTAGAGTGGACCATCGGCCGCCGCGGCGGGCGCATGGGCGGGCACACCACCGCCTCCATCTTCATGCTTATCTCCCGCTCTCCGTGGTGGAAATACATGGGGCTTGCCGGCGTGGTGGCTCCCCTCTCCATCGCCATGTACTACATGTACCTGGAGGGCTGGACACTGGGCTATGCCTGGCACACCGCCATGGGTGACCTGAATCTGAGCAGCAGTGAGGAGTTCGGCAACTTCTTCGGCAATTTCGTGGGCGCAAGCGGCAACGGTGCCATCTTCTCCGGAGAAAGCTCCCTGTTTATCTTCTTCGGCATTGCTCTGCTGTGCAACTTCTACCTCATCTACCGCGGCGTTTCCAAGGGGATTGAGTGGTTCTGCAAGATGAGCATGCCCGTGCTGCTCATCACCGCCGTGCTGGTGCTCATCCGCGTACTGACCCTGGGCACCCCGGATGCCGCCCACCCTGAGCGCAATGTCAATGAGGGCTTGGGCTACATGTGGAACCCCAACAAGGTGGAACTGGTCACGGCAAGCGGCAAAACCGTCAACATGGTACCCGCCTCTGCCACCCCGGAGCAAGCAGCAGAACTGCTGAAACGCACGCAGGCTCAATACCCCAATGAGAAAATCTCCCCGAAAAAAATCACGCTGAAGGAAGGTCTGCTGAATCCGGAGCTCTGGATAGCCGCTGCCGGGCAAATCTTCTATTCCCTCTCTCTGGGCTTCGGCACCATCTGCACCTATGCCAGCTATGTGAACCGCCGCAAGGACATCGCGCTGGCCTCCATCACCGCCAACGCCGCCAACGAGGTGGTGGAAGTGGGTATCGCCGGCATGATGATTGTGCCCGCCGCAGTGTCCCTGCTGGGTGTGGTGGCGGCAGCCGGTGCCAGCACCTTCGGGCTGGGCTTCAACGTACTGCCGCAGGTCTTTGCAGCCATGCCGTTGGGGCAATTCTTCGGCACACTGTTCTTCTTCCTGCTCTTTCTGGCAGCCATCACCAGCTCCATTTCCCTGCTGCAGCCCGCCACCGCCTTCATGGAGGAGTTCTGGGGACTGCGCCGCGTGCAGAGCGTCACCGTGGTCGGACTCTTCATGTGTGTGGGCGCTCTGCTGGTAGCCTGGTTCACCGGTGACAACCTCATCGCTCTGGACACCATGGATTTCTGGGTCGGCACACTCTCCCTCTACATCGTCACCATCATGTATCTGACGCTGTTCAACGTAGTGTGGCGCTCGGACAACGCGCTCAATGAGCTCGGCAAGGGGGCTCTTATCACCCCGCCGCATTTCATGAAATCCATCATCCGCTGGGTGACACCGTCCATCCTGCTGTGTGTGTTCGGTTCCTGGCTTTACAAGAATATCTTTGTGGAACTCAGTCCGCAGGTATCCAATGTATTGGAAGGCAAAATAGGCGCTATTGTCCCGCTGTGCTGGGTGGGCGTACTGACCCTCTTCTGCATACTGGTGGCACACACCTCCAACCGCTTCCGCTGCAACAAGAATAACAACTCCAACAACAGACTTCCCATATCATGACACTGGCAGGCATCATCACCATGGTTCTTTCCATCGGCTTCGTATGGACTCTTTTCATCGTCTGCTGCCGCAGACTCGTGAAAAGCCGCAACGAGGAAAAACAGAACTGACATTCGCCTCGTGGCGCAATAACGCAAAAGCGTCCGGGAGCTGCGTCCTGCGGACGCAAGTGACATTCAGCCCCACAAATGAATCATCGGCGTTCTACTCAGCACGAAGCAGGGTCAGAACGCCGATTTTCTGTACGCCGGAAAGGCGGCGCAAGGCCGCTGCACAGGCGCGCGCTGTTGCGCCCGTGGTGTACACATCATCCACCAGCAGCAAATGTGCCGGGGCATCTGTCTTGCCCGGTATCAGGCGGTAGGCTTGCCGGGCATTGAGCTGACGCTCCCGAGCGGAAAGACGGGTCTGGCTGGCGTACTCTGTCCCCACCCGCTGTAGCAGCTGCTGAACAGGGCAGCGGCGCAGCTTTCCCAATGCCCGTGCCAGCTCCTCTGCCTGGTTATACCCGCGCCGCATCAGGCGACCGCGCTCTACCGGCACGGGAACCAGCACCCAGTCCCCGTGTTCCCGCAGCTCCGGGGTCTGTTCCCACACATCGGCAAGCAGCGGGGCAAGAGCCACGCAGAGGTGGCTTGCGCGGGCGTACTTGAACGCATGCACCAACTCCGTGGTAACCGGGGTGCGCATCAGCGCGGCGCGTGCAAAATCATACACTCTCGGAAATGTCCGGCAACAGCGGCAGCGGTCAGTACCGCTTTCCAGCCCGTATGTCGGCGCACCGCAGTACAGGCAAATAGGGCGAGATACTCGCTCCAGCCCCGCCAGACAGGCGGGGCAGATAGTTGCCCCGCTCAACTCCCCGCAAAACTCACAGGTATTCGGGTAGAGCCAATCCAACATCAGCGACGGTGGCGGACGATGAACTCCTTGGCAGCCGCCTGGTAGGCCAGGGATGCGCTGCCGTAGGGATCATGCTCCATGATGGTTTTGCCGAAGCTGGGAGCCTCTGCCACGCGCACGGAGCGGGGGATGACGGCGTTGTAAATCTTATCCGGCAGATTTTCGCGCACCTGGCGGATGACCTCATTGGCCAGCTTGGTATTGCTGAACATGGTCATGATGACACCTTCATGCGTCAGGTTCGGGTTGGCACCGCTGTCTCGAATCTGCTCCATCACGTACAGAATCTTGGCAAGACCTTCCAGCGAGAGGGACTCACACTGCATGGGGGTAAGCACCTCATCACAGGCGCAGAGGGAGGAGGTCATGAGCACGCCCAGAGAGGGAGGAGTATCAAGAAACACGTAGTCGTAAAAATTGCTCTCCCGCAGCCCTGCCATGGCATCTTTCATGCAGCTCAGGTGCGTGCCGTTCACCGTCAGCTCCACCTCCACGCCGGATAAATCCATGTGCGCCGGCACCAGCGACAGATTGCGGCGGTGCGTGGGCATCACCAAATCCTCCATCAGCGCATTACCGATGAGAGCGGGGTAGAGACTCTGATCACTGCTTTCCACCTCCACCCCCAGCATGGAGCTGGCGTTGGCCTGGGAGTCCATGTCGATGAGCAGCACGCGTTTACCGCGCGCCGCAAGGGCGGCCGACAGGTTCACGGCGGTGGTGGTTTTGCCCACTCCGCCCTTCTGGTTAGCAATGGCAATAATCTTCACGGCGGGGATTCTACCTGAGGCGAACACATTTTTCAAGCCGATAATGGTTGGCAGACACACAGATATGTGCTATGCTTCTGTCATGCAGACAGATGAGCTTATCTCCGCCGCGCGTCAACTCAGTGCCGACATGAACGCCCTGAGCTTTGCCCCGCCTGTAGCCTATACCTACAACCCGCTGGAATATGCCTGGGAGGGACATGAAACCTACATCCGCCGTTTCGGAGAAGGCAGAAAGGATGTCCTCTATCTGGGGATGAACCCGGGACCTTTCGGCATGGCTCAGACCGGCATTCCCTTTGGCGAAATTGCCGCCGTCACGCTGTGGATGGGTATTACAGCCGCCATCGGGCAGCCGCCTGCCACGCATCCCAAACGCCCGGTGCAGGGCTTCAGCTGCCCGCGCTCAGAGGTGAGCGGTAGGCGGCTCTGGGGCTTGTTCGAAGAGATGTACGGCACGGCAGAAGCCTTTTTCAGCAAGGCCTACGTGGCCAACTACTGCCCACTGATCTGGATGAGTGAGAGCGGAGCCAACATTCCCCCCACGCAGCTGCCCAAGGAGCAAGTGGCACAGATAGATGCCGCCTGTCAACGCCACCTCTGCAGAATCATTGAAATTCTACAGCCGCGCTGCCTCATCGGCGTGGGCGGCTACGCCCTCAAACAGCTGGAGCTTGCCGCTGCAGCCCTGCCGAACATGAGCTTTACCCTGGGCAATATCCTGCACCCCAGCCCCGCCAGTCCCACAGCCAACAAACACTGGCCGGAAAAACCCCGGCAGCAGATTCAGGATATTCTGGCTCATGCCGGGCTGTCTCACTGAGCCAAGTGCTGCCCCCCCCACAGAGGAGCCGCCGCCAAGTTATTGACCGCAGCAGCGGCCGGCTTGGAGTACGGCTCAGTGTTCTGCTGCGTCCCAGCTTGCAGGAAACCTACCTTTTGCCGCGGCTGCGTTTCTCACCGGAAACAATTTCAAAGAAGCCTTATTCCTATTATTTTTGGTAAACTTCTTCATAGCTTTCTGCAAATCTACCGAGCGCCGGTACTCACTCAAAGACATGTTTTTACCGTCATTCATATTATCCGTTGACCCGCCCTTATCCGCCAGCTCAAGAAGAGCCACTTGATATTGCAGAGTAAGGGAATAGGCCGCTCGCGCAAAGGCCGTCTTGTTTTCTTTCTCTACTGTTTTGATTCCCCGGGACGGGAACAGATGCTTGAGGATAAAATTGTTCATGTACAGCAAGTCATTGATATAACCCACCTGGAATTTCTTGAAGTTCGTTTGGTAATACCCATGGCAAAAACGCTGATCTGGCATTACATACACCATCATCGAAACCCTCCGACCTTCCATCAGGTTCATAACGGCCGGTAAACACCCCATTTTGGCAGCCAAGCAATCAAATCCACTTGCTTGAATTGCTCCTGTTTTTCTGCTGCTCAAGGCTTTATCTATATCATAAACAGGGCGGCCCAATATTTTTCCTATCCCGCATTTATGCCCGTAGATGGTCTGCATCCGGCTCAACTTGCGCTGCACCTCTCTCAAAAAATCCTGTTCTTTCGCATCAACAAGTGCAGCCATCTCATCCGCTACAACAGATTCCGGAGGCATATAATGGACCAAAATATCACCCCGACATTCCGACTCCATTATAAAATCAAGCAATTTTCTGAACTCCCCGCTCAACACCTTATCATGTACCCGGTCCTCTTTCAGATTATTCACCAAACGTTCCACCGCTCGCTCGGTACGCTTCGGCAGGGTCAGCAGCAGCTTCATCTCAGTATCATCAAGCACGGCGTTTCTGATTTTTGGGTCATCCGGGAGCATGGCATACTTATACACCACAGACTTCTGCTCTGCCGGCTGTAATACGGATAACAGCTGCAGATAAGTGCTGACATATTCCTGATTTCTGTTATATATCACCCGGTCGGAATCTGTCTGAAGCAACACACGGGTCGGCACCAGCCTCCCCATAAAATAGTTTATCCACCCGAATGACTTGAAATAGCTCACATCATACAACTTACTGCCGTAAAAATAGTGAAAGTTTTCATTCAGAATTTCGGCAAAGGCGCAAAGCCAGTCTCTCTCATCATCCGTCAGCTGCGTACCGGTTTGCGTTTCCAGAGAACGGAGTTCTGCTTCTGTCACCCGAAAATACGGGAGCTTCGTACGCCAATGTAAAAAAGGCGTGCGTACCAGGGGAAACAGATAATCTTCCGGACCGTTGATTTTGGTTCTCCCTACAAAGAATGGGGAGGAATAAGCATCTACACACGTAATAGCTACCCCTTTCTGCTCATTCCAATACGCTAACACACCTCCGTTATATGGGTCACAGCAAAAATAGTTCTTCTTGTTGCGAACAACTATATCAAGGACACGCTCATCCGGCTTGTTAGATGATTTTTTGGCGTCTCTCACGGCCTGCAAAACCATGCTTTTATCATATTTGTTCTTCTCCTTCTTCCATTTTTCCTCTATAAATGTACGGATGCGCATTTCACGGAGGAATTTATCCTTGGGATTCGGAACCGGATTAAACTCATAATCCAGAATACAGGTATGCTGCTTTGCGTACACAACGGAAAGCAATATACTCAACCAACAAATGATAAAAAATTTCATACTCAGGATTCGGTTGCAGTATACACAACAGCTCCTGAATCAGCAAGTAAAAAACAAATGGTCACTGCGTTTGCCACAGCCGTATCTCCGCAACCGTGCTCAGTTCCCGAATAATCCGGTGCACGCCCAACACACGCGCAGCTTTCTGCGGTTCGCACGCGCCGCTCAGGCAGACATAATCCAGCCGAGCCTGCTGCATGATTTTCGGGATTTCAGCGAGGTCATGCGCCGCCAATCTGCCAATTCTTCCCACATTGGCAGAAGCGATATCGGCAGCACGCTCCACTGACAGATAATGCGTGCTTTCGGGGATAAAATCAAACATGAGGCAGCGGGCTCCGAAAGCTACGGCTGCATCAGCAGCCCCCTGGCGGGTGATGCCGCTCACCACAACAAGAGGATGAGAGGAGACAATAAAAAGTTCGTGGCAATGGACGGTCATGATAGAAGAAAATGCGACTGACGACGGGAAATGAGAAATTTGTGACGGGGTGAATGGCAATGGCGGTAATATCGGACTGTATACATGGTGCTTATCAGGAGTTATGAAGTTAAATCGTGTAGGGGGCTTTCGCCCCCTCACACACCACCGTACGTGCCTTTTATGGCATACGGCGGTTTCCTAACCTTTACAGACTACGCTCTGCAATGAGACTAACCCCTGTTTCCTGAACCACTCCTTTCCCATGGCTCG
>JAZNLU010000060.1:0-9807 GCA_045579245.1 Akkermansia sp.
CAGAGGGGACTTTTCCTGAAAGTTATTTCTAAAGTAACCTTATTTACTCTGCTTCAGTATATAAACTATCAAGAAAAGCGTTCGCTTTGTCAGCTTCGCTACATGTTATCCGCCTAATCTCTAATTATGCCAATGCGTAACTTCGATATTATATCAGGTATTTGATTATATTCAAGATGCTGTTTTCCTTGGATACACGAAAAGGAAGAATTGTATTGATGGAGTTTTTGTCCAGCTTAGAGCGGGATTCGCTGTTGGGAATGTATGTGCTTATTTGGCAGCCCGTGCGGCGGCGTGTTTGCCGTAGGTAGTTCTGGGAAATTGCTCGGCTGCGAGTGAGAAGTACTCGTGCGCGCGGGAGGGGGATTGGAGCTTGTTTGCCGCCAGGGCTCCGGCTCTGTAGAGGAACATGGCACGCTCTTCCGTATCGGAAACGGTATTTGCACCCTTTAAGAGAGATTGCAGAGCGGCTTCGTAATCGTGCGCCACATCCTGTTGCAGACGGCTAAGCTCCAGCCAGCCACGTGCTCGTTTCCGCTGGTTAAGTACCAGTTTCTGAAGGTTTGGCAGGAGTGAGATATCTTCCGTGCGTCTAATGTGGGCGGCAAGCCGCGCCAGCTCGTCTTCTTCCGGGAAGTAGGAGCCGCCGTAAAGCCGCTCACTGAGGCTCTGTCCCCAGCTCGGCAGTATCCAGAAGCGGAAGATGATACCTTCTGTCAGAGCCAATGCTGCCAGACTACCCAGGAGCAGGAGGATACCGTTGAGCGTTTCTCCCCGGCTCATCCAATCGACAATGAGCTGGGTTCCGAGCGCAAAGGGGATGAGCGGCAGCAGGATGACCGCTGTTTTGAGGAGAAAGCGCAGCATCAGCGTTTGGGCAGGTCATCCATCTCCAAATAATTGAGGGCGATGGTGCGGTTGGGATCCTGCGGGTTGCGGATTTCAAGCTTCATCTGTTTGAAGAACCAGGAGCCGTCATCCAGTTTCTGGACAGAGGTGATGGTGAAACGCTTTCTGAGTTTGCCATCTCGTCCGTAACCGTCTATCTGCCAGGCGGTTCCGTTTTCCTTGTCTATCCACATGCGGACCCAGGCAAACTGCCCCACGGAGGGATTGGGGTTGGGCACTTCAACTACGTAGCAGTCACGCCCTTTGATGCGGGAGTTCGCGGAATCTGCCAATACTTTGCCGCCTTTCCAATAGAGGAAGCGCAGGGATAAATCCTCATAGCACACATCAGTTCCGGCGATGTTTTTGGTGTAGGAGGCTGGGGCCATCACCGTGGCTTTGCCGTTGGCTACCTGAACCAATTGGGCGCTTTTTTCGCGGATGCGGACATCAAATCGTTTCCATGCATTATTTTCTTTGTATTGGAATACAATGGTCTCTCCACGCGCGCTGAGACTGAAGGGGACTTTGGTGCGTGCCTTGCGGATGGTGCCTGCCACATCTCTGTTGCCTTGGCTGACGGTCATATCGCGCATGGCGCTCAATAGCTCATCTGCGGAGGGTGCGTCCTGTGCAAGGGTGCTGCCTGCTGATACTGCGAAACTCAGCAAGGCAAGGGAAAGGAAATGACGAAAGAAGGTTTTCATGGCGTGATTATACAGTATGGGCGCACAAAGGAACAGGAATTATTTTATGTCCGGGCAGGATAAGACACAGACAGGTGGAGATGCTTACTTGTTTTTTTTATCCTTCTTGTCTGGAGGGGTGTTTTTTTGTGCCTGCTGTTTGGCGATTTCTCTGCCGGTTTTGCCACCGGCATCGATAAGCATTTTTCTGATTTCCGGGGTGGCGGCTTTGTCGAGCGGGGTGTAACCGAACTCATCCAAGGCGTTGATTTCAGCATTATTGCGGATGAGTATGCGGGTCAGCTCGGGATGCCCGTTCCATGCGGTGATGTGGAGCGGTGTCCAGTCGTATTTGCCGCGGTGGTCGATGGTGGCACCGTAGCGAATCAGCAGCTCCGCTGTTTTATCATACCCTTTTTCAACAGCCCAGTCGATGGGTTGCTGACCATCCTGAGTTTTGACGTTGATGTCTGCTTTGTTTTCAATGAGGAGATCCGCCACGCCGGGGTTATCGTGTTCCACGGCTTCCACCAACGGTGTGCGGTTCTGTTCATCCCGCGCATTGACATCCGCATGGTGTTTGAGGAGGGTATCGGCCACTTGCTGGTGGTTGTCCCATGCCGCCCAGTGCAGGGGGGTGCTGCCGTCGGCATTCTTGGCATTGATATCCGCTCCGGCATCGATGAGCATTTCCGCCGTATCGTTGTGGTTGTGCATGGCTGCCTGATGCAGCGGAGTTGCGCCTTCTTTAGTGCAGGTTCTGACATTTGCCCCGCAGGCAATGAGGATTTTTGCCAGCCCCGTGTGACCGTTCTCACAGCAGGAGAGCAGAATTTGGTCACGGAACATGTAGACGGTGCATAGAGCAATGAAGATGACAGAACACAGTGCGAGCACGGTCCCTTGGCGAACAACGCTGCGGTGTTCCTCCGGGGTCAGCTCCTCATCCTCGAGCTCATTCCAAATTTCTTCCGATTCATCCTGCATGCGGGCGCATTATGCCTATCAGTTAGTATTTTGTCAAGGTTATAAATGCTTTAACTTTTGCCGCAGAGCATTTGCAGATTATTCCGAGGTCCAGTCTACCTCGATACGCTCGGTTTCTCCTTTTTTGTTTTCATAGAGAACATAGCCGTTCTGCACGCCGAAATTGTAAACTTCCATGGTTACTTTTACATCGTAGCAGCAGTATTTAGCAATATCCAGCAGCTTTTGCGGGTCACCGCTTTTTTCATATTCTGCCCACCATTTGAGGGCATCTGTTCCCTCTGCGGTTTTTGAGTTGCCGCCCAGTGTGACTTTTGCCACGGAGTCCAGCTTGAGACGGTGACCCAACTTGGCGGAGAGATAGGTGCAGAGATCCAGGTTGTGAGTCACATCTGCCACGGTCCAGAAGGTGAAAGCCTGCAATACCCCGTAGTCGAACCCAATGTGGTTGTACCCAACAACCAAATCGGCTTGGCGCAGCTCTTCAATGAGCGCTTCTGCCTGATTCTCCGTGTAGATGTGGTAGGCGTTATCGCGGGTGGAGAAAGTGACGCCGACGGACATACCCATTTTGGCGGTTTCATGCCAACCGCCCACTTCCGCTGCGGAGCGGCGGGTTTCTAAATCAAAGAAGACGATGTTTTTCATAATGGGGTTGCGGGGAGTGTGCGGCGAAGTCCCTCGTAGAGCATGACAGCAACTGCCGTGGAGAGGTTGAGGGAGCGGGCGTGTGTTCCGGGCATGGGAATGCGCAGGGCTGTTTCCGGGTGGGCGGCAATCCAGCGTTCCGGCAGCCCTTTGGATTCCGGCCCGAAGACGAGATAATCGCCGTCCTGCAGGGGGAGGGTATCATCCCAGATGCCGTGGGTGGCCTTAGTGGAAAGATACCAGAAGTGCGCATCCGGTGCTGCGGCGGTTTCCAGCTCCTCCAGAGAGTCCCAGAGGTGCAGGTCTACGTACTGCCAGTAGTCCAGCCCGGTGCGGCGCACGTGTTTTTCATCCAGACTGAATCCCAGCGGTTTGATGAGGTGCAGCCGTGAGTTGGTTGCAACGGCAAGCCGCCCTGCGGCACCGGTGTTGTGGGGGATTTCCGGGTGAAAGAGGACGATGTGAAACATGTCTTACTTGGCTCCCTTGCCGAAGAGAACGGCGGGAATGGTGCGGAAGAAGAGCACGACATCCAGCCAGAGACTCCAGTTGTCAATATACTTGAAGTCTTTGTTGATCATGTTGTCAAAGTCACCGTTGTCACTGCGGTCTTCAATCTGCCAGTAGCAGGTGAGCCCCGGTTTCACACTCAGGCGTCGCCTGTGAGCGATGGAGGGGAACTCTGCCGTCTCGTACAGGGGCAGGGGGCGAGGGCCGACTATACTCATGTCTCCGATGATGATATTAATCAGCTGCGGCAGCTCATCTATGGAGAGCTTGCGGATGATGTGTCCGAAGGGGAAGATTCGCGGGTCGTTGGTCAGTTTGAAAATGGGACCATTCATCTCATTGCCGTATTTGGCTTTCACCTCCGCCAGCCGCTGCTCCGCATCGGAATACATGGAGCGGAATTTCCACATGCCGAATGGTTTGCCGTACAGCCCGGAGCGCTGCTGCCGGTAGAAAATGGGACCTTTAGGGTCGCTTATCTTGATGCCGATGGCTGCAAAAATCCAGAGCGGAAGCGAGCAGATGAGGATGAGGGTAGCCACAATGCGGTCGGTGATATCCTTGATGAGGCGTGACCAGAACTGGGTTGGACGGGAGCAGAGTGTCAACACGCGGCTGTCACTAATCTCACTGATTTCAGCTTTCATGCAGCCGGGATGGGACTCCGTGTTCAGCATCAGGTAAACATCAATCCCCTGCAGCTCACAGATGTTAATGATGTATTCGTTAAGGTGGTACGCTCTCAGACCTCCGCATACAATGAGGTGGGAGACGCTGTTCGCTTCAATTATTTTCTGAACTTCTTCCTCTGATGTGGTGCCGGAGATGACCCGACCGACTACGTTGAAACGGCTTTTCCAGAAGTTCGGTACTTTGTTCCACTGTGCGGCGATGGCTTCTTCACTGCCGGCGAGAATGACCTGCCGCAGACCTCTGCGCCCGCGATTTGTGTGCAGTCTCCAAAAACGGATTGCCAGAAAGCGCAGGAAGATGCAACAGGGGATGCCGACAGCGTTCACCAACAGGACGTGGTTCCGATACACGGATTCATCACTGATGCTCTGGTAAATGAAAAGCGCTACAAAATAGTATGCGGAGAACGTGATAATCTGACGCAGCGCGGCCGAGATGCGCTGCAGGTTGTTCTTGTGGTAAAACCCGACAAACTGCAGGACAAAGGGGATGCTCACGAGCGCGGCGCCTGCCAGGAAGGGTGTGCTGGTTATCAGATTGTAAGAAAGTGTGCGCTCCCAGCCGAACAGGGGAGCAAGACGATTGGTGATACCCGCAGAATAATAGGCAAATAAAAAAGCGAGAGAGAGGTCTGCCAGCGGAATGATGCGAGAGAGAAAGCTTTGTCGATGTCCGGTCATGTGATTGCCACGGGAGTGTACCAGCCATGTTATTGGTTGTCAAGGCAAAATTCTTTTTGCTTGAAAGATGAACGCTTTTCTGGTAGTACCTATGGGTATGAACTTGCTGAAAACCGCTATGGCGATGGTGGCAATGACAGGCATGCTCGCAGCTGAGGAGGCTGCGTATGAGCCGCATCCCGATTGGGAGAATCCGCAGAATCTCTCTCAGGGTCGTGAGGATGCGCGTGCGTTCTTTGTGCCTTTTGCCAATAGAAATGAAGCTCTGAAAGGTAAACGGGAGGATTCCTCTCTGGTGCTTTCTCTGAATGGTAACTGGAAATTCAATTGGGTGCCCTCTCCGGATAAACGCCCGGTGGATTTTTACAAGCCGGAGTTTGATGTAAGCGGCTGGGCAGAGATAGATGTGCCCTCCAACTGGCAAATGCGCGGTTACGGTACGCCCATGTATATCAACCAGGCGTACGCCGTGGTGCGTGATTGGCCGCGCGTGTTGACCAAGCCCCGCACCGAGCGTGAGAAAAAGTACACCATCCCCGCCACGGAGCCGAACGCCGTGGGTTCCTACCGCCGTGAGATTGAACTGCCGGCAGACTGGAACGGGCGTGAGGTGTTCATCCGCTTTGACGGCGTGGATTCCTTCTTCTACCTCTGGGTGAACGGGCAGAAAGTAGGCTTCTCCAAGGACAGCCGCTGTGCCGCCGTGTTTGATATCACCAAGTATGTCAAGCCGGGCAAAAACATTATCGCGGCAGAGGTGTACCGCTTCAGCGACGGTACTTACCTGGAGTGCCAGGATATGTGGAGACTCTCCGGCATTTTCCGTGATGTCTACCTGTACTCCACCCCCCGCACGCTGGTGCGTGACTTCTTTGTCCACACGGATTTTCCGCAGAATGCCGATGGCACGAGCGATTATGCCGTGAGCAAGTTCAGTGTGGATGTAGCGGTGGATAACCGCAGCGGCGCGGAGGATACCGTGGTGCCGGAAGCAGAACTGCTGGACGCCGCCGGAAAGACCGTGCTGACAATCAGCTCTGCACCGCTGGCTCTGAAAGCCGGGGAGGAACAATCCGTGAAACTGGCGGCAGAGTTGCCTGCTCCCGCCCTGTGGAGCGCTGAGAAGCCGAATCTGTACACCCTCCTGCTCACGCTGAAGGATAAGAACGGCAACGTGACGGAGACTATTTCCCGTAGGGTCGGCTTCCGCGATGTGAAGATGCTCAACGGACGCTACTTGGTCAACGGTATGCCCGTGAAGCTCAAGGGCGTGAACCGCCACGAAAGCCAGCATGCCAACGGTCACACCGTCACTCAGGAAGAGTGCCGGCAGGAGCTGCTGCTCATGAAGCGCGGCAACATCAACCATATCCGCAACTCCCACTATCCCCAGCCTGACTGGTTCTATGAGATGTGTGACGAGTACGGTATCTACGTATGCGATGAAGCCAATATCGAATCCCACGGCTACTACTACGGTGAGCTCTCCCTCTCCCACCCTGAGGAGTGGAAAGCCCAGCACGTCTGGCGCAACAAAAACATGGTGGAGCAGAGCAAAAACCATGCCTGTGTGGTCATGTGGTCCTATGGCAATGAGGCCGGCCCCGGTGATAATTTTGCCGCCGTGCGGGATTGGATTAAGAGCCGTGATGCTTCCCGTCCCACGCAGTACGAGCGTAACAACGATTTGGCAGACCTCTGCTCCAACCAGTACCCCAGCGTGAACTGGGCGCGTGAGGTTGCCGCCCGCAAGCTGGAGAAGCCCTGGTATGTGTCAGAGTACGCCCACATTCTCTGCAACTCCATGGGCAATCTGGCTGATTACTGGGAGGCGTTTGATTCCAGTGATTCCATCATCGGCGGCGGTATCTGGGAGTGGATTCACCAGAGCTATGACCAAGAGGTCACCCTGCCGGACGGCCGCAAAGTGACCCGCCAGAGCTACGGCGGTGACCACGGTGAGTTCCCGAATGACGGTATCTTCTGCATCAAGGGTGTGATATACAGTGACCGCACCCCCACGCCGCTCTACGCTGAAATCCGCAAGGCTCAGCAGAATGCAGACTTCACCTATGCCGGGCTTACGGAAGACAAGAACTATGTGCGCGTGAATATCCGTAACAAGAACCTCTTCACCAATCTGGCAGAGTTTGCCGGCACTTGGCAGCTCACGGAAGAGGGCAATAAAGTGGTGGCTCAGGGTGAGTTTGCGCCCTCTGCTGCCCCTCTTCAGCACACGGAGATACTTATTCCCGTAGAATCTGCCAAGGCTCTTTTCCGGAAGGATCGGCACTACTATCTGACCGTCAATCTGCACCTCAAGGCAGATACCAACTGGGCAGAGAAGGGCTATGTGGTTGCCACGGAGCAGCTCCCCCTGCCGGAGGCTCTCACCGATTATAACCCGAAGGATAAGATGCCGGAACTCACCCCCGATGACAGCCTCCAGGTCCGCAATCTGAGCGGTAAGATGATGGTGATGGGTAAGAATTTCTCCCTTACCATTGACAAGGCCACCGGCGGGCTCAGCAACTATATCGTGGACGGCAAGCAGCTGCTGGGGGATAAACCCACGCTGAATCTGAGCGCTTTCCGCGCACCGGTGGCCAATGATAAGTGGGCCATGAACCAGTGGCTTAACAACGGTTTGCGGAATCTGACGCACACGGCTACTCCGCTGTTGGTGGAGCGTCTGGACGGTAAGGCAGTGCGTATCTCCTGCGATGTCCGCAGCCAGGGTATCCGCAAGGAAAGCCTTGATTCCCGTGACTACGACAACGGCAAGTTTGAAATTGAGGATTTGGGATCGGTGAGTGAGAAAGATTTCCACTTCACCACCCAGCTGGTGTACACCATTCTGCCCAATGGGCAGGTGAGTGTGCAGGCAGGTATCCTGTCTGACGGGGAAAAGATTGTGCTGCCCCGTCTGGGCTACACCCTCCACCTGCCGGAGCGCTACTCCAACGTCCGCTGGTTCGGACGCGGCCCCGGTGAGAACTATCCTGACCGCAAGGCCGGAGCCCCCATCGGTATCTACAATCTCAAGGTGCAGGACATGGTAGAGCGCTACCCCTTCCCCATGGAAATGGGCAACCGTATGGACACCACTTGGGTTTCCGTGACAGATGATGACGGCGTGGGGCTCATGGTCTCCGCAGACCAGGACAGAAGCTTCAACTTCTCCGCCCTCCCGTACACGGCTCAGGATATCTTCAATGCCCCTCACCCGGAGGAGGTGAAACCCGCCGGCTGCACGGTGCTGAATGTGGATGCCCTCACCCTCGGTCTGGGCGGTGCCGCCTGCGGTCCGCGTCCGCTGGATAGAGATATCCCGATTTCCGGTTCAACCACCTTCTCCTTCTCTCTGCGTCCCATTCGCCTGGGTCAGCAGCCGGAGGAAGTGGGGCGCGAGGTGCTGCCGCTAACCGGAGCTGTAACCATTTCCCGTGATTCCATGGGTTACGTGACAGCTTCCTGCTCCACCCGCGATGCGAAGATTGAAATCACCCTCCCGGATGGCACTAAAAAGGAATATGCCGGACCGTTCCTTCAGCGTGAGGATGGCTACGTGCATGCACACGCCACCAGCCCGAGCTGCCTGAACTCTGCTTCCACTTTCCAGCACTTTACCACCTGGCAGCCGGACAAGCTTATGCGCGTAGTATCCTGCTCCTCATCTGCAAGTCGCATGGAATCCGCCTGGAATCTTATCGATGGACGCCGCGACACCTACTGGCACACCCGCTGGCGCGAACCCGTGCCGGGCTACCCGCATGATGTGGTAATCAATCTGGGGGTAGATTCCGTGCTGCGCGGCTTCACGGTGACTCCGCGTCAGGGACGCTCTTCCTCCCGCGTGGGGAAGGTGGCTTTCTATCTCTCTGAGGATGGTCGGAACTGGTCTGCCGTGCCGGATTGTACCCTCAGCCTGGCAGATGAGGACAACGAGCAATCGGTGATGCTGCCCGAATCTCGCAGAGCCCGCTTCTTCCGCATGGTCTGTCTGGAGCCTATCACTGCCGGTGAATCGTACGCCGCCGTGGCTGAGGTCAAACCCATGGTAGAGAGCGTGGTGGGTGAGTATCCGCCCTATGCTTTCTTCTCCATCAACTATGTGAGCTCTGATTTGCCCGGTGAGGGACCGGCTGCCAATGTGCTGGACGGCAACCCGGACACCTACTGGCACACCATGAAGGGCGTGACCATGGCCAGCTTCCCGCATGATATTCGTATCAGTCTGGGCAGTGAGCGCAACCTGCGCGGTATGCTGTACCGCGGTGCGCCCTCTCCGCAGGGGCGTGTGAAGGATTATGAGGTCTATGTCAGCAATGACGGCAAGTCCTGGGGTGACCCGGTAGCCCGCGGTTCTTTCAGCAATAATGCTGAGCTGCAGGAGGCTATCTTCTTCACCCCCGTGAGCGCACGCTACATCCGCCTCGTGGCACTCTCCTCTCATGACGGCGGAGATTCCGCTGCCATTTCGGAGCTGGATGTCATCCCGGCTCAATAAGCATACGGTTGATTCATCAGCTTCACAAAATCGGTGTTCGCCTGTGCGGTGGACACCGATTTTCATTAGTACGTCAGGCATGACACGCAACTGGGGTGAAAGTCCCCAATGAACCGCTGACAGGGCGGAATCAAATAGCCAAAGGCAACTGCGTCACAGTAATGTGGGGTGGGAAGGAAGCCGGAGGCGAAACACAGACAGGATG
>JAZNLU010000061.1:0-19874 GCA_045579245.1 Akkermansia sp.
TGTCTTCCTAAGCCCGCTTGGCCTCCGACTTTGGGCGCCGCTCCCATGCACGTGTGGATTCCTGATGTCTACCAGGGAGCCCCCACACCCACCACTTCATTCCTGGCCGTAGCCTCCAAGACCGCCGGTTTCGTGGTACTCTGCGGTCTGGCGCTCCCCTTCACCCCCTTCATGGTGCCGGGCAACATTGTTGCCAAGCTCCTGGTGTGGTGTTTCGCCATTGTCAGCGCAGCCACGCTGGTCATCGGCAACCTGGGAGCCATGCGCCAGACCAACATCAAGCGCCTGCTGGGTTATTCCTCCATTGGCCAGGCCGGCTTCATCCTCATCTTCTTCCTGGCGCTGAATGGCCCGGTCGTCTTCATGGTCAGCAAGTACCTGCTGGCCTATGCCCTGGCCACCATCGCCGCCTTCTACGCCGTCGCCATGGTCCGCACCCAGCGCGGCAGCGAGGAGATTGCCGCCTTCCGCGGTCTGGGCACCACCAACCCCCGCACAGCATTCCTCATCACAGTATGCTTTGCCTCCCTGGCCGGTGTGCCCCTCACCCTGGGCTTCCTGGTGAAGATGTACTCCTTCGTATCCCTCATCAGCGTCATCAGCACCTGGCCAGGCATCTGCTGGCTGCTGCCCGTCATGGTCATCTGCGCCGCCACCGGTTTCTACTACTACTTCAAGGTCATCCGCGCCATGTACTGGGAAAAACCGCAGTCCGGTGACAAACCGCTCTGCGTCCCCTTCTGCACCGCGTTTGTGATGTCCGCCTGCGTCCTCACCCTTATCATACTGGGCACCTGGCCGCTACTCTCCGCATTCTGATTCGTTCTGCGGAACATCTGATTTACGCCTCCCCGCCGCGCAGCAGCACGGCGGGGATTTTTTTCAACGAACGTCCCACGCGGAGAGTCAATCACCTTACACGCAAATTGCTTCTCATCATCAGCAGCTCATGCATGACGCCCTTTATCAGCACCTGATTAGTGGAAAAAAGCCCACATTCCCCGAGTCGGCTTTTCGTTTCCCTGCCCCGGGCACCGGCGCTGTTCATGCTGCTGCAGTGACTGCTACTGAGCCCCGCAGCACCGACACCTGCGCAACTTGAGCCGCAGACCGACACTCAACAGCCCACACATGACACCGGAAAGATTTTTCCTTCACGAGGATATTCTCCGAAGCATGCTGCACACGGGCAATCCATTCCATTTCCCCCGCGCGTTTTTCTTTGCACTTATTGCGGCTGCGCCACTTGGCCTCGTCACGCTGATTGCCTTTCTCCTCTTCACATTATCGCCAAAAAGGCATATATAGCAATAGCGTATAAACGTAATGTCGTCTTCTTAATGAGACTGTAATGCCTCCACACAGCGACGGCACACCTCATCCCAATTCGGGAAATCTGGACACACAAACGGTACCGTGCCGTCATAATTGGCGTTTGCCACACGGATAAATGCCGCCGAATCATCATTTGGGAAGAGATACTGCTCCGGCAGGTTTTCGTGCATTCCTCCCAAATCGGAAGCAATGCAGGGGATACCATTGCGCAAACTCTCCACAGGCGGCATCCCATAGCTCTCATAATCTGATATATATACAGTCATGCGACACTTGGTGCGTACCAGTTCACTCAGCTCCGCAAACGGAAGCCTCCTGTGGTGAATCCAATTTTTTGCAGGGAGTTCAAAAGAATCCGGGAGAGAGCCAACCAGATGCACACGAATCTCATCACGATCAGCGCGCTGATCCAACCACTCAGAAATGCGACCAATGACTAAATCCATGCGTTTGTGCGGAAAAGTAGAAGCATAGGTCAAAATATCTTTTCTAAGCAGTCGCTCAACCGGAGTCTGAGGCGAACAATCAAATCCCACACCTATAGGAGCAATTGTTGCCCGCGGTTCATGCACCAAAATTCTCGATTGATTAAATCTACTGTGCGTCAGCACCACATCAGATATCCGCATGGCATGCAAAGAAAGCCGCCGGAAATACATCAACTCATGCCGGGGAAATGCTTTGTTCCGAACTTCCGCAGGCTTGTTTTCATAATATTCCCAACCTACGTCATGCACATAGCAAGCTAGCTTCGTTTTTCCCAGGCATGGAAAAAAAGGCGGGAATCCTTTGGGCAAAATCAGCCAATCAGGAGCAACGCGGCGCACATACGCACTCAACCCAAACTGATCCCACCACACACGACTGAATCGCCTTGGCACGGGTTTATCCAACAAATGCAAATGCACATGCGGAGGACAATCAGCAAAAGCATGACGGCACTCATCATTCCCCAATATATGCAGCTCCGTAATCTCCGGACATTTCATCAGCCCTTTCGCCAACCCCATGGATATATTAAAAATCCCCATGGATTTAGTCCGCAGAAAGCTCTGGTCTGTCAATACAATGGCTATTTTCATGCAAGCAAAATTCTACCGCACTACAGTACGAGAGTCAAGACCAAACAATTATTCTGCACCATTCATGCACGAAACGCCAGAAAGCGTCTTACAGCGCGGCGAAGCGTCTCATCCGCTGTAGGCATCTTTATCCCCAACTGAGGCAAACGATCAGACAGCATCGCTGTGTGACGTGGGCGACTTTCCCGGAAAAAAGGGACGTTTTCCAACGACTGTCTGCCAAGCTCAGGAAATGAGGCAAGCGCCCCCAACCGAACCGCTTCATCCAGCGCAGTCACCGCACAATCCCACCAACTCATCGGTTCCCCTACCGAACACAAGTGAAAAATTCCCTTGGCACCACGCTCTGCTAATACCATGACCGACCGCGCAATATCTTCCGCATCTGTGGGCAAGGAAGTCTTGTCAGCTATAGCAGCCAACGGTTGTCCTGCCAGAGCTTTCCCCACCACACTCTCAGGGAAACCAGGGCAGATCGGATTCCCGCAAATCCAGGAAACACGGGCAATAATACTCTCGGACCATGCCTCCTGCACCTGCAATTCACCCTCACGCTTACTCTCTGCATACACACAGACAGGGCGACACTTAGCACTCTCTGTTTTCAGCCCGGGGTGACGTCCGTCCAACACATAGTCCGTGGAGAGATGAACAAACCGAGCACCTGTGTGCCGACAAGCCAGCGCCATGGCTGCCGGAGCTGCAGCATTGACCAGATGCGCCTGCAACGAATCATCCCCACAGGCTTCCAACCCGCTGACGGCGGCACAGTTCACCACAACTTCCGCTCCGCTTCTCAGTACTGTATTGACAAGCGTCTCAGAATCCTCAAGCGGACAAGCCGCGTGAGACGGAGCTAACACTTCGGCACCCTGTGCAGCAGCTACACGGCACATCACCTGCCCCGTGCGTCCCGATCCCCCGAATACCAACATCTTCATGTTCCCATTCTATACTAATCCCCCCGCAGATTGCAACCCCCTCCACTTAATTTGCTCAACTTATTCTGACAAAATACCGTTTTCACTCCATTTGTAATCCGAAGGTGCCCCTATCAACAAAAAAACTTTCCATACAGGTAACTTCCGCGCATAACACCATGCTGCATCAGATTAGTAAGTATCATACCAAAAAGAAAAAATAACCAATAGTGACGTAGTGACACAAAAAACTCAACATTTTTCTTGCCAAAAGCTGAAAAAAGTGTAAAATCGCCGTGTCCTAATACATCGAGCTGTAGCGCAGGCTGGTAGCGCGCTTCGTTCGGGACGAAGAGGTCGCAGGTTCGAATCCTGTCAGCTCGATTCCATTTTGAACCCTATTTTCCCGTCTCTTTCGTGGCGGGAATCCGGTGGAGAAAATCCCCGAAACAGCACAGACTTGGTGCTGCATGAGGAATACAAGGTTCCGCCGATTCCGGGGGTTCTGCGCGTAAGGCATCCGTCTTGTTCTTTCCGGCGGTTTCTTTTCGCTACCTCTTTTTCACACAATTCCGGAAATTATGTCAGGTCATAACAAATGGTCCAAAATCAAGTTCACGAAGGCAGCCGCCGACGCGAAGAAGGGTAAGATATTTGCCCGTTACTCCCACGAAATCACGCTGGCAGCCAAGAACGGCGGCGGTGATGTTGATACCAATCCACGGCTTCGCGCTGCTATCGAAGGAGCTAAGGCTGCTTCCATGCCCAAAGACAACATTGATCGAGCCGTTAAAAAAGGTACCGGTGAGCTCCAGGGCGCAGCTATCCAAGAAATGACCTACGAGGGGTACGGTCCCGCCGGTACGGCCATCATTGTGGAGGTTGCAACGGACAACACCAACCGCTGCTCCTCAGAACTGCGCACCATCTTCTCCCGCAACGGCGGCAACATGGGAACCCCGGGTTCTGTCTCCTACCAATTCGACCGTAAGGGTGAAGTACGTATCAATGATGTCACCCTCACCGAGGATGGTGCCATGGAGTTAGCCATGGACTGCGGGGCTGATGAGTTTGAAGAGGGTGAAAGTGAAGGTGAGTGGGCATTCATCTGCGGTCCGACAGACTTGCAGGCTGTCTCCGAGGCTCTGGCAGCCGCAGGTAAGAACGTGACAGGAATGAAGCTCATCTCCGTGGCACAGAATCCCACCGTCATCAGCGATGTGGAAACGGCGCAAAAGGTCATGAAGCTCTATGAGCTTTTGGATGACTATGATGACACCATGAACGTGTTCTCCAACTTCGAGATTGACGAATCCGTTCTGGAACAGCTCTGATGCTGATTCCTCCTTTTTCCTTTTGCTTTCAACAGAAAATCTCCGGCGGGCGCTGCGCCCGCGATACGTAACGCCCGCCGAATATGAGATCTTCCAACAATTTTCTCCACTGACGCCATGAGCGCGCCTGATGATACACCCCGCTCCGTTCGAACGCGCACGTTCCAAAAGACGAACACGCGCCGCCCCATGCTGGATAATAACCGTGAGGCTTCTTACCGGGGAAGCAACCGAGACTCGCAGCATTCTCACTCTCGCCGTCCGCTGCAGGGTAACCGCCCGCAACGCTCAGCGCGACCCCAGCGAGACCGCGCGAAAATCCAACAGGAACGCGCGGAAGCCCGCCGTAACAACATCGCCAAATATCGGGAAGCGACCATGCGGGAAAAAAACGCAAAAGCTCCCTCGCGCGCATATGTGCCCGTAGGTGAACCGGAATCGCTAACCGGCATCTTAGAAATCACCCCAAAGGGATTCGGCTTCATCCGCACGGCAGATAACAACTGGGCTCCCTCAGAAACTGCCGTCTACGTACCGGAAGACATCATCTCCACTCACCATCTGCGACCATATGTGCAAATCAGCGGAATGGCTCAGCGCTACGAGCGCGGACACCAGCTCATTTCCGTACAGACCGTAAATGGACTTCCCCCGGAACAGGCAGCAGCGGCTCCCCATTTTGAGGACTTGAAAGCCGTCAATCCCACACACAGACTGGCTTTTGAAACCTCCGCCTCCCGCTTCACCACCCGCACTCTCGACCTCATGGCACCTGTAGCGCGTGGGCAGCGCGGACTTATCGTGGCACCGCCCCGTACCGGCAAGACCACCTTACTAATGCACATTGCAGAAGGTGCTATCAAGAACTATGGGGAAGATATACACCTGATGGTGCTATTGGTGGATGAACGCCCGGAAGAAGTAACCGAGTTTAAACGGCAGCTTCCCGAAGCAGAAATTTTTGCCTCCAGCAATGACAGTCCGGTGCGTGAACACTGCCGCATGGCGGAAATGTGTGTCGAGAGGGCAAAACGTTTGGTGGAAAACGGCAGGCATGTACTCATCCTCATGGATTCTATCACCCGTCTTGCGCGTGCATATAACAATGCAGAACGAGGCAGCGGGCGTACCATGAGCGGTGGTATTGACACTCGTGCATTGGAGATGCCTCGTCGGCTCTTTGCAGCTGCACGCAACACTCGCACAGCGGGATCACTGACCATCTTGGCTACAGCTCTTGTTGAAACCAACAGCCGTATGGATGAGCTTATCTTCCAAGAGTTCAAGGGGACAGGAAATATGGAATTAGTACTCAATCGTCGCATTGCAGAAATGTACATCTACCCGGCGGTTGATATTCTGAAGAGCGGTACCCGCAGGGAAGAATTGATTCTTCCGGAAATGATGCTGGAAAAAATACGTCTCATCCGCCGTGGACTGGCTAACTACAAGCCAGCGGATGCCATGGAGCGGTTACTCTTGTTCCTACGTCGCTGTCCCAGCAATGCACAGCTGATTATGGATATCAAATCACGAACAAACAATAACTGATTTTCTCTGCGGCGGCCGGAAATGGTCGCCGCTTTATTAAGCTATGATTTCACTCTATCATATACCCGATATAGGGCAAGTTGCGGTATTTACCGTTGAAATCCAACCCATACCCCACCAGAAATAAATCTTCACAGACAAGTGCGCGAAAATCTGCATCAAACTCAACTGTGCGACAGCCTATCTTGTCTATAGCCACAGCAGACAATACCAAAGCAGCCCCGTTTGCCCAAAGAGCATCACAGACCGATTTCAAAGTAAGTCCTGTATCCAGCACATCATCCAGTACCAGAACTCGTTTTCCTCGGCAATCCGGCAAAGAGTTGAGCCAAGTAATGTTCCCCCGGCTTTTCGTTCCCTCGTAGCTGAAAAGACGGAGCGTTTGCAGCTCCATATTTGTCGGCAGGAAGCGCAATAAATCAGCAGCAAACCAGATACCACCATTCAGAAGGCATAAAGCCACAACAGGCTCTTCCTCCCCCAAAGCAGCATGTATCTCCTCTGCGGTACGGCGAACCGCCTGCTGAATCTGTTCGGCTGTATAGAGAGGAATAATGCTCATTCTGAGTAAAAAACAGATTTAACAGGGAACTTTTGCTGTACGCCGCAAACTCAGAGCAAATGCACAAGCTCTCAGCAAACAACGAAACGGGCAAGCGATTTTCGCTTACCCGTTTCAAAAAAATTCCCGAACATTCAAATTCAGGCCTCAGCAGGAGTCACGGCAGCAGCCGGAATCTCCTCCTTATTGGTAAAGTGCCACTTAACCTTGTTACGTTTGTTGGCTGAACGAGCCTTACGACGCTTCTCATCCATGGGACTCTCGAAAGCGCGGCGACGGCGCATCTCCTCGAGAATACCTTCAGTATCGAGCTTAGTCTTGAGGCGCTTAAGTGCGCGATCAATCGGTTCTCCTTTACGTACGGTGACAGAACGCATGATAAATGATATGGTTGTTAGTATTTTGTCCGGGAACGGGCAGGCAAGATACACCAAACAACTGTTCCTGTCAAGTTTTTTGTCATTCAATTTGCATTTTTTCATCGTTTTGCAGCCAAATATCCAGCCCTGCCCTAGCCCTACATGAGGGCACGGCGTGGTTTGGAGCGGAGATTAATAGGTACAACCATACCGTGAGAATGAGCTTCGGCAAATGTGCGAGCGGCATCAGCGCTGTGCGAGGAAGCATCATGCAAGGGCATTTCACGGCAAGTACCGGAACCCCCGGCGGGAGCGGTTCGGTACATTTCCAGACAGGAGAGACCGGACGGTTCCTTTTCCCCACGCAGATTCACCCTCTGATGCAGCGTATTGCGGTGAAACCAACTCTTACTTAACAAGCCGCGCAGCACATTGATACCGCGCCAGATATCCGGAGTGCGCGGAACCACCCTAACAGCATGAATACCCAGCGCAGCCAGACTCTCCACATAGGATTGGCCGTGCGGGTCACGCCGCGCGGCATCATGCGGCAAAAAGTGTGAGGAAATTCTTCCGAATCTGGTTTCCCACTCCCTGATTTTCCCCACATAGTGCTCCAGAGAAAACTGGTTAGCGGCATAATGATCCAGCCAATAAACCTGACCGCCCTGAGTCTGCACCAGCCAAATAGCCGTGTGGTCACTAAGCCCCAAATCCCATGAAGTATAGAGAGGTTCCTGCGCACAATACTCAAAGTCCACGCCCACTCTGCCGGCTTCTCTCAGCAAGGCAATCTGTGAACCATAGATGGCACCGTCGTTTCCCATGGCGAAAGCTTCATCCGGGGTGGAGGGGTACTCCTGCCGCATGGCAGCCCCCATCGTTCGTTCCATGCGCGCATACCAGAGTTTCTGAGCATGAGTGAGCTTTACCCGGCTCTCCTGTTCCAAACGCTCAAAATAGGCAGACATGGTATCACTCCAGCTGCCGCGTCCCTTCAGTGCATAATCAGGATTATCGAACCAGCTGAAGAAAAAGAAGCGAAAATCCAGCGGCGAGAGTTCGTCTCGGGCAGTATTTTCCATGGCCTGAACAGTCATTTCATAGTTCACGCCGTATCGCCCACCTTCATGTGTGCTTTCCAGGATGATTGTTCCCTCCGACGGCACGGTATTGATAGCACCGGTGCGGATTTCACGCGCTCTCCAGGGGGAGTGCACGGACACATGCGCCAGCTCTGACACATGTAGGAATTGGAGCGTGCCACCGCGCAATGTCGTTCCCAGCCGAATATCGCTGCCATTAGCAAAGGAGAGTCGTCCCCGCGCATCCGATGCGGGATGCCAACCGCCCTTTTTCATGATACCGGTACGCTGTTTGATGAGACTGCCGAGATACGCTAACGCCTGCTCATCCGCCGGTGCACCGGGAGGCAGATAATCCAGATGTTCCCAGGCGAAACGCAGCTTTTCAAGCTTTTGCTCTGCATCCGGCAGCGTCTTATCAATGATTCCTGCATGAAAATTCGGAATAAAGAGGCAACGATCCAGCATCAGCATCGCCACATAGGTAGAGATACCAAGCTGACGGGCCTTGAGTACCGAATTACGGTGCCACATTCCATGGTGTAAACGTAGCTGCGCAGTATTAGGGCGAAACCGCTGCATCCGGCCGGATTTGTTCTCTATCCAGTAAAGGTGGTTCAAACGCCACAGCGGGTCATCCAGCTGACCGGGCAGGTGAAGATTAGCGATATCCGTCATAGTTCTTCAATTTTTCATGTTTTTTCGGCTGGCGCATGTATTCACGTGCCGCAGCATCTGTATCTACCGGGCGTGGGCTTCTGCGCACGTGCTCAAATTTTTTATAAGAGCGGCTCTGTGTCGGCAGATAGCGCATCTGAACGACTGTGCCGTCCTCCCGCCGAATGAGGTTTTCATCTGCCTTACGCACGTAATCTATCAGCTCCAACCCATGTTCACCGGAATCCAGCACATTTTCCTTCACCTGTTCAAAGAGGTTGCTGTCCTCACGGAAACGGGCACCGAGCCGAAGCAGCTCCGCTTCGGCAGCCTGTGGATACGTCCCGTATTCATAGGCCAGCAGATGGCGGAACAGGGAGAGTGTGACCAGCTCATCAGGGGTAAGCGTGCCTATATCCACGCCTGCCAGCTTATTGGAATACCCGGAATCCTGCGCGAGATGCATAATAATTTCTCTGTTCGACAAATCGGCATCTCTCCCCAGGCGCAGCGTCTCTGCGTCCATCAGTCGCGTTTGAAGCTGGTTGAATACCATGGCAAAAAAACCGCCTGCCTTGTGAATCCGTTCATCAAAATGAAAACGCTCCATGTTACTGTCAAAGCGCACCAAATCCTGATAGACCTTACTCACCTCACCATGAAGTCCCCAGCCGGATTTATTTTCCATCGGAGCTCCGGCCAAGGAATGCACTACATATGGGCGGCGGCGGCAAACAGAGGACGAGGCAAAATCTCCCGGCATGAGCCGCAGTTGTACAGAAGGATACTGCCTGTTCCGGTAGACGGTTACATGCTGCAATGGGCTCAGATCCAGTTCCGTTGACAGGGGCGCTACCGTTTCCCCCAACAATTCTGCAGATTCCCCCCCCAGTCCGTTCTCCAATTTCTGCAACGTATCCAGCAAACCGCTCAGCGGTTTTTCAGCTGTCCACTCCTCAGAAACGCCGTTGGGCCGCTCTCCCGTTTTGCCGCCGTAGAAACGATTGCGCCAAGTAATGCCCTCCGGGGTAACAGCCGGGTAATCCATCACCTGATGCCGCAGCGCCGTCAGCAAATGCAGAGCCGGCATCACCCGCGCATCTTCTGCCAGTTCATGGGGCAATACCGCCACATTCATTGTCCCGCCGGGCTGTAACTCCGGCACAGCTCCAAGCAGCTCGTCTCTGGCAATGACAGCAGCCTGAAGCCCCGGATGACGTGGAGCGGATTGAGAATCCAGCTGCAACCGCACTATCTCACCGGGATTGCGTAAATTGAGCGCATAGTCATGCAGCTGCGGAATTTCCTCCAACAGCAACTCCAGCTGGGATAAACTCTGTTCCAGAGCATTCGGTTCACCGGGCTTCACGCCGGGAGCGGGATGCTCACGCACCACCGGAAGCAAATCCCCGCGGAGCAAGTCCTGCTGACGCTCCGAGAGACTCTCCCATGCACGTTTCGGCTGACGAAGCAGATTCCAAAGTTCCTGTCCGGCATGGCGGAAATGCTTATCGCCGCTCAGCAGATAACTCCAGCACTGTTCCTTGCGCTGCGCTTCAGACGGTTCCCACAACTCGCGGATATGTTGATAGAACGGAGATTGCCGCAAATCGGAATCGGCATCTCTCAGTTTCATTCGAACGGCGGCAATTCCCTCACCATTTGACTGCAGATATTCTGCGGATTTATCATTCATCCACCGTATCAGGAATTCGTCTGAATTCCTAGGGTATGTTGTGGTATCAGCTCCACCGCTTATCAACCCGGGGCGATCCACTGCTTTTCTGGTATCCGGGATACGGAACGGAGTCGCTGCAATCCATTCTTTTACTGAATCCGGCAGAGGAATACGCTCCATATCCGCCACCAAACATTTAGTGGAAAAATAAGACAAAGCTTCAGACAGCGCGGCACGCATATCAGCCGTATCTCTTTGTAAGAGAAGTTCCCGCAGGGCGCGAACATACCGATGCTGCCGCTTTCGTTTCATCTTTTTCACTTCCGGCAGGTGATAAAGCCTGTGCTGAACCTCGGGCATGTGAAGTAATTCCTGTTTCCTCTGCTGTGAGATTTGCCCCTGACTCACCAGAAAATCCGCAGCATCAGCTGCAGAGCATGCCCCGGAATCCAACATACGCTGCCAATACACCCGAGCGCGGGCAAATATCAGGTTCAGCGGATTGACTGTGCGTTTCGGGTCAAGCAGATAATGATTCGGAGAAGAGGTTTTCTCCCCGGGATAAAGGAATGAAGCCACGCCGTCATACTGTCTTTTTGCCGCTACATCATAAATTCTGCGGCGGTGATAAGAAACACCCAACGGCATTTCTGATGCCCTGCCCAACCACTGCTCATGCAGGTCACTGAGAGCAATGGCAGCCAAGGCATCATGCGTGCTGAAACGGCGGCGCTGCTGCGGCAGCACATCGGCAAACGCAAGTCCGTCCAACCTCATATTCTCCCTCAGACGTTCGGCGTATAAATCCTTGGCGTACGGCATACCCATGCGCAGGCTGTAGATATAGGCCATATCATTGGCCACATGCCCGCCGGATTCATGCCAGCGGGTCGGTGTACCATCCGGGCGGCGGATGCGCCACCATGCTGCGCCTGAAGCATCGGAAACCCGTTCCGGCTCACGCCCTGTCAACTGAGTATACAATTCCATCTTCCGCAGATTGGCAGCCGTGTTCAGCCGCAGCGCTTCATCTGTCGGGTGACTCAACGCAGCGTCCCACCCTTTCGGTTTCCAATCCGGTGAATCGGCGGATAAAAAGAACTCGCGCTCCAGAATCCCGGCATATGCCCCCAGCGGAGAATGCCCGCGTGACAGAAGAGTGTGAAAATCCTCCATATGAGGAATCAGCTCGGCAAGCTCCCGAACCGCTGAGGTCAGCTCCAAATACTGCATCCTCATCTCACGCGCTTCCTCCGGATATCGGCGCAGCACCCGCGTCGGGGCATCTGCAAATGCCGCTATTTCACGAATCTGCTCATTGGTCGTTTTCTGCAGCCATGGTTCACGAATCGTATTGTAGCGCCGATTCAGATAAAAATCCCTGAAATAATTTTTTATCGTCTCATTTGCCGCAGCATGATGACCATCCATAGCACTTTGCAGCACGGCACGCGCCGCCAGATTAGGAATCTGCGCGCGGATTTTTTCAGTACGCTCCTGCGCTTTTTTTTCGGAGGCATAACTACGATTCAGCGTATCAATGGTGTAAGTATTAAGCAGGAATCTATAGGAAAGCTGTTCCACGGAGTGAACCAACTCTGCCAGCAAACCGCGGCGCACCCTCTCTGCCTGCGGCAGATAGTACCCCTTCTGGCGCAGAATAGGAGATAAGTCCCGGTGACGGAGAGCCTCCGTTTCTGCCAGTTTCATCTTTTTATTAATCCTCCACTGCCCGGAAAATGTTCCGGCCTTCGCTATCCACCCATTCATCAGCGAGCCAAGCCATGGGGCTTTGCCCACAGGAAGTCTTTTACGCGGGACCAAATGCGCATGCTCCGGCGCAGCCGCCGCCGTATTTCCGGATTCCCCGTTTTTAGCAAGCACTCCGGAAAGCACGGTTCTCTCACCGGGGTGAGCAAGAAACAGCGCCACCACCTGTTCATTGTCAAAGAGATGCAAATCCTTAGTCTGAAGAAGCCGTAGACTTTTTGCCGCCACATCCGAGAGGAAGCCGGCACCTGACCAGCGTTTACTGCTACGCAGCGCCTCACGCAACAACTCATTCTGTTGCTGTAAGTTAGGCGCCTGCATCACGCGCGCCTTCATCTCCGGGTCCACCCCCCAGTCATCCAACCGATGCCCATCCCCCAGCACCGCACGGGGAGAGCGGAAATGATGCAGCGCAGCCTTCCCCCCGGCTATCAACACAAAGGGCAGGTTCATGGCAGCCTCACGGATGTTTGTTTCTACGTCCGTCAGGTTATCACCAAATGCCGCCCAATCGATGTAGGATGCCGTATCATCCGCCCGGGCAGCAAGCTCCTGCAATCCCAACTCCGCCGCCTGAGCAGCCTTACCAGCCATCAGCATATTCACCGTTTCCTGCGTGAATTGAGCCCCGCTCTGCAACGCCGCGAACGCATATTTTTTCGTTCCCTGCCCCACACTGTCGGCAAAGCGGCTGATTGTTCGGCTGATAAGACGCTGTCCCAGACCGGACATACCCTTGAAAATAGCCGCCTGAGCCGCACCAGCCAGACAGCCGGCAGCCGTCTGCAGCTTCTGACTGCCCTCCGGCGCACGCTGCCGCGCATCTGCCACCGACGCTCCGGCAGAAGATGCCGCCAGCAGCGACACACCCGGCACCCCGGCAAACGCCAAGGCAACTCCGGGTACCGCAGCGGACATATCCACCAAAAGCTCCTCCGCAAAAGACGCATCCTCCCCCATGCGGATAGGTATCACCTCCTGCTGCACCACACGCCGCAGTTCTTCCAGAACACGCAGACGCTTATCCTGCCGCTCACTAAACCGGCTCAGGGACTCAGCCCCCAGACTTTCCCCCAACTGCCCCAGCTGCGCCACCGCAGCATTACCGATAGCCTGCCCAATGTTCAAACTCATATTCACCCCACCGCGCACCAGGCTGTGCAGCATGGCTACCGGCAGCGCTTCCGGCTGCGGCGTGTAGCCGCTCTTTTTCCACTCAGCCTGCATCACCCTGTAAAGCACCGCACGCTTTTCCTGAGAAAGCTCTGACAGCTCATCTATGGATTGCAGGAATTGGGGGCTGTTCCACAGGGCACGCGCCTGTTGCACCGGCCCGCGCTCCATCTGAGAAAATGTTTGCACCACCTGCTGCAGCGCATCCGCATGTTGCAGGCATTCCTCCCGATCTGCTTCTGCTGCGGCACGCGCCATACGGCGAATTTCCGCCACAAGGGGAACATCATCTCGGGAGAGTTCCGCAGCCTCATCAGACTGCGGAGAATCCGTGTCCTCCAACACCCTCAGATATTCCTTCTCATAAACCGAGCGGGCAAGCTCACGCCGCGGCGCTTCCTGCGCCTGCAGAGAGAGTGAGGTAAACACCTCCTGCTCATTGCCGGCAACCCCCAAACTGTCCGCCAACTCACCGCGGATTTTTCCCCAATCCGCGCTCACGGCTTCACGGGAATACCCCAGATGATCCGCCGCCCAAGAGCGATTAACCGTTCGCAGCAGGTGATACTCCCGCTCCTCCGGCGAACGGCTTTCATCCGCCGCACCGGCAGCAGCTCTGATGTCCTGAGGGATAGTATCCGGATCAGCGGTAAGAATGCGATTCCAGTATTGACCGCGTTCCGCCTGCTGCCAACTCATGACCGTCGGCGGTGCAGCAGATACCGCCAACGGCTTCACCTCCGTCGGCAGCGGAGTGATATCCTCCTCACTCTCCCCGGACATTTGCTCCGGTGTATCCGGCAGTATGTTGGCGGGCTGGGGAGTTTGCGGAATCTCCCAATTCACCCACAAGACCGAATCCGGCATGCGGGATTCCGTTTCCTGAGCGGCATTATCCTGTGGTGCGCTCAGCACCGCCTCCTTATCATTCATAGCAGTAATTGCATTCATAGGTAACATATCTTCAGTTTGGTTGATAACAAATCCAGGTTTCCTCCCTGGGGCAGACACTCTCCAGCCAGCGCTCCGTTTCCTGAACACTGCCCCGGCGCAGCATCTCCGGGGCCTGAGCCTGCAGCCGTGCCAGGTATCGGCGAGCCTCCGTATCCTCCGGGCAACCGAAACGCCCACCGCGATACAGATTCCACAGGCGGCGACTGAGAGCTCCCCGCGCAGCTGCCGGCACCTCACGATTTCGGCTCAGGCGCAGCAGCAGAGAACGCTTTGCAGCCATGGGGACAGCTGCCGACAGGATATCCAGCTTCAGACGCGTTTCCTCATGCTCATCTTCCGGGCATTCATCCACCCGCAAATTCAAATCCTCAGCAGAGGGACTCCCGCCCGCCGCTTCCGCCTGTCCGGCAGCCGCTGCCTGTTGCGCAGAAATCACCCCCGCAGCTGCTGCTTTCTCCAACAATGCCGTCGGAAAAATCTGTCCCTGTTCCACAGCTCGCTCCATCTCCGCCGCCACCTCTCGGCTCACCGCATGAAAATGAACATCACGCAGCTCCTGCAACGCTTCCCTGTCAGCTTCCTCCTGCGGCAGGCGGGCATCCGACCGCCGCAGAGCCGCCAGCGCCTTCGGAGCATTGTCACGGAACGCGGCTTTCCAATTATTCAGCACACTCTCACTACGCACCTTCCGGGAGCGGGACTCCAGCTCCCCCGGCGGCACAAACAAACTTTCCCCCGCCTTGAGCCAGCGTTCCGCATCCTCTGCATCACCGCGCTGCACCGCCTCATCCACACGCGCCTGCCAGCGGTGCCGTGCCAGCCCTATTCGCCCCAGCTCATAATCACGCTTAGCCACAGCGGATGCCTGCGCACTGTACACCGCCGCCAGATGTCTGCCCGCCTCGCGGGACTCGCGCGGCAGCTCATCCACCGCTTCTGCCAACCGAGCCTCCGTTGCCTGATTCCACGCATACTTCCAATCTCTGACATTCTGCAAATCTATTTCCGCTCGGGCCTCCTCCTCCACCTGCTTCAGACGCCCGGCAAACTCTGCCAAATTTCCCGCTGAGGTGACCGTTTCCTGCAGTTCTGCCAGCTGAGCCCCCATCTGCGCCGCCCCCTCAATAATGCGCCCCAAACGCGCAGCCGGTTCATCCATGGTAGCAATGCCCTGCACAGGCACCTGCACCCCACGCCCGGGGTATGATAGCATGCCCCATTCTCTGATTCGTATTGCCATGACAACAGCTTGCCCTCTTTCCGGCACAGAGTCAACGCTGTCGCGGTCTGATTCTCTTCATGCCCCCCAAAAAACACCCAATACGCCTAATCGTGTAGGGGGCTTTCGCCCCCTCACACACCACCGTACGTGCCTTTTATTTCCTAACCTTTACAGACTACGCTCTGCAATGAGACTAACCCCTGTTTCCTGAACCACTCCTTTCCCATGGCTCGGTGGGACTCCATGGTCTTGGATAGTCGCCACCACCCTTTCCCTGCCCCTGCTACCATAAAGGCATGGTCTTCTCTGACCCCTTCATCTCGCAGGAAGCAGGCTATGGTGTAGACGCGTTTGCTCTGTTTGAGTTTGATTACTCTCAGCTTGCGTCTTACAAGTCGGATCGTAGCCATGTCGTTCTGTGAGCCAAGGAGTTGGTGCCCATTGTTGTCTTCCTAAGACCGCTTGGGCCTCCGACTTGGTGGCGACTATCCAAGACCAGGGAGTCCCACCGAGCCATGGGAAAGGAGTGGTTCAGGAAACAGGGGTTAGTCTCATTGCAGAGCGTAGTCTGTAAAGGTTAGGAAACCGCCGTATGCCATAAAAGGCACGTACGGTGGTGTGTGAGGGGGCGAAAGCCCCCTACACGATTGTAGGGAGAAGATGGATAAGAGTTGTTTTTTTCGTTTTGTTGGATAGGGCAAAGGGTGTGAAAAGCCGTTGTGACTTAAAGAACAACTTGACAGGTGTATTCCAATCCAGTATGCTTACACACGCATGTTAGACATCATTGATAGTTTTCTGAGTGAGACCAGCAGCTTTTTGTGGGGATATATCCTGTTGTTCTGCCTTTTGGGGACACATCTGTATTTGACTGTGCTGCTGCGCTTTCCTCAGCGGCATTTCTTTACGGCTATCCGGTATTATTTCCGCCGTCCTGAAAAGGGCAGCGGTCAGATATCCCATTTTTCATCTCTCATGGTATCACTTGCCGCCAATGTGGGTACCGGTAATATCGTGGGTGTGGCAGTGGCGGTGAGTACCGGCGGTCCGGGAGCGGTGCTGTGGTGCACGTTGACCGGCTTTCTGGGTATGGCAACCCGCTATGCCGAAAGTCTGTTGGCAGCCCGATATCGAGTGAAGGATGCTGCCGGCAATATCAAGGGAGGTCCCATGTATGCGTTGGAGAGAGGGTTGCGCTGTAAGTGGCTGGCGGTGCTGTTTGCCGTATTCACCTCTATCGCAGCTTTCGGAATCGGCAATATCACGCAGGCTAATGCCGTATCCCGGGTTCTGGCGGAATCCGGTGCGGCGATTCCCTCATGGCTGACCGGGGCGGTGCTGGCGATATTGGTTGCCTTGGTGTTGTTGGGGGGGCTCAAGGGAATCTCCCGCGTCTGTTCTGCTTGTGTGCCGACCATGTCCGTTGTTTATATTCTGGGCTGCCTTTTGGTGTTGGGGGCGTATTCTGACTGTGTTTGGCCGGCCGTATGCCGCATTTGGGAGAGCGCTTTCTCGGAACAGGCTGCTGCGGGTGGATTCATTGGCTCCAGTATCATGCTGGCGTTGCAGACCGGAGTGAAACGCGGGCTATTTTCCAACGAGGCCGGTATGGGTTCTTCCCCTATCGTTTCCGCTCCCGTTAGCACACCCAATGCCGTGCAGCAGGCAGTAGTCGCTTCCACCGGTCCGTTCTGGGATACTGTTCTTATATGCTCACTGACCGGTGTTACACTTACCACTGCATTGCTGGCGCGCCCAGAGCTGGCGTCTGCCAATGGGGATTTGCTCACTCACAATGCTTTCTGCAGCATTGGTACTCTGGGAGGAGTGCTGCTCACCACCAGCCTTGCCACCTTTGTCATATCCACCCTGTTGGGGTGGTCCTATTTCGGTGAGAAATCGCTGGAGTATCTGGGCGGGGCAAAACTGATAACCCCTTACCGTGTTCTGTGGGTTATTGCAGTGTTTGTAGGCAGTGTGATTCCTCAGAGTTCTATCGTTTGGAACTTTGCCGACTGTGCCAATGCTCTCATGGCTCTGCCTAACCTTATCTGCATGGTGGGACTCACCCCCGTGCTGCTGCGGCAGACGCGCTATTATCTTTGGCAAAATCGGCTTGATGAGGTTGATCCCGAGGTTCAGAACCCACCGATAGATGTCAAATAATCCGCGCATAAATGAGTTTTTACGACAGATTTTGACTTTTTGTCTTGACTTTGCCTGCAAGCTCATGTAACATGCCGCCGCTGCATGGCAGCGCCAGTGCGCGAATAGCTCAGTTGGTAGAGCAGTAGACTTTTAATCTATTGGTCTCGGGTTCGAGTCCCGATTCGCGTACTACACGTCCCCATCGTCTAGGGGTTAGGACATATGATTCTCAGTCATAGAACCGCGGTTCGAATCCGCGTGGGGATGCTTCACCAAAGGCTCGCAGCTGTTGCTGCGGGCTTTTTTGTTGCGGGTCACCCACTGTGATATAAGGGCTGTACGGTGTCGGTGTCCTTTCTGACTTTTCCAATACACGACTCTGTAAAAAGGAAGTCACCCCGGAGCCGAAGCCCCGGGGTGCCCAACTACCCTATGAATCGGACCCTTTCGAGCCCGGGAACCTGTTTTGACGTCCGGTCCCGTAGACGGCTTGAATATAACGTATCTAAACGTTTTCGTCAAGTCAAAAAACAATTTTTTTGATGAAAAACAATTTTCTGACAAGCTTGGTGTTTTGTAAAAGCAAAGAAATCAATGAGATAAAAACATTTGCTGTTTTTTTGCGTTTACGTGCTAGTGTCTCGTTTAGCTAGTCCTACACAATACTCTCAACACGTAAGCATTTGTATTATAAAGAATAAATAAGCTTGCTTATTGTAATGAATTAACGCAACGAGACACTAGGAGGGTGGGTTTGGGAGGGGCTGCAATGAGCCCCTCCCTTACTGCACTCGCCGGGCTATCAGCATGGCTATTTCTTTGGAGTATCGCTCTATTTTTCTCTGTATAATCCATGGACTGAGCCCTTCGTGCAATTTGATGAATCGTTCCTTCTGTCCTACTTCCTTCATGTTTTCCACTACGCGCATGTAGGGAGTTCGTGCCTTATCGTAGCGTTTGATGATTCTGCGTCCGCATGTCTCTTTCTTCAACAGTCTCATACTTGCTATAAAATGATTATGCTGCAAGTTTACCCATTTATAGAGCCGATTTAACAGGTACACAAATCGCTCATCATCGAGTCTTTCATCCCCAACAACCTCTCGTACAAGCCGGCGATTTCGTTCCTCTACCCTTGCATTATCGTTCTTAAAGTTTGGTCTGGAACGAGTCACTTTGCATGTCTTGTAGTTCTTCCTTATAAAATCCTGTAAGTGATGGTTGATGAACTCTGCCCCATTGTCTGAATTGATAGAGCGTAGCCGAAATGGTATCTCCCGAAGAATATACTGAAGCGCTGCACACGTTCCCTCTCTGCCTTTGTTCCATATCGCTCTGTTCTGAGTCCATCATGTCAGCTCATCCGTCACAGTCAATGTCCAGACAAAACTGCCTGCAAGATTTCCTCCACAGTGTGCAACTGTATCTATGCTGAGGTGTCCGGTTTGAATCACTTCCTCTTTTCGGTTCACGATGGGAATGCTTTGTTTGAGCCGTTCCATGTCCAACCGATCATCTGTTTTCTTCGGTCGGTTCAGCTTAAATGCAGACAATGCTCTATCTATCGAAGCCTCAGAGAGTTTTGGTAATTTTACATTGCTGCGTTCCGATGAAAAATCCTGCGATTTCATTCGTGCTTCAACCCAGTCCAGAAGCATAGGCTGCATCAACTTAGCACAGGGATATCCCATGCCGGCCCATATTTCACGCAGAAAATCCACCTGTTCGACATCGAGAATCTTTCGACGCCCTCTCTTTTTGTGCTTTTGTTTATGCAGTCCTTGAGTCAACACTGTGATGGCATGCTTTCTTGACTTATAGTCAATATATTGCATTAGGTCATCAATGATTGCTGATTTCTGACTACGTGAGGTGCATTTAGAATAGAGAAGCCTTCACCTCAAAACGAACCTTTCTTTTCCGCTCATCATTAAGTACATGTAAGTATTATAGTGCTTTTAATTTTGAGGCAACCATAAAACTTCATCACCGCACGCGAAACGGCAATTCCTCGTTGGGTTCGATTTTTTTTGAGGCAATGCGA
>JAZNLU010000062.1:0-24562 GCA_045579245.1 Akkermansia sp.
CGAGCCATGGGAAAGGAGTGGTTCAGGAAACAGGGGTTAGTCTCATTGCAGAGCGTAGTCTGTAAAGGTTAGGAAACCGCCGTATGCCATAAAAGGCACGTACGGTGGTGTGTGAGGGGGCGAAAGCCCCCTACACGATTATTGAGTACATAAGCAGCAGCACCGTGTTGCTTTTATCTTGACAGGTAAAACTGTTTGCTGTATAGACTGGGGATAGTAAGTAGCCCTACCTGTAGAGATGTCTGTTTATCCTGAAACCTTAACCGCTTGGCTGAAACCTACACTGCTGTCAGCGTTTTTTATGGCGTCTTTGGGCAGTTATACATTTGCGGATGAGTTATCGGATGTTCGGGCGTTGAAGGGGGCATGGCAGGGAAGAACCTCTCTGTATGAGGCTCTTTTTCGCGACAGAAAGGAGGACGTGCGGCGATTGCTGGAAGCCGGGGCAGATGTGGAGATGGCCTGTATCAGTAAGCGTGGGAGACAAACGGCTCTCATGCACGCTTGCAGTGCCGAAATGGCGCGTATTCTGGTGGAAGCCGGGGCAGATGTGAATGCCGTAGGCGCGGAGGGTATGACCCCGCTGATGGGGGATTTGCTGAATTGCCCTGAGGCGGTGAAATACCTGCTGGAGCAGGGGGCGAATCCGCGTGCCAGAGATGATAAGGGCAACACGCCCCTGCATCACTGCAAATACAGTGCAGAGTCTGCACGCCTGCTGATTGAAGCCGGGGCAGATGTGAATGCCCGCAATGCGGTCGGTAATACACCGCTCATGGAACAATACGGTGTCAGACTTGCCGGTGACTCCATTGGCTATGGTGAGTCTCTTGTCCGGCTGTTGCTTCAGCTTGGGGCAAATCCTGAGGCACGAAATAATGCCGGAATGACAGCTTTGGATTTGGCCATGACGCGGGCAGCCTCATGGTACGGAGAGAACCCGGTGCTTTTCCTGCTTCAGAGGGATGGCAGATCCGCATCGCTCCATGCACAACTGGTGGGGTCGGCAGCCGCCGGACGGGTGGAGTTATGCAAAAGTCTGTTGCGACAGGGTGCTGACCCCAACGCGTTTGGCAGGAATGCGCCCAATGCGTTGGCCGCTGCTCTGGGGCATGTGATTGAGCCGGGAGAACATGCGTTGGAGCTGACAGAATTGTTGCTGGCTGCCGGAGCGAACCCCAATCTTGCCGCCTCCGATATCATGTCCCGCTGCCGTTTCCCGGCAAACAGAGAAAAAATTCTGGAACTCTTGTTTCAGCATGGGTATGATTTGTCACAGGTAGACCCCTTTGTCCTGAGAAACACGCTGCTGCAGGAGCAGGATTCCAACGGAAACTCAGCGTTCATGGCTATGCTGCTGAAAAACGGTGCGGACAGGATGGATGAAACCGCATTAGCGCAGGATTTGCGAAAGGCTGTAGAGAGCGGGGATTCGCCCGCTATTTACCGTGTGCACAATGTTTTTTTTGATATCAATACCCGTCTGCCCGGGGAAATTCCAACTCCCTTTGCAGACGGAAAGAACCACGGCGGGCATGCTCTGCTGCTGGCGGCAGCATGGGGCAGAACAGAGGCGGTGCGAGTGCTGTTGGCAATGGAAAGTGATGTCAACTTGCCGGATGCGGCCGGACGCACCGCTTTGGAATATGCCGCAGCAGCAGGTCATGCGGAAATTGTGTCCGCGTTGCTTCGCGCCGGGGCTTCACACGTTGCGGAGGCTGAGCAGTATGCCCGGCAATACGGACATGCAGAAATAGCTGACTTGATTCGGAAATTTGGTTCCCAATAATATTGTAAAGTCTGCGTTCGTTCAGAGGATGAGCATGCAGTCCCCGTAGGAGAAGAAGCGGTAGCGCTGCTCCACGGCCTGACGGTAGGCTTCCATGATGAGCTCTTTTCCGGCAAAGGCGCAGACGAGCATGATGAGCGTGCTCTGCGGGAGGTGAAAGTTGGTGAGCAGGGCGTCCGTCACCTTGTATTCAAAACCGGGGTAGATGAAGATGTTGGTGTCGCCGCAGCCGGGGGGCAGGGGGCGCCCATGCCGGGCGGCCAGGGTTTCCATGACGCGGACGCTCGTGGTGCCCACGGCGATGACTCGCTGCGCGGCTTCGATGGCGGCAGAGGTGGCCTCCGGCATGAAGAAGCTCTCCGTGTGCATGTGGTGGTCCTCTATCAATTCTGCCTTGACGGGACGGAATGTGCCCACGCCGACATGCAGCGTCACGAAAGAATGCGGCACGGCTGCCAGAATTTCCGGCGTGAAATGCAACCCTGCGGTGGGGGCGGCGATAGCTCCCTCATGCGCGGCATAGACGGTCTGGTAGCGTTCCTTGTCGGCGGGCTCGCTCTCGCGGTTCATGTAGTGCGGGAGGGCGAGCCGGCCGTATGTTTCTACATCCACAGGTTTGTCCCAGCGGATGAAACGATACCCCTCATCGTCAATGGCTTCTACGGTGCCGGTGGCCTCACCCACCTGAACGGTACGCCCTATTTTCATCTTTTTCCCCGGGCGCACCATGCACTTCCACACAAGCTCGCCCATCATGCCGGCGCGGACGAGCTCGATACCGCCGTCATTGCTGAAATAGCGGGCGGGGATGACCTTGGTATCATTGAGGATGAAGTGGTCACCCGGCCGCACGTAGTCGAGAATATCGCTGAATCGGCGGTGCTCAATGAGCCCGGTGTCGCGGTGAACCACCAGCATGCGGCTGGCGGCTCTGTCCGGCAGCGGGCGGTCGGCAATGAGCTCTTCCGGCAGGTGATAATCGAAATCGACGGTACGCACGGCTTTGTGTGGGCAGAGGCTATCAGCAGGGGAAGATTTCGATGCGGCGCAGCACTTCATCGCGGCCAAGCACCTGCATGATGACATCGATGCCGGGGCCGGCGTGGGTGCCGGTGAGCGCCATGCGCAGCGGGAACATCATGGCCCCGACCTTGACGCCTTGCTCCTTGGTCATGGGCTTCACGAGCTTCATGGCATCTTCACCATTCCACTCCGGCAGTTCACGGGCGGCTGCGGCAAAAAGGTTGAGCATGTCGCGGGCGTTGTCCTGCAGCTTGGCCATGGATTCTGCCTCATACTCCAGCACCTGTACCCACTTCACCCAGGCGGGGGTCTCGCTGAGCAGCTGTACCTTGGTCTGCACACTGGGCAGTGTCTCGCGCAGCTGCGGTGTGTCCTGCAGCCCGGCGGCGGTGCAGAAGGGGAGGGCCAGCTCTACAAACTTCTGCGGTTCCAGGCGCATGATGTGCTGCTGGTTCATCCACTTGCACTTGGTAATATCGAACTTGGCGGCGGCGCGGTTCACATTCTCCAGAGAGAAGAGGTCGATGAGCTGCTGCTTGGTGAACACCTCGTCATCACTCTTCGGACTCCAACCCAGCAGGGCAATGAAATTGATAACCGCATCCGGCAGGAAACCCTCCTCCGGGTAGTTGCCCAGCTGGGCACCTACATCGCGCTTACTCATCTTGGACCCGTCCGGATTCTGGATGAGGGGAATGTGGGCATACACCGGCGGCTCGATACCGAAAGCGTCAAAGAGCTGGAGGTGCTTGAAGGTGTTCATGATGTGGTCTTCACCGCGAATGACGTGGGTGATTTTCATCTCAATGTCATCCACCACGTTGACCAGATGGAAGATGTAGGAACCATCCGTGCGTTTCACCACCATGTCCGGGGTGTTGTCCACATTGTTGTAGTCCACGGAAATATCGCCGCAGACGAGGTCATGCAGCGTCATGACTCCCTCGCGCTTGAAGCGGAAGCGCCAGACCGTGCCCTCACTGGTGCCGGGAATCTCATCGCCGTTCTTGTCGCGCTTGTTGGGAGCAGGGCACTCATACACGCGGCCCATGTCCACCAGCTTCTGGAAATAGCGGTCATAGATGTCCTTGCGTTGGCTCTGGTAGTAGGGCGCATAGTCGCCGCCCTTGCCTTCGCCTTCATCCCAATCAAGCCCGAGCCATTCCATGCCGGTGAAGATAGCCTTCATGGCATCTTCCACATGGCGTTCCTGGTCGGTGTCTTCGATACGCAGGATGAATGTGCCACCCATCTTGCGGGCAAAGAGGTAATTGAAGAGGGCGGTGCGGGCTCCGCCGATGTGCAGATAGCCGGTCGGGGAGGGTGCAAAGCGTGTGCGGACATTCGTTGACATGCGCGCCTTATACACCTTTTGCCCACTTTTTTCAAGCGTAAACAATGTCGGTATCCGACATGGCGGCACATGATTCCCAAACTTTTCGGAGTAAATGTTCACGCTGCTGCCGCAGTCGTTACGGCGAGGTTTTATTTTTTTCGCTTTAACGCAAACAAAGACAAAACCTCGGACTCACGGTTGCCTTTCGTCTGACTCTGTGGTAAAGCAGAATTCACCAGCCTCGCATCAGGTTTTCGCGGCTCATTTCATTCATTGTATCCCCGCATGCCTCGTCGCAAGGCAGACGCAGCAGTATCCTCCACGGACTGAGACGTTGGCCCATCCTCCGGCACTTTCTTGCCCATATGCAGGAAGAAATCAAGTCTGAGCCAGCTTTGCAGGCATCACCCCCGGAAAACGATATCCCGCATATTTCCCCTTATTTTTTCAAAGGTATGGAGCTTGGGGAGTTGATGTTTTCCATCGCGGCCGTTTATGCCCACGCCGGGCGGCATCGTCTGGCCTGCCGTATTCCCTGGGCTCACAGCAAAGTAACAAAGGCTCTTATTACACGCAAACAGGCGTGACTTGATTGATTCACTGACAACTGCCCGCAACTATCGAATTCTACATTCTGTCTTATTTCTGGTGATTGCCTGCTGCTTTTCTACTATATAGCCCATCTTGTAGAACGAAGCCTATTTTTATCGAAATTCTTATGTAAAGTTTATGAAGGTATCCATCAAAGGTCCCACTAAACTGACAATCTTTGATTGTCAGTTATCTGCAATTCCGTTTTCTACAACGCTATATTTATAAATATTTTACAACGCAAGAAAACTTTCGACTCCCATTGAGGACCCGCTCTTCATAATTGATATCGGTAGTACCCACAGCGGATGTATGTGTCTCGTACTGTTCCTCATAGAGAGCTTTATGGACGGCTGCATCCACATCAGCCGGGTCTACTTCTCCGGGCTCGCCCTGAACTCCTTGAATCTCCGGTTCGCCCTGTTCACCCAAGATTTGGTAGCCACCAAATCAGGCGCAGGATATTCCCCGGTAACGGCTTCGGGTGCATCCGTTGCAAGGCGGATAATATCATTGAGCAGAGTCGTGTTGATGGTGTCAGACAAGCGTTCGCCTCCATTCTCCTTCCAAGCGAACTCGGTCATGGCTGCCAATGTGGCCGGAGTACTCTCCTTACCCTCCCCTACATCGAGCGCGTCATTCAGCGCAAGGGAGGAAGCAACCAGCTTCAAATCAAAGCGGGTACCCAGTTCCGTCTGAGTGCCGGATTCGGCTTCTGCGAGAATGAGCAGATCTCCCTCGTAGTTGCCCTTAGCCTTGATGCCCATGCGAAGCCCGGAAGCTGAGGAACTGTCCAGAATCGTGACACTCAGCGGAACCACGGCTCCGCGTTTCACCTTGAAAGAGCTAAGCGGGGAGCCTGTAGATTTGGTCTGCAACTGAGCCGGGCTCTTGTCTGTATTGATAAAGATGTCCATACCTGAGAGAGTTTGTCAAAATGAGGGTAGTGCATCAGCATTTCGAATGCTGTAGTTGTGAGAAAAATTGAAACATGAATACGTTAGAATAATGCAACGCTCTCAGAACTGGCTTTTTTTTAACATCATTCATCTCCTTAAGTGAATAATTTTTAATGATTTTTCAATTTTTCGCTTGCATCAGCATTCGAAATGCTGTATGGTAGTTGTAGCTTTTACGGAGCAGGTGTCTCAGCATCCCGTCGCGCGTGGGAAAGGGTATCCCTGTACGATGAGAGCTACTCTTAAAAAACAAATCTTACTAATCATGAAGAAAACAATTATAGCATTGATGGCAATGGCCGGCGCTGCTTTCGGTGCCGACTACACAACAGAGACCGCTTGGACTCTGAACTTTGGCAGTGAATACACTAATGGTTTCCAGTGGACTGCCGAGGACGGTTACTCCTATGGCACACCTTGGGACATCATAGCCGTTGAAGGTGGCTCTCAAACCAATGGCAGCAAGCGCGTTCACATGGCAGGTGGCAAGTTCGGCAGCTGGGATGAGGATTTCCAGTTCGCCATTACCTTGACCCTTGGTGAAACAATCTCCGCCAGCAATGCCTGGCCGGTATTCGGCGAAATCGCCGGCAGCGGTACCGCACTGCGCTTTGGCCCGTACACCGCTATGAACAACACAGTTGCTATTGACGGCAACCTGACTAAGACCGAAGGTGCGAACAATCTTGTTTCCGTTGCTCCCGGTGGCACATACACCGTTACCCTCACCAAGATTGGTAAGGGTGTGACTGTGGCTGTGGACGGTAAGGAGACCGGCCACGGCGTTCTCGCTGATACCGTCTCCGGCAACATTACCGACATTATGCTCGGTGGTAATCAACTTAATCAATACAAAATTAACGAGGTAGTGCACAGTGCCTCCTACAGCGTACTTACGGTGAATCCGGAGACTCCCGCTGTACCCGAGCCCACCACCGCCACGCTTTCTCTGCTGGCATTGGCTGGTCTGGCAGCACGTCGCCGCCGTCGCTAAAGCTATGGCGTGACAAGCCGCCGTCGGGCTTCTCGTTGATTCGCCCAGACAGGCCGCAAGTAAGATAATTTTCGGTAAATGTAAATTCAAGCCGTTGTCCCTAACCGGATAGCGGCTTTTTGAATTCCTGCCTAAAACAGCACCCTGATAGGCACATCGTGCTTGCGGTAATACTCGGCTTCGTATTGCCAATCGTGCTTGTACCACTTGTACGAGCCGTTGTCCGTACAAACTATTCATACTCCCCTTATGGTGAGGTGTCTATTTCGGGCGATGTAACTCAGCCGATTCAGTGGAGTTCTGAGTATCCTGATTCAGAAATTGCACTTGTTTACTATAATTACCGCTATTATATCCCTGAAAATGGATGTTGGATAAGAAGAGACCCGCTTTACGAAACAGCTTCTCTAAATTGTTACTCTTATGTTGATAATCGACCTATAACGAGTACTGACATAAAGGGATTGGCAAGGCTTACCATCAATGATTGTACAAGTCTCATAGTAGAATTAGTTACGAAGGGATTTTGGGGCTATGATAGAACAGAGATTTCTAATGGTTCCACGTTACATATACGCGACGCCTTCAACATTATTATTACCTCTATGTGGAAAACCTCTGATAAATGCCAAAAAGAAAAGGAAAATTATTTCAAATGTTTTCCATACAGCGTCGAGGCGAGGTTTGCCTACGGTAATGCCGCATGGCAATCCTATTTTACAGGTTCGCAATACAGAACAATTTTGGGCTTATTAGACAGAAACGAGATTAGCATGGGAACTGCTGTTTTCGCAAATGCGGAAACTCAAATCCAGCAGTTGCGTCTGGCGGCTTCTATGTACGAAGAAGTCAATTACTAAAAAAGCGAGTATTAATATAAATATTTTTGTTATTTCAGGTTCGATTGAATACAACTTAAATTATAACGTTGTATTTGATAACAAAATAGGCTCTTTGGATTTTGATTCACATTATGTAACAAACTGATAGTATTAACACAATCGGAACGCCAAGCATGCGCCGCCATATCAAGTATACAAGTCAATTTTGGATTGGTTAATACGCAATTTGGATCAAGCCCAATTTCGAGCGCGCCGAGGAAAATAAGACGCTGGGGCAGCCCGAATTCGGCGCGAGCCGGGGACCGAGCCATGAAACGATTGTTGCTATCTTCGCGAGAGGAAATAGAGATTGTAGGCATAATACATTTCCGAAGTGTCAAAACTATAAGCCGTTCGGCTTGAACGGATGGCTGCTATATGCAAGACTCTCCTCGCTTTTCCGCCGACATGCCGCATGGCGGGTGTCTACGTGCACCGTCAGCGGGAAGTAAGCCAGTCCTTACCGCTGATGGTAACGTATCCGCAAGGGTACGGAACAGCAGCTAACCATGGCTGGTGGAAATGTAACTCATGAACTATCGAATCATGATAGAGCTGATAATGCTCATTTTACAGGTAATCCTGTTTGTGATGAATTTCATCTGATGAGCATGTAAGGCTACGCACGGCGGGCGGCCACCTGCCGTGCGCTTTCCTTTCAAAAAGGGAGTGGTTAAATACCAAAATAGATTGACAAAACCCTTCGATATGCTGATGATGACCTCATCAGAAACGGTAGTTCTGATGTTACTTTTTCCAAAGACCTCCCGAGTGGCCGCTCTGGGAGGTCTTCTTTTTACCTTGACTGAATCCGCGCAAGGCTATAATGGCGTTGTCATGCAACGGTAATCATGCATGTTTTTTCTCTTAGAACGCTCCCTCCGAGTCACCGAGGGCGTTTCTATTTTATTCCCTGGTGAATTTCTGGATAAGCCACCCTGCTGAGCTTTGAGTGCATAATGGTGCGCGTTACCAAAGAAACCCGTCCTTGGGGAGATGGAGGCAAGCAGATGACTCGCAAAGTCTATGCTGCTAATTCTTCTCGCTTCTATGATGCCTGCTTCATTATGGCATATATACAAAATCTTTGGGGCACATGTGTGGTCATCACGGATTGGTCTTTTCTTTTCTGTCGGTATATGGTAGACTGGCGGCATGCAGGCAACATTCGGACTCATTTCTCTGGGCTGCGCCAAAAATCAGGTTGATTCTGAAATCATGACGGGTGTGATGGAGGAAGCCGGATTCGTCAATGCGGAGCCGGAACGTGCGCAGGTGCTTATCATCAATACCTGCGGGTTCATTGACCCCGCCAAGCAGGAGGCAATTGATACCATCTTCTCTGCGGTGCGTGCACGGGAGAATGGTGAGGCGCCCGCAGAACAGAAAATCCTGGTGGCCGGATGCCTTTCCCAGCGCTATGCGAGTGAACTGGCCGTTTCCATGCCCGAGGCAGATTGTTTTATCGGTGTGGATAAAATCGGCGAGGTGGCAGAGATTGCCGCAGCCTGTCTGAATGGGACGGCTGAGCGTATCTACACCACAAAGGTGTCTCGCCTGATGCCGGATTACGGCATGCCGCGCACGCTCATTTCACCGCCACATTACGCCTACATCAAGATTGCCGAGGGCTGCAACCATGCCTGTGCATACTGCGCCATTCCCCGCATTCGCGGGGCGCACCGCAGCCGCCCGATGGCTAATGTGGTGAAGGAAGCCCGGCATTGGGTGGAGCAGGGGGTGAAGGAAATCAATCTCATTGCGCAGGATACCACCTATTACGGTATGGATAAGTGGAAGGGCGGTGCGGATAAGACCAGCGGGGTGGATTCCACCCGCGGGGAATCTCTGGCCGGGTTGCTTCGCGAGCTGAACGCCATTCCCGGCGATTTCTGGATTCGCGTGCTCTACACGCACCCCGCCCATTGGAGCCGCGAGCTCATCGATACCTTTGCTCAATGCGACAAGGTGGTAAAGTATGTGGATATCCCCTTGCAGCATATTGCAAATCATATTCTGGACGAGCAGCGCCGCAAGACGGATGGTGACTACATTCGCCGTCTCATCCGTGATATTCGTGCCGCTGTCCCCGGTATCGGGCTGAGGACGACCTTTATCAGCGGTCTGCCCGGCGAGACAGAGGAAGACCACGCGGAGCTGCGTGATTTCGTGCGCGAGTTCCGTTTCGAGCGTGCGGGTGTCTTCCCCTATTCTAAGGAGGAGGGGACTCTGGCGGCCAAAATGAAGCCGCAGGTGCATCATGCGACCAGAAAGCGCCGCGCCAATGAGCTTTCCATGATTATGGCCGGTATTGCGGATGAAATCGGCCAGGAGTGCATAGGTCGGACGATTCGCGTTCTGGTGGATGCTCCCGGTGTTGCCCGCAGTGCATGGGATGCTCCGGATGTAGACGGGTCCATTCATGTTAATCCCGCGTTGCCGGTCGGTGAGTTTGCCGATGTTGAGATTGCGGATGCCATAGCTTACGAGCTCTTTGCTGAGGGTGCAGAGGAGGAATGATTGATTTTACAAAAAAGTCTTGCAAATATCGTGGAAAGCTGTTAGATTCCCGCGCGCCTGAAATAATTTTTATCATGATGAAAAAACTTTTTCTTGTCGTTTTTGTCTTTGTCGGAATGATGTTTACTCCCGCTACGGCAGAGGATTCCGTAGCTGTGAAAGTGGTGAAAGCACGTGCCAATGTTTTGGCCAGTGCTTTGGATATGCTGGCTTTGGATGGAGTGGCGTCATATCCTGATGCACTTGCCGGTGGAATTAATGATTTGGTCAGACAGATGAAACGGGTGGAATACATCATCAATAGGTTGGATGAATCTGCTGTTGCTGAGGCTGAAGCCGGACTTGCAAAATCTGCTAACTTCGATAAACTCAAGGCCGATTTTCGGGCATCTGTGCGGCTTGTTGTCTCCCGGAATTATTATGGTTGTGAAAAATTAGAGGATGCTTTGGATGATTTCGAAGATGAGATTAGGGATATGGAATAATGTCCTGAATGGATATTTTCTGCAAAATTGATTGAAAGCGCGACGAAGAGTTGTATTTGTGCTTGCAAAGTCGGACTTTTGCAGTTAGAATATCCCCGTACGAATGTACTGTTCTCACATTTTATTCAGATTATGAAACCTACTCTTCTTGTACTTGCAGCAGGTATGGGCAGCCGTTACGGCGGCCTCAAGCAGCTCGATCCCATGGGCCCCAATGGCGAAGTGATCCTTGATTACTCCGTCTATGATGCCATTCGCGCCGGTTTTGGTAAGGTTGTCTTCATTATCCGTAAGGATTTTGAGGAAGCTTTTAAGAGCCAGGTGGGTGCTCGCTTTGCCGGTAAGATTGAAGTGGATTACGCTTTCCAGTGTCTGGATGACCTGCCTGAGGGCTACAGTGTTCCTGAGGGCCGCGTGAAGCCCTGGGGTACAGCCCACGCTCTTCTGGCTGCCCGCGATGTGGTAAACGAGCCCTTCGGCGTGGTGAATGCTGATGACTTCTACGGTGCAGACGCTTTTGAGAAGGCCGCCGCTTTCCTGACTGCCGAGCCCGGATGCCCCTGCAAGGAGCACTACGGCATGATTGGTTATCCCCTCAAGAACACGCTCAGCGATCATGGCGATGTGAACCGCGGTATCTGCGGTATCAAGGATGGTTACCTTGACAGCGTGGAAGAGTACACCAAGATTAAGATGGAGGAAGACGGCGTGTGCCGTGGTGACAGCCTGAGCGGCGAGCGCAAGCCCGTTGATCCCGAGGAACTCGTTTCCATGAACTTCTGGGTGTTCCCCGCCAGCTTCATCGCCCGTATCAAGGAGCACTTCACTGAGTTCATGGCTGCCCATGGTTCCGAACTCAAGAGCGAGTGCTACATCCCCACCGTGGTGGACGAGCTCATCCATGCCGGCAAGGCAGATTGCAGCGTCATCAAGACCACCGCCAATTGGTTGGGGGTGACCTATCCCAGCGACAAGCCCGCCGTGGTGGAGAGCATCGCTAAGCTGATTGAAGATGGTGTCTATCCCGCCAAGCTCGGTTAATCCCAACAGCGTATCAGACTATGTTCAACCTGAAAGCAATCGCTTCTCTGTTTGACCTGCGCGGTGATTACGTCTTCGGCGAATCCTACGGTTCCGGTCACATCAATGATACGTTCCGTATCGAGATGGATCAGGCCGGTATCCGCGTTCGCTTCATCCTGCAGCGTGTCAACAGCAATGTCTTCAAACAGCCCATTCCCCTGATGGAGAATGTGAAGCGCGTTACGGACGAGGCTCTTCGCGTGCTGTTGGAGGAGGGCTGCAAAGAGGCTTACCGCCGTACCCTCACCATTATTCCTGCTCGGAATGGCAAGCCCTACGCCCAGGATGAGGAAGGCAACGTGTGGCGCGTCTACCCCTTCATTGAGCGTGCCCGCACCTATGACATGATTGAGAATCCCGGTCAGTGTGTGGAGGTTGCCCGTGCATTCGGTAACTTCCAGAAGCTGGGTGCCAACCTGCCCGGTGAGCCGCTGTTCGAGACGATTCCCGATTTCCACAACACTTCCAAGCGTCTGCAGAATTTCCGCAACGCCATTGCCGCAGACCCCTTGGGGCGTGCTGCTTCCGTGCAGAAGGAAATCGACTGGTATCTTTCCCGCGAGGCTGACTGCCATCGCGTGGTGAATTATCTGGCAAGCGGTGAACTGCCCCTGCGCGTGACTCACAACGACACCAAGCTTAATAATGTGATGCTTGATGACGTGACGGGTGAGGGTATCTGCGTGATTGACCTGGATACCACCATGCCCGGTTCTGCTCTGTATGACTTTGGTGACATGATTCGTACCTCTACCTCTCCCGCAGCAGAGGATGAGAAGAATATCTCCAAGGTGACCATGCGCATGGAGTACTTCGAGGCTCTGGCCAAGGGCTACTGCGAGGCCGCTACGTTCCTGACTCCGCTGGAGAAAGAGCTGCTGCCGTTCTCCGGCAAGCTGCTTACCATGGAATGCGGTATGCGTTTTCTGACTGATTATCTGGAGGGTGACACTTACTTCAAGATTCATCGCCCGGAGCACAACCTGGATCGCACACGCACCCAGATGGCACTCGTCGAATCCATCGAAAAGCAGATGGACGCCATGATGAAGGTGATTGCCAAGTATTGAGCGTTAAGAAATAAATAATTGTTGCTGCCCCGCTTGTAAAATCACAAGACGGGGCGGCTTGTTTTATACATGGAAAGTTTGGTAATCATGTATTTGTTTTGACGAAGTGATATTTCCGGTGAAACTTTTATTTCCAACTCGCTATTTTCGCGTTGTGTCTGCCTGATAATTCTATCTTGACGAGCCGTGGATGAGATGTTAAAGTCTTCTCATGAGTATGAAATTCTGTTGGGTTTTGCGCCCGGCGGATGGAGATGATGATTATGGGGATGAGCTAAACAACCAACTGCCTCGGTTGGTGCGTCGTCTACTGGCTCAGCGAGGAGTTCACGGCCGGGAAGCGGCGTTACGTTTTCTTAATCCTCGATTGTCTGATTTGAAAGATCCATTCCAGCTTCAGGAGATGGATGCTGCGGTTTCGCGAATTTTTCGTGCAGTAGATGAGGGGGAACATGTATGTATATACGGTGATTATGACGTGGACGGTGTAAGCGCAGTGACTCTGTTGCATACGGTGCTTTGCGCTTATGGGGTTCATGTAGATTACTTTATCCCGGTTCGAACACGCGAAGGATACGGACTGAGTGAGGAAGGAATCGCTCGTGCTATGGAGGTGTGCGGTGAGATTCCTCAGCTGGTCATTACTGTGGATTGCGGTACGTCCTCTGTTGCGGAGGTGGAACGACTCAACAAGATGGGGGTGGATGTAGTGATTCTGGATCATCATGAAGGAGGTCCCCATGGTCGACCTGCTGCCGTGGCGGTAGTGAATGCCAAGCTGGAGACTGATAGCCCATTTACGTATCTCTGTAGTGCCGGAGTAGTGTTCAAATTGGCGCATGCCATGCTGAAACGTCGTCGTTTGCCCGGTTTTGACTTGCGGCAGTATCTTGACTTAGTGGCCACGGCTACAGTGGCGGATATTGTGCCGTTGGTGGGAGAAAACCGATTGCTTACCAGACATGGTCTACGGGTGATGGAGCGCGGTGGAAATGTGGGAATACAGGCGATTAATAGAGTGACAGAGTTGAATCGGCGTCCAAGTGCCGGACATGTTTCATTTCGCATTGGACCTCGGCTGAATGCAGCCGGACGTATGGATAGCCCGATGGATGCTCTGCATTTGCTGATGACGCCGGATCCGGCTCGTGCGATGAGGTTGGCTCGGCGATTGGAGGAACACAATCGCGCACGACAGCAGGAGGAGGAGAAGATTCGCCGCGAGGCAATGGAAATGTTGGAGCAACATTTCTGTCCGGCACAGGATAGGGTTATCGTGCTGGGATCCCGAACATGGCATCCCGGTGTGGTAGGGATTGTGGCATCCTTGCTGATGCGCCGTTACCATAAACCAACATTTATTATTTCTCTGGATGAGAACGGTATAGGTAAGGGTTCCGGGCGTTCTGTGCCGGGAGTTTCTCTCGTGCAGGCTATTCAATATTGTTCGGATACTCTGGTGACCGGAGGCGGGCACGAGATGGCTGCCGGATTGGTCATCCGAGAGGAGATGATAGATACGTTCCGAAAGAAGTTTGATGCGTATGTTGCCAAGACCGTATCGGATGATAAGCTGAAACCTGTGTTGGAGGTAGATGCGGAAGTATCTTTCCCGGAGCTGACACTCGAGCTGCTTGATAGTTATGAGCAATTGGAACCCTTTGGAAATTCCAATCCGCAACCGGTGTTTATGAGCCGCGGCGTAATGCTCTCAGATGCGCCCCGTCATTTACAGGGGAATCATTTGCGGTTGTCTTTGCGGCAGGGTAATTGTGAGTGTGATGCGATGTATTTCAACGGAGGCAATATTCGCCTACCGGATCCGCCGTGGGATATTGCGTTTACTATAGATCGCAATATATGGCGCGGACGAGTTTCCGTATCTATTTCAATTCAAGATATTCGGCCTGCTGAGTGATGGTTAGAAAATTGAGCAGAGCAACGCGACGACATCGAGCGGTACAGGAGACGGAGGCTCGCCATGGGGATTGGCGAGTGGAGTTGGATAATCCTCTGGAAGCGGAGCATCTGGAGGTACAGCCAGTGCGCAGCCTGTTCCAGCGAACCCGGGTGCATGCGAGCTATCTGCGTAATGTGGCAGTGCCGTATTATGGGCAGAACGCATACGGCAGCTATGGCGCGGACGTTCAAGACTGGGTACCCGCTCACGGTCTGAAGCGCTTGGTGCGTCTGGCTCTGGCATTGTTGTTGTTGTTGCCTTTATCTGTAGTGATGGTGTTTGCTTTGCTGATGCAGTTGTATCACGCTGCATCCACTATCAGTAATATTGGATTTTGGCTGTCTGTCCCTGTGTGGTTTTCTCTTGTGGGGTGTTTGCTTTTTGTATCACTCAAAATTTCACTGGTGTTGGAATCTGCCTTGGTGTATGTATATGTGTTGGGACATGAGCTTACTCATGCTCTGGCTGCGTTGATAAGTTTCGGCAAAGTGCAGTCTGTGCATGTTGACCGAACCGGCGGCTATGTAGAGACAGATGCTGATAATCTATTTATTGCGCTTTCTCCGTATTTTGTGCCTTTGTGGATGCTGTGCTGGTTGGGGGTGCTGTTCGGAGTGAATTATTTTATTCCGTTTGAGGCATTTGATGCGTGGTTGTACGGCGGTTTGGGCTTTTGGTGGACATTTCATCTGTATTGGACTGTATGGATTATTCCCCGCGAGCAGCCGGATATGTTGGAGAACGGGTTGCTGTTTTCCATGCTGCTGGTGATGCTTGCTAATGTGGGGATTCTGGTAGGAATCCTGTGCTGCTTTGGTGTGGTGAGTCTGAGCGGTTTTGTGCAGGATGCGAAGAACTGTGTAAACAGTCTTTACGGGCTTTTTCTCTATGTTGGAGAGTGGTTGGTTGTGATTTTACAGTTGTGAACGGAAATTAGCCTTGCATGTGGGGCGATTTCTGCCATAATTCCCTGCACGCTATGCTGAATCAGGAAGTGTATACCGAGGCGGAGGCTGCCGCCGTTCAAATTCCCGGGGGTAATGCCGTTATACTGCCGGAGGGGTCGCGGATATATGTGACTCAAATGTTGGGAAATTATATCACTGCGGCATCGGATATAGGGCTGGTGCGTATATCCCGGGAAGAAGCGGCCCGCTGCGCTATTATCCCATCTGCAGAATCTGTTGTTGAGTCGGATGAAAATCTGACGCTAGAGGAGAGAGTGTGGAAGGTATTGGGAAATATCTATGACCCGGAAATCCCGGTGGATATTGTGAATCTCGGCTTGATTTATGGGGTTGAGGTAATTCCTCAGCAGGATGGGGGAAGTCAGGTAAATGTGCAGATGACACTGACGGCTCCCGGCTGCGGTATGGGACCCCATATCATGGCTGAGGCAGAAATTAATATCTCCGCATTGGATGGCGTGAACGCGGTGGATGTGGAGTTTGTGTGGGATCCGCCTTGGAATCAGGATATGATGACGGAGGAAGCCCGCATGCAGCTTGGCTTAATCTGATTCAATTTTGGTCTATGCCGAAGGTTACGCTGGAACTGACAGAGAATGAGATGCGCCATCTGGCTGAGGTGTGTGCCATGTCACTTACCGTACTGGGGCAGGCAATGCCGGAGGCTCGTGATGCTCGGGCAGATGCTTGGCAGCGCTTATTGGTCGACATATTGAAAGCGGCTCGCACGGTACCATCCATTGCACGGGATATGGAGTTGAATCCGGACTGCGGTTATTGGTTTTTCAAACGTCCGTATATAGAGGAGGCTTTTTATTCGGATGTAGTGGATGAGTACCGGGAATCTCTGTTCTGGGAAGAATTGGTGACGCGTATGGCTTTTCAGTGCCTGTTGGAGAATTTGGGGGCAGCTGAGTATGATGCCCTGTCTCCTGAAGAACGTGCGGAACGCGTGGCCGGCATGGAGAAGGCGCTGTGGCACGAGGTGTCGCACCATGGGTTGTCCAGACTCATGTTTATGCTGAGTCCGGAGGAGAGCTGAAATGTTGCACCGTGTGCCTACGCGCCAACCGCGCTATATCCTTCTGGGGGGGACATGTGCTGTGATATTCCTGTTGTGTCTGACCCTATTTGTTTTTTATTTATTCCGCGCACCGAATAGAGAAGTGCCTTTGTTGAGCGGCGTTGCGGCTCTGGTGTTGGTGTGGCCCCTGACGGTACTTACCGCTCGCATTTTTGGAGAACGGATTATTCAGGTAGAACACGCCGGAGTGGTGTCTTCCTTTTATTGTTTCGGCTTTTGCCTGAATCGGCACGTATGGTCAGCCGCACAAGTGATGCATTTTGACTGGGAGTGTGTGGGAGATGAGCTTTTTGCCTTGCGTTTGTTGCTGCTGAGACGAGAAGGTGGTTCCGCATTCTACACGATTTTGTACACAGATTCTCCGTATGCATTGGCAGAGGTTTGGCGTGATTTGGAGCTGCATTATCCTGGTAGTGGTCTGCGTTCGGAACTACCTTCCGGAAATATAGAGTCAGGGAAAGTCTCTCGCCTATTTTGTTTATTTATGCTTTTAACGGGACTTGGCGGTGCTGTTTGGCTGTGGCAACCACTGAGCCGTCCGCTTGCGGCGGCGGCTTGGGGTCACCTGTCTGCGGCTCAGGTGCAGGAAATCCTCTGGGGAAGTACACAAAAAGCCGAAAATTCCTACCATTTGTTGGTTTTGCCGACACATGCTTCGGAAGCCGTCAGGACTGCGTCTTCATTTCATTCTCAATCCGAGAGTATTCCTCAGATTGGCCAGCGTTTGATTGTCCTTTGGGCTGAGGGCTTTTCCTATTGTTATCTACCGGGAGAAGTGCTCAGTTTTTTAATGCCAATACCTATCATGGGCACTTGCGTACTGCTGATTTGGTTCGGCTTGTGGGGCTTTATGCGTTCAGTACGTCTTCCACGCTGATTTTGTCCATACAGTGGTTTTTTTCTTGATCACAGCTGCTGCGGTAGCATGGGTGACAGGGGCTGTGGTGGTATACCACCTTGTTTTTCTCCCCTTCAAGACCGTATTGAGCAGTCGGCCGACTACTCATTAATACTGTGCAAAGGCAGTTACTGTGAGCGGCCAGATACGGCAGCAATCCATCTACAGCATAGAGTTTTGTGTTACTTCCAAGAATAGTGCGAATCTCTTCCGGACGAGCAATGCGGCAATTGATGCCCAGGCGTTCTGCCATGGCTTTGGCTGCTTCTTTGTCCTGTGTCAGAGCCAGAAGTACAGGTTTTTCCGAAAGTTTGCAGATAAGCTCTTTCCAGTTATTTTCCGCCCAGGAATCGGCAGTTCCAAGAGAAGAGAACGGAGCGATAAAGATACCGGTTGCGGTGCTGTTGCCTGAATCCGGTGTTGACAGGGAGGCTGCTGCCGTATCAAGCTTATGAATCCGTTCCAGCAGATTAAGGTACTGTTTACTACGGTGTAGAGAACGCACTTCTTCTGTGTACTTGTGCCTGCGTCTGATATAGCCTCGGAACTTGTTTATGAGAGGATTATCCCCGAGACAGCTGACGAAAACGGGAGAAAGACGAAGCAGGTTTTTAAGTAGGCCTTTATTTTCATTGAACATGAATAAAATATCAAACGGACCGTCTTTGTAAATCTCATCTTCTTCCAGCTGATCAAAGGCTGTTCGCTTTTCATCTGTTGTGACAACGTGGGTCACATAACTTTCGGCCTTCCAGAAATTTTTTTGTTCTGCCGGGCACGCAATGGTTAGCTGAGCATCAAAACGGCAACTGCTCAGGACGCGGAGTGCCGGGATAGTAAGCATAGCTTCCTCAAATGATTGCGGGGTGCAGACAATGAGGCGTAGCGGTAGGGTTGTGTATGCCTTTGCTAGTTCATTAATTTCCCTATCCTGTTGCGGTGCAAATACGGCGGTGCCTTTCCAGCGGTGGTGCATCCAGAATCCGTCCAAAATGTCTTCTTTTTGGCATTTTTCCAATGCAAGGTTCACCTGCATAGTGAGTTCCGCTAAGCTGTCACAGTTTTCAGGCAGTTGTATTTCTCTCCCAAGCACGGCATCCCAGCATCCTAATTTAGTGTTGCGGGTAAATACAGAGAAAAGATGTCCCTTTCCTTTGCATCGTTTATAAAGTAGAGCAGGTAAGGGGGTGACACCGGTCATTTTTCCGAAATAGGGGATGAAAATGCCTTCCTGTGTAAATTGATCGCTGAGTACCCCGAGCAGTCCTCCCGTGCGAGCCAGTTTCAGCACATTGCGCAAACCGTCCTCTTTGCTGAACATTTCACAGCCGTAGCCGGTGCGAGATTTGTACACCAATTCCTCTAACAGAGGATTACTCATTTGGCGGTACATCGAGCCATAGTGCTCCACTTTTTTGAAGTAGGGACGGATACGTGCCAGAATTTCCCAGTTGCCGGCATGTGGAATACAGGAAATGACACAGTGCCCGTTTGTTCCGCAATTCTCAAAATGATCTGCGCCCTCCATGTGAATGAAGCGTTGCATCTCTTTTTCCGTCATTAATCCGGTGCGCAGCGAGCAGACCAAATTCATGGTGGTACGCACCATATTGCGTCTCACCATGGCACTGAGTTTCTTTTTCCGCAACATTGGATTGACAATGATACGGAGATTACGAGCTACAATAGCTCTCCTTTTTGCTAATACAGCCCAAACAAGATAACCTGCACACCTCCCAATGAGGGCAACCAGACGAATATCTGTTGCCTTTAGAATGAAACAGAATAACTTGTATGCCCACAGACCGATATATTGTCGGAGTGAGGCTTGTTTCTTTTCCTGCGAAATCTGAGGCATGACCGATTAGAATCAGTTAAATGTGTAGTGCCGGTGAATGTAGAACGGTTTTTGTGTATACGGATCCCATACCTTATCACCCACCTTGCTGTTTGCATAATCCAGCTGGTAGTTTGGGGAATAGGGGGAAACAAGTATGTTGGAAAACTCACAGGGGAGGCTGTAGGGTAATCCGTCTTCAGCATATTCTACTTTACCGAGCAGGTAACCGGAAGGAGGTAAATCTGTCGGGTTTGCCTGAATCCAGTTATTGGAGGCCGGTTGTCCATTGTTGTCTGCAATAACGTGTGGCGGGCGTGTACCGGGGTACTCATCTCTCACAAATCTGTTGACGATTTGTTGAAAAATGCATGAGTTCAGGCTGAGTAGGCATACGGCGGAAGCAATGATGCGGAGTGTTTTTTGCATTTTTTTTTGATGTTATTGGTTAAAAATTAATTTTTTTGTGATAACGAATAGGGAATCAGTCGTACGGTGCTTTCCTCTCCGTTTCGCCCCTTGCTGAACTGAGGGTAATACCCATGTCGTTCCATCAATGAGACAATGTCCGGATAACAGGCTAATAGGGTTTCAAGCGCCGGTTTGAGCATCCTGATATGATGCTGAGGTAAATTGACTTTGCCGATAGTACCGCCGCGTGGCATGTTACCTAACAGCGGTGAACCTCCGCAAAAGTCAACATTGAGTACGGGCCTTCCGTGTTCGGTTACCTGACTGAAGCTCAAATTTGCGCTGGTTGTTTGGTGTAGATTGGAGCCAATGATGCGGTCAATTACTACCTCTGCATAGCCATCATGTATCCGTATGGCAACACCTTGACATTTGGCTACGATGGAAAAGATGCCGGTTTGCCTCAGTCGGCATGTAGCGCGCAGGTACCGATTCAGTTCAGCTTCCGTAAAAGTTACTTCCTTCCCTTGGGCATTGCGGATGAGTGTCGCCAAATCACGAGATGTTCCCTTATCCGAGTAGCCGGCTATGTCGGACAAATCCTGCGGTATCCACATGTCAAGTATTAATATACCCAATGTGAATGTAAAGGAAAGAAACAACAGGACGGCAGTTGTTGTCCATACGTTAAATTTCTGCCACAGCAGACTCAGTATGGTTACCGGAGAAAAACGTGGTGCATCATCTTCTTCTCCTTCCGGCTGGTAGAGAGTGCCTTTGGTAAAATCTCCCTGCACTTCACCCTCTTTTTTGAACAGAAACCCCCACAGGGAACGGTCAGTACCCGCTCTCCGTCGATTGCGTTTTCTGTTATCCCCGGATGGCATATGTACTCGTGTATAGCTGCTATTATAACTCTTTTTGTGAGTGATGCAAAGTAAAAAAGTGCCGGATTATCATTTATCAGGCTATGTTAAGTGCCCACTTGAGATATTTGAGTGATTCTCCCCAAATCTTGCGGCTGGTGCTGCCCAGCACGACCACGATAACAGAGCGTCCGTTGTGGCTGCCGCAGGAGATAAGACATTTGCCGGCAGCATTGGTGTAACCGGTTTTCATGCCGTGTACCCAGGGGTGGGTGCGGAGCAGGTGGTTGGTAGAGTTCATCCTGCGGATACGTCCATCTGCCTTGACAAAGTCATAAGTGGGGATGTTGATAAACTCGCGGATGGTTTTGTTGTGGTAGGCAAAACAGGCGGCTCGGGCCATGTCATGCGCGGTGGAGTACTGCTCCGCGGGCAGTCCGTTCGGGTTGGCAAAGTGGGTGTTGTACATTTTCATCCGCTTGGCACGCTTATTCATGCGGGCCACAAATGCATCTACACTGCCGGCCGTATCTCTGGCCAGAGAGAGTGCCACGTCGTTGAAACTGCCGATGAGCATGGCTTTCAGCAGCTCGCTTTTGCGGTATTCCGTGCCGGGTTTGAGATTGAGCCTGATGGGTGGAGCCTTGCAGTCTGAGGGATGGATGGTGACCATGCTGTTCAGATCTCCCTCGTCACACACGCACAGGGCGGTGACTATTTTCTGTGTGCTGGCCACCTGCCGCCGGGTGTGGGCATTGTAGGAATAGAAAATTTTTCCGGTGTTGGGGTCAATGACACATACGGCGGCACAATTCGGTGTTGGTGCCGGATCTTGGGGCATGTTGTAGGCACGATAAGGAGCCTGAGCAGAGGCCGGACTGCGGGAAATTGTGCGAGCTCCGGTGGGTAAGGGGGCGGGATAGTGCCGACCGGCGGGGGGAGTCAGACCGGAGTAATTCCCGTAAGTGTTGTTGTAGGCAGACGCGTTAACATGGGAGCTGTATGCAGGAGAGCAGGTGCACAGCAGAACTGCAGCACAGAAAGCGGAGATAACGGCCAGAAAACGCATGCGCAAAGTCTAGCGCGAATGCTTTTTTTTTTCAAGTCCAAAATATGGCTGTATCTGTTCAGCTTTGAGGGTAGATGTTTTGGTATCTGCCTCCTGCAACAGGCGCGATTAAATGTTGAATTTGAAGCCTCATGAGCAGTGGATTCAGCTCGTGGGCTCCCATACCCAGTGCCGGACAGAGAGCATCCAGTGTATCATTCCCGGCGGAAATGGCAGAGAGAACGCTTAGCAGCGTGGAGTCTGTCGGCAGCTCCGGTTTCGGCAGGCGCTGCTTTTTCGGGGCAGCGGTTGGTGTTGTGAAGAGGTCGAGCTGGCGGGGCTGAGAAGTCCACCCCATGTCATTTTCCAGCTCATTGGGTGAGGTGCAGAGAATTGCTCCGTCGCGGATGAGTGCGTGGCAACCGGCAGAGCTTGTTTGGTTGATGCATCCCGGAATGGCAAAGATGCTGTTGCCGTAGTTTTCCGCCGCCAGTTGAGCCGTGTGAAGAGAGCCGCTGCGCAGCGGAGCTTCCGCTACCAGCACGGCGCGACTCCATGCCGCCACAATGCGGTTGCGCTGGGGGAACGTATTGCGCCCGGGGCGCATCAGCATGGGAAACTCACTCACCACTGCTCCGTGTCCGCTACAGATATCTGCCGCCAACTCTGCATTTTCGGGTGGGTAAACACCTGCCATGCCGTGCCCCAGCACGGCGATAGTGCGCCCGCCGACATCCAGCGCACCTCTGTGCCCAGCCGTATCAATTCCCCGCGCCAGCCCGGAGATGATGGTAGAGCCGCGTTCTGCCAGTTCCCGTCCGAATTGGCGGGAAACAGTCATGCCATATGCCGAGGCTTGGCGCGTGCCAACGATAGCCACACTTCTATCTGCATCCGAATCTTTCCATTCGCCGCGTACATAGAGCACAACCGGCGGGTCAGTCATGCGGCGCAGAATGGTCGGATACTCCTCATCCAACAGGGTGACAACGCGCACACCGTGCTGAGCGGCACAGTCCAGCTCCGCGTAAACATTCGTGCAGTTGCGCCAGTCGGCGATTACCTCTGCCAGTCTGGAGCCGATGCGGGGGACGCGTTGCAGGAGCGCTCCCGGTGCCTCCAGCACCAGCTCTGCGGTGCCGAAATACTCCAAAAGACTCTGAATCCGAATAGTGCCGAGCCCCGGAATCAGATTCAGAGTGATGAGAGCCTCCTGCGGCGACAGCATAGAGAAAAATCAGCGTTCCACGGTGAAGTCCAGCCCCAAATCCATGGAGGGAACGGAGTGGGTCAGACAGCCGAAGCTCATGAAATCCACACCTGTTTCCGCAGCTGCGGGAGCCGTTTCGTATGTCAGACCGCCGGAGGCCTCGAAGTACGGCTTGGTATTGCTGCCGCGCAGCTCAATGGCACGGCGCATATCATCATTACACATGTTATCCAGCAAGATGTAATCAACCCCCGTGAGCTTGAGGAAAGCTTCTACCTGAGCCAGATTATCAGCCTCTAGCTCTACCTCTACGCCGGGGCGGTCAGCCTTGAGCTTGTTGATACAGTTCTGCAGGTGGGTGGTATCACCGTCCGTCATCAGGTGATTATCCTTCACCATGGCGCGGTCGTAGAGACCGAGACGGTGGTTATTACCGCCGCCGTGAACCACGGCAGCCTTTTCCAGCAGACGGTAGCCGGGAGTTGTTTTGCGGGTATCCAGCAGCTTGCAGTTGGTGTGGGCAATGGCCTGCACATACTTGTTGGTCATGGTGGCCACGCCGGAGAGCCGCTGGATAAAGTTCAGAGCCGTACGCTCCGCACCCAGGATAGACTGAGCCTTACCCTCAATCATCATCACAATGGCACCGGGGGATACATGGTCTCCGTCATGCAGGTACACCTCCACCTTCAGAGAAGGGTCAACCGCTTTGAACACCGCGCGGGCAACCTCCACCCCGGAGAGCACACCCGCCGTGCGGGGGCGCAGCAGGGCGCGAGCCTGCAGGTTCTCAGGAACGAAATAAAGAGACGTCACATCGCCGCTGCCGAAATCTTCATCCAGCGCGAGCTTTACCAATGCTTCCATGTTGTCGGACACAGTGCTCATGCGCTCTATATTAGACGAGCCGCCCCTTTTTGTAAAGCGGGATTTGCGGATTCCCCTCATCTCCCGCCGTTTCATCCCATCACGGCGCAGCCCCGCGAATGAATATTTCCCAATCACCGTTCCAAAACCGGAAGATGCAAAATGAGGCATTATGCTCCCCGGGAATGAGGAGGTTTCTGACATAAATTTCATAAGAATTAGAAGAGAAACTGACAAAATGATAGAATGACCTCATGGCAAAGCGTCCAACAAAGAAAGCAAAAGATAATACACCTCTCCCATTTGAAAAAACAGATATGGGATGCAGTCTGCGTACTCTGGGGGCATATCCCGGCGGCCGATTATCGTAAAGTTATACGCGTTGGTATAATTAAAAATTAAAAACTAAAACTCGTCATAAAGAGGAATTGCGATTGCATAACTTGTTTATTTGCAGTGCAATAAATAAACTAAAACACGTACTTGCACAAGCAAGCCATGCAACCACACAGGCAGTTTGACAGAATTTTGGAGATAGGCAAGTCTTTTTCTCCGGGCTTTTTGAATGCTCACGGAAACTTGCAGCATTGCGGACGAAAGCCTCTTTGCGCTGATGTCGAAATCATTGCTCTTTCGCTTTTCCAGGAGTTCCTTTCCATCGATAGCGAATGTCTGTTTTTTG
>JAZNLU010000063.1:0-24717 GCA_045579245.1 Akkermansia sp.
TTTTTGTATCATGACGGCAACCGGGGGAAGGACTCATTGCCGTCCTTCCCCCAAGCCCCCATTCTGCTAGGGCAGTTTGGGCTCCTTCGGAGACTTTTTTGGGGGCTCTTTGGTGTTGCTTTTGTTTTTACACTTCTCAAAAATAAAAAAACTTGCACAAAGTGAAAGAAAAGACTTGTAATTTTCACATAGTGCAAGTATAATTCGGGCATGGCAACAAGAATTCGCGATATTGTTGCCGAGCTGATAGCAGCGGGCTTCCGGCGCATAGACGGCGGGAAAGGCAGCCACCGGAAATACTGGCACGCAGAAAGCGGAGAAAAAGCCCTCATCTGCCGCCACGATGGAGACGATGCCCCACCCTACCTTATTAAGCAGGTGCGCGCCAAAATCAGCAAAGCAACAGGTAAGGGGCGGTAACGCCCCTTGCCTATTGCGAAAAACAGAAACAGCCCCGCACCGCACCATGACCCCCGAAGAAATCAGCCAACAAGCGCGGCAATACCCGCAAATCATCCGCTGGAGTGACGAAGACGCCTGCTACATCGGCAGCCTGCCCGACATCTGCGGCGACTGCTGCGACGCCGCCACCCCGCAGGAAGTCGCCGCCCACTTGGCAGAAATAGCAGAAGACTGGGTAGCCACCCTGACAGCACAGAACATCCCCCTGCCCGCCCCACGAGCCACCATGGTACGCCCCAGCCACTACCGCAGCGGCAACATAGGCAACCGCATCAAAGACCTGAGAGAACACCGAGGACTGAGCCAGCAAGGCCTTGCAGAGCTGCTGGGCATCTCCCTCTCCACCCTCACCAAGTGGGAGAACAACCTGCGCCGCCCCAGCGGAGCCGCCGCGAAACTACTCGACATCCTGGAAAACCACCCCGAACTAATAGCCTGAAAAAAATCTTGACACACACGCAAGTCTGATTAGAATAACGTCAGAGCTTAAAGGAAGTGTGAACAACATAACCTCCTTTCTATTACAAGCCCGCCGGTACTGCTAAATTAACCGGCGGGCTTTTTTTGTGCAATTATTTCACATATTTTTGCAGAAAAAGCTTGCGTTTAGATATACTTTGTAGTATAATCACCCCGCCGCAAGGTGCGGCTCGGTCGAAAACAGGAAACAACCCGGAAAGGAGGTGGAAAGAATGAGACCGATAACCCCAACGGAAGCGGCATTGGTACAGACTCTACTTGAGATACTCTGGCTAATGACCCGCTAAACCAAAAGCTCCCGCCGATTCAGCCTCGGCGGGGGCACACAAAAAAGAGTTGACAAAAAACTCTGATGTGGTTTAATAAGGGCATCCGTTGGGGTAAGAAAATCATTCTCACCTCCTTTAAAGCCACCGGGGGCTGACCGGTGGCTTTTTTCATCCCCTCCACCATGAAAGACACAGACTTCACCCCGGAACGAATCAAAGCCCTGCGGGCACAGCTAGGGCTGAGCCAGAGCAAATTTGCCGCTGCTCTTGGTCTCTCCCTTGCCGCCATCCGGCACTGGGAACAAGGCATCCGCACCCCGGATGGCGCGACCTCCAAACTCCTCCGCATCCTGGAGCAACACCCGGAGCTCATAGACGCCTAACCTCCACTGATAAACAAGAGAAAACCTAGAGCAAATTCTTATTTCATTCATTTATCAATCTGTTACTAACCGCTATTCGACATTTGGAAATCGTGTGTACGGCAAAACCGTACCGAGGGTTCGAATCCCTCCCTGTCCGCTGAAAAGCCTCATATTTCAACACATTACGTTGATTTATGAGGCTTCTTATTTTTCTTTCACTTCTTATATTTCTTCCATTCATCTTGCATTTTTTTTGGAAATAACGTAGAACAACGTCGCAGGCCTCGCAGACTTACACTAAAAATTAGTAAAGGGATAAAAGCGGATAACCTCATTTACTGACCTGCCAGACAATAGTGCATCCTGCTCCGGGCAACAGAACTGGATGCCGGGACAACTATGTTCAAGTCGAATACAGGAAAGAGATGAGTGAATTAAAACAGCCGAAGATGTGCTATGGTACAACGTTTCCTTGACTGTTAGTACATAACGCGACTGTTTCTCCACTATCTACTCTTCTATCTTTGTCTGACAGCCCATTGCTCTGATAGTGGTGGTGCAACCTTATACCTCGAGCATACCAAGCAGTTTGCGAATGTCTACAGCCTCTCTTCATCCACCTTAATCTGCACCAGGGATATGCCAGTTTCCATCTGACAGGACGTCACCATGTGAACATAGTCTGCGTCTTCCCTCTCTCCTGCACCTCATATCGTTTTGCCATTAATACTGTGTGCATCACCTGGTGGAGACGGTTATATTTTTTATCCATTGTTGGTCATTTTCCTCAAAAATCCTGGCATCCATGATGGAAAATACACGATTAAACGCATCGAGTGAAGGGATTCCGGACGGCAATTCGGGGTACTTACGGAACAAAGCCTCGTTTGTATATGCATATTCCACAATTTCATACCATCTGTCAGATCCTGCAACACCGGCAGCAATGGCGATAATGTGAATGTCGCCTAACTTATACCGCTTGGCATTGCCTGTTCTGGGGTATTCAACGGCCTCTAACAGAATATACATTTCCGCATTATCGCACATAACGTAACTAAATGCAACAACGTGAGAAATTTGCGTTAACTGTATAAACCTATATTCAAACCGTATATTCTTGGCGTGATAGCATGACACGAACTTTCTAATGCGTCTGCCCTGTGAACACATGGCATTGCCTTGACATACGGAGTGTAACGGAGTATACTTCCGCGCGTTATGTTGAACTTGTATGATACACAGTCGGGGGAGATGAAGCTCGTGCAGGCAGAAGACGGTAAGCAGCTGCGCTTCTACTGTTGCGGTCCGACCGTGTATGCAGCGGCTCATATCGGTAACTTCCGCACCTTTGTGGTGCAGGATGTCTTCCGCCGCGTGGTGGAACTGGGAGGCTTGCGAACCAAGCATGTGCGCAATCTGACGGACGTGGATGACAAGACCATCCGCAACTCACAGGCTCAGGGTATGCCCCTGGGAGAATACACCGCCAAGTGGACAGCCAAGTTTCATGATGACTGCAAGGCGCTCAACTGTCTTGCCCCGCATGTGGAACCCAGCGCCGTGGGGCACATCAAGGAACAGCTCGACATCGTACAGAAGCTCATGGATGCCGGACACGCTTACCAGAGCGACGATGGATCCGTTTATTTCCGCATTTCTTCCTATGCCGACTACGGCAGACTGGCTCATCTGGACCGCCAGGAGCTTGACCTCGGCAAGACGGCCAACACCCGCGCCGATACGGATGAATACGAAAAGGACAGCGTGGCCGACTTCGTGCTGTGGAAAGCTCGCCGTCCGGAAGATGGGCCTAACTTCTGGCCGTCTCCCTGGGGTGAGGGGCGTCCCGGCTGGCATCTGGAATGCTCTGCCATGAGCCACAAATACCTGGGCGACACCTTTGACCTGCACTCCGGCGGTGTAGACCTGGTATTCCCGCATCATGAGAATGAGATTGCCCAGAGTCGCTGTGCCTGCGGCGGTGAGTTTGCCCGCCACTGGTTCCACGTGACCCACCTGCTGGTAGACGGAGCCAAGATGAGCAAGAGCTTGGGCAACATGTACACCCTTGACCAGCTGCAGGAAATGGGCTATACCCCCGCAGCCCTGCGCTATGTGCTGGCCGGCGCTTACTACCGCCGCCCGCTTAACTTTACTCTCAACGGCATGAAGGATGCCACCAGCGCCCTCAACAAGCTGGGGAGATTCGATAAAGAACTGGCTAAAGCCAGCGGCGCAAAGGAACCCACCTACCGCGATTTAGTGAAGAAAGCCCCTGCTCTCGGGGCATTCCAACCCGCATGGGACAGTCTGGAGGATGACCTGAACGGGCCGGAGGCACTCGGCCACGTGTTCAGCGCCATCAAGGGCATCAAGCCTGCGGAAATGGATGCCGCAGCGGCGGGAGAAGTATGGAAAGCATTCCGTTTCATCATGGAGGCTCTCGGGCTGCAACTGCCTGACCCTGACGCAGACATTGAAGTGCCGGCCGACATCAAAGCCATCGCAGATGAACGCTGGGCTGCGCGTCTGGCTAAGGACTGGGCCACCGCCGATGCCCTGCGTGGCAAGCTCGCAGAGCTTGGCTGGGCCATGAAAGACGGTAAGGATGGTTACAAACTCACTAAAGCATAATCTCTGACATGGATAACAAAGACCTTTCTCTGCTCGGCAAGCACACCGAATTCTACCGCAGCCCGGAGGATGCCAAACTGGAGGCATTCCCGAACCGCAGCCCGCAGCGGCGCTATGTGGTGACCCTCACCACGCATGAGTTCACCTCGCTCTGCCCCGTCACGGGACAACCGGACAGCTGCCATCTCACCATTACCTATTGTCCCGCTGACAAGGTGGTGGAGACCAAGAGTCTGAAGTACTACCTTGTCTCTTTCCGCAACTACGCCGCCTTCAATGAACAGGTCGTGAACCGTATTCTGGATGACCTCGTAGCAGCTGTTGACCCCGCATGGATGAAAGTGGAAGGCCGGTTCGGGGCTCGTGGTGGTATTCAGCTTACCTGTACCGCAGAACACAAGCCGGAAAACCGCCCTGCATGAATGTAGCCGTCCTGCTTTCCGGCGGTCTGGATTCCACAACCGCACTTCATTGGGCGCACCGCCGACACAAGGTGGTCTGCGCCCTCTCCTTCGATTATGGCAGCAATCACGCCGTACAGGAGCTTGCCTGCGCCCGTTGGCAGGCAGAAAGCCTCGGCATATCCTATCGGGAGATAGACCTGCGCAGCATTTCCGCCCATCTGCAGAGTGCCCTGCTCAGCGGGGCAGATGCCATACCTGCCGCCGATTACGCTGAGGACAACCTCAAACAAACAGTTGTACCGTTCCGCAACGGCATCTTCCTGTCCATCGCCGCCGGTATTGCGGAGAGCAACGGAGCAGAGGGTATCGTCATCGCTGCCCACAATGGCGACCATGCCCTCTACCCCGACTGCCGCGAGGATTTCATGGCTGCCATGGCAAGCGCTATCTCTCTGGGAACCTATGCGAGCCTGCAAATCCTGCGTCCCTTCATCTCCAACACTAAGGAAGAAATAACCGCCATTGGTGCCGAACTGGGGGTAGATTTCTCCCACACCTATTCCTGCTACTGCGGCGGAGAACTGCACTGCGGACAGTGCGCCACCTGCCGTGAACGCCGTGAATCTTTCGCTGCCGCCGGCATCCCCGACCCAACGGTGTATGTTTCTTGACAGCCAAAGGAAAAGGTGTTAGTCTTTTCCCATGCCCGAAACATCTGTAACCTCTCTCTCTACCTCCGCACCGCAAGGCAACTATGAATGGGTAAATGTGTACACCCGGCTGGCAGACAAGCTTCTGGAGTTCAAGCAAAATCGCCCGGCGCTGATTGAACACATCAAAAACGCGTTCGCTGCTGCGGAGATGAAGCTTCCCACTCTGGAACGCAATGGGCATGAGCTGACAGACATTTGCCCTTTCACCGTCTTTGGTTTGTTCAATAAGCGACTTACAGACGATAATCGCAAAAAAATTCTATCTAATCTTCTCCGGGAATTGAAGATGGAGCTTCAAACTCCATCTTCCTTTGACGGCATTCCAGTTCTTAACCCACAAATGGCAACTTTTTACTGGTTTGCAGGAGAAAGGGATGACATGGACATCCCCAATCTGTGGCAGATGTTTGACGGTGCCATAGAATATGCAGAATCCCCCACCAAGGAAAATGAGGAAAACTTTATCCGACTGTACAATCAATGCAAGAAACAAAAAGGGGTTAATTGGAATCTGAGCATGGGGCTATTCTGGATTCGCCCCCTTACCTATCTCAGTCTTGATGGCAGAAACCGATGGTTTATAGAAACGGACTCTGATTTAAGCAAAATTCCTAATCCAGTAAAAGAAAATCAATCAGATGCTCCGTCTGCTGCCGATTATTTACGCATCACAGAACAAGTGCGCCATATCATATCCGGCAGCTCACGATATGACAACTTTGTCTCTTTCTCACACTATGCGTGGATGGAATCGGAACGAATTAATCAAGAAAGAAAATCCGGCACAGAGAGAAAGCTATTGGAACTCTCCGTCGTAGACGGACAGTATCATGTTGATATTGATGTTACGGCTGAAGAATGGGTGGAGATGCTCCAACTGTCGAGCATTTTCAATGAAAAGGCTCTCCAAATGGTATTGACATGGTATCAATGTCCCGGACACCAAAGCAGCACTAAAGAAGTGATGGAACGGCTTCATCCGTCTCTTAAGGGCTCTCCGTATAATGGAATCGTCAAAAGTCTGGGGAAAAGCATCATTGCACATCTTAACCGTTTTGAGGTTAAGAGAAAGGACACAAACAAAGGCACCTACTGGTGTATTCCCTTTGAGGGGTGGTACGATGAAAACGACCAATTTATCTGGAAGTTAAGAAAGGAACTGGTACAGGCCATAGAGGAATTGGGTTTAGCTGAGAGCCCTGCACCGGAGGCAGATATGATGGAAGAAGAAGCTATCCCAAGCTATGGGAAAGAAGAGTTTTTGCAGGAGGTTTATCTTTCCGAAGGCAAATATGATGAACTGTTAGCTAAGCTGAAGCAGAAAAAGAATATCATCCTTCAAGGTGCGCCCGGGGTGGGTAAAACCTACAGTGCCAGGAGGCTGGCGTGGTCGATGATGGGCTGTAAGGATGATACGCGAATCATGATGATTCAGTTCCACCAGAGTTACAGTTATGAGGACTTCATCATGGGATACCGACCGAACGGCAGCGACTTTGTGCTGAAATACGGTCCTTTCTATCAATTCTGCAAGGAAGCTGCCGCAGATACGGAGAATGATTATTTCTTTATCATCGATGAAATTAACCGCGGCAATCTCAGTAAGATATTCGGCGAGCTGTTCATGCTGATGGAAAGTCATTACCGCGGTTCGGAACATGCGATGCCGCTGCTGTACTCCGATGAACGCTTTTACATTCCGAAAAACCTCTACATCATCGGCATGATGAATACGGCAGACCGTAGTCTCGCCATGCTGGATTACGCGCTGCGCCGCCGTTTTGCCTTTTTTGAGCTGGAACCGGCGTTCCGGACGGAGGGTTTTGTACGCTTCTTACAGTCTGCAGGAAACAAGAAACTGGAGCAACTGATTCAGACTATTGAGCAGCTCAATGCAGAAATATGCCGGGATGATTCTCTTGGCAAAGGATTCCGAATCGGTCACAGCTATTTCTGTCTGGAAGATGACATAACGGACGAGCACCTGCAATCCATCATCAACTATGAGCTTATTCCCCTGCTGGAAGAATACTGGTTTGATGAAACGGATAAGGTGGAGAACTGGAGCAGAACCCTCATCAGCAGTATCAAATGATACCCATCCGCAACGTGTACTACATGCTTTCCTATGTCTTTCACAAGCTGAAAGACGGCGGGTATGTGCGTTGCTCAACGGAAGATTTTCCGAACGTGGTGGATTTGCTAGCAGAGATACTCATCCACGGTATTTCGGCCCAACTGAAACGCGGCTTGGAAAAGGGGTATCACCCTATTACCGAAAACACGCAGAGCCTTCGCGGCAAAATCAATCTTTCCGAATCAGTCCGCACGCTCTCTCGGCTGAGTGGCAGGATGGTTTGTGAGTATGATTGCTTTGACGAAAACTGTTACAGGAATCGCATTCTGAAAACGACCATGCTACTCCTGCTCCGGCAAAACATCTGCCACAGACAGAAACAAGGTCTGCGGAAATTGCTGCACTATTTCCGGGATGTGGAGGAAATTGCACCCCAACTCATCCATTGGAGGCAGCAGTACAACCGGAATAATGAGAGCTATCAGTTGCTGATGGGCATTTGCAGCATGATACTCCGCAACCTGCTCCAGACGCAGGAGGACGGCAGCATGAAACTGAAGCAGTTCTTCGATGATAAGGATTTGTGCAGACTGTATGAGAAGTTCATCCTTAACTACTTCCGGAGGGAGCATCCGGAATTGCGTAGCAGCTCAGAACAGATTGCCTGGGCGCTTGTGGGAAATCGCAGTCCCTTCCTGCCGGTCATGCAATCGGATGTCATCCTGAGAGGCGGAAAGAAAACGCTCATCATCGATGCCAAGTTCTACGCCGATAATCTGCAGCACCGTTTCGGAGACAGCCACAGCATTCACAGCCACAACCTGTACCAGATATACACCTATGTAGACAATTATCGCAGGTTACACCCGAATGAAGAGGTATACGGGATGCTGCTCTACGCCCGCACGAATGCCCTGCTCCAGCCTGACGTAGAGATACCGATGCACGACACCACCATCACGGTGCTCACCTTAGATATGAACCGGGAGTTCCGGGATATAGCCACCCATCTTGACCAAATAGCAAGCTCTCTACTCTGAGAGCATGACGGAGCGTTTTCGCGTCCCGAGAAGTCAGGCTAGTCAGTGACAAATACCGGGGTTCCGATTTCGCAGCTCTCAAAGAAGAATTGAAGCGTATTACCTCAAAATAAAATCGAACCCAAAGGGGGTGGCAGTGAACTTGTTCCTTGCCACATGACTCCGTTTGTGATAACATCGCGCTGTGGCGCAGCCTGATACCGAAAAACTGAACACTCCCACAGACGACGAACTGGAACAGTTCGCCGCCCGCACGCGCCGCAGTCTCATCATGAGGCTGGGGGATTGGAAAGACCAGAAGAGCTGGGATGAGTTCTACCGCACCTATTGGAGGCTCATCTACTCCGTAGCGCTCAAGGCAGGACTGCGGGAGGATGAGGCTTGGGATGTGGTGCAGGAAACGGTGCTGACGATAGCCAAGTAGAGCGTCAAGAATATGTACGACCCGACGAAGGGCTCATTCAAGATGTGGCTGTGGCACATCACACGCTGGCGTATCAATGACCAATTCCGCCAGCGCAGAAAAGATACCGCCGCCACCGTAACGTCCGCTGACGGGACGGAAAGAGAACCTCTGGCCGGCATTCCCGATCCGACTCCATACCTGCACTGAGGCGGCGGCATACAAGATTACAATATCAACTGATAATCCTCTACATCCAGGAAGCGCCCAAACTTGACACCTACTTCTCGGAATCGGGATACGGAGGCAAACCCCAGTTGCTCATGAAACATCCGGCTGGTGGTATTATCACCTGTTATACAGGCAATGAGGGTATGACACCCTGCAGCACGACAGCGGGCAATGAGCTCCTGCATAAGACGGCTTCCTATCCCCTGTCCAACGCAGTCGGAGCGCAGGTAAATAGTGGTTTCCCAACTGCGGCAGTAAGCGGCGCGCTCTTTCCATGGGTGAGCATAGCAATAGCCGTGTATCACCCCGTCTGATTCTTCCACGATGTATGGATAATCCGCCGAAAAGCGCCTGATGCGCTCCCGCATCTCATCCTCGGAGACAGCTTCCGTCTCAAAGGAAATAGTTGTGCGCAGGACATACTCATTATAGATGGCGGCTATGGCAGCGGCATCCTCCGGTTTGACAGATCGTATCATAGCAACTGCGTCACTATATCAAACATGAGAGCGCCCGACAAGACGGAAAATCCGACAAGTGCACCGAACAACAAAGGTAAGTAATACCAATCCGCAGGCTGCAACCAAGTTAAAAAAGATGTGACCGAATACAGCCAATGGCTCATAGGGATTGCCGTTCAGATACAACGCAGCCATCTCTACAGCCAACGCAGCCAAAGGCGGCAACACCAGGCAGATGCAAAGCGTGGAAGCATCGCGCAGACGTCTGCGCTGCACCCAGAGACAGCCGATACAGCAAAACAGAGCAGGAAAGAGAAATACCCCCACTCCCAACGAGGCTCGGCAAAGCAAACGACATGTAGGAAAATCACTCAGGTACTGCGGGTGCGGCGGGCTGAGCGTCACAGCGTTAGCTGAATCCTTTTCAGCGTTGACATCATCCGCACAGAACAACAATCTGCCGTCCGGCAACTCCAGCAAATAGGGGGACATGAGCGAAGGGGAATAGCAGACATGGCGGTTTTCTTCCGGCAGTATTTCCCGCACACAGCGTTTTGCCCCCCCCATATCATATACACGGAATGCCCCTTTGTAGCCCAAGGTCTTTCGCAGCACACGGCGTTTCTCCTCATCCTCTCCTGCATATTCACCCTGCATGTCAAAAACGCTGATAATACGAGCCTTCCAATCGCCGCCGGGAGGAATGATAAATACTCTGTACGCGAATTGCTCCGGGTGAAGCGGCTCATAATCAGCGGCGCCAATTCCGGTCGGGGCATCTCCCAGCCACGGAGCCGCCACCCTATTCCAGGCATCCCGGGCATCCGTTTCCGACAACTGCCCATGCAGCAGCATCACTCCCCAATACAGCGGAACAATCAATAACAGGTACAGAAGCAAACTCCCGCCCGATCTCCCGCAGGTTACATCCTTTTCAACCTTGTTCATAAAAATGATTTTATCACCAGACTATTATCCTGACGATCAAATGACAAATACATTCTCTCATACATATAGCAACCTTCCCGGTGCTCAACCGGCTTCCAGCCGCGAGCCGTAAGAGCTTCATAAAACTCAGTCTGCGGCGCAGCAGCCAAATCGATAACCAACACATTCAAATCAACATTAAATGTGGAACGAGTCATCCTCAATTGCTCACAGGGGATATTGAAATTACGCTCCACCACATCCTCAGTCAGCACATTCTCATCGCTGCACACAGAGAGCAGCAGGCAACTGCAGGCGATAGGCATGAGGGATTTTATCTCCATAAATACGGGCTGGGGTGTTGCTAATCAACGAAGAGGATTCTACCCAATACTCTCTCCGAAAACAAGACAATTAAGTGAAATGGCAGAAAAAACGCAACAGGAATGTTGCAGACCCGCACATGCCTCACCGGCAAGCAGATTGCTTCAGGTTCATCGCGTTGACGCAAAATAACAATAAGAATCGCTAACACGTCAGATTTCAAGCATGAATCGGAAGCATTACCTGCGTATGCAGCAAATGCTCCAGAAGCGCCACCTGCGCTTCGGATGCGGGTTTACCATCGCTTCGGAGGGAGAGCAGCTCAAGAGGAACAGCAGAGCCGCCGCAGTGGTACGGCAACTGGACATGCGGGTATGGCAGGCGTATATATCCGGCCGATTCATAAAAGGAAAGTCTGCGGGTACTCTGAGCATCCACAACCGGTTCTATTTCCAGAAGTACGCAAGTTCCCGGCAGTTGAACGAGTCTGAGAGCCTCATGCCCGTACCCCATGCCCCGCAGGTGTTCGGCAATGGCCAGATGCTCCACAAACAGGAGAGAATGCTGCGGCCAGTACCAATAATACAGAATTCCGACAAACATTCCGGCATCCGTATAGAGTTCCATCGCAAAGAAATCTGCCTCCAACGCGACCTTGGCTATATGACTCTCTTCGCTTCTCCTTTCGCAGAACGGAAAAGCCTTCTCATAAAGTTCTGCCGCATGGCGGGAGGGGATACGTGGTCTTCTTACACTCAGCACACCGTCAGCATAGCAGAAAACGATGCTCCAACCAACATTTTTTGATGACTTTTGTCATTTTTTGCGCTTTTGGTATGGACGTGGGCAAAGGGGTGTTGTATGATAGACTGCGTGAGCATTAACTGGCAAATCAAGGAAGTAACGGAGTGCGAATCGACGTTCAACGTGGCACGCAAGCTGCCGCCGTGGAGTGTCGTAAACTGTGAGAGCCAAACCAAAGGGCGAGGTCGCTTCAACCGCGCCTGGTATGGTACGCCCGGCGGTCTCTGGGCTACCTACAACGTGCCGATTGAAGCACGTACGGATCTTCATTGGGGCGTACTGCCGCTGGTGGCGGGTGCGGCCATCATGGAAACCCTTGCCAAATACAACATCAAAGGACTGCGTCTGCGCTGGCCGAATGACGTGCTGGTCGGTCGTGCCAAGCTTGCCGGTATTCTCGTGGAACGCCCGAGTGCCAACATGGCCTCCATCGGTATCGGTATCAACATGCACAATGATATCCGCGATTTGAGCGGCAGCACCACAGACCCGGTGGTTCGGCTGGAGGATTTGGTGCGCACCTGCCCCACTGTGCGTGGGCTTCGTGCCGAGTTGGGCGACAAGCTGGCTGAGGTTCTCAAGCTTTTCATGGACGGTGGTCTGCAGGCCATCAAGCCGATGCTGGAAAAAGCCTGGGGCAGCAGCCGCCCGGTGGTTGCCATCACCGATAGCGAACGTATCTGTGGGTTCTTCTGCGGAGTGGCACACGACGGATCCCCGATTCTGAGTCGCCCCGACGGTTCCACTATCACCGTGCCCGGTATCACGGTCAACAGGCTCAAGGAGCTCATCTGACAGCTTGATTTTCCTCTCTCTTCCTCCCCCGCTGAGTTTTTCTGCGGGGGATTTTTATTTGTAAAATGCTTGACAAAAGCTAGAGTATACTTTAGGGTAGGGTTACCTCTACATATAACCTCCAAAAAAGAAAGGCCATGAAAAACATTCTGATAACAGGTATGCTGGCACTGTGCAGCATGGTGGCTCAGGCGGCTGACGGTATCGTTGGCTTCTGGACAACCATTGATGACGAAACAAAGGATGCCAAGAGCGTGGTGCAGATTTACGAGCACCAGGGCAAATACTATGGCCGTGTTGTTGAACTGCTGAAGGACAAGAGCGCCAAGGCCAAAATTCCGGGTTCACCGAGCGTTCTGGGGCTGGATATCATCTGGGATTTGGAAAAGGACGGTGATACCTATTCCGGCGGCGAAGTGCTGGATCCGGTCAAGGGCAAGGTGTACGGCTGCGAAATCTGGCGCGACGGCAAGAACCTGATTGTGCGCGGTAAGATTGCGTTCCTGGGCCGCAACCAGACATGGCTGCCTAACACAAGCTTCAAGGGCAAGGGCGGCAAGCTGACACCCAAAAAGCCGAAGCTCTGATTACGAACGCACCGCAATTTATCAAAAAAGAAGCGACACCGAATGGTGCCGCTTCTTTTTACGGTATAAAAGGAATGTATCAGAGCGTACGCCAGGGAAGCGCAGCGAGCAGCTTGTCGAAGCCAAGGCCCGTACCGGCAGGTGCATGGAACTCCGGAGTCACGTTCATGCCCAGTTCCTCAGAGAAGGCATTGGGACGGTACACGTGGTGAGACACCAGACCGCAGAGCGGCACCTCCTCTGCCGGCTTGTCGCTGTAGAACACGGCGGCATTGTACGCAGCCCAGCACTGCCCCAGGGGGTGATCCATGTACGTGGTGAACACCGGCAGCCCCGTGGTGCTGTGGTGGCGGGCGGGCTTCACGATACGCATCATGGGTTTGGTGGTACGCTGCGGGATGATGCTCTCATTCTGCACCGGCATATCGTAGCCAAGGGGAATACCGGCATCCTGCAGCTTCTGCCAGACCTCCACATCATAATAGCAGGGGTCTTCGATGAAGTCGATGCGCTCACGCATGGCGGGCGGCAGCATATCCCAGAACTTCAGGGCATCCTCCGGAGAGAGGGTGCAGTTGAAATCCACGCGCCACTTCCACTCCGGCACCATGGAAGCCAGATTCACGAGACGCTCCACCGTGGAGGCCAGCTTGGGAATCACCTTGAGCTTACCGACGCGGAAACCGCGCTGGTGCAGGTTGTACACCTGAGAGGGGGTCGTGCTGACGGTCAGCGTGGCATGGCTGCGGGGCACGCGCAGCCCCTCAAAAAGATTCACGCCATTGGCACGGGCTGCACCATCAATCTCAATACACTTAAGGGCACGCTGGCCCAAACGAAGCGGATTGCCGTCACGAAGGGCATCCAGCTCATATTCCAGAGGGGAGTCACCCAGCTCCGTCCAGGGCTGGAGGCAGGCATAACCACCGTTATCGCCACGGAGCAGAACACCCTCGCGGGGCTGAGCAGCTGCGCGGGCGCTCATGGCGCCAATCGGATAAAGAGTGTATGGTGTATAGTGCATATAGCTCCTATATAATCATAAGAATGTCTTTTGTCACGCTCATTCTGCGTATGCAGAGGGTTTTTGCGCATAGAAGACTTGATTTCCCAGACAATGGACGGTAAAATGAGGTCATGAGAACGTGTTTGGGCAGTTTACTATTAATCCCGATAATACTGGGTCTGGTGGCAACGGCTGTCTACCACATATCAGTAAATGCAGAGTTGAGGTTTGAGCCACGGGATACAAATGAACAATACATCAACACCGAACGCTCCTACCGCCCGCAAATACCGGCAGCGAAACAAACACCGAAAAACCAAGGAGAAAAGAAATGAGCAGCCTGCAACGCCCCGTCATTGGCTACACACTCGGTGATCAGGCAGGGATAGGTCCGGAAGTTATTTCCGCAGCACTTCCGCATCTCTCCCGGCATGCGGAATACCGTTGCATGGGAAGGAAAATTATAGTTGAACCCGGACAATCAACTCAACGCTCAGCCGAAGCGGCTCTGGAACAGTTGGAAAATGCGGCTTCCGCTTTGAAAGAAGGCAGCATCGATGCCGTGGTAACAGCGCCCGTCTGCAAAGAAAGTTTGCACCGAGTTGGCTTTCGCTTTCCGGGGCAGACAGAATTCTTCGCAGCAAGACTTGGAGTAAAAAACTTTGCCATGTGTCTGACCGGCAAAAGATTAACAGTAGCCCTAACCACTACTCATGTGGCGCTGAAAGATGTATCGTCAATGCTTAAAACTGAAGAATTGGTTCGGGTGGGATTGTTACTCTGCCAATTTCTCAGACAAACGGGAAAAAGTAATCCGCGCATTGCCCTGGCCGGACTCAACCCCCACAATGGTGAAGCAGGGGCATTCGGAAATGAGGAATCCCAAATTATCACACCGGCTGTTATTGAACTTCAACGCCATGAACCCGGAGTTTTCCACGGTCCTTGCGTGCCGGATTGTGTGTACAGAGATACGGCAGCGGGGATGTACGATGCCATCGTTGCCCCGTATCATGATCAGGCGCTCATTCCTCTCAAACTGCTGGATTTTGATAATGCAGTAAATGCCACCATCGGCTTGCCGAGACTGAGAGTAAGTCCGGATCACGGTACCGCTTTCAGTATTGCAGGCAAGGGGCTTGCCAACCCTTCCAGCACCATTCGCGCCTTTGAACTTGCACTGAAAAGCGTACACCAAGCCCCCTCTCCGGAGGAGAATTATTTTGCGTGGTAATCCACCTCAATAGTCATAGACAGCAGGCAGAAATCTCCTAACCCGGAGTAGCGTAGGGCGAACCCCTGCCCCACATCAGCACAGGGCATCTGAGACAATCTGACAGAACCGCTAAAAGGCACGGTCAGTTTATCAATAGAAGGGGAATATGATTCCCAACGGCTGCTGTTGGTGGTTTTATAACTGAAATTCAAATCACTATCCAGCAAACGGAGTCTTACCCGGCTCATTTGTCGTACAGAGTTAAAGCTGTTTTGGCCTTCCAACGGCATTGTCTGCAACTCCGATACAATGGGTTGACCGACTTTATATACGCTTCCCACAACAGCATTACTAACAGTCAAAACCCCATCGGGTGAAACAGTACCTGTACTCATTTTTTCAGTGTTTGCATCAGCGGAGCCGTAACAGACCTTCATTCCTGCCAAATGCGTAAGACCTTCCAATTTCCCTGCTCTCTTTACAGTAACCGAAACATAACCGTCCAAATAAGAGGAAGTTTCCCTGATACGCTCCAGAGAAAGATGCCCGCTAAGGGGGTTATACATAGCCAACCAAACTTCATCCTCCGTTCCGTTTTCTCCAGGCAGTGTGGCAATTTGCACCACCCGGCGACCGCTGAATTCCATGCTTTGCCAAGCCGTAATGTTTTGCTCCGGATTTAGTGTCAGCACTGCTACGGTTCCATCCTTCATCAGAAGCCATACGTAAAAATTGCTCCCTCTCTGCACACACCACTCCTGCACCCCGGAACGAAGCAAATGCTCCGCCAGCAAACTGGTATCCGTAGCAGTAAATCCGTCTGCCTCCAATTTGTATGATATTTCACGTAAGCGCTTAGCGCCACGTTGAATAAAAAGAACCGTATTCTCAACGGCAAATGGTGGCAATCCTGCGCTTCCCACGGATGACTGGCGCCGGAAACCTACAGAGGCGGCCGTGAGGGTCGGTCCTGAGCCAGAAGACAAAACCCACTCCCCTTCTGTAGTTCCCAAAAGCAGTTCGCGCGCTGCACAAATCCAGCATATTTCACTTTGATTGTCTGAGGCTATGGTAAGATGCAATGCATCATCATCATTGGAACCGACTCGGAAGTTTGAGAAATCATCCGTACTACTCCCCAGAAGTGTCGTCGGCATACCCGGGATGCCGCTCAGCCAAAGTCTTCCCTGATAAAATGCAGCAAAGCGAGGAAAATACATTAATCCTCCGAAAGCCCCGAAACTCCAGCTTCTGGAAGAGAAACTTTTATTGCCGCCCAGATACCTGCTGACCACCTCTGCGCGAGCCTTGCGAGCATTAGTCACGGAAATGATTTTGAACATGTATTCCCGATGCCCACCCAACGAACGGAAATACAGCATAGGCTCAATGGACAATGCTCGGGAGGAGCGACAAACGAGCACCATGCGGCACGGATACGGTTCCGACCCACTCAGGGCAAAATTCTGACGTTCGGAAAAATCACTCTGAGAAAATGTTTTGACACGAGTCCAACTCCACAATCCGAAATCCGGTTCCTGCTCCGGCGTATCATAACTGCGCCATAATTCCCACGTGGCATCCCATTCACCATTTGTTCGGATTTCCCAATCCGAGCAAACTTCATATGGCTGACCGTCAGCATTGAGCCACATGAATCCGGGGATAAAGAAGTTAGGATAATCATCAGGATCCTTGCTGCCGTTAAAATGCGTTGCATTGAATTCCCTAATACAGGTGTAGTAACGGTACAGGTTGCTGACTTCATTTTTCACGTAACCTCCCGTCCCTACCGGAACGGTATATTTGTAAAACTCCACAAAGTTAGCCAAATTCGCCCGGTCAAAAGCTTCCCCCTGAAAGAGAGTGACTGTAGGCACTTCAGCATCAGCCATCAGATATTCCCTCCCAACCATGGAGGAGAGGAAGACACGGCTGCTGCCACTATCCAGAGTCAACGTAGCATAAGTATTATTGGCCTCCATCTCCACATGCAGGATATCGTTCTGCAGTAAATATGTTTCCCGGGGGAAAGGTTTAAATTCAACCTCCCGGCAATACCAATGCGTATCATAATCCCTAATCAGCATCATGGGCGGATGCATTACTGTTGTTACATAAACCACATCATTAATCTGACAGAAGCGTAGACTCTGTACAACTGAGGGGGCAATCCAAGGGGTGGTCAGCACATAGGGTTCTCCTTGATAGTGCAACAATTCACCGTTTTTATAAACTCTCATACCGCCGGAGAAAAACTCCAGCATCAGCACATCCGTTTCCGAATAGCGAAAAGGAAACAGCTTGACCGCCGCACTGCCCTCAGCGGCTGCCTGACCGACGTATTCCGAACCGCGACGTCGTCGCACCCCGCCATACGGCAATGTCAGCACGTTACTCATTTTTGCAGCACCGCGAAGATATGCCTGCAAATCAAAACGCGTGCTCAGCCAAGGCGAAAGTTCGCCCGCTGTAAAACCTATTAAGTAAGGGATTTCCTGCATATGCAAAGCTCTATCACAAAACATTGTACTAACACAAGCCTCTAGCAAGGTCATTCTTTTCATGCCCCTGTCAGGAAGGAAAAAAACTTGCTGATCAGTACGGATATGATACAATGGCAGCGTGAGAAAGACGACACCATGTATTCTTGCCCTACTGTCTGTCATGCTGCTGCAACTTGGCTGCGAGCAACACCCTGTCGGCAGCGCTACCCCAAAAGCCGGAGCGGAGTTTGCGCAGTTACAGGAAGAAATGATGGTCACGCTGCAGGAAGGAGACATGAGCCAAGAGGAGGCAGAAGAAATAGATGAACTCCTCCGGCACTTCTCAGCCACCGCCGATGCCGCGTATGCCACCCCAAAAACCGGTCTCACCATGTTGCATCTGGCCTGTTTATACAAGCATGCAGAACTGGCACGCTGCCTGTTGCAGGATGGGGCATCCCCCCATGCGATTCTCAGGAGCGCGGGATTTTGCGGAGTGGCGGAAGCTGAAGCTACGCCTCTGCTTCTGGCCGTATCCACAGATTCAGCTGGTGCAGATGAAAGTGAAATACTCACCCTCACACACCATCTTTTAAACGCCGGAGCTACAGTCAACATGCAGCGTGAAGGTCAGCTTTGCAGCCATGAGAGCATCTATCTTGCCCTGTTACAAAAAGCGGACACGCTGGATGATTTTCGAACCGATGAAAACAATATTCCCCTGTCCATCGGCAAAATAGCAGCAGAGAATGGCTGGAGTACGGCGTTACAACATCTTATACAAAGGAGAAATGGGAAACTTACACCGGGAGACCATTTGCTGCTGCATTTTGTGACAGCCAACAATACCGGGCAACAAGCATACATGAAAAGTGCAGAACTGCTCCTAAAAAACGGCTTATCAGCAAACACTCAGGATCTCCACGGAGCCACTCCTCTGTTTACTCTCGTTACAGGACTGAGTTTCCAACTTGAAAATGGGGCTGCCGCACTTCCCATGGCTGAGCTCCTGCTGAGACACGGAGCAAATGCCTCCATACAGGCCGACAACGACCCTGAATACCCGGGATTTACGCCTCTTGATTTTCTGCTGACAAATCCCGCAGTGGTACAAACACTTCGGGAAAGGGGAATCAGTCTGTCCGCCCCCCCCATTCGCTGGGACTGCAAAGATGAGCTGCCAAGAGAGATTTGCCGTGCACATCTTCGGGAAAACACCGACAATTGCAACACCGTATCCGCCCCGACTGCAGAACATTTTGATACCATCGCCCAAATTCTGACTCCGGACACCGTCTTGCGGCAAAATCCACTCTACGTGGAAGCTCTTAGTGCCGGAATTGACCTGATGTCTCGTATCGACCCCGCCCGGACCTCCCGTTTATTGGCAAATATGCCGCTCTGGACGGATTCACTGGTATGGAAAGACCAGCACCCACAAGCTCTGGCGGTTCTTCAAAGTCTCACCGAAACCCCTACTCTGATTCTGCCGAAAGAACTCATCTGTCAGGCGGCAGAAGTCATGATTGAGCAACATCAGCATGACATGGCCGCCGAAATGTTGGAATTACTGGGGCGCTGCCCGGATGCGGATACCGAAATTGCGCTCTATGAACAAGATTCACGCCCCGCGATGCAGGCAGGAGCACTTCAGGCAAAACTGCTCAAAATCGGATTACCAACAGCTAAATGCTATGCAGTGCAGGAATGGCTCGAGACCCGAGGCAGAGAAGCGGATACACCGGCCCTCCGTAAAGCGTTATTGCTCACCTCTCAGGAAGATATTTGGTTTAATAACATGCCCAAAGAACGGCAGGAGGCCGTGTTCACTGCCATGGAAGAAGTGGGAGCTACGCGGGCAGCACTGGCATACCGTGCTATCGCTGCATCTCTGCACGATGCCGAAAGGCTTGATGCAATAACCGCTGACAGTCACTTCTGGAAATACGAGCTGGAATGCGCCACTGCCCGTTTCATCCTACAGCATGAAAAGGATTTTAGAACGTCTTCCGCCCCGGAAGAGAAAATTACAGATTGACAGAGGAGATGATTTTCATTAAAGTGTGAGGAGGACATGAGAATATCATCCATGGCTGCGATTTCCTTTGCATCCGTCTGCTGGGCAAACGGAACGGGCGTGGAGTCTAAGGCTCCCATCGAAATTATTACTCCCTTGTTACCGCAGGAAGTTGATGCCAATGGGGATACCTTGCTGATACGGGTATGCCGACTGGTTTCCACCATGCCCCCGGAACAGCGCAAACACCTGTCCCCCATCATAGGGCTGCTGCTGGGATCAGGCGCCAATCCCTTGCAGGAAAATCGCAGCGGTTGTAATGCCATGTTTTATATCAACGGCATGCCTGAGTTGATGCAAGAACTCTCCCAACACCATCGGCTCCCGCGGGAGCTCACACTGCGACTGCCGTTCGATACATCCTCACTCCTCCGATACCTGCGGCTGAGAACCGCTCAACAACGCCACGCCATTTCGGATGGCAGCAAAGCCTATCTTCTGCGCCGCTACTGTAAACCCGCCTATGAACGCGCCGAAAAACTATTTCTGGGACTGATGCAACAGGACTCTCTACGACACATCCCGGAAGGTGCCCTCGGAGACTGTCTGGACTTCATGCGTTTAGCGGAACCTGACAAAACGTATCACTATATCAACGAGCTCAATTATTGGGAACACGGGGAACATTTTTTGGAAGAAATGCCCGGTCTTTTGCTCAGAGAATTGCACCGGCTCAACTGGCCGGTCAATCCCGGCAAACTAAGATTAGCTCTGCAAAAGCTCCACAGCATGCTCCCGGTCAGTAAAGAGGATATGATAGACTGTTATGCGGCAGCACCCATGATAAAACTGCTGGATTTGCTGGTTGCGCAGGAAGGAGAACGGGCGATGGCTGATATAAAGAAATGTGCGGATTCACTTGACTCGGAATTGGCGGAAAAAGCTCTGCGCCTACAACTCAAGTTAAGCGGGCAAACACCTCCGGATGAAATAGATAAAGATTTCCGAGAGCAGCCAGATCAACTGCAAGCAATTCGGAACACACTACTAACAGACGCTGCGTTGCGGTACTGTGAGCCGGAATCCATCACCCCTGAATTACTGCGGCAAGCGGCGGAGTGCTGTCGGCAACATGGTTTAATCGAGCGTTCTGTATTTCTCGATAAAATACTGGAGGAAGAGAAATTACCTCTCTCTGCCGCTTCCATGCCGATTATTTCAACAGCTTACAATGAACTTAGGGAAAGCAGCCCGAGTGTGATACTACTCCGATATCTGCTGACTCACCCACAGTTGCTGACAGAGGCTCCGCAGCCATGATTCCCTACTCCGTCAGGCGCCTGATTTTATTCCCAACAGAGTTGCATATCATCTGCACCTCCGTGGCTGTACTGAGCACACTTCCTATTCTCTTCACAGAAGAACTTCCACGGCAACACGCTGAAATTATCTGTCATTACGCAGGCATCTGCCTCTCCTTATCCGTGGCATTCTCGCTCATCATGCTTCTCATAGCAGCAAGCATCCATATCCTCCGATTGAGCAACACCAGAGCTTTCTGGCAATTTGTCTCATGGAGCGTTCTCTGGAGCGTTGCCGGATTGCTCTACGTATTCATCGCTATCGTGGCAGATGTTTCCCCGTCAGAGACTTCCGCCAAGATTGAACCTATCCAAAAAACGGATATTCTTTTTACGGCATCCGACGTTCTAATCGGTCCTGCAGCACTTGTTCTTCCTATTGATTCACGGAATCACCAAATTGATAACATAGAAAAAGCAGACAATTTGGTGAAACTCGAACGTGAACATACGGAAGTTTTCCGAAACTATCTGGAAGCATCCCGAAGGTGGTCTTCCAAAAGCATTGATCATGCTTTCTACTCTAAGCCCGGACACGTTGTTCTGATTCCGCCCAGTACAGGAGGTATACCGGGGGTGGTGCATGCAGGTTTTCTCAGACTGGTGGAAGGGGATCCACTCCCTGTAGGTTATGTAACTGTAAAACCAGGAGATCCGCTTCCGGAGATGCAGGAAGGCATCCCCGATATTGCTCTTGATTTGGGGCTAAACCACTATCTGCTGATGGCATGGCGCGGAGCTTCTCACAAAGAAACGGCAATTGCTGCCATCAATGCCACTATAGCAGATATAGATGAGAGACTGCGGCCTCTGGCGGAATCCCCCACGGCTGACACCATACGCCGTATGATATCCGGCAAACAGTCCTACACCGGCGATTCCCCTGAATTAAAACTGGCAGAGCCACCCGGACAGGAAGGAAGTTATCAGGCAGAGTTCTACGCCAATCCGGGAGAAGCCGGCACGATTCTTCTCTTCATCAAGCGGCTGGACAGCGGGCAAACTATCAGATTGCTAAACTGTCCCGCCAAGTTTTCAAACAATCCGAAGGAGCTTTTTCGTCATGATTTTCCCGGTTCTGTTCCATTGTGGCAGAATAGTGCATTTCATAACAGTCTGGACAATATATTTCCCCACGGCACACCTCTGTTTGTCATTTGCAAAGACAAGAGCCACCGATACTTCGGCGCTGCATTCGAGGTATGGTTTACCCCGCAGGACAGTTCCAAACCGCAGCGTCTCCTACTGAGGCGCTGCTACAAGGTTCAAGGCTACGATAGCTAATCAACTGCTTTCCTCATAATCCTGAATCAACTCCACAAATGAGAGCAAGAAAGTCTTTCTAAGCCATGGATTAATCCCCTTGATATTAGAGGCAGCCTCTGCTGTTGTCGGTTTGACAGTTGCAAGAGCTCGCAGCGTTTCATTGTGCATCACACGGTAAGCAGGCATGTTGTGCTCCGCTGCAATATCCCGCCGCAACTCTGAGAGTCGCTCATAGAGTTCTTTATCCATGCGCCCCAGTCCCATGCTCTGCAGTAGCTGCCGCGTGCGTGATTCACGAATCTCTTTTCTGTCTGACCGGATACCCGCATTCTGCGCCCAAGCACGTAGCGACATCCTGATGCCGCAGCGGGACTGCATCACAGATTCTCCAACCTCAGTCAGTGTTATCAGCGGCAAATCACCACCGGTGCTCTGAATCAACCCGGCTTCACGCATGGCGCGGAAAAGTGCCTTAATACGGGCATCCGTCAGATGCGACAGAATACCGTAGGTAGACAAAGATTTGAGATGAGCGGTCATATTGGCACTTTTAGCACCGCGCAGCATATCCATGACCTTTCCTCGCCCATAAATACCCTCCCAAGAGCCATCCGCATTTCTGCGTGAAGCCCGGGCAACACCGGCAAGAGCTTTGCGCACCGTCAGCAAATCAACTCCCTGCACCTCCTCACGCTCGGCATCATCTGCGGCACAGATATCACAATGCCCACAGGCTTCAGCATCTTTCTGCCCGAAGTACTCCAGAATCCACTTCTGGCGGCAGCCTCCGCTGTAGGCATAGCGGGTGATAGCTTCTATTTTCTGATGGTCGCGGCGCGCTTTTTCCTCCAGAGAGGCAGCATCTATGGGCAGACACTCAAAATTGCGGGCAGGGTCAAGCACGCGGGTTCCTCTGGTATTGGAACCGGCGATGTCAAACCGCGCAATGGCACCGGCATGTATGAGACAGGAAAGAGCCGTTCCCACAGCCATGGGATTCACCTCTTTTCCGCCCAGACGCTCAGCCATAGCATCCACCGTGAGTTGCAGCTCGTTGTTTTCCGCATTACAATCAAACCGCAGCATGTTGTAAAGAGAGCGCACCAGATGAAGCGGAGGATTACTCCCCTCAAAGAAGAACTCCTGCGTCTTCAAATCCGCGTGGTTAAATAACAGCTCACACACGGAAGGTTCACCATCGCGCCCAGCCCGCCCCGCTTCCTGATAATAGGCTTCCACACTCCCGGGAATTTCAAAATGAATGACAAACCGCACATCCGCACGGTCTATTCCCATACCAAAGGCATTGGTTGCAACCACCACGTCCGCTCTGCCGGAGATAAAGGCATCCTGAGAAAAAGCGCGTTCCTCATCCGTCATGCCGGCATGGTATGCCACGGCATTCACATGCGCGGCAGCAAGTTCCTCGAACACCAGCATCACATTTTTACGGGTAGAACAGTATATGATTCCCTGTTTCCACTGTCGTACCACCTTCAGGATGCGTTCAAACTTGGCCTTACGCCCCTCACAATGCGTTATGCGGAAATCCAGATTCTCCCGCCCGAACCCGCTGATGATAACAGCGGGGTCACGCAGTTGCAGCGTGTTCAGAATATCCTCCCGCACATGAGCCGTAGCCGTGGCGGTCAAGGCTATGGTCTGAGGATAACCCAGAGCTTCCCTCACCCGCCCCAGCCGCAGATAATCCGGGCGGAAATCATGTCCCCATTGACTCAGGCAATGCGCCTCATCCACTGCCAACAGGGTTACTTGTATATCCTGCATCAAACGGAGAAAATTTTCCTGACCGAAGCGCTCCGGTGCCACATAGACAATCTTCAGTTCCCCGCGGCGGAGACTTCCCATGGCTTGGCGGTATTCCTCTGCATCCAGAGAAGAATTGATGGCTGCAGCGGGAATCCCGCGGGCAAGCAGAGCATCTACCTGGTCCTTCATCAACGCAATGAGCGGAGAAACCACTACGGTGAGCCCGGGGCGACACAGTGCCGGAAGCTGGTAACAGAGAGATTTCCCCTTACCGGTGGGCATGATTGCCAGCGCATCCTGACCGCGCATGACGGCGGCAACCACTTCATCCTGACCTGAGCGCAGAGAATCAAACCCAAACACCTGTTTAAGTGTATTCAGCACCTCGTTCATCTCTGTATCAGGTTCCATATGTTGAGCCATTTTAACCAAAAGCCATTTTTCGCACAAGATAAAATCGCGTTTCCGTTCAAAAAGGTGAATTGCAAGTTCAAATGCGACACTTTTTGAAAAAAGTGCATATTCAAGATTTTGCAGGATAAAAATCCAGGCCAAGTTCTTTCGCTTTGTCTTTTGCAGACATGCCATCGAGGATTTTTCGGGGGTTTTTATTCAT
>JAZNLU010000064.1:0-2199 GCA_045579245.1 Akkermansia sp.
GAGCCATGGGAAAGGAGTGGTTCAGGAAACAGGGGTTAGTCTCATTGCAGAGCGTAGTCTGTAAAGGTTAGGAAACCGCCGTATGCCATAAAAGGCACGTACGGTGGTGTGTGAGGGGGCGAAAGCCCCCTACACGATTCATTTTCGACCGAACAAAGGGATTTTGCAGCAAAATGACCCACTGTCAGCGCTACCGATGCGTTTACATGACCGCAAATGCGAGGGGAGATTAACTATCTGTACCTATCTATGTGCTCGATAAGCGTTTGTTGGACTATCTCAAATGCCTGTTCAGGTGAATAATTGATGCCGGGCAGCAGAATAGGACGGGTGTCTGACAGAAAATCGCATGACTGCATCTTTTCTTCCATGTTCATCATAAATTCTTTACTGCTAGGCACATAGCCCGCAGATGTCTCCATGTAGCGGCAAAATGAGGTAAGTATTGATTCCGTGCTGTATTCGCCCTGTTGCAAGGCTGTATAGAGATCAAATAGATCCCTCCCTTTTTTACGCTGGTAAAGAGCCCTCAATTTGGTGCCGAGCAACTCTTCCAGCTGGTAGGTCGTTATCATACAGCTGCCGGAAAACCATGAGCTATTCACCTGATAGGGTACTGATTTCCACGGAAGAACGTGAAAATGCTCTCGGCAATTGATTTCTAACTTGATGCGTATGGTGCTTATGGCAGAATCCTCTGGCTCTATTCTGAAGAGCAATTTGTTACTCATGGGAGTGCATTTCGTTTTTGGCTCGCCGAGAAAACTAAGAGCGTCCCGCAAATGATCCATGATAGGTTTGATGCCGCCGGCGTGTATCTGCACCAGATCTATATCCTCAGAGTATCGAGGTTGCGGTCTGAGATAGATTTTGTGAAGTGCTGTTCCTCCTCTGAACGCCAGCTCCTGCTGAAGAAAAGAGTCACTGTAAATGGCAAGTAAGGCACGGCTGATGAGCAGATCCTGCTCCACCATTGCGTCCGTGCTCCATGGGTGGCTCTGCGCCCATTCATTGATATATGATTCAGGTATCATCTTGATCTGATTTCGGCTGCGCGTTCAGGTAGAGTCGCCAGCGCTTGTCTAGCGTGCTTTCGGTGGGTGCTGTCCCGGTGAGCAGAGGTGCGGTCTGTGGTTTGTAATGCGTGAACAGAAACTCATGGAGCGCAGCTCCGGCAGACATATCCCCTGTCGTGTTTTCAAGCAAATAGCCCAACCTCTGAAAGACGGAAGCAGGAACATAATTGGTGATGCTGTCAGGAAGTGTGTCAAAACGACACTCTTCCACAAGCTCTTCCAATACCGTCAGCACATGAGATAGTCCACCGGCGGCCTTGTGATATTGAACGAGAGACAACGCTGTGAACTCCGGCGTGGAAACTTTAATGTATCCGCTTGATACTTTAATGCTTCGGATGAGTTCAGATGGTACACATGTGTTGAACTCCCTTTTGGTTACAAACACCAGCATGGAAGTATCACCTTTTCGCGCTCTGGGCGGAGGATTGCTGGTCATGACCGTAAAGGTCTGAGGGCGTTGGTGGGCGGCTCCGTAAATTTCAGCTGCATTCAGCAAAGCAACGCAATAAGGCCTGGCGAGGTAGTTCATGAGCGCATCTATGTAGAGGGTGGGTGGCAAGCTTCTGCGTTTCATGTAAGCAGGGGGAAGTAACAGGTAAAAGTTTTGCCAACCGTAGGCCAGAATGCAGTCTTCAACAGCGCGTGCTATTGCCTGTTTCATGTTCCGGTGGGAGTAATCAGGAAAAGCAGTGCGCAATTCCTCGCGAGTGACGTACACGCGCCCCCCGGCCAATTGCTCCCGCAGCCATGGTCTGATACCGCTTGATTGCATATTCTGCTTGCAGAAGTATACAAAAAAAGTGAACTTTTGCAAGCAAATTATAAAAACATTCCGTGCAACAGGGTGAATGAGGTATCTAAAGTCAATATCAGGTATTAGTAACTAGACATGACGGATATGAAGCGGATTAACTCTTCCATTACCTTCATATCCCCCCGCAGCATCGCATTCGAAATGCGATATACTCGCCCCCGGCGAGCGCGGCGCGGGTCTCTCAGCGTTCCGACGCGCGTAGAACTGGGTATCCCCGGGCTGCTCGCTGTAAAACAACAAACATATAGAAAATACAACAAAAATGAAGAAGACGATTATCGCTCTTATGGCTCTCGCCGGTGTGGC
>JAZNLU010000065.1:0-21354 GCA_045579245.1 Akkermansia sp.
TCGCGCTTGTACTTGGTCCATTTCTCAGCGATAGGACCGTCCGGAATGCAGGAGTCCGGCATGTAATCACTTACGGGAAACTTAATTTCTTTCATAATTGAAGAGGAGTTTGTAAGGGGTTATTTGAGGATGCCGAGCATCACGCACACAGGAATGAGAATGAAACCACCGCACACGGCAACACCGAAGAGCCAGGCCACGATGTTGTAGAGCGGGCGCACCTTGCGGGTAGCCAGACCCAGGGTCTGCAGCACGGACTGCAGGCCGTGGCGCACGTGCATGAACAGGCAGCAGATGGCCACAATGTAGAAGATGGAGCACAGCGGGTCTTGGAACGCAGCAATGATGTGGTTGTAGCAATCATGCGGGTCGCCGTTGAAAGTAAGCTGCCAGAGGTGGAATACGGCGAAGCAGAGAATCATGATACCGGTAATCACCATGGTACGAGAGGAAAGGGTGGCCTTGAGGGTACCCTCCTTCTGGTAATGGGTGCGGGCATTGTAGTTCTCGTACTTGAGCACCAGAGTAAGCACAATGTGAACAAGAGCCACGGCCAACAAGCCCAAACGAATGGACCACAGAAGCCAGGCGGGCATTGAGTGCAAACCTGTTGCGTAGTAGTTAATCCAGGAGGTTTCACCCTCGGCAACATTGCCACCGAAAATGGTCATGTTACCGGCAAGGTGCCCCACCAGGAAGAGGAGGAGACACGAACCTGTAAGAGCCACAAGAATCTTGCGTCCGATAGAGGACGTGACGAATTTGCATGCTGTCGTGATAATGTCGTTCATAAGTGCAATAACGTCTTTGCGGGAATAACCATACTCCATCCCGCTGTAAAATGCAAGCACCAATCGCCCTCTAAAGGCAAAAAATACCATTCATACGCTAAATTAAAGTCCTATAAAGGAGGGAACGAAATTAGGCTTGTGCAGCTCAGTTATATGCGGTTAGATACGGGGTGCGCCTGTGCGCTTCCATCAACGAACGGGAGAATTCCCGGAAAGAGGCGGGCGGTCACCAAGACAGGCAGACGGCTTTCCTGTAAGGCCAAGAACCAAATGACCCGCATGCCAGCCGAACCACGCTTCCGAGTCCGCACCCGCAAGCCGTGTCTGATACAGTCTGACTATACTGACAGCGCTACATCATGACTTTACTAAACACACGCACTTCCGGCGTTAATGCTCAGTACTCAAGTTTAAGCAGCCTATCATCTGTGCCGCGCTGAGCACCATCTGCTGCCGCTTACAGTGAACCTTACAGCTATACGAAACCACAGACTGTGATTCCGCTAAACCATTATTCCATCATTGATATACCTGCGCTATTGGTATCTTACCATTCCAAGGATGCACCGCATTCCCGACATCAGTAGGATTCTCGCACCCGCAGACCGGTGTAATTATTGACGGTAATTTCGCCGATTCTTCCGTAGACAGGATGCTGTGTACAATCAAAGCGCAGCTCCCCCTCTACCTCTCTCAACGGGATACGGTGCAGCTCGTACCGAAAATCGTCAGAATCCGCCATGTACAGCGCCTCCAGGTGCATATTGCCGGACTCATCTCTCACCACATCCACCCCCCACACCGTAATGGCATGCGTATAGCGCTTTCCATCCGCTTTCAGGAAACTAACTCCCACCCAAAACGCATCACCGCGTGCGAATCCTTCTGACAAGGCTAGTGCTAACTTCTCTGCCGACAAGTGCGGTGAGCGGTCGCGGTAGAGGAGTTTCTTCCAATCCACCCCGGAATAATACGCCCCGACATTCTGCCTAATCAATGCAGCGCTCGGCAATCGGTCCGGGGATTGCATAGGCTCATACACTCCGGAAAACCACCAGTTCATCGCCTCATCCGGATCACTTCCCTCATTGCTAAAGGATTCGCGAAACACCTGCCACACTTTGTCACCCACAGGAGTTCCCTCTCTCACCGCATCTACCCGTTGCGTCTGCCACCATGCAATCAGATTCGCGGCAGTAATCGCCCAACACATCTCAGAATCCGCACCATCCCGTGATTTATTGAAATCATACCATCCCCTCTGTGCACTCACCCCGGATGCCCAGAGTGTTTTCCCGAAAGTCGATGCAGCCCCTCCCATCAACATCACCACCCCAACTATCAGTATTTTTCTGAGCATCATTTTCAATAACTTTCAATTGTCTGATTGACCAGCATAACCAACAGCAAATATCTTTCAGTTAACTCCCAAATACGGTTTTGCGGGAAATTATCTTAGTTACAGACCGCCAATCCATTCGTTTTTATGATTCCTCACCCAAACAATAAATCCGCAACAGGCGCACAGCATCCTGCGACAGGCGATAAATAGCAGCCTCTTTATCGTTGATGGACGGTAATCCCCAGAGGGTAAAATCATTGTGCACTACGATATTGAAATACATTCCTCTCAGACTAGTGAGACACCAATACCAATCTGCGGGGCGCATGAGAGGAAAATGAGACCGCACGGCCTCCTGCCACTCGCGGATGGCAAAGGAATAGTGCGATTCATACACCCCGCGGGTCAGCTCCGGAGATTCATAGCCCATACGGTTCAGGAAAATCAGCACCTCCTCACCGGAAGCCACGGAGGAATCCCGCCAGCGGGTAATGGGTGCGGAAAGCCAGGCATAGATGATATCTTCTGCGCTGCCGGAATCACGCACCTCATTCAGAGCTTCAAGGCACACGGCATTGTATTGTTCGGAGACGTAAGCAAGCGTGTCTCGGTACACATCTGCTTTCAGACCGAAGTGGTAGCGAATAAGCCCCTGATTCACGCCGGCGGCATCGGCAATAGCTCGCATCCCCGTACCTTCATACCCCAAGCGGGAAAAAAGCCGTACTGCGGCCCGCATAATCTGCGCTTTGGTTTCATCTGACTTGCTCATGCTTGCGTGCGCTGTTTTCTGCGTTTGGCTTTCTTTTCCTCTTTCTCCTGCTGCTCGCGGAGGATATAGGCTCTGTCCTCTGCGCAGAAGCGTTTCAGCTTGGTGCGTGATATTTTGCCGCCGTACTGGCGGAGGTAAACCATGTCGTTTTTCTCGTCGAAACGCTGCAATTTGGCAAAGAGCGTCATGTTGCCGCGCGCGGAGTTCCAGGTGCGATACCCGCGCTCAGAGAGCTTGGCACGCATGGCATCTATCTCTTTTTCACAATCCTCAACACCCCGTTTGAGAAGCATCTCCACCTCCTGCACAAAGCCATTATAACCATCTATACCTACCACCAGTTTGCCGGTGGGAGAAACGACTGCCAGAGCCGGTTTGCGGTTCAGACCATAGCGGAGTGAGAGCCGGTTAATGGCAGAGCGGGAGTAGCGGGCGTGGTCACGGGTGGCATCGTCTATGGAGGCTCCGCTGTCCAGCCGCACACGCGTCACGCGGTCTTTGCACCACTCGTTAAAATCCGGGGAATCCAGCAGAGCCTCACCCAGTTCTTTGCTCTTGGGGCTGATGACGGAATCGTGAAACCAAATGATAAGCGGGCGGCACTCACGGTGAGCAAAGCGAACGGCGCGTCCGTAATCCTCCATCCAACCATTACCGCCGCGGCGGTTTTCAAAGGCATTGGTAATACCCTCAATCTCCTTGTCGGGGTTATCCGGGTCAGTGAAAAACACCTCACCTTCCGCACCGTTGTCAATCTGTGCCAATTCCTCAGAAGTGGACACGTTGTAATTCACGGCGTTGGGGTCACCCGTGCCGGGCACCAGCGGATTACCCACCGGAGGCATGCTATCCTCAAATCCCATGCGCGGATTCGAATCCTGCCGGGGAGTATCCGCTTCCTGCTGCGGTTGCCAAAGGGAACAGGACCCCGGCAGCACCGGCAACAGAGTGAGCAACAAAAATGGGCGGAAACGCATCATGGTGTCGGTTCTATGCGCTTGACAAGCTGCCAAGCGGCTTCCATGCGCTCGGCAGATGCCTCTTTCAGCGTAAGACCTTCCTGTCTGAGCTGCTGCTCCAAGGCATTGAAACGGCGTTCAAATTTGCGGTTAGCGGCATCCAGTGCCAGCTCCGGGTCAACACCGCGGCGGCGGCAGAGATTGACGATGGTGAAAAGCAAATCCCCCAATTCCTCCTGCACATGCGGGTCATCATCCGGCAGAGGCAGCGTTTCCGCCACCTCATCCGTCTCCTCTCGGATTTTGTCCACCACACCGGCATGGTCCGGCCAGTCAAACCCGACCTTGGCAACTTTTTTGGTAATCTTATAAGCACGGAGCATGGAGGGCAGCCCCTTACCGCAATCCTGAAGATAGGGTTTATCATCAATGGCATGCTCCTGCCGCTTGATGGCATCCCACTGGGTGAGCACTCCCTCAGTATCCTTCACGGTGGACTGAGCAAAGACATGCGGATGCCGCCTCACCAGCTTATCTGCCAGCTCACAGGCAATCTCCGGCATGCCGAACCCGGCTTCCGGGTTTTCCTGTGCCATTTCAGCGTGAAATATCACTTGCAGAAGCACATCTCCCAGCTCCTCACGCATGTGCGACCAGTCGCGTGCGCGAATAGCATCTATGCATTCATAGCACTCCTCCAGCAGATTGCTGATGATGGAATCATGCGTCTGCTCCGCATCCCACGGACAGCCGCCGGGGCAACGCAGGCGGTGCATGATGGCTATGGCACGCTCTATTTGCCGCTCCGGTTCGCGGCAGTGAATCATTTCGTCTTCCGTCATCATTTTTCCAATCTCCCGATACGTGGGTTAGAGGTACGGAATCCGCGCGTGTGGTTGGCAGGTTTGGACTTGGTAATCTGCGCCGGGCATTCTCTGCGCTCGTTGGATGCCTTGCCGGCCAGAATATCATCTATATGCGCTACCATGCTCCAGGAAATGCGGCGGCGCTGGTACTTGCGCCAGAGCAAATCACGCAGAGTCTGCCAGATTTCCATGGTAAAATCAGCCGGGGTGAACTCCACCGCATCGCGCTGACTGCGTCCCACCTTGGGAGCCACCATCAGCTGCCACCAGCCGCCGAAGTGCTGTGCCTCATAGATGACCTTGTTGCCGTACTCATCCTTATCCTGCCAGGAGAATTTTTCCATATCGGTATTCAATTAAACATTAGCGGCCACGGCGACCGCCGCCCAGCTCTCTGTTAATACGGTTCACATCATCACGCATGGTGGGCGTGATTTCCTGAACATGGTTGCCACCTGTGTTCAGGGAGATAATTAAAGGCTTGGAGCGATTGCCCTGATTGTCATACTTATAAATTACTCGTTGCACCAATTTTTTACCGGGGTGCGAATACATGCGTTCTTCCACCAAACGGGCGCGGCTGTCATAACCGTAAGAAACCTTGTAAATGATGTTTTTCCTACTATTGTCATAAATGAGACAACCCACCAACTGACCGTACTTACCCTCCGTGTAATCATTCACCGCTGCCAATTTGCCGCTTGGAGAATAAGTGGCACAGCGCATTCCACGCCACCCTGCCTGACGCTGGTAGATGGAGCGTGAGCCGTCCGGGTGCCGCATCACGCGCACCATATCCCCGCTCTCCGTCAGGTTAACCCCCTGTCCGGCAGCGGGCATCAGCAGAGCCACACAGGCACAGAGTATTGTGAACAACTTCTTCATGACCGCATTGTAACCGTTTCCTCCGCACAAGGCAAGTGCAAAGCTTGTCGCGCACAACTGCGCAGGTGAAAACGAGCTTTAGAAATCATTCACCACATCGATGAGTTCTTTTAAACGGGCAAATGCGCCACTCTTAAACGTGAAAGAAATACGAGGCATCTGTGCCAGCATAGGTTCCGGGTCATTCGCGTCTGTCAGCAGCTGTACCGTATCATTCTCCGGCAAAATATCGGAAAAATCCTTGCTAATCCAATCCAATGTATCCTGCGGAGCAACGGCATTCAGGCGGATTACCGCTTTTTTACCCTCAAAGTAATAAGAATGAAAACGCATATAGAACCGGGAGATGTAGTTGTACGCATCTTGCGCGCTTTTGCTCACATACAACAGGCTCATATCCTCCGGTGAAATAAGTTTGTCCGCTAACAATTCCTTGCTGGCGAAACGCATCCAACGCGCCCAGAAAGTCTCACCGGGTGGGTCCAGCAGCACCACCGGGAAAATGGTACATTTTCCCGTCTGCATGAGTGTCACCGTTTCAAAAATCTCATCCATCGTGCCAAAGCCGCCCGGAAACGCCACCAGCGCATGCGTCTGTTTGAGCAGATTAAGCTTTCGAGTGAAGAAATAGTAGAAATTCATCATCTTATCACTCCCGTCTACCACCGGGTTAGCATGCTGCTCAAAGGGGAGCGTGATATTAAGACCAAATGACTTTTCACGCCCCGCGCCCTCATTGGCCGCCTGCATAATACCGGGTCCTCCTCCTGTGATAATCATGTAACCATGCTCTGCTGCCATGCGGGCAAATTCCACCGCAAGTTTGTAGCTGGCATCCTCCGGCTTGATGCGGGCGGAACCAAAACAGGTTATTTTGCGAACATTGCGATAGGGGTAAAACATCTTATCAGCCACGAACAACTCATCCAGCGATGTATTCATGATTTCCAGCTCATGTTCACCAAGCATACTAGCGGCGGCATTCATCACTGTTGCCAACATCTGCAGCACCGTATCCGGATCGTGCTTGCCGCAAAAGCGGCGTGATAGGTCATACAAATTCGCATCCAGAACAGGATTACCGGTCTTGACGGGGATAGAAAACGTAACCGGGCGTTCGGCGCGGCTATTCAAATCACGAGCTGCAAGAAATTCGGGGGTTCTCATGGTACTACTATGCACCATGTTACTAATATTGTCACGCTTAAAATCCCGCAAAAACAAAAATCCTCACCTAAAATCCCTCCCCACTCATAGATATCATTCCCAACACGGCTATCCCTCATCAGCGCTACTCTCCTCCCTAACCGGGTAATCGCAAAAAAAGCGGATTGCCACGCTACTGGGGCAATCCGCTGAAAAATCAGGCAAATGGTATACTTACTTCTCGCAATAAGTGCGGATAGCAGCGGCAATTCGAGCGGAAACATCCTCCGGCTCACCTTCCTCCGTCACATCAATCTGCACTACCTTACCCTGAGCGCGATAGTGCTCCACCACCGGCACGGTCAGCGTCTCATAATCCTTGCGGCGCTTGGCGAAAGCCTCAGGGTTGTCATCAGAGCGGACAATCATGGCACCGCCGCACTTCGGACAAATTTCTTCACCGTTGCGGGTAGTTTCCCCGCAGGCGGGGCAGGCCTTGCGCTTGAGCATGCGTGCCTCAATCAGTTCAGCAGACACATTCAGATAGACTACGATGTCAACCTCCAACCCCATGGCGGTGAGGTTGGCATCCAGAGTCTCGGCCTGAGAGACAGTACGGGGATAACCATCCAGCAGGCAGCCGCAGTCCTTGTTTTCGCCAAGCCACTTAGCTACAATACCGTTGACCACTTCATCCGGCACAAACATGGCGGCATCCATATACTTCTTGGCTTCCAGCCCCAGCTCAGAGCCGGCAGCAATCTCAGCACGAAGCAGAGCACCCGTGCTCAGGGGCTTCAGGTCATAGGTTTCAGACAGGAAAGAAGACTGCGTCCCTTTACCGGAGGCAGGGGCACCGACAAGTACGAATCGCTTGAGTGTTTTCATCGTTGTTGTTCAGGATTACGTTGAAATGTACACAGGCGGCAATCGTAAAATCGCGCACCCGTTGCCCTTATTATGCCCGATTCGGTGCTGATTGCAACCACAAATTGTGTTAATTTGAACGAAAAGCGCCGCAGACCGTGCCGAGCCGCGGCTTTTGATATTGACAACAGAAGAAAAAGGGCTAGAATAAACGATGATGAAAATGTCTGTTGTCAGTGTTCTTGTAACCGCATCTCTGCCCTGTCTCGCACAGCAGGGAGAACGCGCGGCTGTCATCACAACACCGGCAACTACTGACGCTCCGCCCCCCCCGACCGTGCTAACGCGGGTCATTGAGCCGCAATCCGCCGTGGCAGAACCCACCAACAACCCTAAAAAAGTAACAAATGCGGCGACGGCAGCAGTAGATGCGGCAGCAGCAGAGACACCCACGCCCCCTCCCGCGCCGGCATTTCCCGCGCAGGTTGATTTGAATACGGCCACTGTCATGCAGATGAAGTGTTGGTCTTCTTTTGCTATCCGCGTGCCGGAACCAACTGTGCGAATGATTCCGCAGATGGATGCGGATGCTTACGTGTTCCAGTTCATTGACCGGAACAACAAGATACTGATGACCATCTACTCAGGACATAATCCGCACGTAGGCGAAAAGGGGCAGGCCTGTTCCACGGTTATTGCAGGACAGCGGGTCAATGGGTGGTTCTACCACCACCCCAGCGGGACTCAGGGGCAGGAATATGTGATGCTGGTGGGTAAGGACGGGGCTGCGCTCCATATCATCGTGGAAATGACCCCCTACACCGACCTCATGTACAAGATGCTGGAGAATATGAGTCTCTCCGAATCCAAGCCGGTCAACAACAAATCCAAGGAGTATGCCGCCTATGTGTACAAGGATGTCAACTCCCTGAATGCGGAGTGTGTACGTATCTTCCGCACTGTCACCAACCGCGCCACGGCAGATGCCGCCGCCCCTCGGGTGCAGGCAGTCCTCAACGTCCTACAGAAGAAACATGAGGCGTTGGATGTTCTCATCACCCGCTCCGGGCGCAGTCTGTTGCCCTATCTGCAAACGGTGGATGCGGAACTCAGCCCGGAGGATGAGGCAGTCATCCGCAAGCTTCATGAGGCTGATTGCTACGGTTCCGCAGCTTTGCAGGAAGTACTGCTGGAGTTTTTGGGAATGTAAATATGTTACAGAATCCCGTTTTTGATTCAAAATGGCAGGTTTATGGCTTGTCAACCGTGCGTGCGCGTGTTAGTATAGGGGGCATGAAACTCATCGGCTCCATTTTTGTTGCAGGCAGTTTGTTTATACTCAGCTCCTGCTCCTTGGTTCAGCAACAGGCTCAGAAGAATGAGTCTTCTGTCTCCGAAGCTGTTGAGCAACAGAAGAAGGGGAGTAAAGCGGACAATAAAAATGCAGATGAAGAAATCCGACCCACTCCCGAACAGATGGAAAGCGCCATCAATACGCTGCAGGCAAATGAAGATGAAAATGCACCGAATATCCCTGAGCCTGCGGCGGTGTCAGGTGAGAGTGAACTGTTGGCAGGGGAACCGGAGGGAAGCGACACCGAAGACGCTTCCCCCCTGGCGGATGTTATTCCCGGTGGTCTGCGCATGGGACGCTTTGCCCCGCCGGAAGAGGCTGTCAGCAGCAGCGAAAATGATAATCCCGCCCCCAATTCCGTGGAACTGCACGGTTTCCGCTCTCCCCATCTCAAGGGCGGCAGACTGCCGATGAACATCAACGGAAAAATTAACAAAGCTGAGTAATGAGTTCAGAGATACCTCCCCGCAAGTTTGTGCCGGAGCCGTTTGCCTATCATCAGGAAATAGAGCTGACCATCGATAACCTGTCCAACATGGGACATGGTGTCGGGCGTGTTGACAACTGGGTGGTTTTTGTCCCCTACACGCTGCCCGGTGAGAGAGTGAAAGCCCGCGTGTACCGCAATGACAAAAACTGCTCCATGGCAGATTTGGTAGAGGTGTTGGAGCCCTCTTCTCAGCGTGTACAGCCGCTTTGTCCTGTCTACGGATACTGCGGCGGCTGCCAATACCAGCACCTTGACTACGCCGCCCAGCTGGAGTGGAAAACCGCTCAGGTGGCTGATTTGCTGCGCCTGCAGGCCGGGCTGGAAAAAGAAGTTCGCCCGGCAATTGCCTCCCCGCAGATATATGGTTACCGCTCCAAGATTACGCCGCATTTCCACAAACCGAAAGATGCTAAGATGGGCAATATAGGCTTTCTGCGTGTTGGTTCCCGCACCGAGGTGTGCGATGTGAAGCAATGCCCGATTGCCATGGAACCCATCAATGCTGCCTTGCCGACGATTCGCAGGGCAGTGCAGCAGGCTGCAGCTCAATACAAGCGCGGAGCTACGCTGCTGATGCGGGTGAGTGAAGGCAGCGTTATCACCAACAATAATGCTGTCTGCACGGAGCATGTGGGCGAACTGACGTTTAATTTCCTTGCGGGTGACTTCTTCCAGAACAATCCCTACATTTTGCCCGCATTCACAGGGTACGTGGCTAAGCAGGCCTGCGCGGGCGGAGCCCGCTATCTGGTGGATGCCTACTGCGGCAGCGGACTCTTTGCCCTCACCCTCGCCCCGCATTTTGAAAAGGTTCTGGGGGTGGAAGTAAGTGAAACCAGCGCTGACTGGGCAAGAGCCAATGCCCGCAGCAACGGGATCACCCATGCCTCATTTCTGGCAGCAAGCGCGGAGGCTATCTTTGAGCAGGTTGATTTCCCGGCTGAGGAAACCGCCGTTGTCATTGACCCGCCGCGCAAGGGCTGTGATATGGCTTTTCTCTCCCAGCTTTTTGCATTTGGTCCCGCAAGAGTTGTCTATGTATCATGCAACCCTGCCACACAAATCCGCGATCTGTCCGAATTTGACAAAGCCGGGTACGAGGTTGAGGAAGTTCAACCCTTCGACCTTTTCCCTCAAACCAAACATCTGGAGTGCGTTGCCACTCTACGCAAAAAATCATGAACGAGATACTTTTCACCAAAAGATTGAGCCGCAGCGCAGAAGATTATCTGGAAGCTGTGGGGGAACTCTGCCGAAAGAACGGACAGGCACAGGTGAGCGAGTTGGCAAATATGCTGGGGGTGAAGAAACCCAGCGTCACCGTAGCCATGCGTAATCTTGCTCAGCTGGGCATGGTGCACTACGAGCCCTACTGTCCCATCCAACTCACAGACAAAGGGCGACTCTACGCTGACAGCGTGATGAATGCTCACCATGTGCTGAAGGTATTCATGGAAAAGGTTGCCGGACTGGAATCCAAGCGGGCGGAAAAGGTGGCATGTCTTATTGAGCATATCCTCACCATGGATGAAGTGGCCGGTATTCAAGAGCGACTTTCCGCCGGAAAATTTGAACAAACCGGGACTGGAGACGTGTCTGAAAGTCAGAAATAAGATTATCTGAATCATGAATGAACGCCGACTCAGCGTCACTAACTCGCTGATAATCATCAATGTAGTTGTTTTTATAGTAGGATTACTGGCTCAGCGCCCCGCCGTGCTGGGTATTTCCTATCCCGGTGGCGCGCCGACCTCCGTTTTTGAGGTATTGGGAGCATACTCTTGGTTCAGCTGTTTCATGCAGGGGGAAATCTGGCGGCTCATCAGCTACCAGTTTGTTCACGCGAACTTCGGCCACCTGCTGTTCAACATGTGGGCGCTGTATTTCTTCGGTCCGGCGGTGGAAGATGCCATGGGTTCCCGCAACTATCTGATATTTTACCTGATTTGCGGCATATCCGGCGCATTGTTCTCCTCATTCCTGTCCCTGTTGGGCTTTTACTCGCCGGGAAATTCCATCTTACTTGCCTGCAATGAACTGGCAGCCTACTCCGGCTATGAAGGCATGGTGGAAGTCTGGCAGATGATTCCTCTCATCGGCGCTTCTGCTGCGCTGTACGGCGTCATGATAGCTACGGCATTTATGTACCCGGAAGCGCGTCTTTCCCTTCTATTCCCGCCCATCACCCTCAAACTGCGCACCTTTGCGCTCTGCGTAGTGGGTATTGCCAGTTTCATCATCCTCTTTAATCTGGACAATGCCGGCGGCGAAGCCGGGCACCTGGGCGGCATCATCATGGGAGCGCTCATCATGAGTATCCGTAAATTGCGTCAAAGAAACCAACTGCCGTGGTAGCCTTGTTTGACATGGACGGGACGCTGTTTTCCGGTGATTCCCAGCTGAGATTCGCGCGTTGGATTCTGCGTCGGCACGGGTGGCGGCGGCTCTATCTGTTTTTGCTGATACCCTGTGGTATCCTGCGGGCGCTGCGCATCCTGGATACCCCGCAAATGAAACGTGCCTTTCTTTCCTATGCCTGGGGCATGAAAAGGGAGACGCTATTAGCAGAATGTCGTGAATTTGTACAACAGGAATTGCTGCCGGAGAGTTTTGCTCCCGTTTTGGAGCGGCTGAAGGCTCATCAGCAAGCGGGAGATACCACTATCCTCTGCTCGGCTTCCCCCCACTGGTGGGTACAGTTTTACGGGGAAGCATTGGGCTTTTCCCACACCATCGGCACTCCTGTTGAACTGGGAGAACGCGTGAAGCTCTTTCCCGCCATCCCGATTCCCGGCAACAATAAGGGTGCCAATAAGCTGCTGCGTCTGGCCGATATCGGTATCACAGCTGCCGATATCGGCTACACGGATAGCCGGGCGGATTTGCCTATGCTTTCCATTTGTCGCCGCGCGGTACTGATTCATCCAAGCTCTGCGCTGGTGGAAGCTGTTCCGAATGCTGAAATCATGACTCCCCCCGGCAGCGTGTGCAAGATTACTTTTGCCCTGCGCTGTCTGCCGGGAATTTGATGCACCCATGAAAAAAATTATACTTTATCTTACTGCGGTTATTTGCCTTTGTTACACCGCCTGCACCCACCGCACCACCGGCACGCTTCCGGCAGAGTTCTGTTACTTGGACAGCGTGACTTCACGTGTGCGAGTGGAACTCATGTATGCCGGCAATGATAATTTCGTGGGAAGACCCTTGGCCGGCTACAGAGGCAGCCGTGCCATCCTGCGGCGTGATACTGCCGCTGCCGTGGCCCGCGCTGCCGATATTCTGGCCGCGGAAGGTCTGGGGCTACTGATAAAGGATGCCTACCGTCCCTCCTATGCCATGCGTGATTTCTACGCATGGTCCAAAACGCCTGATGAAAAGATGAAGCATAAGTACTACCCCAACATCAGCAAAAAGGGCATCTACGACGGAAAGTATATCGGCACCACATCAGAACATACCTGGGGAATCGCTGTGGATGTCACTCTGGTGAATCTCACCACCGGTAAGGAACTGGATATGGGAGGGCACGTGGATTTGTTGGATCCATCCTCAGCCACGGATTATCCCGGACTGACGCTCACCCAGCGCTTCAACCGCAACAAGCTCCGCAGTGTCATGGCAAGCGTCGGCATGCGGAATTATTCTAAGGAGTGGTGGCACTATTTTATGTCTCCGGGCGGTCTTTGCCGGGCGTATTCTTTTCCTATTACCGATAATATGCGGGAGCAAAACTGAAAAAAAGCCCGTCTCCGAACCGGGAGACGGGCTTTTTCCGAATAGAATACAAGGCTTCTTAAACCTCAAAGAGGTGAGTCACGGAAGCATTGTTGTGAATATTGTAAATTGCCTGAGCCAGGAGCGGTGCAATGCTTACGGTGTCTACCTGTTCGCCGTATGCCATCGGCACGGAATCAGATGTAAGCAAACGCTCAATCGGGCTGCCAGCCAGGCGGGTGCGAGCCTTTTCATTAAGTACACCGTGGGAAACAGCCGCAAAGATGCGAGCAGCTCCATGTTGTTTGAGCACCTCCGCAGCAGCGCAGAGCGTACCGCCGGATTCCGTCATATCATCCACCATCAGGACATCCTTGCCCTGCACATCTCCGATAACGGCGTGGGCATTCACCTCTGTAGCAGAAATTCGCTGTTTGGCCACAATAGCCAGCTCCGTACCCAGAATATTGGCGTAGCTCTTGGCATTTTTCACACCGCCTATGTCAGGGGAGACTACTACGAGATTTTTCATATCCTTGACATAGGTGTTCTTCAGGTGTTTGATAAGCACCGGAACAGAATACAGGTGGTCTACCGGAATCTCAAAAAAGCCCTGAATCTGAGCCGCGTGCAAATCCATGGTCAGCACACGGTCAACTCCGGCGGCGGTGAGCAGATTAGCTACCAGCTTGGAGGTGATGGGGACTCTGGGCTTATCCTTGCGGTCCTGACGGGCGTAGCCGTAGAACGGCATGACTGCCGTGATGCGGCTTGCGCTGGCGCGGCGAATGGCATCCACCATCACCAGCAACTCCATAAGATTATGGTTGGTGGGCGGACAGGTCGGCTGAATCACAAAGACATCCGTCCCACGGATAGACTCCTCAATCTGAACAAAACTTTCACCATCAGGGAAGGTGTTTACCTTAGCATCACAAAGGGGAAGACCCAAAACTTTGGCTATATCTGATGCTAACTTGGGATGTGCTGTACCGCTGATAATTTTCATGGCATTATGGGTGCGTGTGCACAACTATTCTTGACAATTTTAAAAAAATTGCAATACTAAAAGCAGTTATACAACATTTTTTTTGCATCATGCAACATTCAGATGACGCTTCTCAGCACTCCTACTCAAGTCTCAATAAATGGGATTGGGTGGGTCTTACCTTAACTCTGGGTTGGGTGATATGGTTTTTCTGTTTTCCGAAAGATTATACCTATCATTCCGTAGGACAATTTTCGGCATTTGATTGGTGGATGTACGGAGCAACTAGCGGAAATGGGTTTTCTGAAACCAGTCTTATTCCTTTTGTATCACTCTATCTTCTGTTTCGTGTATGGAGAAAGAGGAATGAAATAAAGTTATACAAGAGCTGGCATGGACTGTGGATGCTTATTCTTGGTGCACTATTTGCACTGACAGCCATCCGGACGCATCAACCGAGAATAGCACTTGCGGCATTGTCCACCATGCTTTCCGGAGTCATCTGGTATTACTGGGGCTTCCGTTGTGCATTACGCTGTATTTTCCCCCTGTTCTTTATACTCCTCTGGGCGATTCCGCCTACCTTGGAGCAATCTACCGTTCCGCTGCAAATCATGTCCACCAAACTGGCGAGTTGGGGGGCATCTGTATTTGGTGTAGACACCATAGCGGAAGGCACCAACATCAGCTCCGTCTCCGGGAAATGGGACTCTTTCAATATTGCCGGAGGCTGCTCCGGTCTTAACTCGCTCAAAACACTCTTCCTCATATCTCTTCCGTGGGCGTATCTGGCTGATAATCTCAAATTCTGGAAACGCATCATTCTTGTCCTGTGCAGTTTCCCATTGGCCGTTTTTTCCAATTCTTTCCGTATTGCCAGCATCTTTATTCTGGCAGAATATGTGAGCCCTACATTTGCCGGCAAAACCTGGCACGACTGGTCCGGTCTGACTCTGTTCTTCCCAGCCAGTCTTCTGGGGCTTTTCATTATTCACAGTCTTCTGTCCGGTGAGTTTTCGTTTTTGAAACGCCGCAACACTGTAACACGCACTACGACTCACTCTCATGCTCAAGATTCTTAAAGCCTTGGCTCCTGCTGTTGTTCTGGGGGGAATTCTGTCTCTGTCATTTCTGGTTTCAGAAAATCCGGAGCTCCAATCATCAAGCATGTCTGCGGAATTGCCCCTGAGATTTGATTTACCCGGTTGGTATGGCATAAGGAGACAGGAAAGTCCGGAAGAAAGGAATATTCTGGCAGCGGACACGCTGTTCAGTAAGGCGGATTATCAGTTACTGAAAAACGACATCTCGGAGTATCCCTTGCCGGATGTTCATGTCTCTTTGGTCTTTTCCGGCAGCGACATGAACCAGTCCATTCACCGCCCGGAAATGTGTCTACCCGGTCAAGGGCATCTGGAACTAATCGACAGCGATATGAGCATTCGGTTGAATAACGGTAAGGAAATAAAAGTTACTCAACTGACATCGTTTCGAAAAGCGGCAGAGCTGCCCGATCAAAAACTGCACCACATCCATTATTACGTCTTTGTTGGAAACGGGAACATCTGTCACACTCATATGCAGCGTGTGCTTTGCGATATTAGAGATCGCATGCTGAAAGGCAAAGTTCAGCGGTGGGCGTATTTCCAAATAGGAGCGTATTGGTCACCCCATCTGCATATAAACCAAGAAGATACCGAGAAGATGCTGCAAAAACTTGCTGCAGAACTGTTGCCTCGGATTATCAACTGGGATGAAATAGAAAACTGACGCGGCGCATAGTCGCAAGCCATACTTTGCTCTTGCATGGGGGGCTTGGTCAGGCTAATATAGGAAGCACGTATGGGGCTCCTTGACATAAAAGCACAACTTGCCGATGTAAAAAAGCGCAAGCCGGATGAGCGAACTCTCGCACAGCAGGCGGCATCATTGGCTCAGGAGCTTTTGCTTGCCGGGCAGAAGGAGATGCATTCTGATGAGCGCACGTTGCTTTCCGCGCTGCAACGCATGGTAACAGAGGAGAAAAACTGCATCTTTGTTCGTGAACTCTGTTCCCGTGTGCTACAGCTTTCAGATCCTGCCGAACAGGCTGCCAACCTGCGCGACATTATATCGGCTTACGGCGGTATTCCCTCAGTCTTCAGTACTATGGGAAAAATTCGGTTTAAGGCAGCTACCATGGCATCCGTAGGCATGCAAAACGCTGCAATTGCAGAAATAAAACGCATCTTTCGCTCCACTTTCGGCGGTCTCAGCCTGCCTACACAGATAGAAAAGCTCAGCAAAAGGGTAAAAGAATGTGCCAAAAACAATATTCGCCCGATTCTCTCTCCTCTGGCACCAGAAGTATTTGGCAATAAGAGTGCCGAGCGTTATTTTAACAGACTGGAAACCATTCTTAAGCGCCCCGAAAACGTTGGCGTGGTCGTGCAGCCTCAGCGTCTCTGTCCCGGACTCTCACCTTATGCCCCCAGAGAAGGTGCAAAAAAACTGTCAGAGAAGCTGAAAGAACTCATCAAGCTTTCTCTGAGCGGAAGTTCACCTCGCAGCATTCTGGTAGAGAGCGGAGATTCCCTTGTGCTGGGTATCGTAGCAGAAGGAGTGCGTCAGGCGCTTAGCGGTAAAACGTACCAAAAGGCCGATGTGATTCTGGAGATACCGGCCTATCTGAAAAAAAGTCCCGCCATTCTGAGGGAGATGACCGAGTGGGCTGCCCCGCGTGGCAACAAAGGGCTACCCCCGCTTCGTCTCCTACTGGTAAAAGGCTCCAATCTTACCCATGAGCAGGAACTGCAGGCCCGTTTCGGTGAAGCCTCTGCAGTCAGTCGAAACAAGGCTGCCACGGAAGCTCGCTATAAAAAGCTTATACACACCGCCATATCTGCCGCTCCTAAAGCCATCATACCCGTCATCGGCTCCCATAATCTTTTTGATATGGCCTACGCCTTGCTGGAATGGGGAAAATCCGGGCGTTCCGGATTGCCGGATTTCTGCTTCATATGTGGTTTGGCCGACCACATGGCACGCTTGCTGGGAAAAGCAGGGGCATCTGTCATGCTTTCTACACCCTTGACTGAAGAGAACGGGGATAGCGGATTTGAGGACTACCTCATGAGCCTTGTTCAGGAACTTGCCCGCCCGGATGGCTTCCTTACCGCCGGAGCTTGCCCCGGAGTCAACTCCATGGAGTGGGGACGCCTGCGCCAACAATTCCTCGCAGCTCTCAGCGGCCGGGAAGAAAGTGCCTCTGAAGTTACACCGGGCAAGCGGAAGAACGAAGGGGCATTTACTCCGACTCCGTTGAGCAAACTGACTGACAGAGTGCGTACAGAAACCCTGTTGTCTGCAGCAAAGTCTGAATCTGAGCGTAGTCAGCTCCCAATTCCGCTCACTATAGGGGGAGAAGAAATCAGCTCGGTTCTTTGCGGTATCAGCCGCTCCCTGACGGCTCCCGGCATGGAGGACTACCGTTTCACCGCTGCAGACTTTACCGCCGTAGACAGCGTACTTACGCGGGCAACTCAGGCAGCAGTGCAGATGCAGCCTCAGCAGGAGGAATTACGGTTGCAACTGTTGAAACTGGCTCGCGAGCTGGAAAAACGGGAAGGTGAGTTTATCGCCCTGCTGGTAAGGGATGCCGGATTTACGCTCCGTGAAGCTGATGTAGAGCTGCGCAATGCAATCGATGCCTGCCGTTTCTACGAGCAAAGCATTATCTCCCCCGGCTTGCAGGACGGAACGCTGCCTACTCCTCTGGGGGTCATCGTTGTCGCAGCAGACCGAGTTCGACCGCTTTCATCAGCCGTATCCGGCATTGCCGCAGCATGGGTTACCGGAAACGCCGTCATCTACAAACCCTCATTCTACAGCACCCTTCTGGCCTCAAGACTCACTGCACTACTGAGAGAACTTGGCTTTGATGAACCTCGGCTGCACATGTTACCCTGTCCGGACAACCAGATAGCTGAGAAGCTGATGTGTGATGAACGTGTCAACGGTCTTATTTTCCAGGGCAGTCGCCGTACCGCCATCACCATGAGCAACCGCAATACTGCCCGTCCGGTTTTAAGCAGCTCCACCGGACAATGTGTGGCCTATCTTGCTTCTTCTGCCAATTGGCACAGAGCTATTCCTGAGTTGACTGAGGCTGCCTTCAACCGCGCCGGTCAGAGCACAGATTCACCCCACATCATTCTGGTGCATGCATCAGTATATGATAATCAAGCCTTTATCAATGCTTTCCGAGATGCCGTCAGCTCTGTATCCGCAATGCCCGGGTATCTGGAAGACGGTCAACTCGGACCCATGACTTGTCGTCCCACCTCAGAACAAACCCGCCTCCTCACCGCTACGGAAGAAGGTGAGACATGGATTGTCCAACCCTATACGGAAGAAATCGGGTCTCAAATATGGCATCCCGGTCTGCTCACCGGCATACGCCCCGGCGGCTTTTTCACACAGGAAGCCCACAACGTTCCGGTCATCGGCCTCATCCGAGTCAGTAGCACTCGGGAAGCGCTCTCCCTGCAATCCGGCATTTCCGGAGGGCTTTCATCCGTCATTTATTCTCAGGATGAAGATGAAATCACCGGCTGGATTAAACAGGTTTTTGCCGGTAATGTTGCCATCAACTGTGCTCCAAGCTCACAACCGGGCATACTGCCGTTAGGTGGCTGGTATGGAGCTGAGCCGAAACCGCTTGGTCCCAACTTTGTCACAGCTCTGAGCAGCTGGCAGGAAATTGCACGCCCGCAGAGCCGCCCTTCCCAGCGCAACATTCCCTTCGCACCTTGGGAATCCCTCTCCCCCAAACCCACACCGGACGAAACTACGCGTCTGGCAGCCGCCGCAGATTCCATCTCCTACTGGTGGGAAAAAGAGTTTGGAGTGGTACATGAGTTGCACCGCACCCCGCAGACCGTTACCACTCTCACTTATCACCCGGTTGACCTCTGCATCCGTGCTGAGAAAATCATGACGGATATTGATTTAAGCATCCTGCTGATGGGAGCGCTCAAGGCAGGATGTCCCACCCAATTGAGTACTGCCACTCTGCGCGCTTGGATGCCCCGTGCTCTGGAACCCCTCGGCGTAAAAATCATCGTGGAAAATCGTGAGGAGTTTGAAAACCGATTCAGTGCTCTGGCGGCTGAAGGCATACGCGTGCGGGACGTTGCCGCCTCTGAAACCACACGTTCCGCTGCTGCAGCCTGCCGCTTGACGCTCTGTCATGATTCCATTCTGGCCAACGCCCGACTGGAGCTGCTGCACTACCTCCGCGAGCGTGTCACCTCCCGCCGAAACGCGTAATTTGCCCGAGGTTCAGTAGAAAACAACACCGGGAACTCATTTTCCCTTGATACGAAAGAGAAAATGTGTTATTTGTACAGTTTGTGAAAGCAAACGGTACTATGACCCAGGAGCAGCTGCTCTGCTTCGTCCGGAAGGAAGGAAGACGAAAACTTCTTTCCTGTCCCCCGTTCAACATACGTCATATGTTGGGTACTGCCGTGGTGTGTTTACTTTTCCCCGGAATCGTTCTGGGGCAAAGGCGGGCTATAGCCATCACCATAGCTCTGCTGGCAACACTGTCTGCCACATGGCTGTGGAACGCGGAGGAGTGGACGGAGCGCCTGCTTATCTTCTGGGGAATTTGGAGCGGTACCATCTGGTTTTTCTGGCAGCTTCTACTCTTTCTGATGGGGCTGGGCAACTGGCAGAACTCCCGCAGGACACAACAGCCGGACACAGATGCGAAAATGGGTATCAGGGCTCCATGGGAGCATGTGCTGCACTGGAAAGCCGAAACAGACACCCGCTACACTGCCGGTATTGTTTTGCATGCCCCCAGGGCGGGATTTTACCTACTGGAGTTCAATCTGATAGACAATGCTGCGGGAAACTTGCTCTTTTGGGAAGGTACCGAGGCCTGCTACACGGAGCGGGAAATATTTCCCGGAGTGGCAGAAAAGCACCACGCCATCTTCCGGCTGAACCCCGGCAATCACCCCATTACTCTGGTTCTGGAGACAGATAGTGCACCGGTCAAAAGCACCATTTCACAACTCAACCACGTTTGAATCGCCATGAAAGCCCACACAAACTGCCTTCTACTTGCCTCCCTGCTTATGGTCGGCGTAGAGCAACCGGCTGCAGCAGATAGCAGACTCCCTGAACTTGCGCGCAGACAAATCGGTGTCACAGTCAACTATGACCCGGATTACACAGTACTACCCTATCCGGGCGGTGATGTCCCACCGGAGCGAGGTGTCTGCACGGATGTAGTTATACGAGCGCTTCGTGAGTTGGGGCTAGATTTGCAAAAAGCCGTACATGAAGACATGAGGCGCAACTTTGCTAACTATCCGAAACTCTGGGGACTGAAACGCCCCGACCGCAACATAGACCACCGCCGTGTGCCTAATCTTCAGACCTACTTCAAACGCCGAGGCTGGGAACTTCCCGTTACTGATAAGGCGGAAGATTACCTCCCCGGCGATATTGTCACCTGCCGAATTGATGCAGCACTGCACCACATCATGATAGTAAGTGATCGAAAGGCTTCAGACGGCACCCCCTGCATCATCCACAACATCGGTGCCGGCACACAGGAAGAAGAAGGACTTTTTTTCTTTCCTCTCACCGGTCACTACCGCGTCAAACTCTAAGCCACCTCAGGATGACTTGTAAATAATTTAAGCACAAAGCTGAATTGCAAGACCAAATGCGACAATAGGAGATTTTTCTTTTGATTAAGCGGCAAATTGGATAAAATGCAGGTTTTCGATGCGTGCCTTCGTGCGTGCAGATTGTCCGTTGAAGATTCGACGTGGATAGCGGTTCATCCATTCGGCCAGACTGTTGATATCGTTTTGAGCAGGCGTGTCGAATGTTGTTTTCTTGGGTAATATGCGCCTGATGAAACGGTTTGCATTCTCGTTACTTCCTCGTTCAAACGATGAAAATGGATGAGCGTAATAATGTTTAGTTCTGTTCGTCTTATTGAATAAGGACTTCTCCGGAGATTGAAAATCAAGAAATTCGGAACCATTATCGCGAGTGATGCTTTTGAATGTTTCTCTGAATAACTTTGCCCCATACTGGCGCTCTATCTTGTTGAGAGCCCGGATAACGCTTTTTTGACTCTTGTCTTTCAATAGAATAATGTATTCATAGC
>JAZNLU010000066.1:0-11238 GCA_045579245.1 Akkermansia sp.
TTCCACGGGGAATATTACCGGCAGCGGTAATACCTTTACCGGTGATGAGGTATTCCGCTTGTCCGGCTATTCCGGAAATACGGATGATTTAGCAGCAATGGTGGGCCGTATTATGTCGGAATCTGCTTACATTGGTCTGACCGGGGGTCAGAATACATCGACCTTTACTAAAACTCAGGGTGGACTGAACCTGGGGTACAAGTCCGTAGGCTCTGTCTTCATTGGGGAAGATGAGACGGTAACCATGGAGGAGGGGGTGTGCTGGGATTTGAATGGTTATCCCCTGAATGTATATGGCACGCTGTCAGCGGAATGGGAGACGGTAGCGGATGCGATAACGGGGACGAGAAATTCATCTTTCTATTATTTGTGTATACTCGAAGGAGGCAAGGTGCAGCTGAAGAATGCCAATATTAATTTAGCATACCTTGGGGATGTAATAGTATACAGTGGCGGAACACTGGAGATGGAAGGAGGATCACTTTATGCGAATGAAGGCGTGACGGTGAACGGCGGGTGCAATATGGTTCTGGATGGCACAACGGTGAGGAGTAATGTCACTAATTTCGGGACGGCAGTGCTGAGTAATTGTACCGTCGATGGCTCCGTATTTGTATATAGTGGTTCGACTGCCAGTATTACCGGGTGCGAGATTAACGGGACGTTGGAGATATCCATGGGCTCGACAAGCACCACGATAACGGGCAATGATTTCAGCAAGACCACGCTTAAGCTGACGGATATGGCATCGTCGACAGGCGTTATCGACCTGTCGGGTAACTACTGGGGAACGACTGATATTGATGAAGTTATTGCCAGAATTCAGAATTACACGGAAGATCGGGTATTGATTTCCAGCATACTGATGGCGCCTCCGCCGCGAGAGTTCACTCTGACGGAACAAACGACCCGTCGCTTGAAGATTTCAAACGCTATAGGACGGTTGACACTTTATTTCAATCGAGAGGTGGATGCCGCAACAGTTAGTGAGGAAACGCTGGGGTTGTGTCGTGAGGATGGTTCCTCTGTATCCATACAGGAATATGTTGTGGACGGAAAGACGGTAACGTTGATTTTTGATGCTCTAACGGATGGTAAATACATGCTGAATGCTACAGCCGGATTAAAGGATACTGCTGGAAATGAGTTTACCGTTCCCGCCGGGTTTGAATCGGGGGTTGTGTATGAGTGTATGGAAATCCCTGCACCTCAGTTATTGCTGGTTCGTCCCAACAGCACGTTGACGGATCAGTTCAGCTCCGTAGATTTATTCTTCAATCAGATACTGGATGCTGATAGCATAACAGTTGACAAAGTTCACGTTTTCGCTGCTTCCGGAGAGGAAATTGCAATAACGAATTTCTACGAGACTGAAACAAGCGGAAGAACCTGCTACAGGGTCGAATTTGATACAGTAACCGAGACCGGGACATACGCGGTGACGGTTGATGCCTCTGTAAGAAATGAGTATGGCGTTGAAATGACTGCTCCTTTTGAGCAGAATATTTATGTGGCGTCACCTGATTTGCAGCTCGCAGAAGACATTTCTTTTACGTCTTCAACTCCGGGGCGATACACAACGATTACTTATACTGTGGAGAACAAGGGGGATGGAGCAGCAGTAGGCTCATGGACGGACTGTGTTTACCTGTGCCGTTCGGAAGCGTGGGATGAATCGGAAGCCATCCTGTTTGGCCGAGTTACCCGCAGCAAGGAGAATCTTGCTAGTGGTGCCACGTATTCAGCCTCCGTCAGTGGTATTCTGCCTGGTTTGGGAGATGAACGATATTATGTTTTTGTGCGAACGGATGAAGCTTCCCGAGTGAGTGAGTCCAATGAGCAAAACAATGATCGTAGGGCGAGCGACCCCATGGAATTGATAGTCCCCGAGTTGTCGGTGGGCGTTTCTCTGGATGACGCAACGACATCTGCCAATGAGTTGCTGTATTATTGCTACACGGCAGAGGTGAGTGGGACGCTGGCTTTTGCCTTGAAGAATGCAGACGGGAAGATTTGCGTTTGGGAAGCGGAAGGTGATGCATCGGTTTCCATTGGGCGCGTGGTGCAGTCCGAAAACGAACAAACACTTTATTTCAGCGCAGAGGCAGGGCAGAAGTATTACATCAGCGTAAAGCCCAACCGAACCGGGCAGTTTGCCATGGAGCTTCGGGAAACGTCATTTGCGCTGGTGAGTGTTTCCGTTAATTCTGTATCTGCCGGACAGACGACAACCATGTCGCTGGTCGGAACGGAATTGACCGAAGGGATGAATGTATACCTTGAGGATGCTCAAGGAAATCGTTATGGTGCAACGAGTGTTGTGGTGAATAATCCCGTCGAGGCAACGGTGCAATTCGAGTTGCCGGAAGGTTTGGAACCGGGCACGCCGTTGACCCTGCATGCAGAAAATCCCGGCGGAGAACTTGCCGTTTTGGAAACTCCGCTGAATGTGGTAACATACGGAGATGTGGTTGATTTGTCGTTTGATGAAATGGATGGCTGGTCGTACCAACGTGTGGGGTATGTGTGGCGTTCTCACCTGAATGTGGAAAATGCGCACGGAGCGGATTTGGACAATGCCATTATACTGGTGACGGATACAGCAGAGGATTTTGCCATGTATTACAGCTATGCAGAGGGGAGCATTCGCGACCGCTCGGCTCTGATGTTCCTTGCGGGGAGCAGAGATTCCAGTCCGAATCATCTACTGGCCGGGGAGAAAGACAGGCTGGATATATTTGTGAAGAACTATCGTTCCTCCGAAGGCCGCATAGAGGCGCATGTGTTTGACCCAACGGATACGACCGCAATAGCACCCGGCATGTGGGAACAGATAGCCAGTGCCCTGCGCCCGGCCACTTGCGATGATGAAACATGGGCCGCATGGTGGAGCAATATGCAGCCGCGCATCGGCACAACGGTGGCTGACTTTGTTTCCTTTGTTCGCGACATGCAGCAGGTATCAGGCAAGAACACCGGCAGCAGTCTGGCAAATATGGTGCAGGATATCATGCAGAACCATGCGGATTATGTGCCGTCGTATGCAATTCGGGGTGTGTTGAAATACACAAATGGCGAGGTTGCCGCAGAAGGGGAGGGTGTGACCTTGTATGAGGTGCAGGGTGAAGATTGGATTCAGATTGCGACGGCCACGGTAGATTCTGATGGTCATTATGTATTCTGGCGAGTGGAGGAAGGGAAAACATATTATGTGATTCCGGATCGTTGGGAAGAGAGAGAGAAGAACGCGGATGGATTAGAGCTGTTTGAACCGTTGAAAGTAAATGGCTCTGATGTGGAGTATAATGCAGTTGCTTTACCTCCGATAGAGGAAAAAGCAGATTATGCGCAGCTGCGATATTGGGAGGGTAACAACGGTGAGGTATACAGATGCTATGTAAGAAATGGTCGCCTCGTTTTCGCTGAGCATGTGGATGGTGTCTGGTTATTGACAGAAATGGATTGTAACCAGAGAGTGTTGCAATACCGGATGCTTCAGGATGCAGAAGGGAGGGTTGTGTTAGTCTGGACGGAGGAAGATGGAAATTCGTATGTTCAGCTGGTGCATGACTCATCTGTTTCCAATGTGGTGGACATAAAGAGCTTTGGTATAGAGTCTCTGGAGGGAATAACGCTTGTGGGTGACAGCGTGGTTTATGTGTATGGCCTGGGGGCGTCCTCAGAATTCAATTACGGGAATTATGAAGTTTATCGGATAGATACTACGCAGGATGCGTTCTGGAAATCAACCGTTAATGCAGAACTTTCTTACACCGAACAGAAAACAGCGGGAATTTCAATCACCGAAAATTTGACGCCTGAGTCTATAAAGTTCAAAATAGGCAAGTTTGAAGTGGAGGCAAATGTGAAAGGTTCACTATCTAGAGGATACGAAACGGATTGTAAATATACCTGGACTGGCTCACTATTTTTTGAAGCAGAAAGCGACAGTGGTGATTGGGAAACGGAGGTTACTGGAGAAGCCAGTTTCCACTATTCTCTAGCCGTAGAGCAGAAAACCGGGGATTTATCCAACGACATAGAGCTTGTTTTACCCAAACTATCGATTTCCGTACAACATGATACGGCGTTTAAATATGTTCTTGGGGCCACTCTCGGAGCACTCGCAGGAGTAGGAACTGTCGCTTTTGGAGGACTGTTGGCTGCTAAAGCTGCGCGAATCGTCTACGATGGAACTGTTCGTTTTTGCGATTCTCTGGTAGCGTTTTTTGATACGATAGGTATAGAACTTGAGCTTGGCGTAAAGTTTGGCGCGGAAGGTTCATACACAATACCCATTGGGGGGCAGGAATCGGGCGTTTTAGAGTGGTCCTTAATGCTTGCCAGTGTGTTTGATTTCGAGCCGAATGATAAGAAGTCGGCTGCGAAGTGGATGGATAAATTTAAGATTGAGGCAGAAGCAGAAATAGGTGTCAAATGGAATTTTAATGGAAAGACATATGGAGGAGTAGAGGGATTCGGAGGCGGAACAATAAAACTAAATTATAAGAAGGATAAGGAAATAGAAATAAATATCGGATACGATAAGGAAGAAGGCTGGTATGCTAAGGTAACCGTAGACAATTATGAATACGGCGTCAACACATCGGGGTATACAGGAGCCACAGGAGATATTAGTCGGATGAGGGAAGATTTCAGCCTGGTTCAACAGGGCGAAATCGTGACCTTTGTTATCGAAGATGATGAGGCCGGAAGCAAGATGTTGTATTATGTCAATGATGTACAGACGGGGGAAGTCATCGCTGACCCCATCTATGTTGACTTTACGAATATGGAGCAATTCGGAATCACCGGCAATTCTGAGAGCGGATTGTATATGGAATCGCTCGAAGGATGTATACTCGATGATTCCGGCGTCTTGTTCTCCTATGAGTATTCCAGCGAAACCTTGATTGATAATGGATCATACTCTTTGGAAGATGTAACGGAATTGCTGGAAAATGCCGAGGAGCGTGATGCTCTTGGTTCCCTGTTGTACAAGGATGGGGTGGTGTATCATTTGGACGTGCATCATATAGCAGCAGCTACTACAGGTGTCATTTCATCTGCCTTGATTTCCGAAGCGGGAATTAATCTGATGGCGTGGATACGACGTATTGATGAGCAGTACGAGATTTACACATCCTCGTTGGATTTAAATCAAGGAATTTGGCAAAAGCCGGATATGATTTATCAAACAACGGACGAGATAAGTAATGTGATACTTCATTTTGTAGAGGATAAGTTTGTTTGTAGCTTTGAAACAGGAATAATTGTTCCGGAGACAGGGCAAACTGAGATGCTGCTCAACAGTATGGAATTGGCGGGTGACAGATGGAGTGCCGTATCTTCTTTGAACGAGACGCTGGAAAACGAGTATCAGGCAGCGTTTAAGCAGGAGCGTACCTCAGGGGCAATCGAAAATGTCGTTGAAGATTTAAAAAACAAGCTTATTGCAGACTTTGCATTCCCTACTTTCCCCAATTGTAAAGATAAGAAAGAAGAGGGGCCCGATGCTGAACTTCCGCACAGGAACTTCCAATCCTACGACCCGAATGACATCTACGGGCCGGAGGGGTATGGTGCTCAGAACTGGATAGGGCGGCAGGAAATGATGTTCGAAGTGGTGTGTGAAAACATACCGGAGGAGAATATTGCCCACGCAGCGATGGTGACCATTAAGCAGCAGATTGATGCGGCTTATGATTACTCTACTTTCCGCTTGGGTGATATGATGATTGCCGGCAACTATATCCAGGTGGAGGGCGATGTGCAGAGTTATAAGGCTCGTCATGACTGGACATCCACGCTGGGTGTGTGGGTGGATGTGAATGCCGTATTCGATGCTGATACAGGGCTGATGACATGGGAGTTTGTGGCCATTGACCCGGAGACGGGCTATGTGGTGGCTGACCCGTTCACCGGGCTTCTGGCACCGAACTACAACCCGCCGGAGGGTGACGGAGGCGTGAAGTACTATGTCACGCCGAAAGAGACGACGGCCAGCGGTACGGTGATGCAGTCGCAGGCAGAAATTATCTTCGACTTCAACGAGCCGATTGATACGCCGCTGCTCAAGTACACGCTGGATGGCGATAATCCTGTGGCTAAGGTGCAGTCCGTGACAGAATCCGGTAAGGCTGAATACCTGCTGGTGCGCTGGGGCGGCACGGATGTAGGCAGCGGAGTCAAGTCCTATGATGTGTATGTCGCCGTTGATGGAGGCGAGTGGCTGCTCTGGCAGGATAACATCAGCTTTGACAGCGCGCTCTACGCCAAGCTCGACGGCGAGCACACCTACGCTTTCTATGCTCAGGCTACGGATTATGCAGGTAACGCAGAGGCGGTAACAGAGCTTGTAGCACCGGAAGCCACTTTGGGGGCGACTCGTTCCGATGCTGAAAGTGCTCTGTCTGTTGAATCGGTGCAGTCGGTTCGCGCGGGGGATGAGCTGACGCTGAGCATTGCCTTCAGCGAGCAGGCGGTGTGCGCCGACTGGGCTGCCGCCTTGCAGGTGTCTACCGATGCCTTGGATATTGACTTAAGCGTCGGGACGTTCAGCTATGATGAAACGACGCATGTGCTGACCTGGGTGGGCACGGTGGCAGGGGTGCCGGATGGTGCTCAGGCTAGGGTGCGGCTGACGGACGGTGCGGTGACGGATGCCGCCGGGCTGCCCTTTGGCTCGTCCGCTCCTGCCTACACAGCTCCGATAGAGCTTGCCGGGGTGGTGGGCAGCACCTATGCCGCGCCTGCGCTGGTGGATTACAACGGCGATGGCCTGTTGGATGTGCTGGTGGGTGAGGTCGCGGAGAACGGCAAGGGCCGCATCCGCATCTACCTCAACGAAGGAACGGCGGAAGTGGCTTCCTTTGCCTCCTTCATCAATGCCTCTACGGCGGAAGATACGCCGATGGAGTTGGCTGCTACTGGCTGTCAGGGTGCTATCGTGCGCTTTGCCGATATCACCGGTGACGGCAAGGACGAGATGGTGGTCGGCCTGGCTGACGGAACAATCCGCATCTTCACGGCTGCGGAGGGCGGCTATTGGGCTGATGCGGGTGAGCTGACCTGCGCAGTGGGCGGGGAAAGCGAGACGGTGGACGTGGGAACGCGTGCGGCTATCGAATTCGTGGATGCCAATGGCGATAGTCGTACGGATATGCTGGTGGGTACGGGAGACGGCAATGTGCTGCTGTATCTCAACACCTCTGCAGAGGGGGCGGCGGCGTTCGATGCCGGACGCTACCTGCATGATGCCGCCGGGCGTATCAAGGTGGGCAACCGTGCTTCTGTGTCCGCAGGCGATGTGGATGGCGATGGCCTGTGGGATATGCTGCTGGGGACGGCAGACGGCAATATCCTCTTCTACCGCAATGAGGGTACGACGGGAACCCCGCTCTTCGGGGCGGCAGAGACAGTATTTGCCGGGGATGCACTACTGGATATGAGTAGTGAGACGAACCGCGTGCGCATCGATACCGGTGACCTGAACGGGGACGGCATTGATGATTTGGTCGTGGGGCAGAGCGATGGCAAGGTGAAGCTGCTGTACGGCACGGATGGTGCAGACCTCATCGGTGAGGTAGTGGTGGGCAGCATCCCGCTGCCCGGCGTGCCGCAGAATGTGCAGATGATGGTGGATGGCAGCGCGTTGACGATATCCTGGGATGCCGTTGCGATTGATGCAGCTGCCGTTATCAGCTATGAGGTCAGCTACCTTGCAGCCGGAGCGGAATCACCCACGGTGGTGGCGGTGAGCGGCACGGAAACTACGCTGGAGCTGCCGGACGGCGTATACAGCGTGCAGGTGCGCGCCCTCAATCACGGCAAGGGTGGTGATTGGAGCAGCGCGCAGAATGTGACGGTGGATACAGTTGCGCCGGAGGTGCCGGGAGGCGTTTCTGCCGAGGGAGGCGAGACGCAGGCTGTCCTCTCCTGGGTAGCGGTGGCGGAGGCTGCGTCTTACGAGCTGCGTTACCGGAAATCCGGTAGTGAGGTCTGGCGTACTGTGAGCGGCACAGAAGCCACCGTGACGCTGGAATCGCTTGACCCTGCCGAATATGTGTGGCAGGTGCGGGCGGTGGATGCCGCCGGAAATGCTTCCGAATGGTCAGCAAGCTCAACCTTCACGGTGACGGGCGTGCTGCCGGATGCGGAACAGCACTGGGCAAACGGCTTGCGCTTTGATGCCTCCGGTGCGGTCACGGGTGGGTATTACGATGTGAATAAGACCGGCTCGGGTGACAGCAACCTGTGCTGGGCTGCTGCGGCATCAAATATGCTGGCTTGGTGGCAGGAGCAGGGCATGACCGCAACCGTGGTGCCCGATGCACCGCAGGGAGCAGAGACCATCTATGCCACCTTCACACAATCGTGGGAAAACAGCTCGGGAGTGGATGTCTACGGTCTGATATGGTGGCTGTCCGGCGACAGTACCTCCTCCGGCTATGATGATTATGTGGATGTTCACTATCGCGGGGATTCGACCACAGGAGCGTACTATGAGCAGTTCTACACCCCGCAGACCATCGCACAGCACACGGCTCAGGTGCAGCTGGCTGAGGTGGAGGCCGATACGCTGTCCTCCGCATGGGTAGACATCTATGAGGCCTCCGGCATGATAGCCCTCGGTATCTTCCGCAACGTAGGCATCGGAGGAAGCCTGAGCGGCGGTCACTCACTGACCCTCTGGGGCTTTGAAACCAATCTCGACACCGGGAGAGTGCAGGAAATCTACGTCACGGACTCGGATGATAACACCACGGCTCTGGAGACGCTGGCGGTGGAGTATGATGAGCAGACGGGGTATTACACTGTGGCACAGGACGGCGCACGCCTCAATGGCTATGTGTTGGGCACGTATACCTATCTGAAATCCTTTACCGGCACAGATATCGTGAGCCCGGAGGTGACGGTGGAAGCCCCCGTGACGGAGAAGTTGGCCAACGGGCGCATCCGCGTGACATTCCGCTGGAGCTGCTCGGAAGCCGCAGCCTGCGTGCTGACGGTGGATGGTCAGACTTACAATGTCGGTTCAGAAACGAGCTACACGCTGGAGCTGGCTGACGGTGAGCATGCCTACAGCATCACCGCAACGGATGCCGCCGGAAATTCCGGTTCGGCTACGGGCAGCTTTGCCATGGATGCCACCGCTCCCGCCGTGGTGCAGGGGGTGCAGGCGATTACCGGGGAGAGCGGTGTGGCGGTATCCTGGGACGCGGTGGAGGATGCAGCCTCCTACACGCTGGAGTATGCCACGAAGGCAGACTTCTCGGATGCGAAGTCGGTGACGGGTATCACGGGTACCTCATACGCGCTGACGGATGTTCCCGGCACGGGGACGCTGTATGTGCGTGTGGCGGCGGCTGATACGGCGGGCAATGTGTCCGATTGGTCGGCTTCGGCTCAGACCGGGCTGGACATCACTGCCCCGGTGGTGACGCTTGGGACGCCGGAGCTGAAGAAGATTGCCGATGGCAGGATAGAGGTGACGTTCTCTTGGACTTGCTCGGAGCCTGCGGTGTATGTGCTGACGGTGGATGGCAAGGAGTACAGTGTCCGCGGTGCTAAAAAGTGGACGCTGGAGCTGGCGGACGGTGAGCATGTCTACAGCGTGAAAGCCACGGACGGTGCCGGTTTGACCGGCACTGCAGAGGGCAGCTTTGCCATGGATGCCACCGCTCCCGCTGTGGTGCAGGGGGTGCAGGCGATTACCGGGGAGAGCGGTGTGGCGGTATCCTGGAACGTGGTGGAGGATGCAGCCTCCTACACGCTGGAGTATGCCACGAAGCCGGACTTCTCTGATGCGAAGTCGGTGACGGGAATCAGGGGTGCTTCCTACGCGCTCACGGCGCTGCCCGGTACGGGGACGCTGTATGTGCGTGTGGCTTCTGCCGATGCGGCGGGCAATGTGTCTGCATGGTCGGCAGTGGCAGAGAGCGCGCTGGATATCACGGCTCCCGGTGCGGTGCAGGGGCTTGAGGTGATGGCGCACGGTACTTCTGCCCGCCTGAGCTGGGATGCGGTGAGCGATGCGTCCGGCATTGCCGGCTATCGCATTGAGTATGCTGTGGATGGCGATTTCACCAAGGCGCAGTCGATGCAGGTGAACAGCACGGAAGCCACCTTCTACACCCTGTTGGCAGGTGCCGCATATCAGTGGCGCGTGGCGGCAGTGGACGGTGCCGGCAACGTGGGCGCGTGGACGGAAGGCACGGCGTTCCGCACGGGGGCAGCCGAGCCGGAGGATGACAGCACCGCCGAATCCCGCGAAATTGAGATGAGTGTTCCCTCCGGCGGCGAGAGCCACAGCACAACCCGTGTGAAGGGCTGGGTGGGCTTTGATGACCCGGCGGACTACTACTGCTTCACGGCGAAGGGCGAAGGCGCGTATGCCATCAATCTGGATGCGGCGGTGTTGGGCACGCAGGTGTACCTGAGCGTGGGAACCCTGGATGAGAAGGGGAACTTTGCGGCAGAGAAGAAGCTGCTGGTGGCTCCCGGTTCGGCGGCTGCGGCTCTGGGCGGCATCGCGCTGGAGAGCGGCGAGAAGTGCTACATCCGCGTGGAGTCCTACGACAAGGGCCTGGGTCGCTACAATGGCGAGTACAGCCTGAGCGTGAATGCCGAGGTGGCAGACGCTGCCCGTGTGACGGACAACAACAGCACGGATAAGGCGACGATGCTGCAGTCCGGTGACTCTGCGGATGCCGCGCTGAGCGGCTGGGTGGGCACAGGCGATGCGGTGGATTATTACCGCTTCGAGCTGGAGAATCCCGCCGAGCTGTCGCTGGTGCTGGGCGAACTGGACGCAGCGGTGAAGGTGAAGCTGCTGCGCGAGGAGCGCGACGGTGGGGTCTCTCAGGTGATGAGCCGCTCTGTGAAGGCAAGCCGCGGGCTGGACCACACCCTGTCGCTCACCAGCGGAACCTACTTTGTGGAAGTAGCCTCTTACGACAACGGCGCAGGCCGCTACAACACGACCTACGCCCTGGAGCTGGAGAAGGAGGAGGAAAACGGCGAAACCAAGCGTTTCACGCTGGCAAGTGCCTGATGTAGCCGTGTAGTTGAATCGTGAATCCGCTTCCCGATGCTGAAAACGTGTCGGGAAGCGGTGAGCTTGTGTCAGTATGCACGAAAATGATGGAAAAAGCTCGAAATGGGAGCATATTTTGTTATAATGCAGCAAGCTTTTCTGAGTGGTGATAAAGATGGGTGATTATTGGCTCATGTTTC
>JAZNLU010000067.1:0-5385 GCA_045579245.1 Akkermansia sp.
TGCTGATACCCTTCACGATGACCAGTGTCGGGTCGTTGGCATCAATCGTGTAGCTGAGCGAATCGCTCGTGTACACCTCGCCGTTGCAGGTAAGCGTCAACTTGCTGAGATCCAGTATGCCCACAGCGTGGCTGAAATGCAAGTTGATTGTATCAATATTCTGCACGACCTGTTCCGTCTCAACAAAAGAATGGTTCACCACGCTCGGCGGGGTCTGGTGCAGCTCCCACTCCGCAGGCAACGTACCCGTACCCGAGTTACCGGCGGCATCCGTCACCTTGCTGCTGTCCACCACAATCCGGTATGTACCGTCACCTGCCGTCTGGAGTGCCTCCAGATTTTTGATAACGTACGTCTTATTATCATCCAGATACGGCATAATCTGCACAGGGAGAATAGACGGGAGAACGGTTTCCGTGCCGTCCAGCGCCGTGTGAATAATCGTCAGCGCATCCGGACCGAATTCTGACACAGCCTCGGTAAACTGTACAAACAGCTCGCTCACCGCAGCGTTGAGACGGCGATCTGTATGCCCCTCTACCCCGACAAGAGCAACCTTCGTGGTGGCATAGGTCCACATCAACTGACGTCCGGAGCCCTCACCGGCATTGCCGTACACATCTTCCACGCCGCTGTTGAGCACCTGCAGCACATACAAGCCCTCATTCTGCGTGAACTGTGCCAGATTCGTCAGGCGCAGCGTCTTGTCATCCACCCATTCCCAGCTCAGTCCGGTCAGGTCAACGTATTCACTCTGGAGCTTCAGTTTGATATTCTCCAGCCCGAAGGTAGAGGTATTGACCGCCTCATCGAAAGTGACGGTGAGCGAATCCACCGCCTCACGTACCGTTGCCTTGTCAGCCACGCCGGAAATACTCTCTACACCGGGAGCCTTTTCATCCACCGAGCTGTAAGTGACGGTGAAATCCACATAACCGGACTGCGTGAACTCTGCCACCCAGTGCAGGCGGTCTGCATAAGTAGCTTTGCCATCAGCGCTAAAGTAGCGATCAGTCTGCCAGAACATGGAAGCATCCAGCTCCACCCCGCCAACAGAAATACTCTCAATGCGGTAGTTACCTGCACCCGGATCATTGACGCGGAAATAGTTCCAACCGGCATGGGCATACATATTCAGGGTTACGCTAAACTCTCCATAGCCCAAACTGCCTTCCATAGATGCAATGGAAGTCACGGCATGCACATTCTCTACAGAACCATTGCCCAGATAAAGTGTATCAGCTACCCCAAGCTCTACATCTTCATCATTTGCAAGGAAATCGGTCTTACCGTCACCATCAACATCCATGCTTCGGGTAAGCATGTGTGTGATGGTATCTTCTATGAGCGATACATCGGTTCCATTGGTCACATATACAGTATCCCCAAGACTGTCCACACGAGTGAACGACGAAGTGTAATCCTGGAATTTACCCTGCAGGTCTGTTTGGAAATACCACACAGCCGTAGAGGTATCTCCTCCTTCCAATGTTCCGAAATTGAGGACTGAACCGGTCTGCTGCAATTTGCCGCCATTCAGGGAAGAACCAACCATAGACACATTCATTGCCAATCCCTGATCACTGGACACATAGGATGGATGGAAATCTGTCATGACAAAGTTCTTTACTGCACCCAGACCATCATTCCTGACAATCAAGCCTATTTCAGCATTTTGCGCAGCCTCCAATTCCTCAGTAAACGGATCATCCGCATACACTTCTTCTGTCAGGAAGTAATGCAGAATCAAACTCGGGGATGGATTAACGGTGATTGTGATGGGAGTCAATACCACTTCTCGCATCTCTCCTGATGTCGGGTCACTATAGGTGAGTTCCGCACCAAAACGGAAATCTTCACTCCCCTCCGCAGCTACATCCCGTCCGGCAATGTACTGGATATAGAGCTGTGCCGTATCACCGGTCTGCACCTCTGCATTGCAAATGCCGCCGGTAATCGGATCCAGCTCAAACTTCATTCCGCTGAACGAATGCATGCTGATCCTGAATTGGTCAGACACATCCACGCCATCCATATTGGTGATATACACCCGGAAAGACACGTCCTCCAAAGCTCCGATTTGATTATTATTCGTCAGCGTGAAATGGCCTTCGAAAGCTTCACGTGTCATGGTGGCCGTCTGGGTAAATTTCAGCTGAACCTTGGCGCAAACGCTATCGACATCTCCACTCAACTCATTGTAACAATTATTGTAAGAGTCTTCAAAATATCTATCTGCGCTTGTGTAACCACTACCGCTTACAGCAGCATATGCCTGCATATATTCGCTGCGGAGCGAATTGATATATTCATCAGTAAAATAATCAGCCGTTTCCGTGGCGGCTTTCTGCCCCAAACGAATCTCCACCGTATTATTCCACCTATCTATTAACTCCATGATAAAGGAGGCATCCGTATTCCGGCAGAAATCAAGCTCCAGCAAATAAGTACGCTCTAAGGAAGTAATAAAGGAATCCCCCCCGGCATCAACAATTGAATCATGCAGAGATTGCAGGAATTCATTTAATTGAGCTGTTGTTATATCATATTCGCGGATAAGTGTTCGCAAATCAAACGGAGCCGTAGCGGCAAGAGTCAAGCCCAAAACATCCTCAATCGATGCCAGTGCATCATTGATAAGAGCCTGAGCCTGCCTTGCCCACTCATCATCCCCAATATTTTCACCCCGACACGTTTCGAGGGCTTCTTCCAGATACTTCAGGACAAGATCTGCATCGTGAATATACTCTACAGAACCTCCCAAATAGAGCAACGGTACTCCCTCCAATTTGTACTCCGGAGAAGACACCGGACTTATGTCACCAATCAGCTGATCATGCTCAATGCGGATTATTGCATCCCCTTCCAGAGACAACAGCAAATTACGCAAAGCCGCACGACACGGCGTACAGGCTGCCGTTTCTTCCGTAATGATAATTTTGGGATCTTCCTTGGGGGCGACGGGGGGCGGACATCCCGTGCAGGGTCCATCCGGAGCGGGTCCCACAGGGTACCAATCTCCACCCGGCCCCGGAATCAGCGGAGTTTCCGGAACAATAATGGGGTCAAGCCGCTCGCATTCTCCGGGGAAAGAAATTTCTGTGTAATTCATGCGCCACTCACCGGTAGATGTACACTCCCACCAACGCTGGTATATTTTGGAAGTCTTACACCGCCAAGGCTCAATGACAATGCCGGCACTCTTCTCAGAATACGCCTCCGCTGCTGTAATTTCAAGCAGGAACTCGTGAGACGACAGCGCCGCTATCGAATCTGTCTGATTATGCAGAGTAATGGTAAGGCCCTCTATTTCAGGTAATATCAGTGAGTAATCCTGCGCGGCAACCAATCCGTAATTGCTTACGGAGAAGCTCACCCACACGGTCTCACCATATGTCAGCTCCGGAATCTCTATGAGATTGCGGTCAAACACAACCACAGCCTTGGGCACATTGGTGACAAATGTCACCTCTTGTACGATTTCGTATCTATCCTCTATCTCAGACGGCACAACATTAAACGTATACTCAACCGTATTAGAGGACAAGTATACATCTCTCATCAGTTCCGCACCCGCATCCAGGGTGAAATTAGAACTGTAACGGGCGTAACCTTCCGCATCCACCCGCATATAGTATGCTCCGGCTTCCATGCCGTCAAAGCTGACATTACCAAGTGAGTCCGTGTATCCGGATTTCACTACGGAATTATCATATGCATTGTAGATGACAACCCGCGCTCCGGGCAGCATGGAATTACCGCTGCCTACCAGCGCAAAGTCGTCCAGAACATTCACGGAAACCCGGCATTTTTCCTCAGCTACGAAACGTACATTGTACGGTATCATCTCATATCCGCCGCTGAACGAATTCACTACCAGCTTACCGCTATACGCGGCATTGAGCGCAACATCCGCAGGAGCATTGACCTTCAGAACAATTCTTCCCTGCTCTCCCGGTGCAAGATTTTCAATATCCCCGCCGGAATATATACTCATCCACTCCACCGGAGAAATTACCTCGATTCTGCCGCTGTCAGCTCCGCCGTTATTACGGACAACCAACTCCACATAGCTGACATTATCTTTGTTGGCAACCATGTTGATATTGGTGACATCTATCTCAATATCCGCTGTGGGCAAACTCACATAGGATTGCGCGCGGAAAGATTGGTGTGAGCCTTCATTGCTAACAGCCACAAAGGTGACAGGAGAATATACCTTGCCCGGAGATGCATCCGTTCCCGTAAGGGAATAGGTAAACACTGCAGACTCTCCCACTTTCAAATCTACAGACTTGGAATCAATCATCAACATGATGTTGGCCGGTAAATTTTCAGCGGTAAGCGTCACTCCGCTCAAATCTACCGCTCCGGTATTTTTGATCGTTATAGTACCGCTCACGTTATCTCCCTTTACAAGATTCCAGGTAAGATCTGACGAAGAATTCATCACACTCAGACCCGCCACGGAGAATGTATCCAACACCTCTGTACGTTCCTCGTATACTCCCGCTTTAATCGTAAATACACCGCTTACGCCGGACGGAACATTGCAGGTGGCAGTAAACGAACCATCCGCGCCCGCCACAGCATCCATTTTCTGCAACAGACTGTTTCCCTTGTAAACATACAATTTGACTGTGGTTCCTTCTATGGGCATACCGGAAGTCTGAGAGGAAAGCACACCGCTGATATCCACCGAACCGGCTCGGTACAGCACCTCCTGAACAGCATCTACTGCTATGTCATAACCTGAATCTATGGTTACAACTGTACTCCCGTATGAATTATTGGAGTTATCCAGTTCATCAATACGGTTATCTACATCCACATCTGCCTGCACAGAATACTGCCCGGTTACAATCGGAAGGGTTACTTCTTTCTGCAGGGTCAATGCCTCACCTATCGCCAGAGACTCATTCACATTGATGATTCCCAGAGCCGTACCGTCAGACAAACGCAACTGAACTCGGAATTCTCCCGTTGTTGCCGCATACCCCTGGTTGCGGATGATGACGCTCACGCTCACCTTCTGCCCGGCTATGGCCGCGCCGTCCAGCGTGATGCTGTCCACCACCAGGTCCGGCATGTCCATATCCGTCACCTGTATATAACCGCGGCCGGAAATGAAACCGTCTGCCGTGGCCGTGATGGTCGTGTACTGCGTGCCATCGCTCACACCGTCGGCCTTCGCGCTCACCTCGCAGGTGGCACTCGTGCTGCCGGCGGGTATCGTGATGCTGCTCGGCAGGTTCAGCAGCCCGCCATCGCTCAGCGTCACCACCACGGGCACATCGCTCACGTAGTTGCTCGTCACCGTCAGGATGGCGACTTCCTCACCACCCTCGCGCAGCACCGTCTTGCTCAGGCTCACCGTCAGGGCGG
>JAZNLU010000068.1:0-29185 GCA_045579245.1 Akkermansia sp.
AAACGAACCTTTCTTTTCCGCTCATCATTAAGTACATGTAAGTATTATAGTGCTTTTAATTTTGAGGCAACCATAAAACTTCATCACCGCACGCGAAACGGCAATTCCTCGTTGGGTTCGATTTTTTTTGAGGCAATGCGAAAGAGAGAATGCAAACATTACACACACTCTGAAGTATTGCCTTGCTCACATTTCTATGATACGCTGCTCACATGCACCAGAGTTTTGAGGAAGCAGTAAACGTAATCATGGAGAGGCACAACGAATACGCCCCGGATGCATATGATTTCCTGCGCCAAGCTATAAACGCCGGGGGACAGCTAAACCGAGAAAAAGAAACCAGAAGACATTTGTCTGCCGAGGAATTATACATGAAGGTCTGCATACTCGCGTTGGAGGAGTTCGGCCCACTTGCACGCACAGTACTGAATTTCTGGGGTATCAATCACTCTCTCGATATAGGCAACATTGTGTTTAACTTGATAGAAGTAGGTGTGTTTGGAAAACAGGAAGATGATTCCATTGAACAATTTCGACACCTGCCGAAATTAAGTCAATTACTTGATGCACCTTACGTGACCCAAAATTGAATAGAACAGTAAATATGATAGCAGAGCCAATGAGTGGCAAGCAACTACGCTGGCCGGCTGAATGGGAACAACAGGATGCAGTCTGGCTGTCATGGCCACACCGAAAAGACCTCTGGCAGGGAGGCCTGAATGATTTACTGGAGATTTATACGCAGCTCGCGGGTATCATCTCTCGACACGCAGAAGTACGCATCAATGCATCTGGGACGCTGCACACCTCCATTTACCGGCAGCTGCAACAACAGGGCATAACCAATTTTCGTCTCTACGACCACCCTACCAACGATGTATGGTGCCGAGATCACGGTGCCATCTTTACTCACCGAGCTGACGGTGGGATGCAGTTAGCCAACTGGAAATTTAATGCGTGGGGAGGTAAGTTTGCCCCGTGGGATTTAGATGATGCAATTCCGTCTCGGATGGCTGCCAGTCTCGGTCTACCGCAATTGGAAAGCCAATTTTGTCTCGAAGGCGGAGCTATTGAAGGAAACGGAGATGGACTACTCATCACCACAGAAGCAGTACTGCTAAATCCCAACCGCAACCCGAATTGCAGCAAGCGTGAAATGGAGGCTGAACTGCACCGTATGCTGGGAACAACACATGTTTTTTGGCTGGGGCAAGGTATTGAAGGAGATGACACTGATGGGCACATTGATGACATGGTGCGCTTTGTGAACCGCTCAGCCGTAGTCTCGATTGTTGAGCAAGACTCTCACTCCCCCCATTACCGTAACCTCGCAGAAAATAATGAACGCTTGCAGGATCTGAGAACGCCTTCCGGAAGTCGGGTAGAAATCATCCCTCTTCCCATGCCCCGCCCACTGGTCGCACAAAATTGGAGACTGGAGCAGCTACCGGCAAGTTATGCCAACTTTCTCATCTGCAACGAAGCCGTCATCGTTCCGATATTCATGCAGGACAAGGAAGATGATCGCGCTCTTGGTATCCTGCGCGAATGTTTTACCGGAAAGCAAGTCATCGGCATTGATGCCCGTCGTCTGGTCATTGAAGGAGGTGCCATTCACTGCATCACTCAACACCAACCTTCCGCTTGATTAGGTTGCCGAAATCGTGTAGGAGAAAATGACACCAGAACATAGGTAACAGAAAGTTCATGACATAGGTTACACTTTTGGGCACATACGTGGCATCACCTCATTATGCCATGGAACACCAAAAGCAGTAACCACATGAAAAGAGAATTCATAAAACTTATAAACCAACCGGAGATTTCCATGGCTAAAGCATGCCGAGCATTTAACATTATTTGAAAACAGGATACAATTGGCTCAGGAGCTATGTATCCTATCGATTTTGCATAGTGTCTGAATCCACGCAGCGTTCAAACATGCACGTGCTATGCGTTCATAATCCGGCTGCTCTGCATAATACAGGCGTATACTATCGGTTGACTAGAAAACAGCCTCATATTACCACAAATTATTAACCAGGTTTACCGTTCGTACAGTCGGGATTACCTCCTGAACTTCCTTCCCACGGGCACTCACCCTTGCAATGCGACAATTTTTCTATTTGGCTAATCAGCCTTTCCACCATCGGTCGCTTTAATCTTCATGTCTTGGATTCAGCATTTACTCGGCTCCGTGCAGACTTTCACCACAGTACGCATATCCTGTCAGCCGCACCGCAAAACGCCGTTTCGTTTCCGAAACGGCGTTTGAAAAAATTCCGGGGATACACCCATCAGATATCCCAGAGGTCCAACCATTTGAAAGAAACTATGCGGAACTGACGCCCCAGCACCTTATTGGCATCACTAAGGCCTCCTGCTCTGGTGCCATCCGGTTTATACTCCGCATCAGATGGCTTATTAGCCGGGTCCACATAATCCATAGTACGCTGCACCACCGCCTCGCACCAAGCCTGAGCCAGAATGGCATTGCGTGGGCTGCGCACGCAGCCGTATGCGCGCACGGTGAATGTATCATCGCGGACAGTCAGCACATTACCCAGCGATGCCAACACATCACTCTGAATCAGGTAACCGGGTGCGGCTGTGTACATGGAGCCGTTTTCTGCCTCCGGGAACTTATAAGTATTCCCGGACTGAGCTTTCACTATCACTTCCTGAAAATCCCTGTTGATGTCTGTAGCATCTATAGCAGCCTGCAACGCACCTTTGAGCGCATTTTCTCCACCGGCCGTTTCAAGGCGGCGATTGATAAAATCGGACATATTCAGGAAAGGTCCGCGCTTCCGCACCTGTTTCACCATTTCTTCTGCGAGCTTGCGGATAGACTCCGGCTCCAGCTTACGAACTTCACCCCATGCGGAAAGAACAGCACTGCCGTCTCGGAACTGGCTGGATCCCTGGCGCATACTATAACCGCCAAGAGAATCAACACTCTTATCAGTAGTGGACAACATGAAACGAGAGAACAGCACCTGATCTTCCCCCTTGTTCGCCTCTACCTCTTTCAGCTTGTTACCATCACCTGTAACCAATTTGCGCCGCGCAAGCCCCTGCAGAACAGCGGTCCATGCTTCCACGGAAGTAGAGTTAACATTGAAACCGCCATCAATCATCAGATACTGGGCAATATGCTTCCAGCCATCCTTAGCTATCAGACGAGCAATAATGTTGGAATCATTGTACGGAGTGCTGACTTTTTTGTAACGGGATACGGGCAAATCTTTTTTGCCGGAAAGGAATTCAGCCATTACATCCCGCGCATCTATCTTGTGACTACCACTTGGCATATCAGATACAGAGGAACAGAACCAACGATCCCAAAGGGCATCATTAATCAACAACCCATGATCATAAAAATCAGAGAACAACTGGCTATTACCAATTTCTGTCGGAATGTTGTTTCGATGGAAGGCATACACATCACCCGCAGGCAGGCAGGGATCAGCAAAAGAGTTACCTATCCCCACACCGGGAATCCCGGCCTGATACTGCATACGGCGCATGGCCGCTTCAGTAGAATATTTCCCACTGCGGCCTGTATCATACCACCCCGGTTGCAAACGCATTCCAGCAAAACCGGCAAGAGAGAACGGAGGATGTACGGGAAGCTCCAGGACAGATGCAAACGATACCTGCTCACCATCCCCGTTTATACCAAGAACGCCGTTGCGCCCAATGCAGTCCATCGGGCTAGCACTGATGCCACCCCCGACATCCATGGCGGCAAGCTGGTAAGGATGGTATTGTCTCTGCTGGTGATCCGGTTTGACAATCATACTACCCCAGAACGCCGGTGAAGAATGCTGCCAAGACTTGGTGCGATAATCCTGTCCGGGAAAAATGTGTTTGTCTAGATTCATGTTCGCAGACTTGGGCACAATACCGACTGCTGCAATGAAATAAGGAATGGTGTCATCACTCTGAGATCCGTCTACACTCCAGACCGCAGCATTTCTGGTACCATCACAGAATAGTGGGTGGAGGTCAGTATCATCCGGATTATACCACCCCAGCATACCACGGTGGGGGCTCAGTCCGCGAAGACCGCCAACACCGCCGGATTCCGTAATTTCCCCCATGCTGTTGTAGCCACTCATTACAGCAAAGACCTCTGCCCGATTGGGGGCAAACGTTTCACCGTTGGTAACGATGCTTCCATCAACCTTGCCCCCGCCCAGACGCATCTTCAGCACGAAACGGTCGGCTCGAATGTTATTCTCCGTTGCGGTTCCCAGTGTTTTGGTACTATCGAAGTTCGGACTGTCATGGTGATAAACCTTTGCCAAATAACCGGAAACGGAACTGGGATTATACCCTAGAACCCAAGGATTTGTCTGTTTGGAATCCGCGTATTTACGTGATTTGGCCGGCGAGAAGAAGAGAATCTCTCCCGGATTAAACACGATGTCACCATATTTATCACCCAGTGCATTCTGGAAGAAGTCACCCAAATCCACCCCTAAATCTTTTTTAGAGATGCCGCGAATTCCCCATTCGTAATCATCCCAGTTTCTCACCGGGCGAGTCTGAGGGAATGCGTAGGTCTGCATCATCGTTGCTTTGTACGGGAGGGATTGCGACCAGAGCTGGTGACCACGAATTCGCATAGGCACATTGTAGGGATTCCACCAAAGGAACATCGGTGAGAAACAAACACTTAACTCATATATTTTCTGACCATCGCTAGATTTGTAGCCCTGCGGATGTTCCGATGTCACCAAACCGAAGGTACAAAGGTAGGCGAGCATGACCGGGGTTCGGGCATATCCGGCGAAGCGACTTCCTCTATCCATCATAGCTCGACCCTCAAATACAGTTCCTGTGACACCGTTGGCGAGTGCCTCCAGGTTATCAGTAACGGACCCCGGATCTTGATCTTTGTAACCGGCTCCACTCATACGAGTGTAGCATTTCTCCACCTCACCAATGAGCCGAGCCGTGAAATTTGAACTATCATTAGCAGAGCCATCCGGCCAGCAATTGTAATAGGCAAACAAATCCTGCCACGAGCCTATAGGCATCTTCTGCTCGGAGCCCTTGGGCAAATCATTATCCTCAACAATGGGGCAATCCTGGTCGCGCCGAGCAGCAAATTCCGTCCCCTGCAAACTGTCCTTGTTGAGCAACAAGCACAAATCATGCTTAAACCCGCCGGTTCGAACGTTGGTTGGCAAAGAGTATGAAGATGTTGTAACATCAAAGAAATAGGGCATTCCGGCATTCTGAGATGAAGTCCCAAGCAAGGGAAGAGACCCAAGAGTAATTATCTTGTCGGGCTGCTCTATCTTTTTGGGCAGGAAATCCAAATCCGAATTATTCAAAAACATGGGGGTGGGGGTATCCCACGTGCGACGCAGCACCTCCATCAAGTCCTCAGCCTCATCACGAAGTGCTATGTTTACTTTTGCCTTTTGGTTCTCGCCTCCGATCCACCAAGCGAAGCATGCCTTATTTTTACCGTGTGCAGGCATTTCCAGCAAATCGGCATAAATATGATGCTGTGGAGAGAAATTCTTACCGAGAGTACCTTCGCCAACCATACAAATACGCTGTCCGGGACGGCGATTTGCAACTTCGCGAGCAGCGCTCAGACGGCGAATGTTCGTCTTATCGCGAGAAGAAACCATCCAGCGGCGGAACATTTTCTCTCTACCTTTGGTATAGGTCGCCTGAATATTATTGGCCAGATTCCGGGGGCTGTCACCATACAGCGGGCCATCCCAACTTTCCCACACACCCAGAATATACTGAGGGAACGATCCCTCCTGGTCACTCAGAATACCGGAATTGGCAGAAACCCGCTGATCCGCTCCCAATTCCACCTGTAATTCGCCGATGGCTACATCAAGTCCGACCAGAGCCTGCTGCCGAGCCTCAGCCAACAATACCGTCTGCATGGCAATACGCTGCTGAGTAGATGCCATGGAGAGCAGCGCCACAGCCAGCATGGCCAGAAGCATCATCAACGTCAGAGTTGCAATGAGAGCAAACCCGGGCTTCTTACGTTTACGTTGTCTTGCGGAAAAAATTGATTTCGTGAGAGGAATCTTCATAGCGAGCTAAATCAGCTTTCTCTTACTATACACCACCCTACCAAAAAACCAAGCAAAATCCCGTTTTCTGTCAAAAAAAGGAGAAAATTCACTGTCTTATCCGCAAGAAAACAGTGACACGCAACAATCCGGCGGCTATACGTTACAGCATAGTCGCAGTTCCTCACCGGAGCAGAACGGCATCAGATATCCCAGAGGTCAAGCCACTTGAAGGAAACAATGCGGAACTGACGACCCAGCACCTTGTTGGCATCACTGAGCCCTTCTGCCTTGGTTCCATCCGGTTTATACTCCGCATCTGATGGATTGTTGGCAGGGTCCACATAATCCATGGTGCGCTGCACCACTGCCTCACACCAGGCCTGGGCCAGAATGGCATTGCGCGGGCTACGCACGCAGCCGTAGGCACGCACGGTGAACGTATCATCTCGCACGGTCAACACATTGCCCAGAGAAGCCAACACATCGCTCTGAATCAGGTAACCGGGTGCGGCTGTGTACATAGAACCGGTTTCCGCCTCCGGGAATTTATACATATTTCCTTCCTGAGCTTTCACCGTAACTTCTTGGAAATCTTTGTTGATGTCCGTAGCATCAATGGCAGCCTGAAGGGCTCCTTTGAGAGCGAGCTCACCGCCACTATTCTCCAGACGGCGATTAATGAAATCAGACATATTCAGGAAAGGGCCGCGCTTGCGGACCTGTTTCACCATCTCCTCAGCCAGTTTACGAATGGATTCCGGCTCCAGCTTGCGTACCTCTCCCCAGGCAGAGAGCAAGGCGCTGCCTTTTCGGAACTGACTGGAGCCCTGCTTCATGCTGTAGCTGCCCAGAGAATCCACACTCTTATCCGTGGTGGAAAGCATGAAACGAGAGAAAAGCACCTGTTCATCCGTCTTGCCACGTTCGACCTCACGGAGCTGGTTACCATCACTTGTCACCAGTTTGCGGCGGGCAAGCCCCTGAAGAACGGCAGTCCATGCCTCCACAGAAGTTGAGTTAACATTGAACCCTCCATCGATTAAAAAATACTGTGCTATGTACTTCCACCCGTCATTCTCCATCAGGCGGGAAATCACCTGTGAATCATTGTAAGGGGTATTTGCCTTTTTGTAGCGGGCTACCGGCAGGTCAGCCTTCCCTGAGAGGAACTCATCCAGAGTATCGCGAGCCAACACTTTGCGGTTACCCTTCGGCATATCCGACACTGAGGAACAGAACCAGCGATCCCAGAGAGCATCATTGATGAGTAATCCATGGTCATAAAAATCACCAAAGAGTCGACCGTTACCACCTTCTGCAGGTATGTTGTTCTGGTGGAAGGTGTAAACTTCGCCTGAGGGAAGACAGGGATCTGCAAATGAATTACCGATACCGACACCGGGGACCCCCGCCTGATACTGCACACGACGCATGGCAGATGCTGCCTTGTACATACCGCTGCTGCCGGAGGTCTTATACCAACCCGGCTGCAGGCGCATACCGGCAAAACCGGCTAACGAGAACGGAGGATGAACCGGAAGCTCCAGCACAGACGCAAAGGAAACCTGCTCGCCTTCACCGGTGATACCCAGATAACCATTTTTGCCAATATTGTCCATGGGAGAGCTGTCAAGACCGCTACTCACATCAAGGGCTGCGAGCTGATAGGGATGATATTGTCTCTGCTGGTGATCCGGCCTGATGATGGCACTGCCCCAGAAGGCCGGATTAGAATGCTGCCAGAGTTTGGTACGATAATCCTTGCCGACGAACAGACGTGCATCCGCATTCGGATTGGCAGATTTTGCCACAACCCCCAACGCAGCCACATAGTAGGGCACAGAGCTGTCAGACTGTGAGCCATCTGCTGACCAGTAACTGTCATTTCTCTGCTTATCACAGAACACGGTACTCTGAGACTCGTCATTCGGATCATACCACCCCAACAGGAATGACTGCGGTGAAATAGCGCGCTTACCGCCAAACTGTTCATCCATCTTCCGGGCAGACATGCTGTTGAACCCGTTGAGAACCGTCACGGACTCCGGGCGGAAAGGTGCAAGGCGGAATCCGCTCAGATATTCACGCCCCTGTGTACCGCCTTCTTTGTAAATACCGAGACGGAAACCTACATACCACTGTCTTTCATCCAGAGTCTGTAAATCCGGCACACCGGGTCCCTTGGCGCGGCCACGGCTGGTATAGTAGTGAATCTTGTAATTGGAAACGTTTGCGGGATGATACCCCAGCACGAAAGCACCGTAATCATTACTCCCCTCTTCCACATCTCCGCACGAAAAGAACAGCACCTCACCGGGCTTAAACACGATATCACCCCGCTGATCCGTTTCGCTGTTCTGGAAATACTGACCAACATCCACCTTATCAAAACCGGTCTTGACCCCATCGTCTGACGTTCCGGCTTCAGGATTGAACTTCGTGGCATAGCGCTGCCAGGTATAATGCCAGGTGCCGGACTGCCCGATGCTGTAATCCTGCATCCACGCCGTCGTGTAGGGGGCGGACTGCGACCAGAGTTGCTGCCCGCGTATCTTCATGGGCACATTATAGGGATTCCACCAAAGGAACATGGGAGCATACGCCAGTCGAAGATTGAATGCCTGCGTCTTTTTGTCCGCCATTTTCCACTCCGGCTTACCTTCCGTCACCATGGCAAAATTGCTCATGAAAGCAAGCATTACCGGAGTACGGGCATAACCGATATTCTGATTACCCTGATCCAACATGGCTCGGGTATCGTAGAGCGAGCCGGAACCATCCGCATTCACCCCCTCCGGGTTGGAATCATAGTTCATGGAACTGCCGTTCATCACGCTGCCGCCCATGCGTGTATGCACCTTACCGACTTCACCGATAAGACGCCCCGTGAAGTTATTGGCATCATTGGCCGTTCCATCCGGCCAGCAGTTATAGTATGCGTACAGATTCTGCCAGGAACCAATGGGCATTTTCTGCTCCGTACCCCTGGGGATATCATCGTTTTCTGCAATGGGGCAATCCTGATCATTACGCACGGCAAATTCCGTCCCCTTAAGACTATCCTTATTGAGCAAAAGGCATAAGTCCTGTTTGAAGCCTCCGCTGCGCACATTCACCGGCAACGAATATGAGAAGGTTGTCACATCAAAGAAATAGGGCAGACCAGCATTCTGCGAGGCCGTCCCAAGCAAAGGCAGCGTAGCGAGTGTAATCAGCTTGTCGGGCTGCTCTATCTTCTCCGGCAGGAAATCCAGATCAGGATTATTCAGAATCATGGGGGTGGGGGTGTCCCACGTGCGACGCAGCACTTCTGCCATATCTTCCGTCTCTTCGCGTTGCGGCACATTCACCTTCGCTTTCTGGTTTTCGCCGCCAATCCACCAGGCGAAGCATGCCTTATTCCTGCCCTGTGAGGGCATTTCAAGCAAGTCTGCATAAAGATGATGCTGCGCAGAGAAATTCTTTCCGAGAGTACCCTCTCCCACCATACAAATACGCTGTCCCGGGCGGCGAGAGGCAACCTCGCGGGCAGCACTCATACGCCTGATATTGGTTTTATCCCGGGACGAAACCATCCAGCGCCGGAACAGCTTCTCGCGCCCCTTTGTATAAGTTGCCTGGATATTATTTGCCTTATTGGAAGGACTATCCCCATACAACGGGCCATCCCAACTATCCCACACGCCCAGAATATACTGAGGGAATGCCCCCTCCTGGTCACTCAGGATACCGGAATTGGCAGAGACGCGCTGATCCGGTCCCAATTCCACCTGTAATTCGCTGATGGCCACATCCAACCCGACAAGAGCCTGCTGTCTGGCTTCTGCCAGGAGCACGGTTTGCATGGCAATACGCTGCTGAGTGGAAGCCATGGAGAGCAACCCTACAGCCAACATCGCCAACAGCATCATCAATGTCAGGGTTGCAATAAGCGCAAAACCTCGCTTCTTCCTGACTGTTTTTATAGAGCTAAACGGTTTTCGGTACAGCACCCTCATAACGATTCACGGATGTACTGTACCACTATACACAACTGCTGTAACCAGTCAAGTAAAATCAATCTAACTTTTGGACTACGCGCGCGCCGTGCGGAGGAAGTCGCGTATAGCTCAACTTAGAATGGTAGAAATATCGTACTCATCCGCCCACTTTTTCAGCTCCTTGCCGGTGTAGGAGGAGAGGCCGTCTGCCGTTAGTTGTCGGGCCAGCACCCCGGCGGGGATAAGCATGCGGAGCGTATCGGGGTCATCGGCATTACCGCATTTGATATCGCCGCTGCGGGTCATGACTATACCCTCTGCACGAGACATGGAGTTCAGCTCGATAATAGCCTTGGTAAGCTGTTCACGGTTAATTTCAAAAGAAGATGAATCACTCATATTACTTTGTTGTATCAGGGGTTCGGAAAAGACAGCCGGTCAGGAAGGTGGCTATCGTCCCCACGGTCACGCGCCAGGGGAAGGCAATAGCAGGGAGCCAGCCCTGTCTGCCACCGATTTCCAGCAGAATCACCACGGCAAAACCGGTGAGCATGGCAATGATGTTGCCGCAGTCGTTGCCGCGACCGCGCGTGAGCATCCCCAGCAGGAACACCCCCAGCAGGGAGCCGTAGGTATAGCCGAAAATACCCAGCGCAATGGGAAGAATGCGGACAGTGGGATCCATCACGGTGAGCCAGGCCGTGCCGGCTCCCACCAGAATGAGCAGAACGGCAAAGACCACGGTGAGCCAGCGCACGGCCCGCAGCTGCTCCTGCTGGTTGGCTTTCGGGCGGAAAACGTCCACATACCAGTCACGAGTGGCCGTAGTAGCCAGCGCATTGAGCGCCGTGGAGAGGGAACCCATGGCCGTGGCCAGCAACGCCGCCACCAACAGGCCGCGTACGCCAACCGGCAGGCAGTGAATGATGAACCATGGGAAAATCTCAATCTGTTTTTCCGGCGGTGTGATACCGTTCTGCGCAAAGTAAACGAACAGAAGCATGCCGCAGGAGATGAACACCAGCACGATGGGCATATCCATCAGACCGGAGAGAATCACAGCGCGGGCTCCTTTCTTGCTGTCCGGGGCAGCCAGCATGCGCTGCACCATGTCCTGATCCGTGCCGTGGGTGGCCATCGTGATGAACGTAGAGCCCAGCACGGCGCTCCACAGGGTATACTCGCTGCTCAGGATATTTTTGACATCGGCCAGCAGCCCCTGCCCCGTCAGCCCGGAATCAAAGAAAGCCCAGGGTTTCAGGTTCTTGATTTCGCAGGGATTATAATCCTTATTTCCAAGATGGTAACAAATGCTGTCCCAGGCTGCGCCCCAGCTGCCGCCGGCCTTGATGCTGAAGAGCAACACGCCGATGGTAGTCACCAGCGATACCGCCAGAATGGAGGCCTGCAACACATCTGTCCACACCACGGCCTTGAGCCCGCCCAGCGTGGTATACACGGCTGTGGCGATGGTAATGAAGGTGAGTGCGGCAATATAGATGACGACTGTTTCTACCTGTCCGGCGCTGTCCTGCCCGGTCACCATCATGTAGGCTATCACCAGCAGAATACCCGCAAAGAACAGGCGGGTACCGCTCGCCAGAACGCGGCTGATGAGGAAAGTCACACTAGCCCAGCGACGCGTATTCAGCCCGAAGCGTTTTTCCAGATACTCGTATATGGAAACAACATTGTACTGATAGTAAGGCTTCAGGAAGAGACGCCCCACAATGATACGCCCCAGAATCGTACCGATGGCCAGCTGGGCGTAGGTGAAGTTGCGCAGGGCAAAGCCCTCACCGGGAGCGCCCAGAAAGGTGGCCGCGCTGATTTCTGCCGCCAGAATAGAGGCCAGAATCGCCCACCATGGCAGGTTACGATTGCCCAAAGCGTAGCTCTCCAGACTCTCCTGCTTGCGCCCCACATAGAGCCCGATGCCGAAAATGGCGCAGAAATACGCCACCACTACCAGTATGTCTATCATTTTACAACGAAAAAGCGCCGGCGGTCAGATGCTGCTATCTCTGACCGCCGACGGGTAAAGATGTTATACTCAGCCCAGCTTGTATTCCAATGCCGCAGCCACCAGCCCGGAGAAGAGCGGGTGCGCCGTAGTCGGGCGGCTCTGGAACTCTGGGTGATACTGACAGGCAATGAAGTGCGGGTGCGTGGGAAGCTCCACCACTTCCACAAGTCCGTGCTCATCGTTCACAGCAGAGATGACCAAACCGGCTTTTTCACAGGTTTCGCGGTAATCGGCATTGAACTCATAGCGGTGGCGGTGACGCTCGGAGATGATTTCCTTACCGCCGTAAAGTTTGCTGCAAAGCGTATCGGGAGCAATATGGGCGGGATAAGCACCCAGGCGCATGGTGGCACCCATGTTCTTGATGAGCTTCTGTTCCTCCTGCAGGCAGATGACGGGAGCGGAGGTGCTCTTATCAAACTCCGTGGAGTTTGCATCCTTGAGCCCCAGCACGTTGCGGGCAAACTCGATTACCGCCACCTGCATGCCCAGGCAGATACCGAAGAAGGGGATTCCCTTCTCACGGGCGTACTGCACCGCCATAATCTTACCCTCCACACCGCGTTCACCGAAACCGCCGGGTACAAGAATGCCGTCCACATCGCCAATCATGGTTTCGCAGTCGCCGTTCTCCAGAGCCTCGGCATCCACGCGTACGATTTCCACGCGGCAGTCATTCGCTGCACCGGCGTGCGTAAAGCTCTCGTAAATGGATTTGTAGGCATCCTGCAGGGAGATATACTTGCCCACCACGGCAATACGCACGCTGTGAGAGGGGTGGATGACGCGTCCCACGAACTTCTGCCAGTCATCCATCTTCGGCTTGGGTACGGTGATACCCAGCACCTCCGTCACGATGCGGTCCACGCGGTCACGCCCCAAATCCAGCGGACATTCGTAGATGGAATGCTTCACGTCACAGAATGCCACCACGTTGCGCGGCGGCACGTTGCAGAACATACCTATCTTCTTCTTCTCGCTCTCCGTCAGGTTGTCCATCTCCGTGCGGCACACGATGATATCCGGCTGAATACCGATTTCACGCAGCTTGGCAACGCTCTGCTGAGTCGGCTTGGTCTTGGTTTCTCCTGCAGCCTTGATGTAGGGCAGCAGGGTCACATGGATGAAGCAGCAGTTCTGGCGCCCCACTTCCAGCGCAAACTGACGCAGTGCCTCCAGGAAGAGATAACCCTCAATATCACCCACCGTACCGCCGATTTCCGTGATAATCACATCGCACTCCTTATTGGCTTCCGTCAAATCATAGAGACGCTGCTTGATTTCATCCGTCACATGCGGGATGTACTGCACGGTGCTGCCCAGATAATCGCCGCGGCGCTCTTTCTCCAACACATGCTCAAACACCTTACCGCTCGTCAGATTGTTGAGGCGGGACAGCTGGCAGTGAATGAAACGTTCATAATGCCCCAGATCCAAATCCGTCTCGGAACCGTCGTTCAGCACATACACCTCACCGTGCTGGTAGGGGCTCATGGTGCCGGGGTCGATATTCAGATAGGGGTCAAACTTCTGCATGGTCACTTCCAGGCCGCAGTGTTCCAGCAGAGTGCCGATGGATGCCGCTGCAAGTCCCTTACCCAGAGAGGATACCACGCCGCCTGTCACAAAGATGTATTTCATGGTGAGTATACGTTGTTGTTCTGTTGCTGCCAGACTATCAGATTCTCCCGCAAGTGTCTAGCTTTTCGTTTTCCCATTCTCACGCCCCACCCTGCACCGCCCGCTCTAACAATATGTGTATCATTGCATTATAAAACGCTTGCCAAAGCAAAGAAAATGGCATATACTTTTGTAACCTAATTTCAAAAGATGAACTCTATCGACAGGTTGACACAGTACATGCAGGAAGTCGGAGAAGCCGGGCGGCGTGAGATGAGCGCAGCCATCGGGGTGAGTCACGTCATGATAGGGCGCATGGTGCAACGCCTGACAGAAGAAGGTGTGCTGAAAGAGACGGGATACGCCCCCTCCGGCGGCGGCAGGCCCGAGAAACGCTATCGCTACAACGGGGCGCACGCCTGCGTGCTGCTCTTTCGGATGAATGAGGAAGAGAAACGCGGCACGCTGGAGCTGCTGGACATGCAGGGGCGGCTTCTGGAACAGCAATCCGCACGTTTCACGCACCTGCACGCCGAGATTCTGGACGGGTGGCTTGACGCACTCACCCGGCGTTGGCAGAGAAAGGTGCGGCACATGGCACTCTACGTACCGCAGACTCAGGTCATTCATGAGCTGATGACCCACCTGAAGCAGGAACGTGGACTGAATGTCATCCCGCTCAACGCCGCAGAAGCGCTGGCAGACAAACGCAGCAACACACTTACCCTGCTCTGTCAGAAAGGAAACATCCCGCATGCCGCCCACCGCAACACAGCAGAAATTCAAACCTGCCCGCATCTACACAGGCTTCCCCTGCCAGACCGCTGGGAAAGCATGAATTACAGTGATCACACTATGACAGAGGAAATGATATGCCGGCTACTTCAAATTCTTATCTGCACCTTATATACTGAACGAGCCGTAATATACTGTGACTACCTAACAGAGCGCCTACTGCCCCGTATCCGCTATAATCTCTCCACAAAACTCAAAGGAATAACGCAAGCCCCGCATCTAAGCTTTCGCAGTATTGATAACCAACTTATCGAAAACGCTTTACGAAAAGCGGCCACAAAAAAAACAGTCAGTACTTAATAAAAATTAGTAAGGATAAAGCTAGTACAAATAGCATATAAAGCTCCTCTCGTCTTCAATTTACGCATGTATAAATCTGCCGCTTGCGTACAAGTTCCGTCGAGCGAGCGAGAAAATCAGAAGAAGCTCCTGAACCCCTCAGTTCAGGAGTTTCATTTTGAGCCCCGGAGGTTCGGTACGAACCGCAAGCCTCGGCGTAGCCCCACCAGGGGCGAAGACGGGTCGCGGGACCGGGGGTGGCTTGTCACGCCCTGTGGGAACGCGGTGAAAGCTGCCGCGTGAAAGTTCCGCTGCGCTTCACGTGAAAGGAGCCTTGCCCCCGTGAAAGCTCGCTGGCGCTCGCATGATAACGGAAAAGGCCGCAAGGTTTTTCTCCTTGCGGCCTTTATTGAGCCCCCCTGCCTCGGCGTAGCCCCGCAGGGGCGAAGACGGGTCACGGGACCTGTCGTCCGACAAGACGCCCGACGGCTGTAAGGGCGGCTAGTATGGCGTTCGATAAATAGCTAAACATCAGGAATAGACACATTGGTAGAAAAATGGGAAATTGGAGGGGGGATGTTCACTCTGTCTGATGAGCGAAGTGAAATTCTCGCCTGCGGCTCGAGTGAAATTCGGCTTTAGCCGAGCGAAATTGGCTCTGCCGAGCCAGCGAAATTGCTGCCTCCGGCAGCAGTGATAGAGTTCCGCAGCCCTTCGGGCTGCCACTTTTTTTCACTACCGCCGTTCCGGCGGTAATTTCGCTATCCACACAGTGGATAATTTCGCTCATGGCTCCAGCCATGAATTTCGCTGCCCGTCAGGGCAATTTCGCGTGCGGGCTTGCCCGCACATCTTCCCCTACAATTTCCCATTTATCCTTTGCAAACTTGTGGAATCATTTACCGAACGATATACTAGAGAGCTAGGTGAGCATAGATTCTTTAGTTAATGGTCAATCGACAACCTAACTTCAGAGCTCCGCATTTCGCATGTCGCCGGTTTCGGTGAACGCTGTGTGGAAAGCAAAAGCCTTGGCGAGGTTGTGCGGGGTGTGGCCCTTGGGGGTGAGTGCCACGTAGCGCCGCAGCAGGTCGCGGTAATCCGGGTGTGCACAGTTCTCGATGACCTCCACGGCGCGCTCGCGGGGCGATTTGCCGCGCAGATCAGCCACCCCCTGTTCGGTGATGATGATATCCACATCGTGCTCCGTGTGGTCGGTGTGGGACACCATGGGGACGATGGCGGAAATGGCACCGCCCTTGGCCACGGAGGGGCAGGAGAAGATGGTGTAGGCAGCGGCGCGGGCAAAGTCTCCGCTGCCGCCGATGCCGTTCATTACGCGGTTGCCGAAGAAGTGGGTGGAGTTCACGTTGCCGAAGATGTCGGCCTCGATGGCCGTGTTCATGCAGATGAGCCCCACGCGGCGGGCAAAGGCGGGGTCGTTGGAGATTTCCTGCGGGCGCAGGATGATTTTGTTGCGGAAGAAGTCAAAGTTGTCGTAGAGGTATTGCAGTTTCTCGTCAGAGATATGGAGACAGGCGCTGGAGGCGAAGATGCAGCGCCCCTCAATCATCAAATCCATCACCGTGTCCTGCAGTACCTCCGTATACATCTGGAAGGCGGGGATGATTTTCGATTTACCCACGGATGCCAGCACGGCGTTGGCCACATTGCCCACACCGCTCTGCAGCGGCAGGAATTGCGGGGGGATGCGCCCCTCCCGGTATTCTTTCTCCAGGAAATGCACCATGTTGTCACCTATCTGCTCTGTCACGCCGGAAACTGCCTTGAACGGGGCGATGTGGCTGGGCTCATGTGTGTGGATGACTCCTACTATCTTGGCGGGGTCTACCTTGAGTGTGCGCGTACCCACACGGTCGCTCAGGTGATTGAGCGGGATATAGACGCGGTGGGGCGGGTCTGCGGGCATGTAGATATCATGCAGGCAGCGCAGTTTTTCCGGGTCATGGTAGCTGTTCAGCTCCAGAATGATGCGGTCTGCCAGCTGGCAGAAGGTGGGGGTGTTGCCCTCACTCGTGGTCAGGGTCAGCTCACCGTTGTCCGTTACCTCACACACTTCCACGATAGCGGTAGTCACCCGCGGCAGATGCCCGTAGCGCATGGCCTGCGCCATCATGGAAACGTGGGTTTCTACGTACTGAATATCGCAGTTGTTGATGCCGTTGCGGGTCTCCGGGCTGCTCTGGTAGGGCATGATGCGGCTGAGCGCTTCTGCCTCTGCCAGTACGCCGTCTACCAGAGTGCTGGTGGTGGCACCGGTCATGAGGCTGATTTTCCATGACCTCCCGGCGGCGTGCTCTGCTTTGGCATGCTGTGCCAGAGCCGTGGGCATCACCTTCGGTGAACCCGCATTGGAAAATCCGCTGAAGCCTACTACCTCTCCATCTCGCACCATGGCGGCAGCCTGTTCCGGTGTCAGGATATTGTATCGCATCGCACCTACTCTAACATAAGGTTAGAGCGTAGTCTAGAATAAAATCAGAAATAAAAATCCCCGGCGGCTCAAAACGGAGCGCGCCGGGGAGAACAACTCGGAAAGGAGGTGAGTTAATTAAGCCTTGGCTTCCTCTTCTTCCTTCTTCTCAGGCATTTTGCCGGTGGAGAAGTACTGCTCGATTTCCTCAAGGGTACGCCCCTTGGTTTCGGGCATGAAGAAGGCGGCGGTAATGAAGTAAATCACGGTGAAGCCGGCCAGGGTGAAGAATACGGAAGAGTAACCCAGCGCACCGACCCAGGGCAGGAATACGCCTGCGATGGTGGTGGACACACCCTGGTTGATGAGCAGGGCGATAGCCATACCGTTGGCGCGGATGCGGGTGGGCATCAGCTCAGAGAGGGCCAGCCAGACGCACACGCCGGGACCGGCAGCGTAGAAGGAGATGAAGACGATGAAGAAGCCGGTGACGAGCCAACCGGTGGTCGGGGAGGGCTTCATGCCGATTTCAGCACGGGTGATGCTGATTTCTTTCACGGCACCTTCAGGAAGCGGGGTGCTCCAGAAGCAAATCTTGTCCAGGAAGGTGGGAGCCAGTGCGATACCCTTCTCCACGGCGATGGCAGAGCCCTCGGTGGTATCGGCGCGGAGTTCGGCTACGTCCTGCTTGCTGTCCAGCCCCTGCTTGTAGGTAACGATGAGCTGCATGCCGGGGGCAACGGATTCGCCCTGCATGAATTCGGGGTGAGCGGCGGCTACCTCAGGCTTGGTAACGGCCTGTTTCACGGCATCAGCCACGGAGATGTTGAGGCTGTTGTCGGAGAGGGTGGCAGCCACTTCCTTTGTGACATCCACGCGGTTGCTCTCTACACTGTAGAACATGGCACCCACGCCGCAAAGGCCGACGATGATACCCAGCGTGCCCATCTTGAGCAGGAAGGTGCGTCCCTTCTTGTCCACCAGAGAAACGGCCACGATGGTCATGAGCATGTTGACGATCTTGATGGCGAAGTCAGCCCAGTTGGCCTGAGAACCTTCCAGACCGGCCTGCTGGAACACCTTCACGGAGTAGTTCAGCACGGAGTTGATACCGGTAGCCTGGGTGCAGGCCAGCACCACCACGGCCAGAATGAAGGGAATGACATACTTGCGCTGCAGGAGGGAGTCGCCCTTGGAGGCTTCCTTCATGGCTTCCTTCTGAGCCTTTTCAGCCTCATCGGCAGCAATCATTTCGTCCAGAATATCCTTGGCAGCCACATCACCGTTGTTGGCGGCGAGAGAGAGCAGGGCTTCTTCCTTGCGCCCACGGTAGTACAGCCAGCGCGGGGACTCCTTCAGGCGGCAGGCACCCAGCATCAGGATGATACCGGGGATGGCGGAGCACCAGAAAATGGTCTGCCATGCCATGACCTTACTCTCGGCGGTCACGGTCACGTCCGTGGCGGCACCCACAAGCATGGTTACCACCAGACCGATGACGGCGGCGAAGACCAGACCCACGGTGAGCAGCAGCTGGAACATGCCGGTACCCTTACCGCGGGAGTTGGCATCCAGACATTCGGCCAGATACATGGGAACCACCACGCCCACCAGACCGGCAGAAGCGCCCTGGAGGATACGGCCGCCCATGAGCATGCCAAACATGCCGCTGGAGAAGCAGATAATCGGAATGCTCAGCGTGAACAGGAAAGCGGAGATGATGATGACCTTCTTGCGACCCAGCCACTCAGCCAGCATGCCGGCAAAAAGGGAGGAGAGCACCGAGCCGAACAGCACGGCGGCCACCACGATGGAAATCTCCTGCGGGGTGTAACTAGAGGTTGCTTCAATATAGGGCACAGCGGCGGCAATCACACCTACGTCAATGCCGTAGAGAAGACCGCCCAGACCTGCCATGACCATCAGGTAGGTGGCATAGCGTTTCACTGAAGCGGGAAGTTCAGCTTTAATAGTATCGGTACTCATAACGCACCCTATTATATCAGCTACTTCCCGCTTGGCAATCCTAAATTTTAATTAGAAACCTGTTTATGCAGGGAAAGTTTCTTTGCGTTTTCAGTATGAATTTGTTGCATTTGACCGTGTACGGAGAAGCTTCGCTACGGTGATTCATCTGCCGGAAGCTTTCCGTGCAGCGTTGATGAGACGTATTTTTTCAGCAGAATCACGTTTGCTTTTGCGAGCTGCCTGCAGGACGAAATAATTCACCCCGGCACCGGCCTGCAGCAGTCTGCGCACGGAATCTGCCCCGGCATTCAGCGCAGCGCAGCGCAGGGGAGAAGTCCCGTTTTTTGCTTTGACATTTGCGTTTGCTCCGGCTGCCAGGAGTCGGCGTACGGTGGCATCATGACCGAAGTATGCCGCCAGCATGAGAGGGGTCCACCCTTCCGCATCGGGGGTATCCACATCTGCCTTGGCATTCAGTAGTGCAGCCACTATGCTGTTTTTTCCGGCGCGTGCGGCAGTTTGCAGCGGGGTGACTCCGGTGTTGCTCTGTACGTTGGGATCAGCACCGGCTGCCAGCAGTAAATGCACTTCTTCCTGATTGTTGTTGTGTACGGCAATCATCAACGGGGTGCGTGAGCGGCTGTCCGGTTTATCTACCGCAGCTCCGCCTGCCAGCAATACTTGTATCATCTCGGCGTGCCCCCGGTATGCTGCCCGTGTAAGCGGGGTCAAACCATTCGGTAGTTCTGCGTCAGGATTGGCTTTTTCCTGCAGAGCGCGCCGAGCCGCAGCGGTATCACCTGCCTTGAGGGCATTGATCAGGTCTTTCGTCGCCCGGGATTCCTCTGTTTCGGATGCTTCTTTATCATTCTTGTTTTGAGCAACGGGTTGAGGCTCAGGTTTGGGTTCTTCCTTGGCGACGGGCTGAGGCTTAGGCTTGGGTTCTTCCTTGGCGACAGGCTGAGGCTCAGGTTTGGGCTCTTCCTTGGCAACGGGCTGAGGGCGGGGTTGTTTTTCCGCTTCTTCCAGCAGGGCGGAAAGTTTGTTGAAACCCTTGGCGGCGGCAATATCGCGGGCGGTGCGCCCATCACCTCCTTTTATCAGCGGATTGGCTCCGGCTGCCAGCAGTGTGCGTATTACTTCTGTTCTGCCGGTGTGGGCGGCATTGATGAGTGCCGTACCGCCGTTGCGTCCCGGAGTATCCACTTCTGCACCGTGTTCCAACAGAGCTTTGACCACGGCATCATTGCCGGCGTACGCAGCAAACATGAGAGGAGTACCGCCGGTGGGGGCTTTGGCATCAGCTTTGGCTCCCGCCTGCAACAGCGTATGGACGATGGAGGGATTCCCGGTCTGCACGGCAACGAAAAGCGCGGAGCGGCCGTTTTCATTGCATGCTTCCACGGAGGCTCCTTTTTCCAGTAGTAATTTAACAAGACCAACATGTCCGCCGCGGATGGCATATAGCAGAGCGGAGCCGCCCACGGTGGCGTAAGCATCAACCGAAGCTCCTTTTTCCAGAAGAATACGCGCAACTTCCTCCCGCCCGAATTGGGAAGCTACGATGAGTGCCGTGCCGTCGTTTGCTCCTTTTGTATCAACAGAAGCTCCGTTGTCCAGCAGAAGAGCGGCCAGTTCCGGCTTGTTGGCGTATGCGGCAAACATGAGCGCCGTGCCGCCGGTGAGGGCGCGCTTGTTTGGATCTGCCTTGGATTTCAGCAGGCTTTTTACTGAATCCGCCTGGCCGTGCTGCACGGCGGTGATGAGGGGGGTCAGTCCTTCATGGTTGAAGCCATTTACATCAGCCCCATTTTGAAGGGCTTTCTGAATTCCTGCCTCATCCCCTCGTTTAATGGCATCCAATAAATCATGCACGGCTTTTTCCGCAACCTGTTGTTGGGCTCCGGAGGCAGTGTCCGCTATGGTCATCACGGGAATCAGCGGCAGTAAGGTGCAGCCTAAAGCACCCAGAGAAGATGTGAATCGGGAGTGAAGCTTCATGATACGCTCGGCATAGTACTGCATCCCCGCCTTTCAAGTCAAGGTCTAATGTTGTCCGCAGGGCAGGCTTTTGCTGCCGGATTATCTTCAGCGTGCCAACACTCCCGGTGTGCCGGAGACTCCGGTGCCGGAGATGGGGCGAATGGCGATGCGGTCGATATTGGCTGCCACTTTTGCCGGGATGATGACCTGGCGGGCAGCGCCGGAAAGCACATACATGGGCCACCACTTGCCGCCGCGTCCTACCTGCACGACCCACTTGCGGGCGCTGCCATCGCTCTGCCAGACAACCCGGCATCCGCTGCGGGTGTCCTGTGCCTGCACGGTGGGGCGGGCGGGACGCTCTGAGCCGCTCCAGGGCATGGGCGGCGGTACGGCCAGGGTGGTGTAGCGCTCTTCCAGTTCTTCGCAGACCCCGCCTCGGTTGGTGCCGAGCGACTTCCAGCTCCAGTAGAGTTGACCGCAGCTCTGGCGAGCCAGTTTGCGGGAATAATCAATCTGCCGCCCGATTTCGGAGGCGGGGCGACCGGGGTCTTCGGAGCTGTTGACGCGCACGCTGGCAATGCCGGGCCAGATGGGGCGTGAGGGGTTGATGCTGCTCCACCAGCCCATCAGAGCGTTGAAGCTCTGCGGCCCTTCGCAGCGCCAGTACAGCTGCGGGGAGAGGTAATCCACCCAGCCTTTGCGAATCCATTTGCGGGCATCGCAGGCCAGATGCTCATAGGCATTCACCCCGGCTTCCACGCTGCCGGGATAGCCCGGTTGCCAGATGCCGAAGGGGCTGATGCCTACGCGAACGTAAGGCTTGATGCCTTTCACCCGCGAATAAAGCGTTTTGACAAAATCATCAACATAGGCGCGGCGCTGGGAGGGGGACTTGCCGTCTGCTACTTTGTGGTGGGGTGGATAGGGGTAGAAGTAGTCGTCCAGGTGGACACCATCAATATTGTAACGGCGCACGACATCCAGAATCACCTGCATTACATGGTTGCGGGCAGAGGAGCTGGCGGGGTTGACCATGGTGGTGCTGCCGGCGCGCAGCAGCCAGCCCGGGTTGCGGCGGGAGACGTGCCCTTTGCCCACGGGGCGGTTGCTGATGGTGGCGCGGAAGGGGTTGAACCAGGCGTGCAGCTCCATGCCGCGTTTGTGGCATTCCGTAATGGCGAAGGCCAGGGGGTCATAGCCCGGGTTAACTCCCGGGCCGCTCAACCAGCCGCTCCAGGGCTCCAAAGAGGATTGATAAAGAGCATCGCCGTTGGGACGCACTTGCAGGATGATGGCGTTGAGCCGGAGTTTGTGCGCCCGGGTGATGATGTTGAGCAGCTCCTGTTTCTGCTGTCCGGCAGAGAGTCCGGCGCGCGAGGGCCAGTCCAGATTGAATACGGTTGCCACCCAGGCGGCGCGGAACTCTCTGGGCGGCTCCGGGGCGTTTTCATTCACCTGCTGCCAGGCATGCGCAGCGGTGCTCAGTATCAATACCAGCAGAAGGGTCAGAAAGCGTTTCACGCTTGCAAGCATACCCTGCTTTGTGTCTGCTTGCAAGTCGAAAGCTTGACTTTACTGCCATCTGTGGTAACATTCCGCGCATAGTTTCAATCTATCTCTGACACGGTGAATACGCGGGAAATGGTGCTCAATTATCTCCGCACCCTGCAACAGCAGGGTGTCGAGCGACTGCCTGTCGATGAGGATGCACGCGCCATTCTCCGCGCCTGGATGCTGACTGCACGCAACGGCGGACGCATGCCTGCTCCGGCAGCTCCTTTACCTGCTCAGGATTCCCCGCCGGAGACACGTTCCGCCGTGCGGTTGGATGATATTCCGGAGCCGGAGCTGCCCACGGATGAACCCCGCCCGGAGGATGATGTACCCTTCTTCCGCCCCGGCGGTCAAACCCCGGCTGAAGCATGGGAGGCCATGCAGCGGCTGTTGCCCAACTGGAAACCTCTGCGCGAGCTCCGCTCCCTGCGCCCCACCCCGGTATTCGGGCAGGGAAACCGCTCTGCTGATATCATGTTTGTGGGAGATGCCGTCAACTACCATGATGAAAAGTCAGGTAAGCCTTTTCAGGGAGCCGCCGGCGGTAAGCTGGACGGTATGCTCAAAGCCATGTGCCTCACCCGTGATCAGGTCTATATCACCCACCTTGTCAAATTCCGCCCGGAGCAACCGCGCCAGACCCTCAACACCCGCCCGCCCACCGAAAAGGAAATCCGATTCTCTGCCCCGGTGCTGGATTTTGAAATAGCTCTGGTGCAGCCGCGTGTGATTGTGGCACTCGGGGTGATTGCCGCCCGCGGAATTTTGCAACGCGGCAATCTTCCGCTGGCGGCCTACCAGCAGGAGCACGGCTCTTATAACGGTATCCCCGTGGTGGTGACGCATCATCCCAGCTATCTCCTGCGCACCTCCGACCTCTCGGAACGCCGCCGCCTCTGGGAGGAAATGCTCTATGTCATGGAAACCGCCGGCCTGCCTATCTCTGATAAGCAGCGCGGGTACTTCCTCCCGAAGAATTGATTATCAATACGTTAAATTATCATAAAAGTATACTTTAATGATGTAGCATATTATCATTAAAGTATACTTTTATTATATCTTGACATGTTGAGCATCAAGGGTTATAATTCTCTCTGAAAGGAGGAGAGATGACTATTTTCAACGAGACGGAGCTGATACACCTGTTGCAGGAATACAACCCCTGGTGGGAGCAGCGGCGGTGTACCCTCGAGCTGCCGGAGATGCAGCGGCGGGCGTATCATGATGCTCTGAGCATTCTGGATGAGCCCGGGATTCGGCGCTTTGTGGTGCTGAGCGGAGCGCGCCGTGTGGGCAAGACCACGGTGATGCGGCAGATGATTGCCGAGCTGCTGAGCCGGGGGGTGAATCCGGATAATATCCTCTATCTCTCTTTCGATAATCCCGTTTTGAAACTCACCGGCATTAAACCCGTGATAGATGCCTATGACCGTGCCCGCCCGCGGGAGGGTACGCGTTATTTCTTTCTGGATGAGATTCAGTATGCTGAGGACTGGTCGCTGTGGCTGAAGGTGCTTTACGACCAGCGGCCGGAGCTGCAGCTGGTGGCCACCGGTTCTGCCAGTCCCTATATTGAGAAAGGCGCCCGCGACAGCGGCGTGGGGCGGTGGCGAGTGCTGCGCATGCCTACGCTGAACTTCTACGAATACTGCGAGCTGATGCGGGTGAAGCCGGAGCTCCCGGCAGAGGTATCCCCGGAGGAGCTTGCGCGGATGAACCCGGCAGAATTGGCCGGGCTGATGCGCCGCTTTGCCGGTATGGCACCGCATTGGAACCGCTATCTGAATATCGGCGGCTTCCCGGAGCTGCTGCATCTGGACAACACCTTCCGGGCGCAGAGCATCCTCCGTGAAGATGTGGTGGACAAGGTTCTCAAGCGCGACATCCCCTCCCTGTTCGATGTTCGCAACACCCTGCAGCTGGAAAAAGTGTTTCTCTACCTCTGCCTGCACTCCGGCAGCCTTATCAATGCGGCGGCCATGTGCCGCCAGCTTGAGGGTGTCTCGCAGCCCACTCTTTCCCGCTACATGGAGTTCCTGCAGGATGCCAATCTCATCTACATCTGCCATTCCATTGACTATTCCGGCAAGAAGGGCCTTTCCTCTCAGCCGAAAATCTATGTGGCAGACGTAGCGCTCCGCAATGCTACCCTCATGCGTAACCCGGAGCGACTCTCGGATGAAGAGCGCGGACTGATGGCCGAAACAACGGTGTACCGCCATTTCCGCAACGCTTATACCTCGCCCTGCCGCGTGGGGTATCTGCGCCGGGAGCAGCGGGAAGTCGATGTAGCGGTCGATTTCCCCGCAGGAGAACGTCTGCTCTGCGAGGTGAAATACAAGAATGACTCATCCCTCACGGCGGATGATGCCATCATGGCTCTGTGCCGGGAAAAAGCCGCTGCAGCAGCCTTTCTGGCTACCCGCAACATGGAGGATTTCGGGGTTTCCTGTCCGGCGGAGGGTGCTTTGCCCCTCATCCGCATCCCCGCTGCTGTCCTCTGTTACCTGCTAGGAGCTGTAAATGCTTCATCATACGCAGGTTAAACTATCATTAAAGTATACTTTTATAATGAGTGTATTTATCATGAAAGTATACTTTAATGATAGTATACAACATTGATATATAACGCATTAAATAAACATAAAAGTATACTTTAATGACATGACGCATCATCATTAAAGTATACTTTTATGATGATGTAAGTTCTTGAAAGAAAATGCGGACGGCAACGCGTGGCTGCCGTCCGCAGAGGGATGAATGTTCAGAGGGGGGATTAAGCCTCAGGCTGCTGCTCTGCCTCGGCGGAGTAGTCGATGGCAGCGAGAGCCTGATAGAGACGCCAGCGGCGCTGGATATCCTGCTCTTCGAGGGAGAGGAGCTTCTCGAAGTTGGCCTTGTTGGTCTTGGCCAGCATCTTGAAGCGGTTTTCGCCGCCCTTGCCATCCACACCGATGAGGGCTTCACGCACGGACTTCTTGGGAGCCTTGCTCTTGATGGTGAGCGGGTTCTTGCCCAGCTTGATGTTGTCCGGGTTGAAGTTGTAGAGCAGCCAGCGACCGCAGTCTACGGCATCCTTCTGGCGGTCAAGACCCTGCGCCATGTTGATACCGTGGTTGATGCAGTGGCTGTAGGCAATCACCAGAGCGGGACCGTCATAGGCCTCAGCTTCGGCCAGAGTCTTGAGGGTGTGCTCGTCATTGGAACCCATAGCGATGGAAGCCACATAGATGTTGCCGTAGGTCATGGCCATGTAGCCGATGTCCTTCTTCACCTGATCCTTACCGCGGGTGGCGAACTTGGCCACAGCGGAGCGCGGTGTAGCCTTGGAGCACTGACCGCCGGTGTTGGAGTACACCTCGGTATCCATGACCAGCACCTTCACGTTGCGCCCGGAAGCCAGGATGTGATCCAGACCGCCGTAGCCGATGTCGTAGGCCCAGCCGTCACCGCCGAGAATCCACACGGACTTGCTCACCAGGTGGTTGGCCTGAGCCTTGAGGGCGGCAAGTTCGGGGTCATCGCCGCAGGCAGCCTTGATGGCAGCCACGGTTTCGCGGGCATTGACCACCTCTGCCTCCGTCTTCTGCGGGTTGGACTTGATGGCATCCACCAGGTCTGCACCAATCTTACCGGCTGCGGCTTCAAGGAGCTCCATGGCGTATTCCTGCTTCTTGTCCAGCGAGACACGGAAACCGAGACCGAACTGAGCATTATCCTCAAAGAGGCTGTTGGCCCAGGCGGGACCGCGGCCGTCGGCATCGTGCGTCCAGGGGGTGGTGGGCAGGTTGCCGCCGTAGATGGAGGAACAACCCGTAGCATTGGCCACCACCAGACGGTTGCCCAGCAGCTGTGTAAGAGCCTTAATGTAGGGAGTCTCACCGCAACCGGCACAGGCACCGCTGAATTCGAACAGCGGACGCAGGAACTGCTGGTCCTTCACCTGACCCACGTTCACCTTCGTGCGGTCAACATCCGGCAGCTTCTCAAAGAACTTCCAGTTCTCGGCCTCGGGCTGGAGAGCCTCTGCAGCCGGGGTCATGGTCAGGGAGTTTGTGGGGCAGACGCGGGAGCAGAGGGTGCAACCCGTGCAGTCAGAAGCAGACACCTGGATGATGAACTTCTTGCCCTGCCATGTCTTGTGCATCTTGCTGGCATCTGCGGACTTGAAGCTCTCAGGAGCACCCTCCAACTCAGCCGGGTCAACCATCTTGGCACGGAGAGCGGCATGCGGACACACGGTGGTGCACTTACCGCACTGGATACAGGCCTTGCTGGTCTCCGTCTTCTCCGGCTGCCACACGGGGATTTCGAGAGCGAGGTCGCGCTTCTCATACTGCGTGGTGCCACTGGGGAAGGTACCGTCTGCCGGCATCTCAGAAACCTTCACGCTGTCACCCTCACCGATGACAATCTTGCCGAGCACGTCGCGCACAAAGGCGGGAGCGTTGGGAGTCAGAGCATCAGGGATTTCATGACCCGTGATGGTGCTGCCCAGGGGTACTTCATACAGGTTGGCCAGAGAGGCATCCACAGCCTGAATGTTCTTGGCCACCACTTCATCACCCTTCTTGCCGTAAGTCTTCTTGATGGCTTCCTTGATGTAGCCGATGGCCTCATCGGACGGAATCACACCGGAGAGGTGGAAGAAGCAGGTCTGCATAATCATGTTGATGCGACCGCCCATGCCGGTTGCCTTGGCCACCTTGAAGGCATCAATGCAGTAAACCTTGATGTTCTTATCAAGAATCTGCTGCTGCATGCGGGCGGGCAGGCTGTCCCACACCTTCTCTGCCGGTACGGCGGTGTTGATGAGGAAGGTAGCGCCGTTGGCTGCGTTCTTCAGGAAGTCGAAGAGGTTCAGCAGGCTCGGCTGGTGCAGCGCAATGAAGTTGGCGCTGGTGATGAGGTAGGTGCTGTGAATCGGCGTGGTGCCGAAACGCAGGTGAGACACCGTGGAGGAGCCGGACTTCTTGGAGTCATAAACAAAGTAGCCCTGCACATACAGGTCGGTGTGTTTGCCGATAATCTTGATGGCATCCTTGTTGGCACCCACGGTACCGTCAGAACCCAGACCGTAGAACATGCAGCGGGTCACCGTGTCAGCCTCCGTGGTGAAGCTCGGGTCATAGGCAATGGATTTGCCGGTCACGTCATCTTCAATACCCACGGCAAAGCCGGTCATCGGCTCGTCCTTCTTGAGCTCATCAAACACGCCCTTGACCATGGCGGGGGTGAACTCCTTGGAGCCCAGACCATAGCGACCGCCTACCACCTTCGGCATAGCGTAGGGAAGCGTGCCGGCCACCAGAGCGTCTGCCAGAGCCTGCACCACGTCCTGCAGCAGGGGTTCACCCTGGCTGCCCGGCTCCTTGGTGCGGTCAAGTACGGCAATCTTCTTCACTGTCTTGGGCAGAGCGGCAATCATATCCTCTGCCGGGAAGGGACGGTACAGGCGCACCTTCAGCACGCCCACGTCCTCACCCATGGCCTGCACGGCTTCCAGCGCAGCCTCGGCACCGGAACCCATCATGATGATGACGCGGGTGGCCTCCGGGGAGCCGATGTATTCCACCAAATCATAGTAGCGACCGGTGAGGTCACCGAACTTCTTCATGGTGGCTTTCACGATACCGGGCACAGCGTTGTAGTACTTGTTCACCGTCTCACGACCCTGGAAGTACACGTCCGGGTTCTGGGCGGTACCGCGAATCACCGGGGCATCCGGGTTCAGGCCGCGGGCGTGGAACTCATCCACCAGCTTCTGGTCGATGAGGGCACGCAGGGTATCATCGGTAATGTCGGCAATCTTGCCCACCTCGTGGGAGGTGCGGAAGCCGTCAAAGAAGTTCATGAACGGGATGCGGCTCTCCAGCGTGGCAGCGTGGGCGATGGCGGCCATATCCGGGGCTTCCTGGGTGCTGGCTCCGCAGAGCATGGCAAAACCGGTGGAGCGGGCGGACATCACATCGCTGTGGTCGCCGAAGATGGAAAGACCCTGAGCAGCCAGAGCACGGGCGGCGATGTGGAAGACGCAGGGAGTCAGCTCGCCGGCAATCTTGAACATATTCGGAATCATCAGCAGCAGACCCTGAGAGGCTGTGAACGTGGTAGCCAGAGAACCGGTCTGCAGAGCGCCGTGTACGGCACCGGCGGCACCGGCCTCACTTTCCATTTCCACAATACTGGGGACCGTTCCCCAGAGGTTCTTGCGATCTACGGCGGTCCACGTCTCTGCCGATTCACCCATCGGAGAGGACGGGGTGATGGGGTAGATGGCGGCTACTTCTGAACAACGGTACGCCACGGAGGCGACGGCCTCATTAGCGTCAATGGTGCTGTATGTAGTGCTCATAATTGTTGAATGTGTGTGAAAATTGCGCGAACGCGGGGGAGCATGCGCAGCCGCATGCGGCTGCGCGAGTTCTCACTAGCGCTATCATACACCTATCTTCCCCCCGAATCAACCCAAAAACCTACC
>JAZNLU010000069.1:0-4681 GCA_045579245.1 Akkermansia sp.
ATCCTGTCTGTGTTTCGCCTCCGGCTTCCTTCCCTCCCCACATTACTGTGACGCAGTTGCCTTTGGCTATTTGATTCCGCCCTGTCAGCGGTTCATTGGGGACTTTCACCCCAGTTGCGTGTCATGCCTGACGTACTAAAACTAAAGCCCCCGCAGGTTTTCTGCGGGGGCTTTTTCGTGAGGCAAGTGCAGCGTGTATCAGTACACGTCTTTCTGGTAGCGCTTGGCTGCTTTCATGTCTGCCAGATAGGCGGCAGCTTCCTCTTCTGAGCGGTTGCCGTATTTGGAGATGATAGAGAGCAGGGCTTTTTCCACATCCTTAGCCATGCGGTTGGCATCACCGCACATGTAGAATGCGGCTCCTTTTTCCAGCCATTGCCATACTTCCTCACCGGCTTCCTCCATGAGGTTCTGCACATAAATCTTGTAATCCTGGTCGCGGCTCCAAGCTACGGAGAGCTTGAGTTTGCCACTTTCCGTCAGCGGGGTGATTTCGTCCTCGTAGCAACCATCTGTGGCTTTGTAGGGGTTGCCGAAGAAAAGCCACATGGGGCCGGCGGCGTTATCCGCCACACGCTGCTGCCAGAAGGCGCGGAACGGGGCGATACCGGTGCCGGGGCCTACCATGATGATGGGGGTGTTGCCGTCTTCCGGCAGACGGAAATTCTTGTTGCTGTGCACAAACACTTTCACCTTATCCCCTGCCTTAAGACGGTCTGCCATGAAAGTGGAGCACACGCCTTTGCGGGCACGCCCGTTGCTGTTGTAGCGCACCGCTCCCACGCAGAGAGATACCTGACCGGGCACTGCATCCGGGCTGCTGGCGATGGAGTACAGCCGTGCATTCATCTTACCCAGAATCCCTACAAAAGCGGCGGCATCGGCAAAATTTGCCTTCATATCCTCATCTGTGGCAACGTCCAGCAAATCGCGTCCACAGATATAGTCTTTGAGCGCATCTTTATCAGCCAGAATGGCAGCGAGCTTTTCACTGTTGGCCACGGCATTCCACTTGGTCAGCGTGCCTTTTTTCAGGTTAGTGATATCGTAGGTAGTGATAAGCGCTTCACGGAGGGATGCGGTGCTGCCGTCCGGCAGGCTCACTTCTGCTGCCGCATCCAGTCCTAAAGCGGAGATGAGCGCGTCCACCAGTTCAGGGTCGTTGTTCGGAATCACTCCCAGAGCATCACCCGTGGTGTAGGTGAGCCCGGAGCCCTCCAGACTGTAATCTACGTGGATGGTTTCTTTAGCACTACCCGGCTTGGTGACGGGGCGGACATCCACCACGGTGGAAGGGAACGGATTTTTAATGCTGTACGGTTCCATGAATATTGTAATTTTGGTGAGTTTCTGATTAGCTTCACCCCCGCAGCCGGTCAACGCCGAGTCGCAGTGGGCAAGAGTTTGATGAGATCCCGAGCATCACAGGCGGATGGCTGCGGAACTCCAGGTGAGACCTGCGCCGAACGTGACCATCAGGACGATATCCCCTTTCTTTGCCTTGCCGCTGCGGATGGCTTCATCCAGCGCGATGGCACAGGCTGCACCCGAGGTGTTGCCATATTTTTGCAGGTTGATAAATACACGGTCTACGGGAATTCCCAGACGCTCTGCTACGGCGTTGATGATACGGAGATTCGCCTGATGAGGAATCACCACATTGACTTCCTCCGGCTTGATACCGGTGCGGTGAATCAGCGACAGCGCGGAATCTTTCATGTGGGACACGGCGTGGCGGAACACCTCATTGCCGCGCATGGCCAGCGTGTAGAGTTTTTCGTGGATGTTATCCTCCGTGGTCGGAATGGCAGAGCCACCTCCGGGTACTAAAAGCAAATCCGTCAAGGTGCCGTCAGAGCCTATGTCTGATGCCAAAATGGCACTGTCTCCCTCAATCCCCGTACCGGTACGCAGCACGGCGGCACCGGCGCCGTCGCCAAACAGCACACAGGTGGAGCGGTCTTCCCAGTTAACGATGTGGCTGAGCTTTTCACTGGAGACGATGAGCGCAGTTTTAGCCTGACCGCAGCCGATATATTGCACGGCGGTCTTGAGCGCAAAGAGGAAGCTGGAGCAGGCGGCGGAAATATCAAAAGCGGCGGCGTTTTTGGCACCTATATTGGCCTGCACATAGCAGGCGGTGGACGGAGTAAACGTGTCGGGTGTGACTGTGCCGACAATAATGAGATCAATTTCTTCCGGGGTCACTCCGGCAGCCTCCATTGCCCGCCGTACTGCCTTGGTAGCCATGTCGCTGGTTTTTTCATCCGGGGCGGCAATGCGGCGTTCTTCAATGCCGGTTCGGGCAACAATCCACTCATTGGACGTATCCACCATCTTTTCCAAATCGGAGTTGGTGAGTCGGCGTTCCGGAACATACGACCCCGTGCCGATGAGTGCCACAGGAAGACGTTTGAAAGGTTTGGTCAAGTCGTTCATAATCAGATGAATGCTGACAGGTTCAGTCCTGTTTCGAGAGTATACTATCACTTTTTTATCCAGTTGGCGAGCAAAAATTGAGCATGTCCTCAGAATGAATGCGTTCGAGCACGCTGTATTGGACTTTTATTAAAGCATTTTGTTTTGCGGATGCAGTGAATGCTTCGGTGTTGCTGGGAAGGGGGTGAAAAATCGCCCGAACCTATTAAGATTCGGGCGGCTGGAGGATATGTTCAGAACTTGTAGTTGTCACCGTAGCCGTAGTGCTCGGCGATGTAATCCACGTCTTTATCACCGCGCCCGGAGCAGTTGGCAAGGATTGCTCCGGTTCCCATCTCCCGCGCCTTGCGCATGGCGAATGCCACCGCGTGGGAACTTTCCAGCGCGGGGATGATACCCTCATAGCGGGAAAGTTTAAAGAAGGCATCTACTGCTTCTTCATCGCTCACGCTTTCGTATTTCACGCGCCCGATATCGTGTAGGAAAGCGTGCTCAGGACCCACGGAGGGGTAGTCCAGTCCGGAGGAAATGGAATAAACGGGAGCGGGTTCGCCGTTTTCATCTTTGAGCATGATAGAGTTGAACCCGTGCATGATTCCTTCTGAACCGAATTGCATGGAGGCTGCGTGGTTACCCAATTCCGGACCTTTGCCCAGCGGCTCAACGCCGTAGATGTCCACCGGATCGTTGAGGAATGCCGGGAACATGCCCATGGAGTTGGATCCGCCGCCTACGCAGGCGCATACCACGTCCGGCAGAATACCGGTCATTTCCAGGAACTGATCGCGGGCCTCGTTGCCGATAACCATCTGGAAGTCCCGAACCATCATGGGGAAGGGATGCGGTCCCACCACGGAACCTATGCAGTAGATGGCGTTCTTGTAATCGCGCAGGTAGGCATCAAAGGCGGAGTCCACGGCTTCCTTGAGCGTCTTGAGCCCGTGCGTGACGCTGATGACCTTGGCACCCAGCATCTTCATGCGGGTGACATTGGGTGCCTGCTTGGCGATGTCTACCTCGCCCATGTGGATTTCACACTCCAGCCCGAAGTAGGCGGCTGCTGTGGCGAGAGCCACGCCGTGCTGTCCGGCACCGGTTTCCGCGATAATTTTTTTCTTGCCCATGAATTTGGCCAGCAGCCCCTCACCCATGCAGTGGTTGAGCTTGTGGGCACCGGTGTGGTTGAGGTCTTCACGCTTGAGATAAATCTGAGCTCCGCCGTTGAGGCGGGAGAGCCGCTCACAGTGGTACACCGGTGTGGGGCGTCCCTGAAATTGCTTGCGGATGCGGCGCAGCTCACTGATGAACTGGGCGGAGTGACAGATGCTGTTGTAGGCCTCGGTTATTTCCCGGAAGGCGGGTTCCAGCTCAGCGGGGAGGTAGGCACCGCCGAAGCGTCCGAAGTAGCCGTTCTTGTCGGGATAATGGCGAAGATAGGTGCGGAAATCCATGTCGGCGGGCATATTAGAGCATTTTGCCGCTCCATGCAAGGCTTTTCCGTGGCTTGCGGTTATTTCTTCCGTGATTTTGGTATTCATGATGTTGGATGATTCAGTATGGGGTGAAAATGAATAAAAAAAAGACCTGCCGTAAGTTCGACAGGTCGCATAGCGGTATTACTGTTAATCTGTTCCGATGCATAGACTCCGTGTCCCTTACGACGCTTTCTGCGGTAAGAGCCACCACCAACGCTTCTGAATGGTAACGGAATTCATGATTCGGGACGCCACACATTCTGGCGAAATCCACCGCTATTGTCAAGTAAAATCGGCGGTTAGACAGCAAATTAGGCGGTGAAGAATCGCAATTTTGCCGAGGGTAGATGAGATTATGCTTGCACATTCAGCGCGTTAGTGTATACTCGCACGCGCAGGACGCCCGATAATACAGCCGCGTCTGCTTACCGAACATGAACATGACTAATCCCAGAGTAGCTATCGTTGGCGCCACCGGTGCGGTGGGCGTCGAGATTCTTTCCTGCCTTGAGACCCGCAACTTCCCGCTGGCCTCGCTCAAACTTCTGGCCTCGCATCGTTCTGCCGGTAAACAGGTAGCTTTCCGCGGCGGGATGCTGACCGTGGAGGAGCTGACGAAGGATTCCTTCCGCGATGTGGACATTGCGCTCTTCGCCGCCGGCGGTGATATTTCCCGCGAATATGCTCCTATAGCCGGGGAGTGCGGCTGCGTGGTGATTGATAACTCTTCCGCATTCCGCCAGGATGACCGCGTGCCGCTGGTGGTG
>JAZNLU010000070.1:0-18172 GCA_045579245.1 Akkermansia sp.
AGCCATGGGAAAGGAGTGGTTCAGGAAACAGGGGTTAGTCTCATTGCAGAGCGTAGTCTGTAAAGGTTAGGAAACCGCCGTATGCCATAAAAGGCACGTACGGTGGTGTGTGAGGGGGCGAAAGCCCCCTACACGATTGCCTTAATCCATACAATATCATTCAGTTACGAAAACGGAGCGAGCGCTGATTGAGCCCCGAATTGACCTGAAATCTCGCTCTTTTTACCCCGTTTTTACTCCCTCGGGACTCCCCGGGACTCGTGTGGGTTCTACCCCCATGCAGCCCCCTTGAAGGGGGGCGAACTATATGCAAGTTCTTAATTACAAGTATTTAGTGATTTTTAGCACAGGCGTTTTTTGCCGCAATAAGAGCAGAAAACACCAGAAAAAAGTTCGACAAAAGTCATAAGTGCTCTCGTGCAGCCAAAGCTTTAGCAGAGGCTCAACCCTGTACCTCCTTGTGAGGGCGTAGAACGCGAACGGATGCGAGACTCGAAGCCCCAAGTTACGAAGATTTCTTGCCTTGAGGGGTGCTTCGAGGGGGGCTTCTGGACAAAATTGCCTACAACCCCTATCCGCTCTTATCCGTTTGTTATCCGCTCAAGTATCATAACTTATTGAGAATAAATTGAGAAAAGCTGGACCCTTGTGCCCCTATATGCTATACATTCATTATAAACAAACGCTTAACGCCAATGATTAACGAGGAAATAACCAAACTTCTGAACGAGCACGCAGCCCGCAAGGCCAGCGGCAAGCCTTTCACCGATGAAGAATATGCTGAAGCTGATGCCGAGGACAAGGCCAAGATGGATGACTACGCCGAGTTCTGCGCATACTTGGCCGAGCGCGAGGCTATGGACGAGGAGGAGCTGGACGATGAGGGCTACTTCGTTGATTGATTAAATGCGAACTATATATTCCTTTTTCAGTTTCCCTGTTTACCGAACAAGCAAAATGAGCTATAATAGCACCCACACACAAGCACACATGACTGAACGTAAGATAAAGCGCGGTGATATCATCACAGTAAAGCCTGCGTGGCTCGACCCCGGCGAGGATGGCTCAACAAAGTACATTGTACTGGAAGAAGCTGGTCACAACCGAATCCTTGTACAAGCTCTCGGGACAGGCCTCCCCCTCGCCCCTACCTACGTCTACGATGTGACTTGGGGCGAATATGCCGGTAACGTACCGCCGGAGATGTATGAGCGCAAGGCCTGAGACAAGGCTAAGCTTCGTAGCTCATGAAGACAGTCGTTTGTCGCGTACCTAGATTCGTTTCGATGAAGCAGCTGGAGCCGTCTGTGAATGAGTAGGAGCTGAGGAGTGTGCCTTGCTTGGCCTTTGCAGCTTCATCATTCATTGCCCAGCTTTCCTTGCCTACATCGCCCCAGTCGTGCTTGCTATGGCGGTACAGCATGCCGTTTATCTCGCCCTCTGGCTGTTTCTTCCTGACGACCTCTGTGACGAGTACCGAGCCCAGCTTAACATCGTTCTCGTCTAAGCCTATTGGCTCACGCACCGGAACGTCTGTATGCTCTAGCCATGCTTTTTCCAAGGCTTCCGGCAACAGCTCTTTAGTCTGTCCTACAAGCTGGCCGTACTCATGCTCATACCATTCAATCTTGCGCATTCATTTCTCTAGAATCAGCACGCGCGCATAACTCGCCCCATTCTTGGCAAGCCCAGGCTGAAACGAGAACGACACGCCGCCTTGCACGTCATCATGAGGAGGGATGCATTGGAAGTCGTATGCCTTTATGGAGACGTACAGGTAATGGGCAGAACAGGCTAAGTCCTGCACGGCCTTGATACCGAATTGAAACAAGTGCTCTGGATTGATGTTGAGCATGGAAATAATTATACCATATTGTACTTTTGGAGTATTGTATCAGCTGTGCGCATTAATTCATCTGTCTTCATAATTATATTCCATACAGAAACCATATGCGCTATATCAGAATCAGTTAACTTTATATTTTTTCTGTCTTTCAACCATTTTTTCAATCCATGATATCCACCTTGGGGAAAATCCACGGCTAAGCTTGGGATATTGGTGAAATATTGTTTTTTGTTAATATAATAAAGACCTTGTTTATAAAAAGGTGAAGTTACTATATTATCACCCGCACCACAAAACTCCACCCCTAAGCGATTTTCAATAGGTTCATCCATGAGATGAAGTTTTCGTAGCTCAGAGCCTAAAGTGTTCATTTCTTTAAACATCTCCAATGATGCGGGAATTGGTACTCTAGGGAACTCAATAGACAGCAACCCTTTGTATTTTCCTCGATATAAATAACTATGCAATATCCCATAGCTATAATCGAATATTTCTGATATGTCAGCTATATATCCCGACAAGTTTGCATTGAATAATTCGGCTAATTCAGGATCTAAGTTGGGTCGACGTTCGCCATCCTCATCGTATAAGTACATGGGGCATACAATAGGTATCCCTTTACGGCTAAAGTGGAATCTATTGTCTACTAAATAACGAACAATACTAATATGGCTCCAGTTATCTGTAACTACTTGTCTGTCTATAACTAACCCGAGATTATCATGTCCAATGAAATGACACATTACTTCAAATCTGTTGCGCTCCACTTGCTTTCGATCATAATTTATGTATCTTAAATCGTAAGGCCTATACGCATACAGTTGATTGTCCTCCGTTGCAAATGGGGAAGACGAGATAAGAACCTCATCATGATGAGTTTTGATACCCCCTATGTTTGTAGGAAAAAGTTTTGCAAGCTGAATTCCTCTATAATATTCATCTTTATTGTCCAATTGCTTATTCTTAAAGAAATAATAAGGTGCTTCAGGCGTGACCTCTGACCAGTCTATTTTATTTATTTCTGTTCTTGAAAGGAAATTGTATTTTTCTTCGCGAGAACCATACAATTCCGAATAAAAGACCTTTGCTAGGCTCTCACTGTGTTCTTCGGTTCGCACAAGGAAACAAATACAGACGCCTTGCTGTATATCAAAAATGTTCTCATCTCGAGTATTCGAAGATTGTTGTGCCTCACCGCTTAACGCATTACCATGTAAATTAAGTATATAAATTTCATCAAAGTTCTTCAGAAGATTCCACCTCACACCTCTGAAGGTTACGTTATCTATAAAGCTATGGGCAAGTACATAGCCTATTATAGCGTTACTTTCATGAGATATTATTTCTTGAGCAAATCGGATGAACTTAACGTAGTCATCATTAACGACCTTGGAATTCTTTTCATTTAATTTCTGCGCGAGTCCAGGTTCCTTCTTATAATCCGACATTAGATTCATTATCCAATCTCCTTGGTTTTTGCTATCGGATCTATACGGAGGATTGCCAAGAATTACATTGATTCTTTTCTGATGAACTTCTAATAGACCTACCGATTCCAGAACTAAAGGGTCTTCACTTCTCAGCTGAAGTTTGGTTGCCTCTGGATTTTCTAAAGTATTAGCAAGATAAATACGAAGTCGCTCAGTACCTGTAGGGCTAAAGCCAGTATCCTGCATAGTTAGCGCAATCTTCATATGAGCGATTGCATAAGGAGCCATCATAAGCTCCACCCCAAAGAGACGCGATAGGAAATTATTGGAAAGATAATCACTCCAGCCCTTCAGCCCGTGATTCTTTTTGTATTTAGCATATGCCTCCAATATAATACTTCTAAGAAACGTCCCTGTCCCAGCCGCCGGGTCTAAAATAGATACGCGCTCATCAAGGTATGAGTTTTTACACGCAAACTTATTCTCTAGCAAATGAGATATCGAACGAACGATGAAGTTTACAGCAGGAACTGGTGTGTAGTAAACACCCATTCGCTTCTTTTCCTCATGCTCATATATATCAAGGAACTTCTCATAGAAATATACTATTGGGTCTTCTTTCCCGTAGCCTGTTTGTCGATTAAAGTCTGAAATAATAGCTTCAATATCGGTGTGCGTAAGTAAATCTACAATTTCGTATATTTGAAGTTCATCATATGAGGCCGCATTACTGCTCGCACAATATTCATGAAAAAGTTCACGAAGTAGAGGATTCGTCTTGGGGATATACTCAACCGAAGACTCAAGAGAGAAATCGGTCTTATCTGATGCCATACACCGAGCAGAAAACAGACCATATACAATAGTCTGTGCATACATATCTATGAAATTGCTTTCCGTAAAGTTGGTATGCAATGCATTCCGGAAACGCTCAAATAATGCATATGTGGTGCCTGATTTCCCTTCAATTTCAATCTTGCGATGAAGCATAGTAGCTATGTTTGCCGCTTTTTCAGCTAATTTTTCTGTCAAAAAAGTGGAGTTTCTGATTACTTCTTTTTTCTCTCGGGCAAATATTTTACTCCATTCGGCAACCCAATTTTTATTGCTGTCAGAAGGCCATGTTAATGCTGATATCCGACTCTCAAAGTCTTCAAGATATGAGGGGGCTTCCAATTTAGGGGCACAGTACACTGATTTTATAATTGGAAGAGAAGAATTACCTATAGCAGCCGCAACAAAAGCAATAGTCCTTTGTTCCTCTGCACCCCAGAAGCAAATAAACAACAGCTTATCGTAATCCCAGATTTTATTTATTCCTGTCCTGCTTCTTCGTATCAAGCCTGCAATGATTTTTTTTAATACGGCTGTCTCGAACTTATCTCCTATAAATTCAACCGAAAAAACACCCCACGGCTGGTGTTCAATTAAGGGGCGTAGCTGCTTGAGACTACTTATTTTAGAAAAATATTCATCCTTTATCCCGACATCGTCAGGGGAATAATCAAAAAAGACATCGTCTAGGTCTTCAAAATGTTCTATGTCTATGGGCCATTGCAATTTTTCAGAACAATACAAAAGCATTGTTTCTAAATCATACACATCTCTCAATTTTCTACCCATATCTTTAGAAAGGTTAAATGTTTTTCTCTCCTATGTTTGTAACAAGCACGTTTACGATATCTCTTGCCATCTTTGATGGTATCCCCTCTCCGATTACCATACGTAGCATTGATTCGTCAACCCAATCGGGAATCGGCCAATCCAAAGGTATCGACATCACAATCATTAGCTCGTAAACAGAAAGAGCTCTGGGGTCACTATAAAGTGTCTCATTTCCGATTTTATATGGTCTGCCTGGGTGTACAGAAGCAAGCGTAGATATATAATTATTATACATTGTTACTGTTCGCCCAGGCATATCCCACCTCATTCTACGATAATGATTATGGTGTGCTTTTATTTTGCTGCCATCTTTCTTTTGAGGGAAATAGACTTTATTGTATATAGCGGAAGTGCCGGTAGGCGTATACATCATCCATTCAACGTGTCGCCACGGATGAGTCGGAGGGTAATGCCATTTTGATACAGATAAACCGATTTGCCTTTTCTTCTCAAAGTCAGGAAACTTTTCGTTTGTCAATTCAAGTCCTTCTCGTAAACGAGGATCTAGAGAAGGAAGATGGCCTATAGCTTCTTCTAAAGTTACCTCTCGACATTTTTCAGGGAACTCCCACTTTATATTAAGTGATTTTTTTATAAGAAGGAAAATGTTGCGCTCGCGAAGCTGTGGAATTGAAAAATCCTTTGCCTTAGCTAATGTATTGGAATTAAAAGAATATTCATCCCCTAATTCTCTTCGTATGTAGTCAGGAATACAAACTATTTCATCGTCAATTCTTATTTTGGTTGTAAGCTGCCTTGGCACATTTTCTAGCATGACAAAGGACGGCTTCACTCTTTTTATGACATCAATAGCGTAATAAATTAGCTGATTTCTGGGGTCTCGGTCATCTCTATTCCCTGCTACACTCATTCCCTGACATGGAGGAGTTGCTATAACAAAATTTATATTTTTCTTTAATGCCTCATTGACAATTTCATTACGAACCTCGTCATTTGTAATATCCCCGCATATCATATTAGCATGCGGGTATACTTCGCGATAAAACCTAGCCCTATCTTCTAGCAGCTCATTGGCAACCAGTATTTCAACACCTATGTCGGAAAATAAGGCTTCGGCTATTCCGACATTTGCAAATAAAGACAGACCTCGTAGTTTGATATCTGCGGAGTTCATGATAAGAGATTTTGAAAGACTTTTTTTACGAATAAAGGAGGAATACCTTCTCCGATAATGGAACGCACAAACGAGATATTAACATCGTAAGGCAAAGGCCACGATTCCGGCAGCGACATTATTTTCATCAGCTCGAATAGTGACAGAGCTCTAGCATCGGAATACAGCACGTCACCATTCTCATCAACGCCAATGAACCGCCCAGGGTGAACATTGTTTTGAGAGGATATCTTGCGATTATCCATTGTAACAGTACTTGCAGGATCCCTCCACCTAAGTCTTCTATATGTGCTCTTATACCCGCTAACGGCTGTTCCGTCCGCTTTTGTAGGCACATATTTAGGATTATCGAAAGCGGTTTTCCCTGTTGGGGTGTGTATCATTGTGACAACCTGACGTTTAATGTGTTCAGGGGGGATGTGCCAACGGGAAAACTTCCTGCCTACTTCCTTTTTTTTGTGGAAATCGGGGAACATTTGTCTAAGCTCCTCCTCAGAAATATCCTTTACAAAAGGATCTAAAGGAGGAAAATTCGATATAGCATCTTCTAATGACACAATATCAGCTTCAGGGGGAGGAATTCTCCATTGACGGTCTTCACCTACTCTAGTCAAAAGAAGAATTGCTCTTTGACGGGTCTGAGGAACACCATAATACTTTGTATCAATGATATTGCACGAAAGATTATAGTTTTCGCCTACTTCCTTCTTTATATATTCAGTTATCAGTATTTCTTGTCCATCAAAAAGGATGTAGGTTTCAAGAAATTGAGGCACGTTCTCAATGAAGACATAACGAGGGTTTATGTCACGGATGGTATTGATTACAGGTAAAATTAAAAGGTTTCTGATATCATGCTTATGTTGTTTGCCTGCTCGGCTAATACCTTGGCAAGGAGGGGTAGCAAGAACAACATCAACACCTGCAGATTTTGCCTCAGTAATTATTTTCTCATATATAGAGGAATCTGTAATATCCCCTGGAATCATTGTTGTTTCCGGATATATTTGGGAATACAGCTTAGCTCTCCTCTCAACTAACTCGTTGGCAACAGCAACGTGTACCCCAATTTCAGCCAAATAGGCCTCTGCAACGCCAATATTCGCAAATAATGATAAAGCTTTCATGGTTGGCACTAACTAATTTGCATCCACGTTACGAGTCGGAAAGATACACCAAGAGGAGCTTGTACGGGCTTCATGTATGAGTCCGTGATATGTTTCTCAATTTCCTTTCTCGCGATCCTAAATATCTCGGCTGAAATAGTTAAGCATCTAGGTTCTGAATCCTTGCATTTAATAGTTTCCCATATTTCAAAAGCTGATGCGCATACTGCGTTCGAATCGGGCTCCAGCAAGTACCACCGATAAAGGCCATCGCCCGAAGACCATGTACCATCAGGCTTCTTTATCGGCAATTCATAGCAAAAGAATATCCCCGTTTTATTTTTTTCTGTTCTTTCTTTATTGCCTATTCTTCCACTATACAGTTTTTTTGGCATTCGAGAAACTTCCTCCGCGTAGTTAGGATGAGAAACCATGAGTTCGTGGTATGCTATGGCCATCAATTCATCTGGTGATTCTGTTCCTTCGTACTGGGAATTGAAATCCTTTAAGGCTTCGTAGTCATCTTCTGGAGTGAGGAGCTTTTTCCCTTCTATGCCAAAAGCCTTCGAAATTCGAAGTGTTTTTTGTGAAACTGTTTGATAGAGGTTCAAAAGGCTCTCTAATTCCTCGGGCGGAAGGAAGTTCCAATAGTAAGCATTTTCTCTGTCCTTTACGAGTTCGGGATGATCTGAAAGGAGTTTTTGTTCTATCGTTTGATTACGGCGGCGATCGATACGACCGATGCGCTGCATCAATCGTACAGGGTTCCAATGTAAATCATAATTTATGAGACATGAGGCATCTTGTAAATTTAACCCCTCAGCTAACACATCTGTCGCAATCAATATCTGAATTTCGTCCTTTACCTCCTGAGAACATGATCCATTATAATACGGGCTGAAACGAACAACTATGTCATGCTTGTTCTCTTTTGTCTTACCGTCAACTTCATATACTCCGGTAAATCCACTATTCAGGAGCTCCTTATATATGTATTTGGCCGTAGTGCGGTATTCAGTAAAGATAATGACCTTTCTGTTTTTTAATCGGGTATCTTCGCTTAAGATTTTGCGAAGATTTATAATCTTATCATCCTTACTCGAATCAAACGTTTTGATATCCCTGATAAAATCGGCGAGGACATTCATGTCGACAAGAGTGTCGTCTAACATGATGTCAATATTAAAGTCTTCCGGACTGAGATTAGGCTCATCCTCCCATACATATTCAGGGAGGTCATCTTCTAATTCTTCCAAAGACGTCAGCATTGTATCCTTTATGTATTGCTCAACATAATCGATTACATCACTTTGGTAGTCTAATTCCTTTTGAATAGTACGCACATTCCCGTATTCCTTGTAGTCATTAAGAAACGTATACAGACGGAAATAAATTCGTATACAAGTCTCTTCAAATGCGGCTATGGAACTTTCAAATCGTTTCAATAATAATTGGCGAATCAGGTTAACTATTTGCTGCTGCCGACCAGACGTCATCTTATCTATTTTTGTTATATCTCCTCGATAATATACATCCTCGTATGGAGAATATACGGCCAAGGCTAAAATTGGAGAAATGCTTCCTGTGCGTCTATTTTTACGATAGAAGGAGCGAACAAAATTATCGATAAGTTTATCATACGACTTGCGCAAAGAATAATTTACGACATCGGGATCCTGACGATGAGAGAATACAACATTATCCTTTTCGGCTATTGAAAGGCTATGTTTCACATAGGCTCGACTTCGTTGCACAACAAGAGCCTGCACAAGCTCGTCTGTCCTAAAAATATCTTCTGTTATATCAACAGCGTCAGCAACATCTGAAGATGTCTTACTCTTGAGAGTTTTTTCCATTCTCATGAAATGGCCAGGCAAGCTATGAATACCAAGCGGAGCATCCGAGAAATAATCTGCCTTTCGTTGACTAAACAACTCTATTAAATGTTGCAAATCAAGAAAGCTATTGTTAATCGGTGTGGCCGTAAGCATAAACAGCTGCTTCCGTGTGCCATTTCCTATTATGTCATACAACTTGTTATAACGACTAGAAGAACGATTACGGAAGTGATGAGCTTCGTCTATGATAATAACTTCCGCTTGTTCTTGAATCTGCCTCATGAGATTCCTGTTTTTTTCAAGAAGCAAGTCAGAATGATTAATTATTTTAAAGGGGAAGAATCCTTCTAGTATTTCAGGTATATATTTGTTAATGGTTACTTCCCATACAGAGGTTCTGGCCGAAGCAGGGACAATCAAAACTACATTTTTGCGCTCTTTTTTTACAAATCTTTCGATGAGCATCAGACCGACAAACGTCTTACCGAGACCGACTCCATCGCACAAAAAAGCGCCAAAATAGCGTTTTGCAATTTCAACGAGACTCTTGTACCCATCGATTTGGTACTGAGATAACCCTCTGAAAATTATAGAATCATGTTGTTCCCATTCTGAGACGGTCTCTTCGCGGCCTTTAAAAAACTCATACATGGAACGCAAGTATACATCGTACGGACTAAACTCCTTTACATGATTTTCGATGATATCCAAAACAGCAGATGTGATATCCTCTCCGTTTTCCCAATGCTCGTCAAACCAGTTTTGTAATTGATCCACATCGTGGGCAACCTGAACATTCAGCTCAATATTTTGAGTCAACCCTGCTTTAGTAAAATTGCTGGAACCAACCAGAGCATACCCAGTAGGCACATTCATTGCCTTAATGAAATTCCCAAGGTAGTCATCACGAAAGTGCGTGATATATGCTTTGGCATGAAACTTGTTTTTATTGTATACTCTGCATTCAATTTTACGTGACTTAAAGGCATCGAGGATTGCAGGGATCCCCACTAAAAACTCATTCCGTTCTTGCTCCTTATCTATGCTTTTCTTTATTCCAGAAAGGAAGAATTTTACAGTTTCATCTATAACGTCCTTTGTTCTGCGAGTTACCTCGTTGCCAAGAATAATACGTATTTTGTCAAGATTCTGCCATTTCTCGTCAAGCTCTAGTAAGCCTCCTATTTCCAAATAGCCTGTGGCAATATCCATCTGTTTGGATATTTGGCACCATTGGGTCAAATATTCTTTTACAGATTGACGATTGTCTGAATTATCGACTATGTATAACGGTTGATGCGACATTGCCAGCTTTTGCAAGATTATGTTTTCGAAGGGTATGCCTATACTTATCGAACATACGCCACTCAACAGCATACGCATTTCGTCCTTTCTTGTCAAATCAAAAGGCAAAACTGACTTATTTTGTTGCAGCTATAACAACTTCTCTTTATGTGACATGCTGCATTTTCATACTCTCTTATCTTGTAAAAATCAAGGTCTCAGTATGTTTCAAAGAGCCATCGCTCGATTTCCTTTACAGGCATATTCAGGAGCGCCAACAGGTCGCTGAGGAGGTGTTTATGGATGCCGATGCAGCGTGCAAGCTCTGAAGCCGAAGCGAACTGCCCTGTGCCGAGCAGTTGCTCAAGCATCAGGGCGTTGGCCATGCGGATAGCGCGGCTTGTGGGCCTGTTCCCTACCGGGAGGGCTTGCTCTGCCAGCTCATCGGCCTTGGTACGATGGCGTATAAACTTTTGGGAGCCGCAGCTTTGCGTGTCTAAGGAAATGGGGATGCTGACGTGGTAGGAATCAGCTGCGGCGATTTCCATCGGCTCATACTCCGCTATCGGCATGCAGCTGGTGGCCAGATTGTGGGGTGAGCGTTTGGGCGTATAGCCCACCTCCACACTATACTGACTCTGGTAGCTTCTCTTGTCCTTGCTGTTGCATTGAATCGTTTTCATGGTGCTTAGGCTTTGGGTTGTAGCTCAGGTACTTTGTAGCGGAAGTCCAACACGTTGTCTTGCCAGTTGAAACGGATTTCGCTGAACATGGCTTTGAACAGATTTTGCATATCTGCGGAATCCGCGTATTCCAGAAGCTTGCGCTGCCTTGGTCAGAACTTGGTCACATTTAGTCAGTCATGCCTCTCTCTTAAACAAAACGCAAGAAGATAAGCGCTTCTTCTTGCGTTTTGTTTTTTCTAATTGGGAGCAATGTCAAAAAAATGTATACAAAAGTACAATATTTGTCTACATATTTATTCAAAAGGCAGTTTAACTCAACAGGCGCAAACTTTGCGACTGTTCAAAACGCTGCGTTAGAAATAAGACTTCACGGCAAACTCGAATTGTTCCATAAAGATTTTCTTGAATGCCGAGATATTATTTTGCTCATAAAAAATCAACATGGCTTTCTTGTAATCGATAGATTCTACACTACGGAACGAAAGCGGACAATATCCGTGCGCTATCAACACCGCATTGGAAGTAAGTCTCGCTACGCGTTTATTACCATCCATAAATGCTTGAATATAGGAAAGCAGGACGAGTACTAGCAACGCTTTTGAAAAAATACAAGGAGTCGCATTCACAAGATTACAGGTTGATTCCAATGCTTCACGGATTTGATATTCATTATCAAGAGGACGATAATTCGTGCCTGTGATACCTACACGGCGGTGACGTATGTTTCTATCAACCTGTAAATCGCGTACGAGTATACTGTGAATGTTCTCGATGTGAGCTACACTCAGATGTTGCAAATAATCCGGCTCTGATACAATGAAATCCAATGCAGCTTTGTGATTCAGAAGCATGGTAGCTTCATCACGTGTTTTGCCCTCAGCTGTACGTTGTTCCAATAATAATCTCTCCGTTTCCAGCAATGTATAGGTGTTGCCCTCAATCTGAGACGATTTCCAGCTTAAATCTATCGCGAGACGTGTCATTTCCTTGTGTCTTGCGGCATCTGAAAGCTGGCTGATGTTGGAACGGAACTCCGATTGGAGGGACTGAAGGTGTTTCTCTTCTTCGCCTGTAAACAGGATTGCCCCCGGCAGAACCGAGCTCAGCAACACAAAATTGAAATTGTTGATAATGCTTCGCTCATCAATGTCGCGGCTGTAATAGGTATCGAGATTGATTGTAGAAAGCAAGCGTCCATGCGGAGATATGTGGTAACGAGTAGAGCGCCCCGCTCCGCTAATAAGCAGTTTTCCGTCTTTTACCAATTGTTGCAAAGCTCGCTTAACTGAAGCATCGCTCACTTCTTGAGTCAGGGTTGCCATAACCTCGGCTTTGCTGAGGCTATCATGGCTCCAGAATAATTCAAAAATCTGTTCTTTTAGCATGGATTTCTCCCTTTCGGCTCAATTTCTTCTTATTTACGGCTCATTTTATCAAATTTTGAGCCGATTACAAGCCAATATTGAGCCGATTCTGCTGAAATCCAGGAGACGATTCGGAATAAAACAGGGCAACATTAAGAGCTGACCGGAGAGCTATTACTCCAAGCATGGCAGCTCCATCTGGCGATCAAAGTCGGATTTGAAGAGCTTATCCTGTGTTACTCTGTACTTTTCAAACTCATTTTCGGCATGTTCCTTGGCAATCTCGGTGGATATTCTGCCGGCATCTTGCAGCAGTTCACGGTCATCGGCTTGCAGGATGCGATCCAGGTGGCGAGCCCAATCTTCCATGGTCATAGGAATCTGACGTTTAGCGCGATTCTCGGCAAGGTCAAGATAAGCACTCACAATACGGCCAAGCTCTTCCAATTCATTTTCTTTCAGGTAATTTTTTGCCACCACTACATCTGTCTTGACTATCTTACCATGCGGAGCCTTCTCCCAAGTTGTCAGCCCCATGTGCTCCACATCAGCATCTGCGCGTTCCATAATCAGCTCTGCAGCGGTATGCCTATGGACGGCATAGTGAAGCTTGTTCTGAACCTTAGCATAAAAAGCACGGGTCTCTGGTGCATGGGCATCGTAATCCATGCTGGTAGCATAGATATCTGTAATCTTCTGGTAGAAGCGGCGCTCGCTCAAGCGAATCTCTCGAATCTCTGCCAGCAGGTGCTCAAAGTAATCCTGTCCCAGAAACTTGCCGTTCTCCATACGCTTGCGGTCAAGCACATAGCCACGAATGGCAAAATCTCTCAATACCGCTGTAGCCCATTGGCGAAATTGTGTCGCCCGCTTACTGTTAACTCGGTAGCCTACGGCGATGATAATGTCAAGGTTATAGTATTCTAGACGGCGGTTTACCTTGCGATTTCCCTCGTTTCGAACTGTCAAGAAATCCTTGACAGTTGATTCACGACTTAACTCCTCCTCCTCGTATATGTTGAGTATATGCAAACTGATATTTTGCTTTGTTGTACCATATAGCTCGGCAAGCATTTGCTGAGTCAGCCATACAGTATCATCCTCAAGGCGCACCTCTATCCCCTCCGCATCGCCTTGCATGGCGAAGATTAGGAACTCAGCTGTACTATTGCGAATCTGTTGGTTCTTTTTCATAGCACGAATAAAAGGCTGTAGGAAACGAGAGGAATAAGAATCACTACTGCACCCAAATTATACCACTTATCCAAGTTTTTTCTAGCACAAAATGAGCAAGGCATCATTCTAAAAATTTCCCACAGAAGGCATGAACCAAGCATTAAAACGCAATTTGTCTGAGTTGTAGCCCGAACGGAGCGGTAAACTGCCAAAAATGGCATTTTTTGCAGTTTTGGCAAAATAAAAACATTGATATATCGATGTTTCTGTTTTTAATACCGCAAAAAATGATGGCAGAGTACCTGTGAGTTCGACCCCCTCGAAGGACCCGCAGAGCGGGTCACGTACAAAAAACGTGACCCGCTCTTCATTTTTGCGCAATTCATTCAATATACGCCACTTAACAAGCTCTCCTTTGTATGTGTTGTAGCCTGATTTCGCCATGCTTCGTCACCTTTCCTACCCCATTCCCTCATATCAGACACTCCCGCGCACTCTGCACTTCGTGACCCGCTTTGATCCTTATTTATGCGGGTCGAAATGATGATAAATTGTTAATAGCTAATGTCTGTATTTTGCTGCCCAATCACTTGTTGGATTAAGCCCAATTTCGAGCGTACCGTGGGCTGCACCATAAAGTGCTTGTTGCTGTCTTCGTGGGTGGATATAGAAATGGTAGGCATAATACATTTCCGAAGTGCCAAAACTATAAGCCGTTCAGACTTGAGCGGATGCCTGCTATATGATAGCTCCTCACGCTTTTCCGCCGCCATGCGGCCTATCGGCGGAAAAGCGCGGAGGTTCTACCATACAGGTACATTTCGTTCAAGTCTGAAAGGTACTCACTTTTGACATCCCGCCAATGCATTATGGCTATACAAATTCACACACGGTCACGAGAGGACAGCAACAACCGCGCTATGCTCGCACCGCCCACCCGCACCACCAATGGGGTAACGTTTCGACCCATTTCTTTTGGCTCGCTGGAGATTCTTCGCCAGCTCAACAATTCTCTGGACACCGCAGAAGCAGACATGGGGGAAATCGACCCCGCACTGATGCTGAGGACAAGACCAAGATGGCTCAACTACATTTATTATAGAATCTTGCAGCATTTCTTCCTATGGCAAGTAACTTACAGTTCACAGACAACAGCTCTATGCGCCGTCCGGAGGAACAGAAAAATCCATTTACAATTATAAAAAAAGATGTCTCCCAGCTTGTATTTCTTTGCATTTCCTATGCGCGGATCTTTGACAGCCTATAATTCGTCAATTAGTTTATGCATCCACTCAGTGTTACCATAACTACGAAAAATCTAAATTTTTACGATAATCCTTTCCGTGTAAATTGAGAGCAAATTTCAGAAGTTCAAATCTCGAGAGTGTATGAGACACTACGCAGATACGTTTGCCCGGCGTCAGAGATGTTGATACCTGACAAAGGGTTGACAACCGGGTGGAAGCAGTGTATCCTGACGCCCGAACCGCTCATACGATGGACTGGAATCATGTCATCGCCGCTGCCGGCACACTTTTTCTTGTGATGGATCCACCCGGGAATGCCCCGGTGGTCAAGAGTTTATTACAACAGCTGCCGGAGCATCGGCGCAATCGGGTTCTGCTGCGGGAACTGTTTTTTGTGCTTATCCTGCTGCTCTTCTTTTTCTTTCTCGGAAAGGAGCTGCTGGGATGGATGGGTATCAGCAGCAGCTCGCTGAACCTCAGCGGCGGTATCATGCTCTTCATCATCGCGGTAGGGATGGTGTTTCCCACCAAGAGAGGACCGCAGCAGAGCTACACCAACACAGAGCTTTTTATCGTGCCCGTGACCGTCCCCATCATCGTGGGACCGGCAGCCATATCGCTGGTCATGATGCAGGCGGCTCTCTGCACTGATTGGGAACAGAAAGCGGAGGGTCTGACCGCCATTCTGCTGGCATGGGCGGCTTCCACCGTGTTTCTGGGGCTCTCCGGGAAGCTGCTTGATTTTTTGGGAGAGAAAGGCACCACCGCTCTCACCCGCCTGATGGGTACGCTGCTCATCCTGCTGGCAGTACAGATGGTGCTCAACGGGATTACCGAATACATCACCTCTCTCCCCCGACTCTGAGCACCGAGCGTGCCCCGGAGAGGCCAGCCCGGTTATCGGCCGGCGGACTGCAGCCATGGCTGCAGGAGGGATGGGACAGAGCTCAGCGGCTCCGTTTCCAGAACGCTCTTGGGAACGGCATCGCAGCATGTTTTCCAGGCTTCCCTCTCTGATTGATACATCATCAGAGAATCCGTTGTTTCCCCATTCTCCCAATCCTCTTCCAGCAGATACAGGTTCCCCCGGGCGGTCAGAATAAACAAACGCTGCCCCCTGCAACCATCGCCCCCGATTTTCAGATACTCCGTATCCCCCTGTTCTGAATTCGCTCTCCAATACTCCCCGGCATAGAGACGCTCTGCCAGAGACGCTTTGCTTTCCTCGTAAAAACTATTGTCGGGCAGAGCGATGATTCTCTGTATCATCGGAGTCCGCTCGGGAGCAGACGAGCTTTTCTTTCTCAGCACCTCATCAGCCATGCGGGATTCCACACGCTCCGCCGCTGCCTGATCTGCCTGCCCCTGAACCAGTGCTATTGCATACTGTTCCCGCAGGAGTTCAAACAAATCGGCTATGGCTGTATCGCTTCGCTGAGCGGCGGCGGCATCGCGGTACAGGTGCGCGGCGCATTCGCGTTCAAAGGAACGCGCAGCCAGCGCGGCTTCCAGCGCTTGGGTGGGAGATACTCCGAGCTGCTCCTTAGAACGCTCTTCGAGCAACACAGCCAGCTCATCGTAAAGCTTCTGCACAGCTGCTGCCTGCTCACGCAGGGAAGCGTCATCTGCGGGAAGCCTCAATTTTGCCTCTCCGCAGGTGATGGCGGCAACCAGACACTGTGCGCGCTCCGCCATTCCCATCTTCAGCAACTCCTGCACACAGGCGTTGAGCTTATCCGCGGCTTCCGCCACGCGTTCAAGATTCAGCGGCGTGTTATCCCACTCCGCGCGGTCCCAGGCGGCGAGAAAGCTGCTGCTGAAATATTCGCCGGGAGATATGGCTTTATTCTTATTTCTCGCCTCCAGCAGTGCCGTGCGCTTTGCATCCGCGCTTCGGAGTGCAGTCAGCAGAGCTTCCCGCTCCGCGGCATTCAGGTGCGGATTTTTCCACCGAAGCTGAAGCAGAGACATTTCGGCATCCAACACTGACAAATAGTCAGCCAATCCGCAGTGATACTGCTTCAACGCTTCCGCTGCCTGCTTTTCCGCAGCTGAAACTGCTTCCGGGAAAACAACCCGCGTTGGCGCGGGGCTGACGGACACTCCGGGAGCCACCAAAAAATCTGTGCAGACATCAGCTCCGGCAACACCATTTGCACACAAAGCTGCAATCAGGGTAAGAAGGGCATGTTTCATAACAGAGGGATTGTATAGAAAAACTGCTGCCGAAGCAAGAAAAAAGTTACTTTTTTTTAACTATCATCTTCCAGCCTCTCAAAGCATTCGGGAAATCATCACAGCCACCCCCGCCGCCGAAGGAGCGAACGCTCCGCCGGGCACGCCGAAGAATCGGGTGCAAGAACTCAGCGCACCGCAGCGGACAGGAAGCCACGGCAAGAAGCAAACGGAACAGACGCTTTGTCCGTTTAATCAGCTCTGCTGAAGGATGGACGCACTCATCAGCTCTGCCACCTTGCGTCCGCTCATGAGCATGCCGCCGAAGATGGGACCCATGCGGAAGCTGCCGCTCACGCCGTTGGCTGCCATGCCGGAAACGAACAGACCGGGGTAGATTTCCTTGGTGTTATCAATGGTGGAACGCTCACCCTCTGCGGCATCCATGCTCATTTCACCAACCACGCCGCCGGTGGGGGTATCAAGCTTCACGCCGTTCTTACGGGCAACGGTGCGGGCAATCTCACAGTCATGGCCGGTAGCATCCAGCACCGTTTTGGAAAGCAGCGTCAGCGGGTCAACATGCAAGCCCTCACGCAGCACGGGAGTCCAGTTCACCACCACGCCGCCGACACGCCCCTGCTTGTACACAACATCTTCCACGGAGTAGCAGTTGAAGATAACGGCACCGGCTTTGGTTGCCTGATAAAGCAGCCCCGCCGTGGCATGCACGGAATCCACAATGTAGGTTCCCTCCTGATAGGGACGATAGGAAAGCTGCAGTTCTTCCACAATCGGCATGGCCTCCTCCTGCACCACGATATCATTGAACATCATGGCTCCGCCCCACATGCCGCCGCCGGGAGAAAGCTTGCGATCCAGCAGCGCCACCTTGTGCCCGGCTTTGGCAAGATAATAAGCCGCCACGATGCCGGAAGGCCCGCCGCCCACTATGGCTGCATCCAGGTTCAGGCAGCCGGACAGTTTTTCAAAATAGGACTCAATGATACCGCGTGAAATGAGAGTTTCCATAACTGCCGCCAAGTTTACCGTCTGTGCCATGGCTCTGTCAACGACAAACAGGGCAGACGCATTAGAAATATGACAAAAGGGCAATAAAGGAGTAAAGCGCTGGATTTAATTATTTTCGCCCGGTAAGCCAAAGAGGATACGTTCCAATTCTGCCGTATTCCAAGCAGCAAGTTTGCGCTTGCGTCTCA
>JAZNLU010000071.1:0-2035 GCA_045579245.1 Akkermansia sp.
GCCTCCGGTTTGGGGGCGGGTGCCGGCTTGGGCTGAGTCTGCTGCTGGGGCTTGGGGCGCGGAGTCGGCTCCGGCATGGGAGGGGGTGGCGGTGGGGCTTCTACCACGGGCGGCGGCACACTGCCATCTGCCACCAGACGCAGTGTAATGCTGTGCCCGCAGATGCCGGGGGCAAGCTCATCCATCAGCTCTCGCAGGTCGTCTTCCAGCAGCGCATCGCGTGTGTCCGTGTCCTCAGGGTGGATAGCGACAGTTACCAGCCCCTCTTCATCTCCGACAAAAAGAGTGTTGCCAATCATGCCGGCTTTCAGCGGAGCTCGGTTCTGTAGTTCTGCTACCAGTGAATTCCACATCTCCGGGGTCATGGGACCTGCTGCGTGAATCGGTGTTTCCTCCTGCGTTATGTCACCGAACATAGGCGGTGCATCATCAATGGGTTCCAGTCCCGGCGGCATGGGCGCAGGCTCCGGCTCCGGTATGGACGCGGGTGCGGGTGTTTGCGGGAAAGAGGGTACAGGTTGCGGCATCGGCTGCGGCGCGGTAGGAACCACCGGCAGAGGAGCTGTGGCGATGGGGGTATCCGGTAGGGGGGCACCGTTGAGTGCGCGTATGATATCGCTGATATTGGCTTCCGCCAGAGAATGAACGGCTTGGATGAGTCCCATCTCCAGATGTAGGCGTTTGTTGATACTCCAGCGCATGTGTTCTTCTGCGCCGGAGAGCACCTCCATGAGTCTCACAATCTTGTCAGTAGGGGTGTGAGCGATAAGGGTGGTGAGGTTTTCGCGCCATTGCTCCGGCAGGGTGAGAGAAGCTTCTTCCGGGGCTACTTTGGCAATGAGCAGCTCACGTACGGCTCCCATGATTTCAGAGAGTAACTGCCCCATGTCACGTCCGGTTTCTGCCTGCTCATGCACCAGGTGCAGCAGGCTGGGCAGCTGGCGGTCAAGCATATATGACAAGGCACGCGCTACTGTTTCTCGGCTGGTGACCCCGAAGATATCATTTACGTCCCGCTCCTCAATCCTGTTGCCGCAGAAAGAAACGAGCTGGTCAAGCATGGACTGAGCATCACGCATGCCGCCGTCTGCTACACGGGCGATGGCAAATGCTGCAGATTCTGAAACGGTTACTCCTTCATTTGCTCCTATATTGACCAGATGCCGTGCGATGATTTCTGCCGGAATCGGTCGCAAATCAAAACGCTGGCAGCGTGACAGGATGGTGGGAAGAATCTTGTGCGGTTCCGTGGTGGCGAAGATGAACATCACGTGCGCGGGGGGTTCCTCCAATGTCTTGAGCAGGGCATTGAAAGATTCCTTGGTGAGCATGTGAACCTCATCAATGTAGATGATACGGTACTGCCCGCGGGTGGGTGCAAACTGGACATTGTCGCGCAAGTCCCGGATATTATCGATGCCGCGGTTGGAGGCACCGTCAATCTCCAGTACATCAAGACTACGTCCCTCTGCAATCTCCCGGCACACATCCTCATCCGGGTCAAAATCCACCTTGGGACCGCCGCTGCAGTTAAGTGCTTTGGCAAAGATTCGGGCGGTAGAGGTCTTGCCGGTACCGCGTGGGCCGACAAAGAGGTAGGCGTGCGCTAACCGCCTCTGCTCAATGGCGTTGCAGAGTGTACGCACCACATGATCCTGCCCCAGCACGTCTCTGAATGTGCGCGGGCGATATTTCCTGGCAAAGACCTGATAACTCACGCCCGCCATTCTACCTGATTCATCTCTGCGCCGCAAGGGAAAAATCTGGCACCGTGCATGCATTGCGAGTTGTAAAATCAAATGCGACACCGGAAAGCGCCCCAAACAGTCACCATAGGTGCCCAAACTGCTCTGGCAGGATGGGGGAGCGGGGGAAGGACGGAAATGAGACATTCCCCCGTATGCCGCGATGAAACAAAAAAGAGGTGCTTTTCGGTGTTGTAGGTGGCATAATGCCTGTGAAAACTTAACTACAAACAACACTTAATGATGATGAAAAGCACCCAAGAAGATTGGGGTGCTCTCTCTAGAAAAAG
>JAZNLU010000072.1:0-41355 GCA_045579245.1 Akkermansia sp.
TTTTCTGTTTCATCACGGCTAGCGGGGGAAGGACTCATTGCCGTCCTTCCCCCACACCCCCATCCAGGCTAGGGCAGTTTGGGCACCCTGGGTGACTTTTTTTGGGGCTTCCCGGTGTCGCATTTGTTTTTACACTTCTCACACATGTGATAACTGGCATGATGCGGAATTTCTAGTCTTGCAAGTTGGGTTCTTTTTTGCTATCATGAAGCCATGAGTAATTTTTGTTCCATTTGTGGAAAGGAATTCAAATCGTCGCGTGTAGGTCAGAAGGCATGTTCTGAATGCTTGAAATCTGAGTTCTCCGCGGCCTCAAAAATGGAGGAAGAGGAAGTTGAAATGTACCGTGCGAAACAGGCTGCTGCAGCCCGGCGGCAGCATGCGCGTATGGCAAAATTGCTTGATTCTTATAAGAATGGAACCATGTTTAACATGTCCGGCAAGATTATGTTTTGCGTGGGATTGTTTATTCTGCTGTTCTGTCACCTGATTTTTTTTCTGGATGGAAGGGAACTGATTTATTGGGGTGTGGAAGGAATGGATGAAAGCGGCAAAAAAGCTATCTCCATGTTGTTGAGTTTTGCTTGTGTATTGCTGCTGGTGTTTTCAACCAGACGTTTTAAAATTGTAATGATGTTGGGATCTGTTGTCATACTGTTACTGGGGTGGTATGCAACAGCTATTTGGAAGTCTTCTTCAGATGCGATGACTGGTGGGGGAATTGTGGAGAAAAAGCAGCTCCCAGAGCCGGGTAATGAGGCTGTGATTCCTATTACCGAGGAGGAATTGAGTGTATTTTATGAGCTGAAAAAAAATTATCCTCGTGCAACGCACTATGCTGTTTTTTTGGATAACCAAGAGCCGATAGTGAGAGATTTGGTTCGGGAAGCTCTGACTCGTTTGTTGGAGGCTGAATATACGCGGGCATATACCCGGAGCAACGGAGTTCTTTATGTCGTTGCAAATGCTGCGGGCGTTCCCCGCAATGTTAGCCCTATTGTAGACAGATTGGGTGAAATTGTTAATGCAGATGTAGCAAAGGGACTCTATTTAGTTCGTTTCGATGCGGAAAAAACAAATTTGGTGTGTAAATATTCTTCAGAGGTGTTGAGTTCTCCCCTTAATTCATCATTTGTGATAGCAAACATTAATGAGTTGAGATGTCTTGATGCCATGCGTATCCGCGTGGCTGCGCGTTCTCTTCGGAATGCAAATGTCCAAATGCTGAGAAGGGAAGTGCGAGATGCTTTGGTTCGGGTGTTGGGTGATTCCTGGACACAGGATCAGGATACATACTCAGCTCTAATTGATTCTTTGGTTACGTATGCTTCTGCAAAGGATCGTGAGGTTATCAATATCTGTTCCGACTATTTTATGAAGAGGTATGGGGCGAAGAAAGATGTTTTGCCCGGTGTAGTAGATTACCTGATAAAAGAAGTTCCGGATCAAATGGTGCAGCCGATTATTGATTATTGGTTGTTAAATCCCATGTCATGGACTGTCCAGATGAGAAATTTGTCATGGCGAGTACAGCCAAAATTACTTGAGCGTATGGAGCAGGAAGTGTCGATAAAGGATTTAAGCCTCATTCTTCGCTATTTGCAAAATAATGGGAATGAAGATGCCATCCCTGCGGTGAAAAAGCTGTTGACTCATTCGGATGCTATCATTAGATTCTCTGCTCAAGAGACTCTTAGGGAACTTGAGTCAAAGGCTTCAGAAAAGATTGAAGAGTAAGTTGGTAAAGCTTATTAGATTAGAGTTATGTCATCCAATTCCGTTAGGTTGTTGATAGCGACCGGGTTGTTGTTCGCTCTCGGTTTTGTTGCATATCCCATTATCTATAGCGTGAAGGTTGAGAACGAACAACCTGTTGTGCGCATCGAAAAGACGGGGACAGATGGTGGAATTACGGATGACTTGGATGATTCTGAGCAGGATGAAACGCCGAAAGCTCCTACTATCACCACCGTGGATAAAACGCCGGAGGATAAACGGAAAATTCTCTCGGCTCAGAACGATGATGCTTATGCTGAGGAGGATGTTCCGGAAGACCCCAGACAGAAGAAAGTGCCGGAGACCAGAGTTCATGCCCAGTACACAACATCTTTAGCGCATGCAAAACGCATCGCTAAAATTCTTGAAAAGGAAGAAGCCAAGCCATACAAGAGCACCGATTTAGTGCCGGATGCGTGGGATGATCCGGAAGCATTATATCAGGTGCTGGCAAAACGCGTGCTGGAGCGTTTGGGGAATCTGGATGAAAAGTCTATCCTGAAATTTATGGAGCACCCGGTGAATCGTCTGGATTTGGCGCGTATCAATCTGATACGCCGCACCGGGTCCGAGGAGCTCCGTCGCGTGGCGGCGCTGCCCTCCGGGCGTACGATGCTGACTTCCATGGCGAACGACTTGCGCTGGATTAGCGGATTTTTGTATTCCGGACCGTCTGTTGCATTGGAAGAATCTCTCACCAACATGGAGCTGATTTACCGCAAACACGCGGAGGCGTTCCAGAATCCGGTTCTTAACAAAGTGGGCACCATCGCGGCCATTGAGTTTGCGCGCGAGCGCTGGAGTCAGGAAGATATGATGGCTCGCTATACGTACTATAGCGACAGCTACAAAAAGGAGTTACTCAATTCTCTCTTTGATACGTGGCGTTATTGGGAGATGCGCTGGGTCGTGGGTTGTGCACAGCCTCAGCAGAAAGTCGGTAACTGGGGGGAACCCCGAAATCTGGCGTGGATGCGTGATAATGTCCGACTCCCTTCCAACCAGTATCTCGGAGCTGAGTGTCAGCTGCAATATCGTCTCCGCAATGTGGCCGGTGATTCCGTATTCTCATCTGCTTATCTTGCCCCGGTGCTTCCGTATGTGAACGGAACAACGGCGTGGGCCTACCGAGAAATCGGAGGTGTTTGCGGTGCGCTTTCTCACTATGCAACATACGCAGCTTTGGCCAGCGGTTTGCCTGCCACCTGCATGGGTGAACCCGGACACTGCGCCTACGCCATGCGAGTGGACGGAGAGTGGAAACGCGGGAACTCCATATACTGGCAGCATTCTGTTGGTAAGACTTTCTTCCGCGAGAGTGATTGGGATTTCCTTATTCTGACAGAAAATCTGTACAGTGATTATTTCAATACCCTGATTGCCGACCAATTGGTTGCCCTGGCGGATTTTCTTGGCGCGCGGCGCAAGATGACGGCGTCGTTTAATTGCTACGAGCTTTCCATGAAGGTGCAGCCGCTGAACTGGCCGGCACTCAATCGCTATGCCGGGTATTTGAAAGTAAAGGCTCCGGAGGATTATGAGAAATGGAAGCGTCTGCATGATAATATTGTGGACGGTCTTGGTAAAAAACATTATAATGCCGCTTCCAAGCTTCTTGTGCGCAAGGTGTATCCCAATCTTGTCCCCATGGTGAAAGACCGCGCAACCCTTAATAAGATGTATTCCGGTCTGTTCAAGAACTTTGAGGGCTGGGGGGAGAACCGCTGGGATATCAACCCGACGCTGGATGCTCAGATTGCATTCTACAAGAACAATGATGACCGCAAGATTTACATGCGGGAAGTGGTAAAGGTGCTGATGGGGAAACCCGAGTATGCCGGAGCAGTACTCACCTGGGGATTGAACTTTATTTCCCGAGAACTTGCTTCCGATGAAGAGGTGCAGGATGAGTTCACCGATATGCTGGTGCGAATGATGAGCAGCCACACCGGAAGAACCAGGAAGGATTTGGAAGAAACCTGGGCTACGTTAGGTGAGGCGCTGAATGCGGCTACGGAAAACAAGGATAGACGTGTATTCCAGGCTGTTGGGCGTTTGGCTTACAGAAAATGTAAATCCAAGTTCCCGGCAAAAATGCAGCAGCGTTTCCGTCCGTTCCCCGGGCGAGTGGTTTCTGAATCCGGTCTCATTGATACGGCAACGACCTTGGGGGCGGGGCAGGTGGCTTCCAGCTGCCTGCACTGGGGGGTACTCCAACGCACCGGGGGAATGATGCCCGGAAAGTTTGAAGGGAAATCCGGTCTCACGCTGATGCTTGAGAAGAAGAGCGAGATATCCGGCGTGGTCTGCGTGTCTGCCGAGAAGGAATTGAAGAATAATCGTCCATTCTACCTGGAAGTCTCCTCTGATGGTCAGAATTGGACGAGAGTTCAGGGCAACGGCGCGATAGAGGGGAGCGTTATCCGATTTGATTTACGCAAGGTTAAGCCCGTGTGCAGCTACATTCGTATGCTGCGCGAGGGTGATAAGTATGAACCCGGTATAGTCGGATTCTATGCTTACGGTAAATACCAACGTTGATTTTTTATGTTCCGTCAGTTATTCCTTAGGTCTGTGATGGTAGTGGCAGCTGCAGCCTCTGTGGCTCAGGGGATTGTGGTGCGCAGCTATGCAGATGCTCTTTCCAAGGCAGGAGAAAAGCCTGTAGTCATTTTTGCATACGGTGCCAACTATGATAAATTCAGCACAAAGGTGCATGAGGAATTGATCAAAAAGAACAAGATAATGCCTGCAGTAAGGAAATGCGTATTTCTGGTTGTGCCGATGTATCAGAATCCGTCTCCTGCTGAGAAGAAAGAATCAGAGAAGATTATGGGCAAGCTTAGCCTGCCCGCCGGTATCTGGAGTTATCCTTGCCTAGCTGTTGTGGATAAATCCGGCAAGCTGCGCGGCATCGTTCAGGGCGCGGAAGTCATGCAAAATGTTGAAAAAGCCTCGCTAGAACTGTCAAAACTGGTGGAAGCCTATATCGCTCAGGAAAAACTCCTTTCCAAGGCCTCTTCAGCTTCAGGTTCTCGCAAGGCCGATTTGCTCCTGCAGGCATCCAATATCAATATCGCCATGCCGGACATGGCCGAAAGGGAGAAAGGGGCAAAAGGGGATATGAAGGATGATATCGGTCTGAAAGCACGTTTGTCCTTTGACCCAATTGCGATAGTGGAAAAATTGCAGATTATGTCGTTTGCGGAGGCAGATGCCTACATACGCCACATGATTGCAGATGGTTGTTACTCCCGCCGCCAGAGGCAGGAGATGATGGCGGCGTATGCTGGACATTTGCGCCGGAATAATGCCTCCCCGGAGCGCCTGAGAGCATTATATACTGAAATGCGAAATTTAGACCCGGATTCCATGTACGGAGCGTATGCTGAAGGAGCCATCGCTTTGTGGGTCAACAAGGAAACCTTTGACCCGTCTACTGTGCCGGTGGAAGTTCAGCGTTCGGATTCGGATGTGTCTGCCGTTGCTTCCGTACCCGGTTCCGCCGCTGTTGATTCCGGTACCAATGGCAACAGGACCGCATTGGGAAGTTCCAGTCTTGAGGATGAGGCATTGGATGAGGAACCCTCAGAAGCTGATTTTGAAGCTGATTCAGATGTGTCTGAGGATGAACAGGAATAGGCGCTTACCACCTGAGACCAGCCCGTGCTTACGATGACACCCCGCTCCGGAGGGATTGGGACAGCGGGGGTATCAACCTTGTTGTACGACTGCGTAAGGATATCAAGTTTAACCACAAAGAGGCCTTTTCGCAACCTAACGACCGGGAACAGGATATCATGGTTGACGAGGCGATAGAATTATTAGTAGGTGATGATACGTCAAAAACTATCCTCACCCTTTGTGTTGCGTTGTGGTTTACCGCCCGTATGACTCTTCCCGCAGCAAATCAGGGCAGACAGCAGACGCTGCAGAAGCGCCGGCGCATACGCTTGAGCTTATCATGAATAATGCTTACCGGGAGGCTGATACTATTAGTGCGCTCTATAAGTCCCGCTGGCAGATTGAAAGCTTTTTTAAGACCATTAAACAGCATTTACGCATTAAAACCTTTATCGGGACGAATAAGAATGCCGTGATGTGTCAGATCTGGACGGCCATGATAGCCATTCTGCTGCTCCAGTACCTCAAAAACAAGGCAAAGTACGACTGGCATATGTCCAATCTAGTCACATTCATCAGGATTCATCTGATGAGCTACATTGATTTGTGGACATGGTTAAATCAGCAGGTAGATAAGGCGCATTCTCCACCGAAATTTGCTCAAACCTGAGTACAGGGGGGCTTCGAAAAAGCCTCTATTCGGAAAGCCTAGGATTTATCGCCACTTGCGTCTCTCAGAAAAAATCTTTGGGACACATGTGGTATTTTGCGGGAAGTTATCTAATTGTCATTGCTTTCCTTGCTGTTGGGGAATATGATTTGCTGCGGATTCGGCGCTCATGTCTGAATCCGTACGAACATACAAATAAATACCCCATGAAATTACACATACCGATGCTGTTGCGCCGCGCTCTTGCGGCTGCTGTCGTGGTCGTGTCCGGCGTGGCCGGCTATGCCGTTGCCGCTGCTCCCGGCTCTTCCGTAACGCTGGCTCCGCTGTCCGTGTTGGATGGAGCTAGCTATCACCTCGATACTCTGCGTACCCGTATTCGGATGCCGGAGCACTGTGCTAATGATAAGATTGGTACACCCGTCATGCCTGCGCTCAGAGATTCCCTGTGGGCTTCCTATGTAGGCGGTTATAATCGTTTCAATGGCGATTCATCTCACCCGTCAAACTATACGCGTACTTTCCAAGGTTTGCTGATGGGGTTAGATCATCAGCTGTGCTGCAATTCTTTGGTAGGTATTTCTTTCGGCTATGAGGAAGCTATTGCCCGCTCAGCCGGGACTCGCATGGACAACGATACCTATTTTATTGATTTGTATGGAGCTGTGCGTACCGGAAGCTTGAATCACCGTATTAGTGTCGGTGTCGGGTTGCATGATTTCAGTACCCGACGTCACGGAGGTTGGGATGTGCTGGATTCTGCTTCCGGTGGTATTGACTCCCGCTCTATCAACGTTGGTTATGAATTAAGCCGGGATTATGTGGTGGATGCACGCACTACGTTTACGCCGTTCATGACGGTTAACTACTCGTTCTCTCACTATGATTCTTTGAACGAGCAGGTGGGTGGCTACAACTTCGTGTCTGACTATGATGATCAGAATCTGTTGCAGGTTGCGCTGGGTGCTAGAACGGCGTACAAGTTTAATGTTGTCTCCGGTTGGGAAGATGCTACGCTGACCACATCTTTGTCCGCTGTCGTGGAGTTCTCCGAGCATCGCGTAAAAGGTACACACCGATTTGATGGTGAAACCTTTGATGTGCGTTCCATGAAGAGAGAACCCTTCTTTGGGCAGCTGGGCTTCGATTTGTCCATGCCTATGGCCGGACAGTGGGAAATGCAGGCAGGTGTTTATGGGCGTTTGGGCTCGGATCGAGGAGGTGTTGCCGGCAATGTTGGTCTGAAGTACGACTTCTGATAAATACAAAACTCAGAAAAAAGAGCCCTCTGTTTGTGAAACAGGGGGTTTTTTAAATTTACGGAAAATCCGTCATGTCTGTCTATGTTGGGACTATTTGAGGTGCTTGTACGGGGGGCTATAAGGCATGTAGTTATACTTTAATGCGAGTTCGGGTATCCGGGGGTGTCTGAATATCTGTGTCGAAAAGCTTGACAGTTTCGTCAAATTTGAGTATTTTTTGGGACGCGCACTTTGTGTTCATATTGGCGCAATTGAGTGCGGATTGTGTAGAAGGTTATGAGTGTCGTCATTTTAACACATCCCTTTTATGGGAATTACGGAGGTATGTTACAGGCATACGCCTTGCAGAGAGTTCTTGAACAGAGTGGTTTTCAAGCGCCTGTATGCCAATATTATGAATATCCGAAGCTCCGTTTTTTCAAGAGAGTTAAATACAGTATATATGAGCGTTTTCAATCTGTAGCGGCTTGTTATTTCCCCAAACTGTATAAAAAAAGTGTTGCCCAGATGCTTGTTTGCAGGATGGGTAAAAAATTTTTGAGAGACAATGTAAACTCTGCCCCATACGATGAGTCCTCAAAAGCTGCTCGAGCTTGGGTGGTGGGGAGTGATCAGGTCTGGCGTTCTGAGTATGCGCGTCAACTAGGAGGGCTACCTTTTTTTTGCCTTTCTCAGCTTCCTCAGGAAATTCGCAGGCGGAGCATCGCATATTCTGCTTCGTTTGGTACTGATGAGTGGGATGCCTCGCCTGATGAGGAGGAGGTCTGTAGACCCCTGATACGAGAGTTCAAGGCTGTTTCCGTGCGAGAGTTTAGTGGTGTTGATATATGCCGCGAACGGTTGGGGGTGGCAGCGGTTCAGATGCCTGATCCTACTTTGCTGCCTCTAAAAGAGGAATATGATTCTCTCATTAGTCGGGAAAAGACGTGGATACGGAAGTCCGAATATGTAGCTGCATATATTCTTGACATGGAGCCGACAAAGGAAGCTGTACTAAGGGAAGGTGCAGATTCAATGTCTTTGCCGCTACAGCATCTCATGCCGCAAGTTTCTGCAAAGAAGTTTCGTGACCGTAGACCCATTTCTGTGTCTCAATGGCTGAGGCTTATACGGGACTGTAAGTATTTTATTACTGATTCGTTTCATGGTTGTGTGTTTGCTATAATCTTCAACAAACCATTTGTATGCCTTGGCAATGAGCTGCGTGGCAACGCGCGCTTTGAGTCATTGCTTGGGGTATTTGGGTTGAAGGATAGGCTGCTTGCTAATCCCACTCCTTCTGAATTGCGATGTGTTCTTTGTACTCCCATCGATTGGGAGAGAGTAAATGCTATCCATGATTCGGAACGTGAGAGGGGAGTTAACTTTTTAAGAGAGTGTCTGGCACGATGACTTTAACTCAACCTGTGCCGGCTTTTTCTTCATTATCTTTCAAAACATGGAATAGAAGAATATCATCTTTATTGTAATTAACTGCTTATAATTTTATACGTTAATGAAAACGCGAAATTACATTACCCCGCCTTTAAACTGTACAGGTTGTGCTTTGTGTGCCAATGTTTGTTCCCAAAATGCCGTGCGCATGGTGTGGAACGATGAAGGATTTCTTGTACCTCATGTTGATACGGAAGTGTGTGTTAACTGTGGGCGTTGCGTGAAAATGTGCCCGGCTCAACCCGGAGAGAAGCGTGCGGAGGAATATGTTGCAGATTTCGATTCCGTGATTGCATACGGTGGTTGGAACGCCAACCGCGAGATTCTTCAAAAAAGCAGCAGCGGCGGAGTTTTTACGGCTTTGGCAGAAAAGGTATTTTCTGTCGGCGGTTGTGTGTTCGGAGTAGTGTGGAAAGATAAATTTACAGCAGAATTTGCCATGGCTGAAACGCCGGAACAGTTAGCACCCATGCGTGGAAGTAAGTATGTTCAGGCGGAACCGGGAATCGTTTATAGAAAGGTCAAGGCGGAATTGGAAAAGGGGCGGGAAGTTCTTTTCTCCGGTACTGCTTGCCAGATACATGCATTAAAGAAATATTTACGTAAGACTTATGAAAATCTGCTTACTTTCGATATTGTATGTCACGGTGTCCCCAGTCGAAAATTATTGCAGGCCTATGTGAAATATTATGAGCAGCTTCATGGGCGAGAGGTGAAGGATATTTACTTCCGCTTTAAGGACGATAATTGGCAACGCTACAAAGTACAAAAACGCTTTATTGATGGATTTGCGCTGAACGACCGGCATGCACAGGATATGTTCATGGGGCTGTTTATTGGGGATAAGATGCTGAATCGAGCTTGTTATGATTGTCCCCATGCGCATTTACCTCGTCCGGGAGATTTGACATTGGGGGATTTTTGGGGGGATTTGCATACCCTGCATCCGGATTGGCCTATTGAGAAAGGCATAGGATCCCTGATTGCCAACACGAAAAAAGGACAAACAATATTGGAATTGCTGGCAACGGAAGGAAAAATTATTCTCCATCGAGAATCTTTTTGGAATTTATACAATGGGCAACCACGCAGTTATCGGAGAGAAGAAGCTCACGTCCCGGTATCCAGAGAGGAAGCATTAATGCGAATAGGGCGTGAAAACATTATAGATGTATGGAATTCGTACTGTAATACTACAAAAATTGGGGTGCTCAGGCTGAGAAAAAATGGGTGTTTATATAGATGTATCAGCTTTTTTTGCCGTGCGCTAAGATATTTGAAACGAAAACTGTGTAAATAGTAGGTGATTGAAATTACTGCTAAAACACATTTGTATGGGATGACTACGGATGCTTTTTAGAAGCATGGCCTTCAGTTTTATATTTTTTTAGTAATGGAAGAATCTGTGTACGTTCATCATTATTGAGATACATCACAAACAATATCACAAAAGATAAAAATGCATATGCCAAGGCGCATAAAATGAATGTTGACCATTGATTACAATCAATCATCTTTTGCATGATAAATCCCAATACACATAGAATCAGAGTGGGTAGGATAATGGGAAAATATGTTTTTTGAAAAAAAGAAAAAATGTGAAGGCCGGCTTTTTTGGAATAATACCAATTCATTAAAATCCCCTGACCTATGATACATGATACTGATGTCCCTATGAACATGCCAATAGTTCCACACAGCTTTGATAATGAATATCCCAAAATAACGCAGATTAATGATGAAATAAATAAAAGAATAGCTCTCCCATGGAGAATTTCCAATGCCTGTAAGATTGAAACCCCCGTGTTTTGAGTTAAGGGTAATATTAGAGGAATCAGGATGATGATAGCTCCCAGCCATACTGTTGTGACACTATCACCCATACTTTTGCCTACCCAGAGTTTTAGAAAGTCCTGACCGAGAAAAATAAATCCCAGCAGGATACTTATCAAGACAAAGAGTTGCAGGCGTCCTGCTTTTACCATGAGGTTTGAGAGTTCCTCCTTACTGCTATTCAGCGCTACCATGTGCATCAGTTTAGGTGCCAGTACTCCTGAAATGGCGTTGGATGCAGTTGTGAAGTAATTGGAAAATGAAACGCCCAGAATAAACACAGCAACGGCAGCGGTGCCACACACATTTGCAAGTATGGGAGATCCCGCTTTCCAATAGAATAAATCCATAATCTGATTCATAAAAACCCAGATGGAGAAAACGAACATGCCTCTGTAGAGTTTCCAATCCGGTTTGGAAAATTTAATCTTAACTTTCAGGATTCTCAGACTATAAAATAGTTCCCAGAGTAGGTTTAGAATACCTATTCCGACTGCCAGGACTGTAAGACCTACAGATTTGAATCCAAGCAATAGCAGTGCAACGGTTAGCCCCGCGTTTAGAAGAGAACAACTTAATCTTACCAGTCCCGGTACCACAAACTTTTGATACGCCCCCGGCAGGCAGCTCAAGGGGCGGAGTGGAATGGCCAGTATTAAATTTGCCAAGGCAAGCAAAAAAAGAATTTTTAGAGTATCATGCTGTGCCGCGTTCAATTTCGGGAAAAGTGATTCCAGCTGAAAGAAACAGACCACGCCGACCGTCAGAGTGAAAACGGAAATCAGACAGAAAAGTGCCACGCTCTGTCCCAAAAAGTGAGCTTGTTGTTCATGTTCTCCTTTGGCTCTGTAGGTCACTACATACTTGCTTACCGTTGCTCCCAAACCCAAGTCTGAAAGGGCAAGCCAGACAATGACAGTACTGCTGAGAGTAAAAAGCCCATACTCTTCCACTCCCAACGAATCAATGATAAATGGTGTTAGCAGAAAAGATGTGAGAAGCCGGACTCCGATAGATACGTAGTTCAGTATTACGCCTCTTTTGATTTCACTGGACATGACAGAAGAGTAACTTTTGTTGTAATTCGTTTAGCACATGTGCAAACAATTCACGTTCCGTTATTTTCTTAAAATCTTGAATGTAGGTTAGAACCCAACGCGTCGCGCTTATTATATACCAATGTTAGCCGTAAGAAAACCCTAAACTTTCCTGCTGACGGTATTTGTCATAGTTCGGTGCTTGTTTTTTTTGATGTAATACGTATCACTCCCTGCATGGCGATGTCCTCACCCTTGAGGATATTCTGATGCTCATGCGGCAAAGCCCACTTCCGAATGGTCAAAAATTGATACTTTTGGTGTACCGGTCAACAAACTTGACGCAGCGGCTGTCCCAATGCTGCAGAAGCTTAAAATCCACATATATCCCGGTTAGCAACCACACAATGCAGCCTTTGGGCAGATTTATCTCGTGAGCCGCAAGGAAATCCGGCTCGTTACCGTTTATCATGATACAAAATCAGGGGTTGCCGGCTCACAATCCAATACGTGTGCAGCTGTCTTTCTCCTTTTTCCTACTGATATGCAGCCCAAGGAAAATTGAGTGAGAGGGTGGGAGAGGGAGGAATCCAGGAGCTTGATACGCCGGTGTACTTCCGGAATGTTGTATCCTTGTTTAGCTGCTGTCCAAAAGATTTTCTGATGTCGTAGTAAGCATCCCGGAATACCTCCCTGCGTTGATGTTGATTCGATAGGCAATGGTGGGTCTTGAGGGGGCTTGCTCCCCCCTAAATTGTAAGGCGTGTTCCTCAGACCGGCAATATCACGAATTCCCCTGCGCCCGGCAATGTGGCTGAGTGTCACCCTGATTAGGTGATTTCCGGAATTGAACTTTTTGGCGTTTCTGTCGGACTGATACGTTCTGACAATGGGAGAAAATCAAATCGTTGACAAAATGTGCGCATGACGGTAGGTTGTTGAGCAGAGATTGGTTCATTTTTTTGCACCGCCAGTTTAATAGCTGGCTCTCTGGAACTCAATCTCCATTTTGTTTTCTTTTTAGTTTTGTATCTCTATGCGCCTCTTTCTTTAGAATACTTTTCGGACCGCTAAGGTATTTTGTTTGTTCCCGCCTCTCCTGCGCGGTTCCGTAGGGGGTCTGAACCAATCAGGCAATTAGGGTAGTTAATGCAAACGTAAGGAATATAGCCGCAGAAAGCTTGATTTTTGCTCTTTATCGTGTGAATATGCTGGCAAGATGATTGTACCGACACATTATAAAAAAAAATACGTAGTGATTTCAACGCAGCTTTGCACCGTGACAACTTCGGACGGAGCATTGATTTGTGTTGCGGAACCGGGAAAGCCGGCATCCTTTGTTGCTCCGGCAACTTCTGTGCAGCTTAGTGATGATTCTGCATATATAACACCCGTTGTTGTGCCTAAGAGACGAATGGGTTTTGGGAAACATTTTGATTCTGTTTCCATGCCGGATTCCCATAAGTACGCAGATTGTGCAAATGTAAACGATATGCAGGTAATTAATCCGAATTACCTAGGTGATGTTTCGTCCGGCGTGTGGAGGTTTTCTTTAAAGTCTTTGGAAAACGGGGATAATGCGTTTGCATCTGTGATTGTACTTAGTGACTTCCTCTCAGATTTACCAAGTTTGCGTAGCGGTAGGAATATGTTTGTGGGCTGTATTTTATCTATCTGCAGCGTTAAAATGATTGCTCGCTCAGTCCCTACGGTTGAGGCAGGGGTGTTAACCTTGGGAATTGATATTCGACACAAGACATCAAAAGAATTGTCTGAAGCTTTGCAGCTGTTGGAGAGTAAGGGCTGGATTTTGGAAATTCAGTATAATACGCCGTCTGACGTTACTACCTTGGCAGAACTGGAATATCTCGAGAGTTTCACTAATCAATATATTCTCATTCCTTATCCCGGTTCCAAAAGTGTCGGTGCTCGCGCTAAATTCCGTCAGTTATCTGTCCCGGGCGGTTCTGTTCTTTCTTCATACGGGGGTAATCAGGAATCGTTATTTTCTTTGACACGCTTTTTATCATCTTATTCAAGACCAACATGGTCATTAGGAAAATTTTCATACTATTATTTACAGTCTCCGGAAATGTCATATTTGGGGGAAATTGAAGCAGCGACTAATTGGTTTGAAGATTCTTCCGGAAGTATTTTTTGGGATGGAAAGTCTTCAACCGTTGCAAGGGAGAATTTATCTGACACGGCTGCATATTCTGGTTTCAAAGTGATTGAGGGCGAGTTTGCGCTTTATTGGCTGAAAATTTCTGATGGCCAGAATATAGTGCATGATTTTATCCCTGTGCTGGATGAGACGGGAGAAGCCTGTCTGTTTGATAAGGTGAGTCGGCAATATTTTCGTAATGCCGGAACAGGAACATTTGGCTGGAGCCTCAAGACTTCAATGCTGAGACTGAAAGCAAGTACATCCACAGTCTCTTTGCCTCATTCTCCTATTTGGGCGCGGTTGGTAAACGGTAAACTGGAATGGTGTCATTACACGAGTAAAATAACCGGCTGGAGGCAGTTTGCAACGATTGAGGAAGCACAGATGGGTTTAAAGTAAGTAGCAGGCAATAATTCCGAAACGCTTCTTTCATATAGCGCACGTTTTCTGCTCTTGTCAATCGAAAGAAAAAAGTGTAAACTACCTGGCATGAACATCAAGCTTTTTAAAGAACTCTGTGAGACAGCCGGTGCTCCCGGCTTTGAGTATCCCATCCGTGAGCTCATCTTGCGTGAGATGGAGCCTTTGGCCGATGAAATTTCCGTGGACAATATTGGCAATGTGACCGCACTTATCAAAGGGCGTAGCTCGGATAAAACGATAATGTGTGCCGCACACATGGATGAGATTGGTTTTATTGTTCGTCATATTGATGACAATGGATTTATCCGTATTTTGCCTTTGGGTGGTTTTGATGCCAAAACTCTGACCTCTCAGCGGGTTGTGGTGCATGGTAAGAAAGACATGCCCGGTTGCATGGGGGTTAAGCCTATTCATGTGATGAGTCCGGAGGAGCGCACAAAGATGCCCTCAGTTACCGATTATGTGGTAGACCTCGGATTACCAAAAGATGAGGTGCTAAAGTTTGTTTCCGTTGGTGATTCTATTACCCGTGTGAGCGATTTGGTGGAAATGGGGGATTGTCTGAATGTGAAAAGTATAGATAATAGGGGAGGTTGCTACATGCTGATTGAGGCCGTACGGCGTATTATTTCCTCCGGTAATCGACCTGATTATGATCTCTATGCCGTATTTTCCGTGCAGGAGGAAGTTGGACTTCGCGGCGCACATGCTGCTACGCTGGCAATTCAACCAACATTTGCATTTGCATTGGATGTGACTATCGCTTTTGATACGCCTGGGTCAGGTGCTCATGATAAATGTACTGAACTTGGCAAAGGTGCGGCTATCAAGGTGTATGACGGTACGCTTATAACTGATCCCCGCATGGTGAAATTTATGACTGCGCTGGCAGAGGCCGAAGGTATACCATATCAACCTGAGCTGTTAGCTGCCGGTGGAACAGATGCCGGAGCAATGCAGAAATTTACCGGCGGTGGCTCCATCTGCGGAGCTATATCTATTCCGGTGCGGAATGTGCACCAGAGTATTGAAATGGCACATAAAACGGATGTGCAGGCTTGTGTGGATCTGTTGACTGCATGCTTTACTTCCCTTTCCCGCTGGGATTGGAGCTGGCAACAAGGTGAGCGCACTTTGATGCCCAAGTCCTGATGCTTTTCGTCATGTCGGGCAGGTGGCTTTAGCCACCTGCTTTTTTGGGAGCATCGAAAGCGTATATCTGGATTGCGTAAAAGGACAGTTTCCCACATCTGGGAAGGGTGCGTTTCTTTGCCTCTGTGAGATTGAGGCATCAGTAAAAAATGCTGCAACTACTCCACAAGCGTTACTCATTGGGGGCGTTCGCCACCAATAGCTGCGTCAGAGTAAATGATTGAGTGCATTTACACCATGGCAGTTTTATCAATATACTGTTAGAATGGGAGTTCTATGACTCCGAATAGCCGGAGCAGCCAAAGGTGTAGGGCTGCTGTTGCAAGAAGCATCCACAGAATAATCGTAGAGGCATACACGTAACGTCTCGGTCGATTGCGCGTACAACCTCGGCTTTCTTTCACCCTCTCCGTCTGAAGGGTGAAAATTGATTCTTCATTTTTGGGAAGCTCTTCGTTCATTTGACCTGCGAGAGGGAGGGTAACACAAAAACGCCTGCAAAGCAACCAGATTCTGTGCCTTTCCCCGTCGATTGTTTGCCTGCGGGATGTCAAAAAATGCAGAGAATGGTGTACATGCATCAAATTCGTGTTGCAAGTCTGAGTACAATATGGTATTCTGCAGGCACCATGATTACAGGTACAACTCACAAGAAGGCTGCTGAGTGGGTGGAGCAGATCCGCCAGCTCTGCAAACCCGATTCCGTCTACTGGTGCGACGGTTCCGAGGAAGAGAACACCAAGCTGTGCGACATGCTGGTGGAAAAGGGCACCTATATTCGCCTGAACCCGGAGAAGCGCCCCGGCTGCTTCTTGGCTCGTTCTACTCCTTCTGACGTGGCTCGCGTAGAGGAACGCACATTTATCTGCTCTGAGAAGCAGGAGGATGCCGGCCCTACCAACAACTGGAAGTCCCCGGCTGAGATGCGTGCTATTCTTAACCCCTATCTTGATGGCTCCATGAAGGGTCGTACCATGTACGTGATTCCCTTCTGCATGGGTCCGCTTGATTCCCCGCTGGCTAAGATTGGTATTGAAATCACCGATTCTGCCTACGTGGTGACCAACATGCGCATCATGACCATCATGGGTGAGAAGGTTCTTAAGCGTCTGGAGGATGAAGTGAACGGTGGTGGTAATCCCAAGCGTGACGGCTACGGTGATTTTGTGCCCTGCCTGCACACGGTGGGTGCTCCCCTGGAGCCCGGTCAGAAAGATGAGACTTGGCCCTGCAACAACGAGGAGAAGTACATCTGCCACTTCCCGGAAACCGGCGAAATTATTTCCTACGGTTCCGGTTACGGTGGTAACGCTCTGCTCGGCAAGAAGTGCCTTGCTCTGCGTATTGCTACCGGTATTGCCCGCAAGAACGGCTGGATGGCTGAGCACATGCTCATCCTTGGTATCACTGATCCCGAGGGTCGCAAGTCCTATGTGACCGGCGCATTCCCCTCTGCCTGTGGTAAGACCAACCTGGCCATGGTGGTGCCCCCGCCCGCACTGGCTGCTAAGGGCTGGAAGACCAGCATCATCGGTGACGATATCGCCTGGATTTGGCCGCACGAGGACGGTACATTCCACGCCATCAACCCGGAGAACGGTTACTTCGGCGTGGCTCCCGGCACCTCCTACAAGTCCAACCCCATCGCCATGGATACCATCAAGGAGAACATCATCTTCACCAACGTGGGGCTGACCGATGACGGTGACGTGTGGTGGGAAGGCATGGACGGTGAGCCGCCCGCACACGCCATTGACTGGCAGGGCAACGACTGGACGCCGGACTGTGGCCGCAAGTGCGCTCACCCGAACAGCCGCTTCACTGCTCCCGCTTCTCAGTGCCCCACGCTCGATCCCGAGTACTACAACCCCGAGGGTGTGTCCATCAGCGCATTCCTCTTCGGTGGACGCCGCGCCACCACCATGCCGCTCGTATTCCAGTCCAAGGATTGGAACCACGGTGTGTACGTGGGTGCTACCATGGGCTCTGAGATGACCGCCGCTGCTTTCGGCCAGATTGGTCAGGTTCGCCGTGATCCGATGGCCATGAAGCCCTTCATTGGTTACAATGTGGGTGACTACTGGCAGCACTGGCTGGACATGGGCACCAAGACCTGCGCTTGCAAGCTGCCCAAGATCTTCAACGTGAACTGGTTCCGCAAGGATGCTGACGGCAACTTCGTATGGCCGGGCTTCGGCGACAACATGCGCGTGCTCGACTGGGTGCTGCGTCGTTGCCGTGGTGAGGTGGAAGGTGTAGAGACTGCTCTGGGTATCTCCCCCACCTTCGAGGAACTTGACACTGAGGGTCTGAAGGGCTACGACAAGGCTGCCTTCGAAACCAACATGACCATTTCTGCGTCTGAGTGGAAGGCTGAACTTGAGTCCCAGACTGAGCTCTTCAACATGGTGGGTGACAAACTGCCTGCCGAGCTTGAGGCTCAGCGTCAGGCTATGCTCGCAAAGTTCTGATACCCTGCTGAAGCGTATAATTGAAATCTCAAAGCCGCCATTCCGTAAAGGGATGGCGGCTTTTGAAGTAATTTGAATTCAATCTGTTAAACCGGCAATAACAGAATAGTATAATTTAGATTCTTCTACAATAATTAAGGAATGCCAGGTAGACACAAAAAAGAGAGTAATCTATTTTTATTGAACAGAATAACAATGTGTTTGGAGGAGAAATATCATACCATGTTCAGTATTATGATTTGGAAACACTTTTGCTGACTGTTTGAATGATTTGAGAGAGCTTCGTCTTGATGAAGATAAAGAATCAAAACACTTGAAGTGGACTGCACCGTTTGAAAGAAAGAGAGAAAGTAAAAGAGGTTGCATGGAAGCGTGCTCACTATTTCGCAAATAGGCGCAACGTATTTTACTATGATATGATTGTGGCAGTCAGTTTTCTTGTACTAAAATTGATTTATTTCTACGTTCCATGAATTCTCTAAATCAGTCAATCCATAAACTGCCGGAAGAGGGGAATCACCTAAGGGAAGAATCTGAAGTAAAATCAACGGCAGTTGCCCGGAAAGAGTTGCGTTGCACACGGCAATTGAGATAGTTCGCTAGTTCAGGTAAGAATAACGTGCTCAATTGAATATCCGAAGGAAGATTATGACTGAAGTGTGCAACTTCTTGCAAGGCTCAAGGAAATGGTGCAGAAATGCACCAAGACGTACCTGAAACAACCAGAAAATGAGATGAATCCTCCGTCTAATGTTTCAACACATCATTCTTATGTGCCGTTTCACCTAGAGCGATAGATTGACTAAAGTTCACCTCTGAAAAATTGAAACAAATATAACGCTAATCATACGAATATCGTAACCTTGAGAACCATCTGAGTCAATTATAATTGGAGCAAAATCTGATTTTTTCTGAAAAATCGATTTTGTAGTTCGGCATTGCCCAAAATTGGGCAATGCAGTAGCTTGACTTGGGAGAGGGGTAGTGCATTGCCACTTCCCACCTCTCCCAAACCCTCACCCCTTGGGCTAGGGTAGTATGGGTTTCCCTTCGGGAAAACTCATTTTGCAACAGTTTGTTCAGGAGTTTTGCTTTCTTCTCTTTTCTTATCGCCTTTCTTAATCTTTATCTCCGGCTTGCCTAACGCTATCCAATCTCTTACTTGAGCATTTAGTCTGACAATCATATGCCTTATGCTCGCTATTGCTGCAACTTTGTGACTCTTTCCCTTTGCTCGCAATTGATGATAACGGGTCTGAGTCAAATCTTCTGACATACGTAAAGTCGCTGCGATGCACATATATAACTGAGTTCTGACTTCTCGACGTCCAAATCTGGCAAATCTTTTCCCGCTTCTTCGCCCACTATCCCAGTTAAATGGTGCCACACCTACTAAAGCTGCTATCTCTCTTCGGTTAAGATAACCCAACTCCGGCAAATCACACAACAACATTTTTGCAGTTTTCTCTCCTATTCCTCCAACCTGTAGATATAGTAGATAACGATTTTTCAATTCCTCATCGTCTTTTATGAGTTGCTCCATCGCTAGCTGCGCCCTTTTATTTTCTCATCAAGAGTTTCTATTTGCCCCGCTATCTGCTCTTGACAAAACTCATCCTTATAAGTATGAAGTGCCCCCTTCAACTGAGCACGATGCTTGATAAACATACTCCGCATTCTTTGCAACTGGCGCAACCTTAACATAGCTACACTCATCGCCGTATCAGCTTGCAGCTTATACAACTCCGCATAGGATGCTATCACTTCGCTATCTATCTTGTCTGTTTTTGCCACTCTTCCTTTTGATTTTGCATAATGCCTTATCCATGAAGGATTGATACAATTCCTTGCTATATGCAATCTATCAAGTTGCTCCGCAAAATACAAACTGATACTACCCGTTGATTCAAAAGCCACCAAAACGGGCTTTTGGATCTTCTCTGTGCTTATTGCCTTGATGAACACTTGTTAAAACCAAGCTCGTCATTTGAATAGCGTCGATATTTTCCCTGTATATAGGCATCTAAGTATTGACTGGATAAATCTACGCCTACATATACATATTCATGAGGCACTTTTGCCTCATTCTCCTTGCTTTTTACTGACTGGTGTTTTATCATGACTTGTCTCATTCTCAGGTTCGGACGTTTGAGTCCCATCAATTATCCGAGACGAATCGCGGAGCCGTCTTTTTAACGGGGATAAGGGTAGCCCTGACTCGATTTCGGGGCTTACTCCCTTGTAGGGACGCGGGCGTTCCCTCATCCGGCCCTTCTTGATTAGCTAAGGCAAGAAAGGCCTCTCCGCCGCCCGATTTTACATCGGACGGTCAGACAATACCATAATTTATCACCTGAGTAGGGAAAGAACTCGTTGTCACGTGGCGATATGAAAACTCATATTCAGTAAAATTAGGGCAAGGGCATAAAAAAAGCTTGAATCATGATGTAAGGCTACATCTCATACGGGCGACGGGAATCGAACCCGTGTCTCATGCTTGGGAAGCACGCGTCCTACCATTGAACGACGCCCGCGTAACACGACCTCATGCTACCACTACGTGTAGAGATCGTCAAGAAATAAATGTTTAGTATGACACGAAGTAATAGAAATGAATTTTTTTGAAAAAAAGCTTGCAAAACAGGTTGTTCTGTGTTACAGTACGCCTGTTCACCACTTGCGGGTATAGCTTAATGGCAAAGCTCCAGCCTTCCAAGCTGGCCATGCGGGTTCGATTCCCGCTACCCGCTTCACCTCCTATAAAAAAATGAAGTTGTTCCGTATTTTATTGTTAGTGCTTTGTTTTGGGGCTGTGCTTCCGATGCAGCAGTCGTTTGCAGGTGGCGCCAAATCTGCGTCGGTTTTTCCACGTAATTTGTCTGTGGAGGAGCTGGCAAAGATGGTATATGAGGCTGCTAAGAATGATCCTGCTAATGCTGCGGTTATCTTTATGGATGCGCTGGCGTCCCGTGACACTTGGTCTGCGGTGGAGCTGCGGTTTGTTGTTGATGCGTTGTTGGTAGCTGTTCCTGATATGCCTGTGGCAGAGCTGCCGTCAATTATCGGAGGCGTTGATTTGTCTGATGAGTTAATACAACAGGTGGTTGAGCAGGTTAGTTCTGAAAGTGCGTTACCTCAGAGTCCGGTAGTAGAGCCGCAGGCTCCGAGTTTGCCTGTTTATCCTGTTGTGCCATCTCCGGATGATATTAGTGGTGTAAAGTAATATAATTAACTAAAGGCATGAGATCATTCTTTTATAAAACTGTTTTTGTGGGCGTAGTGGGTGCTGCGATTGTTGATGCGTACACTCTTTACGATTCGGCTCCGCTGATTGGCGTGCAGAACTCCTATGATTTGGAGTACTTTGCTCGCGTAAATTTAGGGTATGATTCGAATGTAAACTGGGCAGAGAGTGATGAAAATGATTCTCCTTTCGTCAACGCTTCTGTGAGTGTTCGCTATGCTGATATGGAGTCGGTCAATAAACTTTCCTACTCGGTAAAGTTAGGTTTTACACATTACCTTGATATGGATGATTATTCCGGCGTGGCGGAAACAAGGGGTGATTGTAGTCTTTCTGCCAGCATGGTGCACGCATTCAATCCTTCGAATGTGCTTTCTTCATCCTTATATGTTACTTACAGTCCTCAGCCTGATTATGCATTAGGATATGCTCCCACGTACTGTCTGGGTGATATGCTCAATGTATCATTCGCTAACGTCTATTCACATGCTGTTGATTCTCGTTGGAGTTTAACGGCGAGTCTTTCCTATAGCTCTATCAGTTATACTGAGGCCATAGAGCGCAATGATAATCGTTATTATATTGAAGTGGGAACAGGGGCTCGGTATCGCGAGTCTGCCATTATGACATATAAGGCAGATATACGATTCACTCGCGAACTTCGTGAGGAGGGTGAGGATTCTGATCGGTATACGGCTACAGTAGGTTTTCAGCGAGCTTTGGATCCATTTTCTTCCTGCGGAGGTGACTTCGGTGTGCAGCTCAGAGCTTACGATGACGACACGTTTGTAAGTCCCTATCTTAATTTTTCCTATCGTCGAAAAATTTCGGAAGGCTTTAATGCACAGATTTTCGTAAGATATTCTGACGAAAATGCCGGCACGACAACATCATATCTGGCAACAGACCAGTCTTACAAGACAAACAAGTCATGGCGTGTCGGTTCTCGGTTAAGTTATGTGCTTTCACCTGATGTAACATATCACTTAGGTGCGAATGTTATCTTGAGTGATTATGCTGATTCCTCAGTAGCCAACTCGGATTATTCTTCTTCCCGCTACGAGCTTACTGTTGGTATGGATTATGCCTTTACTCGGGATTTGCGAGGTAATATTTCCGGGTCTTATAGTGTGATTACAAGAGATTACGCTGAACGGGATTCAAATGATGTTTCTCGGTGGACTGTATCATCCGGTTTGACTTATACGTTCTGATGTATAACTTCGTGGGAGTATGATACACGCACTTCCAGGCATTATTTTTCTCTTCTTCACACTTTATGAGTAATCAATCTGTTGGACAGACAGGGCAGGCTGAAGTTAGTTTGCACGTACAGGATTATTTTCAGATTTTTAAGAATTATTGGAAGGTTGCAGTATTAGTTTTTCTGCTCGTTTTTGCAAGTTGCGCAGTCATTACGAGGCTCCAGCAACCTCTGTATACAAGCAGTTCTACGATTGAAATTATCCCTCCGAGGGATATAATTAATGTAGCAACTACGCAAGAAATTAACCCAATTTATAATGTTGTAGGTGAGTCGAATACCTATATGGAGACTCAGTTTGAGATTCTTATTTCTCAACAAATTTTGCTTGCGGTTGTTAATAAGCTTGACCTAGTACGCGAATGGGGAAAAGAAGAGTCTGTCGCTGTACAAGAGTTGCGACGGATGATAACGATTTCGCCTCATCCGTTGACCAGCCTTGTTGATATCTCTGTTGATGCTCCGGATCCATTGTTGGCTCAGCAAATTTGTAAGTCGGTTGTTGATTGTTACAAAGAAGTTCGTGACGACAAGGAACGAGCCATCATAAATGAGGCAATCAACAAGCGTTACGAGGTGCTGCGCTCGCGTCAGGACGAGTTGGAACGAAAGGCTGATGTTGTGCGTCAGTACATTCGCTCTGGTAAGTACATACAGAACATGTGGGCCCAGGATGGGCAGCACAGTACTCCAATTTCTGCCGGCTCAGAAGAGCAGAGCTATGCAAATTTGGTGTCTATTCGTGAAAAACTAGAGATGGAAATTGCGCAGATGCGCGTACATATCTCTAAATTACAGACTCTAAAGGATGAAGAGTTGCGTGACTATGTTACGCGTAATGGGTTGTTGACGGCGGAGTCGTACTGCTCTGATAGGGTGCGGCAGCTTAATGAGCAGTTTGTGAAAGAGACTGATGAACGAGCTCAGCTCTTGTTAGCCGGCTATGGGGAGAGGCATCCTAATGTCATTCGGATGGATGAGCAGCATAAGAATACTCTCCGTCAGCTGAATGATGAGTTGATTGGAATGCGGGATGCGATGATGGATCAGGTTGAAGTGAAGCAGTCTGAGCTTAAAGATGTTCAGACCCGTACTGAGCAGGCGAAAGATTCCTTGAGAGATAAGAGCCTTGAAGATCAGAAGGTTAAAAATGCACTTCAGGAATATGCTTCTGAGAAGGCACGTTATGATAAGTTGGAGAATGATTACATAGCTGACAAGATGCGTTTGATGGCTCCTCGTACCAGTGTAGAGGTGTATAGTCAGCCCGGTGTGTCAACCATCCCCAGCAGCCCGAATTATCGGCTTAACTTGACCGCGGGTGTGGTGCTCGGCATTATTGCCGGCTTAGTTGTGGCCTTTATATTTAATTATTTTGATACTTCAATTAAGACACTTGAAGATGCTGAGCGAAGTCTCGGTTTGCCCGTGTTGGGTGTGATTCCTCAGGATGCCGGAGTTTTGTTGCTGCAGGGTGGGGAAGGTCCTGATTCTGAAGCATATAGGATTCTTCGTGCTAATGTTGAGTTAAAGCGTGAATTGTTTAAGGCTTCTACGTTTGCCATTACTTCTGCTAACGCCGGTGAAGGCAAAACATTGACGCTTCTTAACCTTGCGTTTGTTTTTGCTCAGGCCGGATACAGTACACTCATGATAGATGCAGATATGCGGCGTCCCAGGCTTTCTCGTTATGCCGAACTGAAAGCAGATAAGGGGCTGTCTGATTATCTTTCTACTGAATTGAAGTTGGCTGAGGTAGTGTTCCGCACGAGTAATGAGAATCTTTATCTTTTACCGTCAGGAAAAACACCTGTTGATCCCAGCGGACTCATTAGCTCTCAGCGTATGGATAATCTTATATCTGAGGCAACCAAGCGTTTCGATGTTGTTTTAATAGATACACCTCCGATTTTGGGTGTCAGCGATACATCCTTACTTGTGAACCGTGCAGATGTTTCTTTGGTTGTTCTTCAGCCGCGTAAGATGCCGCTTAAAGCTTTAATCCGTGCCAAAAACGTATTACAGTCAGCTGGCGGGCGTATCATGGGCTTGGTGCTCAACAATGTTGACATAAATAATGATTCGCAGTATCAGTATTACACTACGTACTATAGTTATTATGCTCAGGAAACGCGTGGTGATGAGAAGGTTGTGAAAAAGAAGGATAGAAGCGTAGTCAAGGCATCGTCCAAGACTGCAGAGCAATCTTCCACTGATGTTGATCTTTACTAATTTTATAATTATACAGTTGCTTTCAAATGAAAAAGTTTATCCTTAGTTTGGCATTGCCTCTGCTGCTCATCTTGACGAGTGCGGTATTTGCTCAGGACGAAAGTACAGAGCCTCGCGTTATACGCGGTTCGAAAGTTCTCCTTGCATTTAAGAATTTACCCGCCGGCGAGGCAGCCAATGTTGACGGAGAATATCAAGTCAGCCGTGAAGACGGCACTATTCTTTTGCCATTTCTTCAGGGACGTTTAAAAGTTCTTGGAAAAACCGCGCGTCAGGTAGAGGATACTGTTCGTTCACAGTATATTTCACAGAAAATATATACCGATCCCATAGTTATAGCTCAGGTTGGTCACAGAGGTGAAGAACTTGAAGCTCGCTTTATTCATGTGACAGGTCACGTCAATAATAAGAAGAATTTGCCGTACAGAGAAGGTATTACTCTCATTCAGGCTCTGATTGAGTGTGGGGATATCAATGAGTACGGCTCTCGTAAGATTCAGGTTACGCGCCGGGGAGTTACACGTACGTATGACTATTTCAGTGCGCGTGACAGAAGTATTAGACTTATGCCGAATGACGTAATCTTTGTTCCTACACGTTCGGCGTTTGAGGCTCGGCCCAGTACGATTGGACCGTAATCATTCTCCTTATAGACTTATTGCTCCGTTCGAGTTAAATCGAATGGAGCTTTTTTATGAACACGATTAGAAAAGCTTTGATATTAACTGTTGGGTACGGTCACGGTCATTACTCAGCAGCAAAGGCTTTGGAAGATGGCTTCATAGCTCGTGGAATAAAAGCCAGAGTTGAAGATCCGTGTGAGGCTGATGCAACAGGGCTTTATACATTAACTAAAGCCTACTATAAGATGTGTGTGCGTAGGATGCCGTGGTTGTGGGCCATGGCTTATTCTCAGACAGAGACTGCAGATTGGCATAATAAAGTGAATTGGCCTCTCATACGTAGGGCTACGATGCATTTGGCTGATTTAATTTTTTCCTGGAAGCCAGACGTTGTGGTATGCACATATCCGCTTTTTGCTTACATGTTGGATTTTTTCAGGCAACATTTCGGCTGTGATGTCCCGTATGCTGTTGTGGTAACTGATGCGCTGGAAATCAGTAAGCCTTGGGTAAAATCGCATTTTGACATGCTGTTTGTCCCAGATGAATATTCTCGAGAGAAACTTCTAGATAGATACGGATTAAGACCTTCCCGTGTATTTGATGCCGGTTTTCCGGTTAAGAAGCAATTTTTGTCAGTGAGTCATAAGAATGTACCTGATTTTCAACATCTGAATGTGTTATACGGGGTTCATATTAATCCCGCTCGTGCCGTACGTCAGATACGTAGTATAGTGGAAACCTTTCCTTTCTCCCGTGTCGTAGTGTTGGCTGGTCCGCATCAGCGTTATCTCATGAGAAAGCTTAAAGGTCTGCTAATTGATAGACGGTTACTTGTATTGGATTCAAGTGATAAAATGCATGAACTGTTGAAGGAGGCTCATGTGTATATTGGTAAAGTGGGAGCTGCAACGATGTTTGAGTGCTATGCCTGCGGGGTTCCCATGTTGGCTAATTATGCTCTGCCCGGTCAGGAACAGGGCAATTTAGAATTGTTGCTTCTCGATGAATGTGGCCTTTGGGTAGGTGGTAGTGATGATATTTGTTATACTCTTTCTCAATTGATGTCTCAAGGTGCATGTTTGTGGCAACGTATGAGAAATAATATGCTTGCTGCACGCAAGAGAAGTAACGGCTCTTTATTGATAGTAGATAAAATTTTGGAGAATCTTAACAATGGTAACGGAAAAAGCGGTATTGTTGATTGACAATTCCAATGGCAGAACAAAATTCTGCCTGTGGGAGAGGGGTGGGCTAAAATCTGAGATTCGAATTTTAGCTACAAAGGATATTTCAGAGTATGCAGTGAAGCAATTAACAACTGATTGGTGTTATTCATCTGTTTATGTGAGTTCAGTCGTACCAAACACGGCAGAGATATTATCGCGCTCTTTTTGCTGCCCGGTATATTTTTTACGTTCAGAAGCAGTGTTGCCTATTGATTTTTCGTCCTACTCAGGCAAAGAAACTCTCGGGTCGGATCGTATTGCAAATGTCATGGGTGCCATAGATTGGCACCGTTTCCCGGTAATAGCTGTTGATTTAGGTACGGCTATTACTTTTGATGTTTTGCTGGAGAAAACGCCCGGTAGTTATATGTTTGCCGGTGGGGTTATTGCTCCCGGTTTATCACTTTTCAAAGAGTATCTGCCCTCTCGAACGGCGCTTCTTCCTCAACTCTCTGATTCTTTTCATGGCGGAGTTGAACACATTGGTCAGGATACGCAGGAGGCTTTGCATTTCGGCTTTATTTCCGGTGCCAGAGGGATGGTTCGTTCTATTCTCTCTGATATCGCAGCTTCTTTGGGCACTTCTCCGTTTATAGTCGCTACCGGGGGGGATGCGCCATGGGCTGCTCAGCATCTGCCGGAGATTGATGTTATTGATACTCATCTTACCTTTCGAGGGTTGGCAAAGTTTGCGTATAATTGAGAGCTGACTCTATTTTTTTTAGTAAAGCTAAATTTTTTGTTGCATCTCGGGCTGGAACAAGATACAATGGATGCACCTAAAACAGTCACAACTTATGTCTGATAACATCGAAACACAGGTAAAGGAAATCATCGCTGAGCAGCTCAGCGTTGACATCGAAAAAGTGACCTCTGACGCAAAGTTTATCGAGGATCTGGGTGCCGACTCTCTCGACACTGTTGAGCTCGTTATGGCTTTCGAGGATAAGTTCTCCATCGAGGTGCCGGATGAAAAGGCCGAGACGCTTAAGTCTGTGGCTGATGTGGTTGCCTATATTAAGGAGAATCAGGCCTAATCTGACGGTTACCTTTTTTCATTTTACAAGCGGTTCCTCAGATATCTGCGGAACCGCTTTTTCTTCCTGTCTTACCACTTACATAGGTAAGGCAAAAATTCATAACATGAGTTCGATAGATTTAAGTTATGCGTTGGAACATACAGATATCCTGTATGTCCCTGACAGGCGTATTGACACGTTTGGTGATACGAAATTCTATTTTCATATAGTTTCAGAACTCATGGATGAGGTGGGAACATGTAGGATACGCAGCGGATGGGTAGAAGCTTCCCGTCCTAGAATTTTGCGCCCGGCAGATTTAATTGATGTCGGCATGGAAGGTTTCAGTGAAGATGCAAAGCGCTTTATAGAGTCAATGAGTACAATGGAGGCTCCGTTTGCTTTTCTGTTTAAATATGGATTTCGTCTCGGGCGCTCGGAGGTTGCGGAAGAGCTGGTTCATGAGGATATCCGGCAGGTTTCGGAGCGCTTGACACAGGAGGCGTTGGCCTCCGGGAATCCTTTTCGGTCCGTGATTTCCGGCGTTGATGATACATGGGAACTTTCGCTTCTTTGCTTTATTGTTGAAATGATTCGTCAGTCATATGAAATTAATGCATTTGATTTTAAGCGTCGCGGTATGTTATAGTTCGTTAGTTCCTCTGAATGGTCAGGATAACTACTCTCTTTGGCCACGGCGTCCTGAGGAATTAGAGCAGGCACGTCTTTTACTCTCACGTCAGAAGTGGGGAGAGGCGGTGTATATTCTGCAGCCATATGTATTTGATGATGGTGTGTCCGGTCGCGAAGCCCGAAAAATTGTCAGTCGGGTTAACATAGTCCGGTATTTGTCACGTATGCATCCGGCATCGGCAATATACGTTGTGAAATCAGGGGATACCTTGCCTAAGATAGCCGCTCAAACTAAATGTCCTGTTGATTTGCTGATGCTGTATAATGGTGTTGTGGATCCTTCTGCGTTGAAAGTGGGTCAACGGTTGGTTTACATCAATATGAAACTCAGGATTGAGATATATCCTCAATTAAATGAAGTTACTGTATGGGATGGGAATATATTGGTAGCCTCATACGATATTTTGTCACGTAAGGGAAGTGATGCTACAGACTCTGATTTATCTGAGGTGCATGTGACTTCAAGAGAAGCGTATATACAGGGTAAGAGGATTCCTCGCCATGCAGCCCAATCGATTATTGCTGATAAGCGGATTCGACTTTCCAATGGCTTGGTTATTTCCGCATCGGCTACCGGTGAGGGGAGGGCCATTGTTTTGGCTCGCCAGGACGTCAATGAGTTGGCTCTATTAATTCGTGAAGAAAACAGGGTCAAATGTGGAGGCTCTCCCAATAAACAATAAATTTATTTGAATGGAAATCTCAAGTATTAGCAATATTTTTTGAACTATTTTCGTTATATTCATGCTTTGTGTTTGACATGTATCATGGGAAGATATAGTATCAGGGAGAAGCAAGCTACCCATACGGTAAGTTTGATTAACCACCCAACCTACATTACAACAATGAAAAAATTAGCATATTTGGCAGCAGCTTTAGTGTGTTGCCCTCTCGTCCTGGCTCAGGATGCCGCAGCACCTGCCGCTCCCGCAGCAACTGCCGTTTCTTCTGATGAGGCCGAGGCCGCCGTGGATTCTGTGATTGCCGCCATGAATGAGCTGCTTGCAACTCTGGAGACAATCAAGGATAAGGCAAGCGCTGACGCTGCCGCCGTCAAGTTGGAAGATATCAAGGCCCGCGTGCTTGCAAGCCAGGACTCGCTTGATAAGATTTCTTCCATGGATGAGGAGTCCCAGCAGAAGATTGCCATGAAGCTTTTGCCTGCTGTTTTCATGCTTGCCCCGCGCATGGAAAAAGTCACGGCTGCTCTGGAGGAAAATGATTTCTATGGCAGTGAGGCTCTCAAGGCCGTCATGGAAGAAGACGATGAGGAAGAACTTGGCGAGGAATAATTCTTTGCTCTGATTCGGATTTCCCGATACCCGCCGTGATTGGCTTCACGGCGGGCTTTTTTGTGCGGTCGGCGGTAGGATATTACAGTTGCAATATGGAGTAAGCCTGTTATAATCGTTTCGGTTCTATTTTCGCATGAAAGCCTTATTTGTGTTATTGTCGTTGCTGCTTGCGGCTTCAGGTCTTGTCTCCTGTACGGATTGCGGGCAGCGTGAGTTGCCGCTGACGGTACAGCTTTGTGACGCTCTGACTGCGGTGCGTGGAGAGAATGACGCACAGTTAAACGTTTATCTCCGGCATTTGGAGGATTTTCGGGGGGGAAAGTGTGAGTTGAGTAAGTTTCCATGCATACCGATGTTGCTTTCCCTCACTACCATGACCAAGGTGGAAGACAGCGCGGTTTTGGCTGCACTGAAAGAACTGCAGGATGCCGGGGCGGATGTGGCGGCGAAGGGGGAAAACGGCACCTCTGCTTTGCTCATGGCGGCGTATGGCGGGTATCAGGAAACGCTGGAGTATTTGCTGGAGGAGGGGTTTTCTCTTCAGGATACGGATGCCGCCGGGGCTACTGTGCTCATGAAAGCTGCGCAGGGCGGGCAGAAGGAGATGCTGCGCTCCCTGCAGGAACGCGGGCTGTCTCTTGCGGAAACGGACAAACTGGGCAACAATGTGCTGATATATGCCGCCTATGGTGGGCATACGGACAGTATTCGCTACCTGCTGGGGCAGGGCATGAATATCCATTCCGTGAATGCACAGGGGCTTAACTGCCTTATAGCTTCTGCCTACAGCGGCAATGTGGAATGCTGCCGTTTTCTCATGGAGCAGGGACTCAGTGTACAATCCTGCACATATGATGGTGTGACCGCTCCCATGTACGCAGCTTGGGGCGGGCATACGGACTGCTTTGTCTTTCTGGTGCAGCAGGGAGCCAATGCCGCAGGGATTGATACCGCCGGCAACACGGTGGCTCACCATGCTGCTTTTGGCGGACATGCGGCTTTTCTGCACGCGCTGGCACAATACGGTATCCCTTTGGATGAACCTAATCTCAAGGGGCAGACTCCGCTGATGATTGCCGCTGAGCGCGGATTTACTCCCTGTGTTCAGTTGCTGCTCAGCGCGGGAGCAAAAGCTTCCCGAAAAGATGCAGACGGTAACACGGCGTTGCACTACGCGGACAGGAATTCCCACGCGGCATGCTCTGCCTTATTGCGCTCTGCCCGTTGAGCGGTGCAAGTTACATACAAATAGAAGGAGGAACACGACCGGGGGCAGGATAAAAAGCAAGGCCGGGGGAAGCAGTAATTGCAGCCATCGTCCATCCGAGAGAGTTGCGCATATTCCGGGCATGAAGAATATGCCGCCGAATATCAACCCTCCAAGCGCACTCAGCAGGGAGACTGTCTGAGATTTCGGAAATGGGGGAGCATTTTTCAGCAAAACATTGCCGGAGAATACCATGCCATAGGCAAACAGCGCCAGCTGCAGTCCCCATGAAATGAAGTTGAATACGCCGTCTCCTCCCACAAACTGCAGAATCGACCACTCACTCCATTCCGCTATGCCGTACAGCACCCCATACATCGGCAGGGGAATCAGCAGCAGTGTGAGCGGTGAAAATATGCTAAGCCATTTTCGCCGGAACACCTTCCGGCTGAGCAGGGCATAGCCCCACAGTGAGATGTAGGATACCGCCAGATGAAGAAGCCCGATTACGACAATCCCACCCATGCTGAATTCACACAGCGGGCTACTCAGCATCACCGTAAGACTCAGCGCTGTGATAAGCGGGGGTAACAACCGCACCGAGTAGGTGTACGTATCTGCCGATTCCATGACTGTTAGATGCTTACATATCAGATTCCGTTCAATATAATCCCCGCTGTCAGGCAATTCCGGGCAGATGCTACGGAAAACTTAGGGAATGAGTGAAGCTGCAATGCTTAGTGCTGCAAGATGTGGCATGGTTTTGCTATTGACGCTACCAGAACTTGTGGTATGATGCGGGCATGAGATGCATTCAGTGCGGATTTATGGATGACAAGGTCATCGACTCGCGCATGTCCCGGGAGGGGACGTGTATCCGTCGGCGTCGTGAGTGCCTGCGCTGCGGTTACCGCTACACCACCTATGAGCAGATGGAGCGTACGGAACTGCGTGTGCTCAAGCGGGATAATATGACGGAAGCGCTGAACCGTGAAAAGATTCTCAAGGGCATGATTAAAGCCTGTGAGAAACGTCCCGTCGGCATGGATCAGCTGGATGTGGCGGTGGATGAAATCGTGGCAGAGCTGCACCGCGACCACCAGCGGGAGGTTCCTTCATACCTGATTGGCATGAAGGTGATGGAAAAGTTACAGGGGATTGACCCTGTGGCATACATTCGCTATGTATCGGTCTACCGGCAGTTCCGCACGGTGGAGGAATTTATCGAGCTGGTGCGGCGCATGGAGGTTAAAGCCGCCAATGATGCCTTGCAACGCAAATTACCGCTGGGATGATTGCTTTCAAGAACAGTTTGCCGCTGTTGCAGACCGGCTACTGCGTCATCTCGGATTACGGGGTGGAGTGGATTGAGCGCGTCTTGCAGAATGCTGCGGATGCGGCGGGGGTAAAGCTGCCGTTCCGCGATGAAATTGCCCGCGCGGTGCTGCTGTATCTGGAGCGGGAGTGCCCGCTGCATGCCGTGCCGCTGGAGTACCTCTTTGACCGCATGCGGCGCATGTTGTATGAAGTGGGCTTACCGCTGATTGCGCAGAACCTGCGGGTGCAGACCCCTCCCGTGGATATTGAACTGGATGCGCTGGCCGGACAGCAGGATTTACCGCTGTTCTTTTATACCGAACTGGGAAAACGCTTGGCAGAGCTGCGGAAGCTGGGGTTGAATTCCTACAATTTTTCCGGCAAAAAGCAGTGCAGTCTCCTGCTGGGTGCCCGCCGCCGAACTTGTCCCGCCCAGCAACGTGTTTTAGAAGAGCTCAATGCTTTTCTCAATAACAGTATGGGGCGTGTAAGCTGATTTTTTCAACTGTCCTACAGATACCCATTGCTTTTGCAGGGAAAATGTGTTAGTATCCACCACGCTTGATGCGGTGTATGAATGCGGTAAGTGTATTGAAGTCTTCTTTTTTATCGGGTATCTGTATTGGCATAGCAGGATTTGGATATCTGGCCCGTCCGGATATAGCGGGTAGTGTGTTGTTTACCTTTGCTCTCATAGCAGTAGTGAATTATAAGCTGAAGCTGTATACCGGGACCGCCGGTTTCATTGCACGATGTGAAGTCGGACATTTGTTGCTGGTGTTGGTTGGTAATATTTTGGGATGTGCTGCCATGGCGGCGCTCAGTCGCCTGTCTGCCATGCCTCTGCAGGAAACTGCGCAGGAATTGCTGGCGGAAAAGCGCCTTGTGTTGGGGGCTTTTAACGGTGGTATGCTGGCCATAGGTTGCGGATTCATCATGACTACAGCGGTGACGTTTGCTCGCAAAGGAAATGTGCTCCCCATGCTGTTCGGAGTCCCGCTCTTTATTACCTGCGGTTTTCCCCACTGTGTGGCAGATGCTTTTTTCTACCTCTGCGCTCCTGTGAAATATTGGTCTGTTCATTGGGGAGAGATTCTGGCGTTCTACGGTGCTATCGTACTGGGTAACTTTGTGGGATGCAATACCTACCGATGGGTGGCGGGCGGTAACCCCGAATAATTGGTTAAGTTAAAAAGCTCGTGTCAGTCAGGCGGCTTCGCGCTTGCTTTGTGCGGATAGGCAGCGTATAATGCGGGCATGAATCTCCCCATACGTCCCCGCCGTAATAGAAAGTCTGCCGGAGTTCGCGGTCTGATGCGAGAGACCGAACTTTCTGCTGCTCACCTCATCTATCCCATGTTTGTGCAGGAGGGGGAGAAAGATACTCCCATCGATTCCCTGCCGGGGTGTACTCGCTGGAGTGTGGCGGGGATTGTCGAGGAATGCCGACGTTTGTATGCTTTGGGAATCCCCTGTGTGGATTTGTTTGCCGTGGTACCTGAGGAGAAGAAAGATGCTGCCGGTAGTGAGGCTTGGAATCCGGAGGGCGTGGTACCGCGTGCTATTTGCGCAATCAAGGCGGCAGTGCCGGAAATGACGGTCATGACAGATGTGGCACTTGACCCATTCAACAGCTATGGACAGGATGGTATGGTACGGGAATATGGTGATGGTTCTTATGAAATCCTTAATGATGAGACAGTAGAGGCGCTTTGCCGACAGGCTCTTTGTCATGCCCGCGCCGGAGCGGATATTATTTCTCCCAGTGATATGATGGATGGACGAATCTCTGCGTTACGCAAGGCATTGGATGCTGAAGGGTTTGAAAAGGTATCACTCATGAGCTACACGGCAAAATATGCTTCTGCTTTGTATGGTCCTTTCCGCGGAGCTTTAGGCAGTACCCCCAAGTTCGGTGATAAAAAGACATACCAGATGGATCCGGCGAATGCTCGTGAGGCTCTGCGCGAAGCCGCGTTGGATGCTGCCGAAGGTGCTGATTTTCTGATGGTGAAGCCAGCTACACTGTATTTAGACGTGATAGCCGCTATGCGCTCTGCGACCTCGCTGCCGATAGCGGCTTACCATGTGAGCGGTGAGTACCTGATGGTGAAGGCCGCCGCAGCCTCAGGCTGGCTGGATGAGAAACAGGTGATGTTGGAAAGCCTCCTTTCTATTCGCCGTGCCGGGGCAGATATGATACTGACATATGCTGCTCCTCAAGTGGCGGAATGGCTGCGGTTGCATTCCTGAATACGCTTGATTTCTCATGAGACAGCTTCAGCAGTTTCCGCACCGTCGGGCATGGTGGAAGCGTGCGGATTCTTTTCTACTGCTGTTATTCGTGTTGCTGGTTTTTCTGGGCATACAGCTATACGATGCAGACGTAGACACGCGTGCAATCGCTTTGCCTGCACCCTATGAGGAGAGCGATCAAGTCACGCCAAAGATCCATGCGGGTAAACTGACCCGGCGGGAGGTGGATGCCATGCCGAAAAGCGGGACTCCAATTCGCTTCCTCATGTTAAACTCCGAAAATTACTTTGTCCCCGGCGAAAAACAGCGATCCCGCTATGTAAACCAATCTAAACCTAAGGATGAGCGAGAGGCGGTAGCAGAGGTAATATCTTCTGTGAAGCCTGAGATAGTGGGGTTGGTGGAAATGGGCGGCCCCCTTGCATTGGCCGATTTGCAACAGCGACTGACTGAGCGTGGTTTGTGCTATGCGTACTCCCGAGTGTTGATTCGCGGTGGAGAGGATAGAGCGTTGGCTTTGCTTTCTATGTATCCTATAGCTCATGATGAGTCATGTGCAGACTATAGATTGTATGGGCATCAGAAACGCAGAATGTTGAGAGGAATTCTGGATGTAACCCTGCGTTTGGAAGATGGTCGCCTGTTCAGAGTGCTCGGTGTTCACCTCAAATCAAGAGTTGGAGAAGATACTGCCGCTGCGGCCTCCCTCCGAGAGCGAGAGGCTCAGACACTAGCGCTTTATTTGCAGCAGAAAATGAAAGACTATCCAAGTCTTCCCATGGTGGTGTATGGGGATTTGAATGACAATCCGCAGGATGTATCCGTGCGCCTGTTAGAGCAGGGCAATTCTGAGGCTTCCGCGCTTTATCGCTTCAACCCGAGAGATTCCCGCGGTGAGGAATGGACGCTGTATTACCGCAGGGGAAATACCTACAACACATTTGACCACATTTTTGTCAACAAGGCCATGAAGAAACGGATAAGGAGTGCTCCGGTTTCTGGGATAGTGGATATCCCGGCTGCATGCAAAGCCAGTGATCACCGAGCTATCTGGTGTGAGTTGAGATGAGAGGTACTATTCTTTCTTGAGAAAATTGGTTTGTCGGATATAGGCCGCCCACTCCGCATACCGCTTCAACTTACGCGTTCTTCCGGAATCACTTTTCCAGTCAGATATCTGTTCCGCCAGTTCAATGGCTTCGTTGAACTGTTCCATCTCCAGCAGCGAGGCAATGGCTCCGATGGCGGCATGGTGAAAGATAGACCATTCTCTGTCGGAAGCGTTGTCTTTTGTTGCCGGTTTCAAATCCAGAACAGCCTGGTAATTATTCAGTGCTGAGCGGTAATTTCCACTTTTGCTGCAAATGGAAGCATGGTGTAACAGAACGGTGTAGCGCCATTCTTTCGGAAGCGCCGGGATGCTGATGCTTTCCTGACCGATTTCATAGGCGTGTTTAAGGCTTTCGCTGGTTCCTTCCAGCATATATTTGCCGGAGAGAGTGATTAGAATGTGAGCTTTTTCTTCAGCCTTGAGAGTTTCCTCTTTGCTGAGCAAGTGTTTGAGGATGACTTCTGCTTCATCTCCCCGGCTTATACGGGTGAGGATGGCCGCCTGTTGGATGGAGGCCGGAATCCGCAGTTCTGAATATTTGTCCGCGCAGGCAGCATATAAATTGATGGCTTCGTTCAGAGAATCTGCTGTACCGATTAACTCTTTTTCTCTGGCCGCATGAAAGAGGCTTTGGGCTGCCATGTATCCGTTGCTGGAGAGCTTGTAGAGATCCATCAATTGCCGGAAGGCGTCAGTATGAAATCCACGTCGGGAAAGGCGATGAGCCAGATGGAATCTTAATTTTTGATTTAGATATTTGTTGCCTGTGGAATCAATGGCTTCTTGAAGCAGTTCACAAATTCTGTCTTCTGTTTCTGCTTTTCTGTCAGACGGAGCTGCTTTTCTGATGGCCTCTTCCCGAATCATGTAGTAGCGCAGCAGCTGGTGTGGAAGGAAGTTTTCAGTGCTGATGTGAGCAAGCTCCTGCTCAACCAGCAAGGGAGAATCATCCATATTGAACCACGACTTGTCCAGCAGCACGTCAATCATGAACTTACTTTCACTGTACGGTATGTCCTGCAATGTCTGTAGGGCTTGTCTGGCTCGTGCTGTATCTTTTCCCATGTGGTGTAGGAAGAGGGCTGCATACACTTCCGCTTTTGCCTCCGGTGAAAAGTAGGCGTACGCCAGAATCTCTTTTTCGAGCTCTTTATCATGGGCTCGCAGGGCACAGAGCAGAGCATTGGCAAAGGCGGCCGGACGCAGAGCTTCAGGGGAGCATCCGGCACATTTTCTGAACAGGCGTGCTGCCTCACCCGGATTTGTCTCGGCCAGAATCGTTGCTGAGTAAAAATCCTTGTAGGGAGTTTGTGTGGTGACGTGGCTGAGGTATTTGGCGGCTTCCTCTGTATTCCCTTGTTTCAGAAGATTTCTGGTTTGCTCCAGAAGAATAAGCTGAGTTGCCTGTTCTCTGGGGAAAAGAGAGAGAGCTGTATTGGCGCAGGCATTATCCACCACAGTACCTTCAGGATTGTCCTGATTAGTGAGATGTTGAAGAATGAGCAGAGAAAGAGCAGCCCGTCGCGGTTTTTCTGTATCCTCAATCCACTCCTGCAGCTTAGCCCTGGCATATTTTCCGGTTGAGAAGGCTTTATGGGCTGCAAGACGTCTGAACGCCTCAGTCAGCAGGGGGGATTCTGGTTGGGTAGAGATGAAGTGCAGCAGAGTTTCTTCTCCTTTACCCTCCGTTATGTCAAAGTTTTGCTCTTCTTCGACGTCAGTCGCAGATGACCGAGTGATTCCGTCGAGTAGACCACTTTGTTGTTCTGATGCATCCGCGGGAAGGCCCTCTGCTTCCTGTGCATAATACACTTCTGCCAGAGATAGTCTGACGCGTTGCCGCATTTCTGAGGACAAGCTGCGATCTTCTTCCAACTTCCGGCAGAGTTTTATGGCCTCTGCATATTTCCTTTTTTGCCTTAGATTTTCTATCTCCAGCAGTTGAAGGGTAGGAGAAAAATCTGAGTTCTTTTCTGCCATTTCACGCAGTAATTCCAGAGCAGTATTGTCTTGACTTTCCGGTTGTTGTAACCAGTATTCCGCTAGGGATGCAGCGGCGAGTTGGGCAATCTCAGGATTTTTACTGGCTGTTAAGGTTGGCACAAGAGAGGAAAATTCCACATCCGGGCTTTGCCACGCGCAGTATAGCAATGCCTTAGCTGCGTAGGGATAGAGCTCATGGGTTTCTGGAATGCGTGTCAAAAAATTGATAGCTTCTTTCATGCGCCCGAGTTCTACCAGGGCACGACCTTTCCAGTAAGAACTTTCTGCACTTTTCTCTTTGCTCAGAAGGGTGAGTACACCTACTGCATCTCCGGCATGCAATTTTTGTGCAGCTTCTTCAAGTATATTTGCATGGACACTGCCGATGAGTAATAATGACAGATAAAAATGGTAAAATCGTTTCATGGCATATCTCCGAATTACTGGTTGTCTGGTGCTTCCCGGCTGGGAGGGGGAGGATTTTTTTCTTCCAGCCACAAAAAGTTGTTGATAAAGCGTCTTCCACGCGTTGTGAGTGCCGCCGTTTTGCTGCTGTTTTTGATTCGGTTGGCAGTGCAGTTTTGTTGCAGTGTAGGCATGGGAACACACCAAATTACACTAGGTTCAGAAACCGCTTCCTGCGCAGGCCGGACGGCCAGTGGTATGCCTTCCGCCGTAAAAGACATATCCAAGGCGGTTGGTTGCTCTTTCCAACTGCCTTTGTAGAGGAACGGATGTCTCTGCAACAGATCAATGATACCCACACAGGGAACTCTGATGCGGTAGTGTTCTTGAAGTCCTGAAAGATACTTTTTCAGAGAAAGTGCTTTACCATCCTTGCAGTAGTGAAGGATGGGGGAGATATCGAAACCTATCAGATTTTGACCATTGTATATACCGTGTTTATTTTCCGGCGGAGAAAATTGATTGTACTGCCGATTAATCATGAAGCAGATTTCAAGATGCAGGTGGGCACGGGTTTTGTTAAGCCCTGTGCCGGAGTAGCCAAGTTTTCCCAGCTGATTACCGGTTCCAACCCGCTGACCGATGCGGCAGTTAATCGTAGCAAGGTGTGCGTAGACTGTATAGATGTCTCCCTCGGGTATCCTGTGTTCTACTACAACATAGCGTCCGTAGTTACTTAGACCGGGATGTTCATTTGTGTAGACTACTTTTCCTGGGGCAACCGGGTGTACAATATCCAGAGGTTCTCCTTGCGCATCTCTTTTAGTCGGGTTGATATCAATCCCCTCGTGCAGTCGGGAGTACATGATTTTCCCGTTTTTCAGGCGGAATGGATTGCGGACAAAACCATATGTGCCGGCTTCCCAAGGTTGGGTAGTGACACCTTCAAATGTGCGGTCTACGTAGGTATAAAACGCTTTGTTGTCTCCTTTGAACAGCGCATCGTTGTCCGTGGGCAGGCGGTAGACCAAATCCGCCCCTGTCGCTCTGCTGACTAGCAGTAAAGCGGCACTGATATATTGTACGAGGCGCTTTCGCATAGGCGCATGAATAACTTATTCCTCTGCAAAAAGCTGTGGAATCATTCGTCCAGTGGCATCCCTCTTGACTTTGATACCTTTGGGGACTTCCCGCTTCGGCCGGGGATTCTCATCCCTGTATCGTTTTTCTTCGATTTCCGGATTGGCGGGGGCAACAGTTTCACCAATCATTTTAAGGTCATAGCCGTTGAGCCCATTCCAAATGACTAGCTTGCCATCCCCAATGGGGGCATCAATGAACATGGGAGGCATGGCAATGCCGTTGACCACAGGGAGCAATTTGTTGCCATTATTATTCAGGGTCTGGGTGTAAAGTCGAGAGCGGTATTCTTCCTTGGTATAGAGTACCACACCGTAGCTTCCATCGTTATTCAGGAAAGATCGGAATTTACTGAAATGCTTGAGTGAAAGCATAGGCATGCGGTTATAATATACTCCGTTATATAGAATGTTAAATGAAGCCCCTGCTTCTGCTGTGTCTGATTCTGTTAGAAAGAAGAGGGGATAAGTAGCTTGCTGGCAGCTGCTGAGGGCTGCAGCTAAAATCAGGAGAAATGTGTTCAACGGTTTCATTTATCTGAACGGAAAATTCTAACACCCGCATTCTACTATACCTTTCCTGCTATTTCCAGCATAAAGATACTCGTTTCATGACATAAAAATAACCCGATCTGCAGAGCAGACCGGGTATGAAATAAACGCTCTTGGTTGTTATCAGCTGAGAGAAGGCTTCTTGGCGCGGCGGACAGAACCGAAACGCTTCTGGAACTTGTCGATACGCCCCTCTGTATCCACAAACTGGTTCTTGCCGGTGAAGAAAGGGTGTGAATCGGAGGTAATACCGCAGGATACAACGTAGTGCTCTACGCCGTCAATCTCCTCTTTTTTTGCAGAGGTTACGGTGGAGCGGGTGATAAAGCGGCGGCCCGTGGTGATGTCCACGAACACAACAGGATTGTACTTGGGATGAATATCTGCCTTCATAATGATAATGGACTGCGTTACCGTCGCAGCGCGCAGCAATACTACAGCTTTCCTGTGTAATGTCAAGTCGTAATTTTAATTTTCTGTGAAATCTGTCACATGTGTCCCAAAGTTTGTCAGAAGGGGACAAAGATATATCGACAATAAGGAAGTCACAAAAAATAAAATGGAAGGTTGAGTTTAACCCAGTAAACCATATACTGGGGTTGCACAAAACACAAAACCTTCCATGGCTAAACTACATCTTTTTCCTCAGATTGCAAGAAAAATTCCTCTCGAAATCGTAAAAGCTGCCGAAGAAAAGTATAAAAGCAACAAAGGTTGCCAGTATCTGGATGTATTGACACATTTGCTCTCGTTTCTTCTATGCCACCTGGGTGACTGCCAATCATTGCGAGATGTGTGCAATGCAATGAAGTGTTTTCAACCTAATCTCAAGGAGCTGGGGATTGAAAGAACTCCATCTCGAAACGCTCTGAGTCATCAGAACGCAAAACGGAATCCGAATGTATTCAGAGAAATCTACATGAGTCTTCTGAAACATTTGGGACAGCAGCCTCTTGGCTGCGACAAGGTTTCCGGCATAAAGAGCAGCCGTGTGGTATTGCTGGACTCCAGTGTGGTCACCTTATGCCTGAGCCTGTTCCAATGGGCAAGTTACAAGGAGGAAAAAGGGGCTATCAAAATGCACACCTTGTTCTCCATGCGTGATTTCTTACCAATAGACATCTATGTATCGGACGGGAAGAAATCCGACAACGAAGGCGCTTACCAGCTCATTCCCAACAAGCGACAGATTATAGTTGCCGACAGAGGGTATGATGACAGCGCACTATGGAAAACCTGGGACAGCAACGGCATCACCTTCGTGGTCAGATTGCGGCGCGATATAAAATTTGACCGGCTTTTAGAATTTGAACTGCCGGAGAGTACATCCCAGAATATACTTCTTGATGAAGGAATCAGACTGACAGGTGAAGATACAACGCAGAATTACGAGCGACCGCTCAGACGTGTTGTAATTTATCGCCCCTATGCTGAAAATCAGGGTAAACGAGGGGCATCTGCATACTCACATGAAACTACGACGGATGACAAGGACGATACGATAGAGTTGGTAACCAATAATGCGCATCTATCAGCAACGCAGGTGTGCGAGCTCTATCGGTCAAGATGGAACATTGAATCCTTTTTCAAGACAATTAAGCAGAACCTGAGAATCAAGAGCTTTCTTGGCACTAACAAAAATGCAGTAATGAGCCAGATCTGGTGCGCGATGATAGCGCTTCTGCTGTTACGCCATCTAAAAGCGAATGCCAAGTTCCCTTGGCACATGTCGAATCTGGTCTCTTTGATTCGCCTGGCTATGTTCAGTACGATACAACTGACAAAATGGCTGGATAATCCGCTGTGTTTGACGCAAGAAGGCCCTGAAAATGTTGCTATTGATACGTCGTGAACATAAAGTCTGCGTCGTTTTTCCGCAACTCCATATCTCATCGGGCTTTCGCCTTATGAGCCAGGAAACTTTGGGACACATGTGG
>JAZNLU010000073.1:0-133163 GCA_045579245.1 Akkermansia sp.
TTTCCTCCTTTACCGGAGCATTCATGTATTTCAGCACTCTTACCGAAATACCGATTGTTCAAGGCCTTCTCTCCTCCGGCATGGGCAAAGGCCCGGCCTTGGCGTTACTGCTGGCTGGTCCGTCCCTTTCGCTGCCCAACATGCTGGTTGTTTCGGGCGTAATGGGATGGAGGAAAACAGCAATATATGTATCCCTCGTCATCGTCTTATCCACGATAAGCGGTTATATTTATGGCAACTTTTGGGGCTGGTGATTATGTAAAAGCCCCGCCTCAAACTCCTTGAGGTTATATAAACAACTTATTTTCCGGAGTTTTTATTCATATCCTCTGAGACGCCCCCTTCTCAAAGGGTATTCACCGAGCCTGCTTTCCGGTATGATTCGGAGAGCAGGCTTTTTAGCTTATTGCTCTATATTTAACGGCTTACGGAGTCCGAGGTAGGCCCAAAAAGTTAGTATTGAATCAGTTTAACATGCCAAAGATATTACATATAGGGTATAATCAAGACTTATTGCGCGGAGAGAAGGAATTTTCTTACATATATGTAGTTTTTTATCTCCACATAGGGTGTTGTTCCCAATGCTCGGGCAGCCCCATTTTGTGGAGGGGAATGCCTTGCTGTTGTGAATCATGCAGGAATTGCTGCATGCGTACGTGCCATTGGGAGGAGGGGGCCACCTGTTTGAGCAGATAACGACAGATGAACAGGAGCGGGGCAAGGTTGGCTTGCGATTGGAGCATGGAGGCCGCCCCGGCCAGGCTGGCGGTGGGTTTGACCCACTTGCGGGCTTTGTCGGAATAGACATAATCCCAGGGCAAGACCGGGGTGTTGTTCATGCGAGGGACAGTCAGGAAGGTTTTATTCCAGATTCGGGCATGGTGGGCACAATCGTTGCGCAGCACGCGCAAGGAAGTCAGCCAGGTGAATAAGGTACCAGTATCGATGCTCCATTCACGTGCAATAGCCTTTCTGATGCTTTTATCGGAATGGGAATAGAAGTAAACAATGGTACCGAACTCCATTTCTCCTACCGCCATCCAAAGAGGCAGATAGTCGTGTTTGTCGCCGTAGGTGTTGAAGAAATGGTCGACGGAATCTTTTCCGCTCGGTACGATATGACCGTTCTTGTTTTTCTGAATCCGGACTCGTTCTAAACTCTGTATGTAGCCCTTCCAATTGGGGAAATAGGCTGGGCTTGCATAGTCAAAGGGCAATTTGTTCGCGGTGTGGTGGTAAGCAATGCGACTGCGGAGAGCAACTTCGATGCGCTCAATGGCATCCATCATCAAAAAACGCAATTTGCGGTCAAAGAGGTAGTGAGACCACACTTTATCCAGTGTTGTGCCGGGGACATAGTTGTTGCCAATGACACCTTGCTGATTCCTGACACGAAAAGGATGCAGGTAAGCGCTGAAGCGGTAATAGCCTACATTCTTCAACCGGGTTGCAAGTAGTGAAGCGTCTCCCTCGAGACCGCGCTGTGTGAGTAGTGCGACCTGCTGTTGAATGGAGAGATGCGGCTTGAGGTATTCCATACAAAATAAAAACCCTCCCCATGTGCGCAGTTGAAGGAATCAACGGATTCCAACCCTAAGCGGGGGAGGTTATCTGGAGTCATTATACATATGGTACGGATTTTGTCAAGGGGTGGAGACTGAGAAAAACGAAAAAAGCCCCATCATAAACCCTTTTGATGATTTATAAAGAACTTATAAATAATGCGTTATACTTTCTTGCTTTTCATTCATATCCTCGGAGACGTACTCGCCTCAAAGGGTATAAAATTTGCAACCCTTTAACATCAAGCGCGTTAGAGAATTCTTTAGCGATAATCAACGACTTAACCACCCTGTACAGAATACGGACACCCGCCTGTTTCTGCCCCCATTCACCCTGAAATTACGTTTTCCACCCCCAACGGGACTCCAAAGGACTACGGGTGCGGCAGACTACTTGTTTTCATATTCGACCGATTCTATCGTGATATCGGGGCAAGTTCAATTAATTATAGTTGACATGATGTAACAAATGTAGTATTCATGTCAACGTGAAGAAGGAAACCGGCAAGCGCTTGTCATTCGGACAGATACTTCGAAATCGAAGAATTATTAAGGGATATTCGTTGCGAAAGTTAAGTTCGATGTTGGGTGGGGTCGTTTCGCACGAAATGCTATCTCGCTATGAAAAAGATGCAGCGGAACCACGTGCGGAAGTTAAAGAAAAGTTGTGTGCTATGCTCGAAATTAATGAGAACGAGACATATAGCGCTTTGGTAACCCCACCGGACGTTAAATTTCGACGTAGCAGATGGAGTATCCCGCAGAAGGATATAGAAGCAGCTCAGTTACTTGCTCTTGAACGCTGCAATCACTACCTCTCGCTGGAAAATGTTTTGGGAGACAGAATAGAATGGAAAAATCCCTTTTCAGTAAATGAATGTAAAAAGTTGTTACGAAGAACAAAGAATGAGCAAGATAGAGCAACTGCGCTCGAAGAAATAGCCGAGGAGCTTCGTAAACGATGGAACTTAGGTGGTGGCCCGATTCCTTCTCTAAGCTCGTTATTGGAACAAAAAGGGATTTTAGTGTGTGAAGTTCCGTTTAATAGTAATAGAATAGATGGATTTTCTTTCTTTTACGAAGGCAGACCTTTCATTTGCGTAGCGGATTTGTTAAATAGAAATCCTGTTCGCAAAAGAATGACTTTGGCTCATGAATTGGGACATATATTATTCCCGGACATGGACAAAGATGAACCATCAGACAAAGAGTACTGCATTATGCGCTTTGCCGGGGCTTTTTTAATTCCTCGTCCGGCGGTGATTGATGCGCTTGGTTCATCTATGAGAAAAGAGTTGCCTCTGTATGAACTTTTGGGGATGAAACATTATTATGGCATCAGTATTGTAGGCCTCATGGCACGTGCAATGCAATTGCACATCATTGACTGGGAACAATATTGCAGCTTCAACACGAGGTTTTACAGGCAATTCTACGCCCATTCACCGGAGGAACAGCAACTTGACCTTGAACCGGGGGTGCCTTATGTTGTCCCTGACGTCTCATTGAGGCCAACATTGCTTGTAAATCGAATTTTGTCAACCGGCAAGCTGAATCTTCCTGATGGATTGCAATATGCAGAAGTTCAAAAAATTGAGAATATTTCGCAAGACCTTTTGAAGTAGTAACAGAAACAACAATATGGAGTAAAATTAAATTTGTGGTTGACAAAAACGAGCAGTGTGTGTATTTTGTCAACCGTCATGAGTACCATTAAAATCGCAGACACGCTTACTCGAAATAACTGGGATGAGACACCTTTGCACGAAGCGGCAAAAGCAGGAGATGTTGAGCTGTGCCAAGCCTATCTTGAAGCCGGAGCCGATGTAGATGCATTGGATTATCGAGACCGCACACCGCTATTTCTCGCAGTCGAGGAAGGAAATGAGCAATGTGTGAAGCTTCTTTTGAGTTATAACGCGAATGCCGATTTGTGTGAGTACAAATATAAGGAGACGGCTCTTCATGTAGCCGCTGCGTGGAATCGAAGTGCTGAAATATGCGAGCTTTTACTGACTTCCGGCGCAAACACCGAGTGTAGAGATGAGAAAGGAAAAACTCCGTTGCATCATGCGGTTTCAAACAAAGCGGAGAGTGTCTGTATGGCATTGCTGAAACACGGAGCTGACATCAACGCCAAGGATTGCGATGGCGACACCCCGCTACATGTAGTTGCCACTCAGGATAACCTGAAGAAAATGGCGCTTTTCCTGACAGAATACGGAGCTTCTGTCTATGCTCAGAACAATGAAGGGGAAACACCGTTGTATAAAGCAGTGCATGTTCACAGAAACTGTTCCATGGCGGAAGCTCTCCTTTCTGCCGGAGCTGAGGTAAATGTCCGAAATCGCATGAGGGAAACGCCTTTACACTACGCTGCCGGAAGCGATACCCCGGGCTTGATTGATTTGCTGCTCAAAGCCGGAGCTGATCCCAATGCTGTTAATCGTAACGGCGAAACGCCTTTGCATATAGCTGCTAAATTGGAGTGGCATGACAATGTCAGAAGTTTATTGAAGGGTGGTGCTTCTCCGGATATTAAGAACTGTCATGGTGACACACCGCTTGATATTGCAAATGAAGGAGAAAACCCGGAATGTGTGACCATTCTTTCTGAGTGGCTTGCCTCTCGTTGATTTTTTACTTTAACCATAACCCACATAATAACCATGCCTAAAATGATTGACCTCGGAGATATGATTATCCGCATTTCATCTAAAGATTCGCATCGTCTAGAACGCTCGATAAACGGCGGTCGCACTTGGCTGCCGCATTGGGATCGGCAGTTGTTTGAATTTCGCGATTTGATGGATAGAGGCGATGAGTTGCTCGCAGAAACCAGTAAAGGCTTGTACCGCTCCGTAAATAAAGGCCAAAGCTGGTCTATGCGTAGCCGATGATATGAAAAAAAGGGAAAACTAACTTTATTTTCTTGACTTAATTTCAAAATCATATATATATATATATATATAGAACTATGGATAAACATTGCGATAGCCAATACGATTCAATTTTCTGTACCTTGAAGGAAACGGCACAGCTTATGTGGTATCCTTGGGTAGGTAAGAACTATGCTTCGTCTCCGGCCCGTATCTTGGTGATTGGCGAATCTCATTATGTTCCCACCAGAGAAGATAAACCGGATATATTAGAAAATATCAAAGAATGGGAAAACGACTCCCAATCTACAAGAACTTGCGTCTGGGAATCAAACATAAAATTATGGTGGTATAACAGGACGTGGGGTAATCTCATGCATTTTTTGGTAGGGGAAAATGCGATAGTGGATAAAACGGCACTTTGGGAGCAGCTCGCGTATTACAATTTTGTACAGCGTCCCATGAACTACGGAGGTACAAATCGAGAGCAGCCTACAAACGATGATTTTGCCCGGGGTTGGAAGAGCTTTATACCGGTCTTGGAAACGTTGAAGCCGGACTACTGTATATTCATTGGTGTCAGGGCAGCGAATTTCTTTAATAGCATGATGGATTCTCTGGGTATAGAACACAGGAATATTGAAGGACTACCCAAGGTAAATAAGACGTACCCTCGTCGTTCTAGCGTAACTATTAATGGTAAAACAATACCAATGTTGTTTATTAAACATTGTGGTAGATACTTCACCTGCTCTTTGTGGCACAAACTTCTGCTTCAAGAAATGCCGGATGCAGTAAAAATTATGAAAGAATGCCGTAAAACAGACGAATAGAAACTTTCTGAAGATTTCTTGACCTATGAACAGTAAAATATACTATAGAGTCGTATACTCTCCTGCTGAATACTCAGGATTGTATGATACAAAGGAAATCGAGTTTCCTAACAGACAGAGACTGTTAGAACTATGGGAATCTCTGGCTGCTATATGTGCATTTTGCTTAGAGTCAGGTGTTCGTATATGCACGGCTATACCCATGGCCAACTCATATATCAGCGAGGATGCGTTTGAACAAGCTCTAACGAAAAACCGGGAACGGGTAGACTTGCATAAATTCGGTTATATTAATGAGCCTGTCCAATACGTTCAAACGGAGGCTTTTCTGAAATTATATAATTGGTATAGCGACCATCCCGACCCCGACAAACTCTGTGGATTTTTGGATGCGCCCCTCATTTGGGAGTTCATTTGGGAATTAGCCCGCAGAGAAGTTAAACCAACTGCGGTGAGTCGTATTACCGGTATTTATCTTTGGGAGGACATGGAACGTGCGGAAAAATTTAAGGATGAGCAACGAAAACATCCTTTGTATAAAATAGTTCGCGTTAAGGTGGAAGATGCGGATAAAGTTCAGGAGTATGATGCAAAGTGGCTGGATGCGGTGCCAACAGATGCTACGTTAGAAGAAGCGTACGCTTATGCTGTCAGATATTGGCTTGGGGTAGAATCAGAATCTCCCTGTTGGGAAATCCTGTATGAGGGGCGATATGAAATTATTGAATAGCTCCTATATTCTGTCCAAAATACGGTGGTTTTCTCCAAGACTCCATCATAAGCTCATGTGTTTAGCTTCTATATATTTGAACAAGAGTTACTGAGAGTTTGAAACAAGGAAGTTGTGTCCTGTAACGTAGCCTTCTCAAAGCGTATCTGACAACCTTCGAACGAAGGTCGTTTTTTTTGTTATGCTCATTCAACAATTATTGCAGAAGATCAAAAAAATCATAAAGGATTAGGAATTGTTAGTTACTTCCACAGCGGGTGTTGTACCCAATGCGCGGGCAGGCCCATTTTGTGAAGGGGGATGCCTTGCTGTTGTGAATCATGCAGGAATTGCTGCATGCGCACGTGCCATTGGGAGGAGGGTGCCACCTGTTTGAGCAGATAACGGCAGATGAACTGAGTCTTAAATAATTCGTCAATTGTACATCGTCAATACAGAACGCCCTCCCCATGTTCGCAGTTGAAGGAATCAACGGATTCCAACCCTAGGCGTGGGGAGATTATCTGCACTCGTTATACATGCAGTACAGAAATTGTCAAGGAGAGGATGCTGAAAAAAGGAAAAATTCTGAGCGATTTTTTACAAATTGTGAAAAAATGGCACAAAAAAGGCATAAAAACGTGAAAAGAGGTGTTATTTTATTCTACAAAAATGTGAAAAATATTGACAAGTCATTCAAATAGCCGCATTATATGACTTGTAAGGGAAAGCTATGCAAAAAGAGGGATATTTAAGACGCAAGATTGATACGTATCTGGATGACTGGAAGTCTGCACCGGGGCGCAAGCCGCTCATAGTCAGGGGGGCCAGGCAGGTAGGAAAAACCGAGGCTATCATGCAGTTTGCCACACGGAGATATGAACATGTGGTCTATGTGAATTTTGTGGAATCGCCCTACTATAAGGGAATCAATGAGGAAGGCTATGCCGTGGAGGATATCGTGCGGCTGCTGTCGAGAATGAATCCGAATTTCCGCTTTGAAGCGGAGAGGACGCTTATCTTTTTTGACGAGGTGCAGGAATTCCCGGAAATTACGACAGCGCTTAAGTTTTTTCACATTGATGGCTGTTTTGATGTGATATGTAGTGGTTCTCTGCTGGGGGTACAGTATTCCCGTATTGAGAGCCACAGCGTGGGGTACAAGCTGGACTATGAGATGCGCTCCTTTGATTTTGAGGAGTTCCTGTGGGCTCGAGGGTATCAGGACGATGCGGTGGAGGATATGCTGGGGCACTTGCTGAGAGCAGAACCATTCAGTGATGCGGAGCTGGAGCGCTATTTTTCCTTGTTTCTGGATTATGTGATTCTGGGCGGGATGCCTGCGGTCATCAGTGCTTTTGTGCAGAGCGGTACCTTTGAAGAAACAGCAAACATTCAGCAGCAACTGCTCCGGGACTACCGGGAAGACATCCGCAAGTATGCATCCGGGGTGGATAAAGCTAAAATCCTGGCAGTTTTTAATCAGGTGGCGCCCCAGCTGGCAAAGGAAAATAAGAAATTCCAACTCACCAAAGTCGCCAAGCATGCGCGCTCGCGGGATTATCTGGGATGTGTGGAATGGTTGTTGGATTCCGGTCTGCTGTCAATATGCTATTGCCTGCAATATCCGGAATTGCCTTTGAAAGGGAACTTCGACCCATCCAAATACAAGCTGTATGTGGCTGATACAGGCTTGCTGCTGGCCATGCTTGATGACGAGGCTCGTGAGGATTTGCTGCGCAACAAGAACCTGGGGGTGTACAAGGGGGCTCTCTATGAGAATTTTGTGGCCGAGGCGTTATCCAAGAGTGGCTACGATTTGTTCTATTACCGCAAAGACGATTCAACGTTGGAGATGGACTTCTTTGTCCGAACTGCAGAGGATTTGATACCTGTTGAGGTTAAGGCCGGAAATACAGTTTCCAGATCCCTCCGCAAGTTGGTAGAGTCTGATAAATACGAGGCCATTCACTCCGGCATCAAGCTAGCTCGTGCCAATATCGGGCGCTCGGAAGCCTTCCTGACCATCCCCTGGTTCTGTGCCTTCCTGCTGAAGCGGTATTTGAAAATCAGGCAAAACAAGTAGAGTGTTGTTTTGCCGTGTGGCGGTATGCAAAGAGGTCTATTACAATACGCTCGATGGCAACCATAACCAGGAAACTCTGCTTGCGGTCAAAGAGATTGTGCGACCTGCTGTTGAATGGAGAGATGCGGCTTGAGGTATTCCATACAAAATAAAAACCCTCCCCATGTGCGCAGTTGAAGGAATCAACGGATTCCAACCCTAAGCGTGGGGCTTTGCGTCTGCGCTTGCTACGCCCTCACAGGGAGGAGGTTATCTGAGACCGTTATACATGTAGTACAGAATTTGTCAAGGGACGGATGGCGAAAAAAGGAAAAAGACCCATCATAAACCCATTTGATGATTTATAAAGCACTTATAAATGATGTGTTATGATTTCTTGCTTTTCATTCATATCCTCGGAGACGTACCCTTCTCAAAGGGTATACCAAACAGGCTGCATTCCAATCGGAAATTCAGCCTGTTTTACTTTGCCGGGCTCATTCCACAATTATTGCAGAAGAGCTCAATTTTCGTTTCGCGCCTTAAGCGAAAATAAGAGCAGCGCTAATTTTCGTTTCATCGCCTAAATAAAAATTGACAGAACGCTTATTTTCATTTAATCTGACAGCGTGAAACGTGAGAATACAGGCAAGTATGTAGTCATCAGTACTATTGGAGAGAAGGTAAACGCCTACATCCCGGCGGCATTACCGCCACATCCTTTGCCCGAGCTGAGTGCTACAGGTAACAAGCTTCTTATGAGCTCCGTTCAGACATTAGGGACATTAGACGCCCTTGGTGAACACTTGCCTGACGTCGCGCCATTCATCTACGCCTACATTCGTAAAGAAGCCGTATATTCATCGATGATTGAGGGCACGCAATCGTCATTGAGTGATTTGCTCTTGTACGAGCAAGGAGGATACAATCAGGCCGATACTGATGATGTAGAAGAGGTAAGCCATTATGTATCTGCCATGCAATTTGGCATGGAACGAATGCAGGATGGATATCCCATTTCCTTGCGTTTGATAAGGGAATTGCATGCCGAATTGTTGCGCAGAGGCCGAGGTTCTACTAAAATGCCCGGAGAATTCCGACAGAGCCAGAACTGGATTGGTGGTACACGACCCGGAAATGCGGCTTATGTTCCCCCGCCTCCCCAAGACCTCATGGATTGCATGGGGGCATTGGAATTATTCATCAACCGGGATGACGAGCTCTCACCCTTAGTGAAAGCTGCACTTGTCCATGTGCAATTCGAGAGTATTCACCCGTTCCTTGATGGTAATGGCCGAGTGGGACGTTTACTTATCCAGATGATGCTTTGCAACAGCGGGCTACTCAGAAAGCCTTTGCTGTATCTTAGCTTGTATTTTAAGCAACACCGTCAGGAATATTACAGGCTGTTGAATGGTATCAGACAGGATGGAAATTGGGAGGCTTGGATTGAGTTTTTCTTGGAGGCTGTGCAATATACTGCAAGCGATGCTGTCAGGGTTCTTACAGAATTACAGCGCAGAGTAGAACAAGACAAGGCAATCATTGCCACTTTTGGTCGCATGCGTAAGAATGCTGAGAAAGTACTCAGCATGATGCAGCGGCACATTGTGACTCGCCCCCTTATTCTGGCAAAGCAAGTAGGTATAGCCCCATCTACCATTTACAGAGTTTTGGATAAATTAGAGGAACATGGTATCATCCGGCAAAATACGCAGGGTGAACGCAACAGACTCTATACCTATTCGGCATACCAGAGTATGCTTGATGAATAGCCCTTCCTACATACGACGAAACGAAAATTAGGATTTTTCTTATTTTTGTTTCGCACCCTAAGTGAAAATAAGAACAGCGCTTATTTTCACTTCGTCCATTGTCTGGTCGATTTTTGACACGCCCGCAAGGGTATGTTCAAGTACATTTTCAATCGACTGAAGGAGCGCTCTACGTGGCTTGGCCTTATCGGCCTTGTGACGGCTTGCGGAGCCAGCATTTCCGCAGAGCTTGCAGAGCAGATTATCGCAGCCGGCATCGCCATTGCCGGTGTTATCGGCATTGTAACCAAAGACAAGGAGGACAATACCAATGGCTGATACTCTGGCACACCTGAAAAGAGAGGGACTCTATCACCTTGGTATTCAAAAGACTCCATCCCGCAATGCGCTGAGCCATCAGAATGCTATGCGAGATGCTATCGTGCTTCGGGATATTTTCCGGCTACTTCACAAGCGTTTGGGACAGCAGTCCTTCACCTGTCAATTCCGAGGGTGGAGAGAGAGTGTGTGTGTTGGGTGGGTGTGTTGGGGAGGGACATCAAGGCTTCACGCATCATGTTGCTCGATTCGAGCGTTATCACGCTCTGCCTCAATTTATTCAACCGGGCACATTACAGCAAAGATTCAGAATTTATCGGCATTTGCGTCTCTCAAAAAAATCTTTGGGACACATATGCTTAAATTCGGCTTCTGTCATTTATAAACTTGCAAAGGATTTTAATCGGAGTAAGATGAATGAAATGAGTGAAGAGTTGATGAACGGAGACTCCGTGGCGAGTGTTGTTTCGCCGCGGGCACTGGCGGTGACCGAGGAAATCGATATTCCGGATGTACAACGCGGCTTGGTGTGGAACCCGACACAGATTGCCGAGCTGTGGAAGTCGATTTTCGAGGGCTATCCCATCGGGGCATTGACCGTATACAGACAGAAGGACAAATGGCAGCTGATAGACGGTCAGCAGCGCTGGCATGCTGTCAAGTTGGGCTTGCATCCCGATGAAAAGCAAAAAGCCATGACCATCCTGTGGACTGTGTGGGAAAAGAAACAGGATAAACCACAAAATTTGTATAGATGGGAATTTAAGCATTTGATGGTCAGCACGCGCAGACATCCCTGGGGCTTTGTCTGGAATAAAACCGATGACCATTTGGAACGATTATCTCACCCCGAAATGATAGCGGCTTGGAATAAGATGCTGCCGATTGAAGAGAGAAAAGATTCCTTTGAACTTCCGACTCTGGAAAAAGCTCAAAACTACTTAAAAGATAACAGTACACACAAATGGATTCCGCTGCATGAGCTTTTGTCTGAGAAGGGTACGCTTGATGATACTGATGTTCAGGCTATTCGTAGTTCCGCTCAGGTTGTCGCATGGCGAAAACGCGTCGAAAGCCCTTTTATTCCTTTGATTCGCTTTAATTTACAGGAAAAGGTCATAGCAGACCGAAACCGGATTCATGAACTCTTTACCCGAATCAACAAGGGAGGAACTCAAATATCAGCAGTTGACTATACCTACTCAACCCTTTGCTCGTATCTGGGCAAGGAGTTTAAGGACAGCATCAATGAAATAGCTGAAAATTTCATGCCGCCTAATCGCGTGGCGCGTCTCTACGCCCGCCTGAAGTATGCTGAAGATGAAGAAAAGAGGACATCGGGTATTCTTCACGAACCGCCCCATGCTTCTTATTGGAACGACAAAGAATATGATCCTGAAATAGGCAAAGCAATAAAGTCAGCCAAGGAGGAGATGTATTTATCAATCGGCATACCGCAGACTGTTTATCTACAATCCCATAGTGATGAATGGCTCACGGTCGTTGTTCGGTGTATCCGGCGTTTTCCTGACATTATTCAGAAAGGCGAGAACAAAGAGAAGGACTTACTTTGCATGCTACCCTATGTCGTCTGCCGAGACCCCGGCTACCACGCCAAGTTTTGCGAGCGCTTTGATGAGGCATTGAACGGCACTCAACCTACAAGTTTGATGAATCTGTTAGCCATTGGTGTGGCATATGCTGCGTGTTATTCGATTGAGACGGGTATGTATCCTGTTTCCTCACGGAAAGAAGCGGTCATCATGCGCGAATACCCCTATGAAGATGAATGGCTGCATGTTTTATGCAATCCGAACAATGAACCCTTATTGCATTTCCTGCAAAGGTCGTACATGTGCAGGATGCTGCTCCCCAAGTGCGGTTTTTACCCACACGAAACAGCGACATGGGGAGAAGCCATGAACCGCCCGTGGGATATAGACCACATTGTGCCGCAGTCCCGGTGGTGGCTACTGCAACGGGAAGAGGAACTGATGTTCAGGGATGCTCTGCCAAACAAACAGATACTCTATTACCGGCGCAACAGGGAAAAGCAGGACGCTTATATCGGAGTACCAGCAGAAGATAGTATATCTCCGGACAAGGATTTCTGCTATCCCGATAATTGTGACTGGAACAGGAGGAAAGCCTTTAGGGAACGCCCCGGTCGCCTGACCACCAAAACGGAAAACAAGAACAAAGAAGAATACAATAAATCACTGCAAGCCTATAAAATAGTGGTAAACTCTCGTTTCTCTGCCATGGTTAAGCGGCTATTTAAAGAATTGCCACTGGAAGAATTGATTCAGGCGATTAATGCCTTACCTGAGTCTGCACCTTGCTGTTTGCAGCTCCCCATAGAATTATGGCGTCACCTTGAAGGCAGAGATGATTTGACGTGGTGCTCCGTCCGCCACGACGAATCGAAACAACAAATCATTGAGACTAAAGATTTCTACCATTCTCTCTGCCATTGGCTCGCCGTCGGCAAAGAAGAGAACAATGCTTTCACATGCGTCTGTTGGCACCTGACAGATGCGAAAACCCTGCGTGCAGAGACCGGCGACCGGCGGCTCCCGGATCAAACAGCATCGGAATGGCGCAACGGTGCATCCCCGGATGCCCCCCGGGACGATTGGTGGGTTGAGTCATCGTTCCGCTCAATCACCTCAGAACAAATAGAGCAAAAACTTGACGAGATCTGCGCAAAAAAATGAAAAAAGAGCCATAAGGACCCATCGCAGCCCCTCTTGGCGTTTTATTATTTTGTGTTCGCATCCTTGGTGACGCCCCTTCTCAAAGGGTGCTACACGACCTGTAAACCGAGCTTCGGTACGCAGGTCGTTTTTTTAATAGCAATCAACATGAACACGCCAGTCATTTTTGCGAGGGTTGTAAAAAAAGTAATAGTTGCCGCCGTCGCCGATACTGAATCCGGCGGTTGTATCGGAGCAGATTTGCAGCACAAATGCGTAACCGCCGGGCAGTTCCGGGGCACTCTGGATATAGGTGGGATACCCGCCTATCTTGTGAATTTGGTAGTCGGCTTCCGAAATATCTTCCTGATAATCCACTCCCAGAACTCGTTCCGCTTCGCGGATATGGTTCCAGATTTCATCACTGACGCCGCAGTCCGGGAATTTGGGCATATCATTCTTCACAAGTTCCGGTGTCAACAGGCAGGGCGTGAACTCAGAAGCGGCGTAATCACACGGGATAAGGTCTTCTGTGTCAGGGTAGGTGCGGATGATGCAGCCCGCCTGCGGCTTATCTGCATCCTCCGAGCTCAGGGCATCCTGAGGGGCAAAGATGGTGATGAGAGCCCATTTCCTGAGCGACTCCGGAACTGCGGGCAGGTCCTTCACAAAAAGGGTAGCCAAGGGCAGCAGCGGTTTCCCGGCGGCATCCGTCGGCCACGTTTCGCCGGGGCGTTGCCAAGTCACCTGCCCCAGCCGACTGATGTATCCACCGGGGGCGGGATTGGCTTTCTCCGCGTGGAAAATCACCGCCCTGCGGCGCAGCTTCCGGCGAATATCGCTCACTTTCATCACAGGTCCGTCTGCAATGGCGATACCGCGCGCCCGCATGGCTTCCGTCAGCACTTCCCGGCATTCCCGCGCCGCTTTCCCCTTGGCACAGTCGCGCGGAGTACCGCCCAGAATCCTGTCCTCTGCGGCAGGGTCGGCACCGACAGCCAGCAGAATGCGTACGGCCGCAACATTACCCGCCGATACCGCACAGTGTAGCGCATTTCCTCCCCAATAGGAGCGGCTGTTCACATCCGCACCGGCTGACAGCAGAAGCCGAAGATGCTCTTCGCAGCCTTTAGCCGTTGCCTTGAAAAGAAGCGGCGTGTCATCATTCATCCTGTGATTAACGTCTGCCCCGGCGGCAATGAGCAGACGGGCACATTCCAAAGAACCTCTTCGGGTATAGAGAAAGAGACAATGAGACAGAGGCGTTTCTCCATAAACATCCTCCACATTCGGGGAAGCTCCTGCAGCCAACAATAACTGCATGATTTCCGGCTGACCGACCGCATCATAGAGCGCGTTGCGGTTCAGGTGATTAAGGGCGTTCACATTTGCGCCTGCGGTCAGCAGCATCTTGACTGCATCGGTCATTTCTCTTTCTACCGCCTCCATCAGGGCTGTCTGCCCATGCTCATCAGCGGGCTTGGGGGAGGCATCCGCGCTGAGCAGAAGCCGCATCAGCTCTGTATTTTTGTTCTGTGTTGCCATCAGCAGCGGAGAAACACCATCCTGAGCGCTTACATGGGGAGAGGCTCCCGCCTCTAACAGGATGGGGGCGCAAGCCTCCCGACCGGGCAGCATGGCGACATGGAGCGGAGTATAACCGAATACCGCCGATTGGTTGAGGGGAGATTTTTTGCCGAAAAAAAGCAGCAGAGGAGAGGGAGGCGGCGGCAACAGACTCCGCAATGTAGGGATATCGGCATCCCACACAGCCTGCATAATGGGGGACATGCGTCCGGCACCTGCCAGACGAAGCATACAGCAGGCCGCATAATTGCGCTCTGACACAGCACAATCCAGCGGGGTATCTCCATCCTTATCCGCCTGTGCGGGTGAAGCCCCGGCTGCCAGCAGAAGAGAGAGACAAAGCGCAGGTCTGCACTGAGGTTTGTTCCAATCGCAGCGGTTACAGTGTGCAGCTGCGAATAAGGCTGTCTTTTTGTATTTGCCGTTGAGTTGGTGCACATCTGCTCCGGCAGCCAGCAATTCCCGCAGACAATCTGCGGCTCCGTACAGAGCAGCCGGATAAAGCGGACTGTCGCCGTACTGATCCACAGCATTAACCGGGAGCCCCGCCGCTAACAGATTACGGAGACGTTGGAAATCATCATGTTGCAGGATATCATAGAGTTGTCGAACCGTGGCCTCATCTGACATCTTGCTTCAGCGGTGTGAGATTTTTTCTTCCGTCTCCTTAATCCGGCGAATCACTCAGCGTCCTTCAAAGAAGCTGCGAAGCGATTCAAAATCGGACTCAGCGGGGCGGTCAGCGCGGGCGATGGCTTCTTTCTGAGCAACGGTGATATCCGCCACCCCCTTGGAGGCAAGTGCGAGCATCTGCGCCATTTCATCAGCGGTGAAGACAGCTTCCTCGCCGGAGCCCTGCACCTCCACATACTCGCCGCGCTCGGTCATGACCACGTTCATGTCCACCTCAGCATCGCGGTCTTCCACATAGCACAAATCCAGCAGCGGGGTTCCCGCCAGCTTGCCCACGGAAACAGCGGAAACCAGGCAGCGCATGGGGTTCTTCTCCAGCGCACCGGTGGCCACCAGACGATTGAGGGCAATGCTGAGCGCCACGGCAGCGCCGGTGATGCTCGCCGTGCGCGTACCGCCGTCGGCCTGCAACACGTCGCAATCCACCCAGATGGTGCGGGCACCCAGGGCTTCCAGATCCACCACGGCGCGCAGGGAGCGACCGATGAGGCGCTGGATTTCCACGGAACGGCCATCCACCTTGCCGGCAGAGCTGTCGCGCTTCTTGCGGTCAAGAGTGGAATAGGGCAGCATGGCGTACTCTGCGGTGAGCCAGCCGCCGGGCACATGCTGGTTCTTCATCCAGCGCGGGACATCTTCCTCGATGGTGACGGAGCAGATGACGCGGGTGTTACCGAAGCAGGAAAGCACGGAAGCCGTGGCGTGGGGTGCCACGTTAAGCACAAACTGAAGCGGGCGCATCTCATTCTGAGCGCGGTTATCTTGGCGTTGCATACAGGCGGGTTTTACCACATACGCGCGCGGGATTCAATCAAATTTCTTGCCACAGCGGTATGGGAAAGGTAAAATTGCCGCCGTGGAGGGCATAGGACTCACAGCACCGGGCAGCGGGCAGCTGCAACTGACCCCGCGCGGCATCCTGCCGCGGGCAGAAAAGGCTTTTGCGCGCAGCGCGGCCATGGGCATGCTGGATCTGGTGCAACACGGGCTTCCCGTGGGGGCAGATGCGGCGCTGTCCTGGCTGCAGGAGCAGGCCCGGCAGCGGCTCATGCGCTATTTGCGTGCATTGAGACGGGCAGATACCGCCGCCGCCGCGCAGCTGACCGTTTCCGCCACGGAGGCCGCCGCCATGCTGGAATCCCTGCCCCCGCTGCATCAGAGCAGTGTCTGCGCCGGCGATATCTGCAGCTGGTTTGAGGGGATGGAACTTGCCCTGCATGACAAAGCAGCACTGGCAGGATGCAGCGTGGAGCAATGGCTCTGCCGCCTGGGCGAAGGCTGGCAGCAGCTGGGCATGCTCTGCCTGCATCTGGCAGAAAACGGCGGTGCAGATGCCGCAGAGGCTCCCTTTGCCTTTCTGGCTACCTTCATTCACAAAGCCGGGCAGGATGGCAAGCCGCGTCACGCCCCTCTGGGGCTGGCGGCACAGATGAATGATAACGCCGCTCTGGCTGCCCTGCTCCGCCCGTTGCAGCAGGTGGCGGCAGAGAGCCCATTCTGGCAGCAGCTCATCCGCAGCGGGGATATCTACCGCCCCTGCGCCTGGGGTGCGCGGCGGGCCTATGATTTTCTGGAAACGCTGCCCCTGCTGGAGGCCGCCGGAATCGAAACCCGCATGGTGAATCTCTGGAAGACGCAACCGCCCCGCGCAGAGCTGCAGGTGCAGCTGGAAAAACCGGGCGACAGCAAGGACGACCGCGCCCCCTCGCTCAACATCAATTCCCTGCTGCGCTTCGTGCCGCGTGTGGTACTGGGCAACCATGCCCTCACGGAGGAAGAGCTGGCTGAACTGCTGGCGGCGGATGAGGATGGGCTGGTGCGGTTTCGCGGAGAGTGGGTGCGGCTGGACCGCGAGCGGTTGCAACACCTGCTCAACAGCTGGCGGCAGGCGGCCCGCATGGCGGCAGGCGGCATCCCCATGGTCGTGGGGCTGCGCTGGCTGCTCGGCAAACGCCCGGAAAACACCGTCAAGCTGCCCCCGGCAGAAGAGGATGCACCCGCCACCGCCGCCCCGGAGCTGGAGGAAGCCCTGCGCCGCCTCACCCTTGCCGCACCCGAAGCGGATTTGCCGGAATCCCTCCGCAGCATCCTGCGCCCCTACCAGCGGGAGGGGGTGCGCTTCCTGCTGGGAGTGACAGAGAGCGGATTCGGTGCCTGCCTGGCCGATGACATGGGACTGGGAAAAACCCTGCAGGTGACCGCCTGGCTCACCCACCTGCACCGGCAGGGAGTACTGGCAAAACGGGCGGCACTCATCGTGGCTCCCGCCTCGCTGCTGAGTAACTGGCAGGAGGAAATGGCACGCTTTGCCCCGCAGCTGCGCACCATCCTCCTGCACCCGGATACCCTGACAGCACAGGAAAATGAGCTTCTGAGGCGACAGCCCGCCAAACTGCTGGAGGGCGTGGAAGTGGCCCTCACCACCTACGGCATGGCCACGCGGCTGTCCGAACTGCTGGCAAAGGAAGAGCTGCCCGCCCTGGTGCTGGATGAAGCACAGGCCATTAAGAACGCCGGTTCGCAGCGCACGAAAGCCATCCTGCAACTCAGCTCTCCACGCCGCGTGGCCCTCACCGGCACCCCGGTGGAAAACAACCTCAGCGAGCTACGCTCCCTCTTCGATTTTCTGACCCCCGGTCTGCTGGGCAGCGAAAAAGAATTCAACGCGCTGGTGCAGCGCATGGGGGCGGATTTAAGCCCGCTGCGCCGCCGCATCCGCCCCTTTCTGCTGCGGCGGCTCAAGAGCGACCCCGCCCTGCTGCCGGAGCTTCCGCCGAAAACCGAGAAACCAGCCTACTGCCTGCTCACCCCGGAGCAGACCCGCCTCTATGCCCACGAGGTGGAGAGCCTGCGAGCCGTCATTGCGGAGCCCGATCCGCAGACCCGCCTGAGCCTGGTGCTACCCCTGCTCAGCAGGCTCAAACAAATCTGCAACCACCCCGCCCAATACCGGGGCGAGGGCTACTTCGACCCCGCCGCCAGCGGCAAGATGCAGCGTCTGGGCCATCTGGCTCGTGCCATTGCAGAGGCCGGGGACTCCTGCCTGGTGTTCACACAATACCGCAGCACCATCGAGCCCCTGCATGATTTTCTGGCGGGCATCTTCGGCGCCCCCGGCCTCACCCTCCATGGCGGCACCCCGCTGGCGGAGCGGCGCGAACGCGTGGCCGCCTTCCGGCATCCCGGCGGGCCGCGCTTCTTTATCCTCTCCCTCAAAGCCGCCGGCACCGGGCTCACCCTCACCCGCGCCCGCCACGTCATCCACTTCGACCGCTGGTGGAACCCGGCGGTGGAAAACCAGGCCAGCGACCGCGCCTACCGCATCGGCCAGACCCAGCCGGTGCTCATCCACCCACTCATCTGCCGCGGCACCATCGAGGAAAACATCCACCGCATGCTCACCGCCAAACGCGCCCTGGCTGACAACCTCCTGTCCGGCGGGCTGGAAAAACTCCTCCTCACCCTCCCACCGGAGGAATTAGCCGAACTGCTGGGAGTGTGAACTCTCGTGTCCCAAAGATTTTGTACGCTAAAAAACAGCCCGCCCGATAAATGGGAAATGGTAGGGGAAGATGTGCGGGCAAGCCCGCACGCGAAATTGCCCTGACGGGCAGCGAAATTCATGGCTGGAGCCATGAGCGAAATGATCCACTACGTGGATAGCGAAATTACCGCCGGAACGGCGGTAGTGAAAAAAAATGGCAGCCCGAAGGGCTGCGGAACTCTATCACTGCTGCCGGAGGCAGCAATTTCGCTGGCGCGGCAGAGCCAATTTCGCTCGGCGAAAGCCGAATTTCACTCGAGCCGCAGGCGAGAATTTCACTTCGCTCATCAGACAGAGTGAACATCCCCCCTCCAATTTCCCATTTATCTACCAATGTGTCTATTCCTGATGTTTAGCTATTTATCGAACGCCATACTAGCCGCCCTTACAGCCGTCGGGCGTCTTGTCGGACGATAGGTCCCGCGACCCGTCTTCGCCCCTGCGGGGCTACGCCGCGGCAGGGAGGCTTCTTCATTTTACCCCACTCGGCTCAGAGAACCGAGTTTTTCACCCAAGGCGCAGCCTTGTTTTCACCATCGGCCGCAGACGATTCTTCACCCCGCACGTGACGGGCGTTCTTCACCGCGAGCTCAGCGAGCTTTTAAAACCGCGACCCGACTCTACCCACCGCACGCACTCTATACCTTTCATTATCACCCGTGCGATTCTGTTTTGCGCATGTTTGAAAAGCCGTTTCGGTAGTTTATTATGCTTGACCTTGGAGGTTTGTTTGTTATGTTTGTTTAACCTGCTTATGAATACGAACTATGACCCTAATACCGCCGATTTTTTTACCCTGACGAAGAACCTTTATATCCGAAGTTGGACGTCATGGAATAGCCGGTGTACCAGAAGGGAGTTTTGGCTTGGCGGACTTTGCTGGTTATGGGTAATCCTTTTGCCGGGTAGACGCTTCTTAATTGGATTCTGTTTGTCTTTTTCCTTATTTTAAATTGGATTCCCGGAATTGGTGCCATGGTGCCGTCGGTTGCACGATATCGGGAAAAGCGGTTGGTACTGTGCTCCTTTTGTGGTGATGAGTATTGTTCATGGCTTCAACTATCAGTGGATAGATTTGCTGTGTCTGCCTATTTACATCATCTCATTTTCATGTTTTTGCCGTAATTCCGTTGCCTTTTCCAATGCGTGGGGGGCTTCTCCTAAATACAGGAAAAATTAAAAGAGAGCATTTCTCGAAAAAAAAATGATCCTAAGCCTGTTGAGAAGTGAGCTAAGGTTTTCTTTGGTCTTGATATTTGTTGCTTTTTATGGTACAACCCGCGCCATGCGTATTTATATTACTTCCATTACCGCTGCGCTGGCGCTGGCTTCCTGCTCGTTGATGCCGGTGCAGACCATCACCCGCAAGGAACTGCTCACCCCCTCTTCCTATACTCTGGTTGACCCCTCATCCTACACGGATATGATGTACTACGGCGCGGATGCCACCTATGACTACTTCTCCCGTAACAGCCTGCGCTACCGCGTGCTGCGTACGGAAAAAGCCATGCCGGAATCCGCTCGCTTCACTTTTAACAACTGGCAGGGCGGCAAGATGTACCGTGACTGTCTGGTGGGGGCAGCCGTTAATGCTGTCATCCCCGGTAATACGGCGAACAATGGAACCACTGCTCCCGCAGCCAACACCTATCAGCCCAAGACTCAGACCGGGCAGAAAATCATGAACTGGTTGCAGAGCAAGTCTGCCAACGCTCAGTAATTCATCATTTATCAGTAATCCAACTCCGTGCTCTGCACAGCGTCTTCGCGGGCGATGTAGGGCACGGTTTTTATGTGGCTGTTTTCAAAGCCCGGGGGCAGAAAATTCTCTGTGAAGATGCAGGTGGGAGAGATTTCTACGGTGTGGGGCGCCAGGGCGCTCAGCGCGGCAGCGGGGACAATGGCGAGGGTCTGGGCGGAGGCGTAATCGGCTGCCTGTACCCAGTGTGCGCGCAGGGAAGAATCAAACGCGGCGGCGCGGGCTCGCAGTGCGGGCGGGGAGATGACAGCGGCATCCGGAGCCAGGCGGCGCAGGTAGTCCTCTGTATTATCGGTGCGGAAGAAACCGCTTTCCTTGTCAAGTGTACCGCCCGGGCAAATGATTTCATGCGGCAGGGTGGCGGCAGAGAGTTGCCGGAGCAGGGAAAGGGCGGGGGTGATGAGGGTGCAGGGCTTGTCGCTCAGAGCTGCGACCAGTGCTGCGGAAAAGGGTGATGCATCCAACCAGAGCCGCATGCCGGGCAGGATGTGCTGAGCCGCGAGTGCGGCAAGCTGACAATCCGGCCGTGCGTTGCCGGCGGGTAAATCGGCACCGAGCGGCAGTCGGTAGCGGGCTCCGCCGTGTACGCGTTCTAAGAGCCCCTGTGCCTGAAGTGCCACCAAATCGGTGCGGATGGTTTCATCTGTCACGCCCAGCTCATGAGCCAGAGTGGCAGAGCGGATGCTACCGCGCTGCTGCAGGAGGCGGAGTATGTAGGCGCGTCGTTCCCGGGCAACATACATGGCGGTGGCAGAGGTCGGAAAAATCAGCGGCGGCGCAAGCGGGTGTTGAAGTCTTCCAGCCGTGTCAGGAGGGCGGAGGCGGCTTCCTGCAGCAGGGGGGTGGCTCCGTTTTGAATAAGTTTGGAACCGCGCCCGGCAAGCGCCTGTACGCGCAGGATAAGGATGCTGATGCGTTTGCATGCCAGCTCCAGTGAAAATTCTTTCTGCCGTGTCAGCAGGATGGTAGCCAGAATATGGCTGACCACGCCGGCGTAGTCGTTCACAAATTCCTCTGTTTCCGGGGTGGGCTGTTTGCTCAGCAGGGTCTGGTGGACGATGGAGGTGAGGTGGGAAGTTTCCAGAAACAGCGGGTGGTGCAGGGCGCGCTTCACCTCTGCGGCGTAAGCGGGTTCCACAAAATCCACCACTTCCCACTCCCGCGTGTTTTCCTGCGGATCTGGTGGCATTTGGGCTTCATCCTCCGCTGCTTTCTGTGCCAGAATATCATGGCGACCCATGACGTAGGCGAGCGAGTTGTAACCGTTGATTTGGTAGCGGTACTTATCACGGATGGTGGGGAAAATGGCCATGGCGGCTTCTGCGTGATTAAGACGTCTGTCCCACTCGCAGGCGGGGAAATCCGTGCGGCGCAAATCTGCCATGCCCGGGCCGTCAAAATGCTCCATGTTCCAGGCAACGTGGGCTCGCAGAGCCTCCATGTTGAGGAACATTTGAGCGTTTGCCTCAGCCCAGCTCATCTGCCACTGGGGCAGGGAGATATCAAACTCAAAGCTGCTCATTTCAATGAGTACGCGGGTTTCCGGCACGAGGAAGAACTCCAGCGAGAGTATATTGGTGATGGCTCGCCGGTTGTCATGCTCCGGCAGGCGGCGGGAGAGTGTCATATCCCCGGCGCGGGTGGCGCGGGTGTCTGCCCGCAGTCCTTTGAGCACGGGGTGCTCCTGACCGGGATGGGGCAGGGGGCTCTTGTTGGTGAAGCTGACGCGGCAGCCTGCAATATCCGCCAGACAGTTGCCGGTGAGCAGAAACTCAATAGGTTCTCCTTCATCTATTCCCCAGAGCTTTAACTCAATGTAGCCGGGCGTTGTGTTGTCCACAACGCCTCGTGTGATCAAGGGTGCAATCTGAGCCAGCATGGGGAGAAAGGTGATTGTTTTTACAGTGAGGGGCGGGGGAGTTTGGCTGCCAGTGCGGCGACTTCCAGCGGAGCATTCATCAGCTCTACTACGGCATCCCAACGCCCCTGCATGAGAGCTTCACGGGGCTCTGCCGCCATGCGGACGGGGTAGGATGCTTCGGCGCAGCTCAGCTTCATGGCGGCTAAATCCACTTTCCAGACGGTGTTTGGCTTTTCAGTGGTGAGCGCGGTGGCTGCCAGCAGATCCTCACGGGCAGCACAGACGCAGGGCAGCCCGATTCCGGAGCTGTTGCCGAAAAATATTTCGGCAAAGCTTTCCGCTACAATCGCCTGAATGCCGGAGCGCTTGATGGCCTGCGGGGCGTGCTCTCGGGAGGAACCGCAGCCGAAGTTTTCCCCGCCCAGGATGATGCAGGCACCCGCATGCTGCGGGGCATCAATGGGGTGTCCCTTGGAGGAGCCGTCATCGTTGAATCGCTCATCGTGGAACATGGTGCCGGCCAGCTCATCGAAGGTGACACACTTGAGGAAGCGCGCGGGGATGATGCGGTCCGTGTCCATGTCCGCTCCGGGAACGGGAACGGCTTTGCCGGAAATGGAAATGATTTTGTTGAGAGGCATGTTCGATAAAAAGAGGTTAGCTGTTCACTTCAGGCAATGTCGAATACCTCGCGGGGGTCGGAAACACGGCCGGTGAGGGCGGCGGCGGCGGCCATCAGCGGGCTCATCAGCAGCGTGCGCCCTGTGGGGCTGCCCTGGCGTCCCTTGAAGTTGCGGTTGCTGGTACTGGCGCAAATCTGGTCACCAATCAGGCGGTCGGGATTCATGGCCAGACACATGGAGCAGCCGGGAAGTCTCCACTCAAATCCGGCATCTCGGAAAATCTGAGCAATCCCCTCCTCCTCACACTGCCGGGCGGTCATCTGGGAACCGGGTACTGCCAGTGCTTTCACCCCCGGTGCTATTTTGCGCCCGGCGATGAGCGGTGCAACGGCGCGGAAGTCTGAGATACGCCCGTTCGTGCAGGAGCCGATGAATGCCACATCCACCGGCAGTCCTTTTATCGGCTGACCGGGAGTGAGTTTCATGTACTCCAGCGCGGTGATGTATGCTTTGCGGCTCTCGGCATCGCGGGCATCATCCGGGGCGGGAACGGAGCCGGATATGCCGATATTCATGTCCGGGGAGATACCCCAGGTAACAGTGGGCTCAATCTCCTCTGCCGGGATGATGACCACATCATCGTACTCGGCATCGGTATCGCTGGCAAAGCTTTTCCAGCGTTCTACGGCGGCATCCCAGTCCGCACCTTTGGGGGCGTAGGGTCGCCCTTTCAGGTAAGCGAAAGTCTTTTCATCCGGGTTGATATAGCCGCAGCGGGCAGCACCCTCAATGGCAAGATTGCAGAGCGTCAGGCGACCGTCCATCTCCATGTTTTCAATGGCGGAGCCGCCGAACTCATACGCGTAGCCCAGACCGCCGTTGGCTCCAAGTCTGCCGATGATATGCAGAGCAACATCCTTGGCGGTCACGCCGGGGCGCAGCGTGCCTTCCACACGCACGTTGCGCACTTTCAGCGGACTCATGGCGAGCGTCTGCGTGGCGAGGACATCCCGCACCTGAGTGGTGCCGATACCCATGGCAACAGCACCCATGGCACCGTGCGTAGCTGTGTGGGAATCACCGCATACGATGGTCATGCCGGGCTGGGTGATGCCCAGCTCGGGCCCGACCATGTGGACAATGCCCTGCCGCCCGCTGGCGAGGTCAAACAGGCGGATGCCGTGTTCCTGACAGTTTTTCCGCAGTGCATCAAGCATGGTAGCGGCGCGGGGGTCTGCAAAGGGCTCGCACTGATTATCCGTGGGGATAATGTGGTCAACCGTGGCAAAGGTGCGCTCCGGATGCAGCACGGGTAGTTTCAGCTCACGCAGCATGGCAAATGCCTGAGGGGATGTTACCTCATGCATCAGGTGCGTCGCGATGAACAACTGAGTGCGCCCGTCAGGCAGTGTGCCGACGGTGTGTGCCTCCCATACTTTCCGGTATAATGTTTTGCCCATAATAGTTGCTTATCCGCAATGTATCATGTTCCCGACAATTCGTCAAGATGCCGAAAGTGTCGCGCACCGCGTCATGACAGGGAAAGATGTGAAGTTTTATTATGTTTTCACAGATTGTTTTATTCAATTTTGGGCAGATGTGCTTTTTAGGAGCTATTTCCATAGCTTCGCTGCTAACATGAGCTGATTGACCGGGCGATGTCATGCTAGTATAGCGTTCGGCAAGTATTTGGACTCTCATCGGAGAATGGAAGTTCAATGTCTTTCATTTTATACGTCCAGCGAAATACAACGGGCTCTTTATTGATTTCGTCAAAGTATTTGTATATACGGCTCTTCAACTCCTCTTTGCATAGCTTAAGCCTTGGTTTTCGAACTTTGACAGAGTTAAAAGGACTGTATTCCTGTGGACATCCAAAGCTTCCGCTATACTATCTATCGTCTTTCCCTCATAGCGGAGTTTGAGTGTCTTTGCCCGGGTTACCACTTGATATGATTCCGTGCGGGCTCGTCATCTTTTCTTGATTTCGGCTAAATCCTCGGAACTAATTTCAATCTTAATCATGGCTGATGCCTTATTATCGCATCTTTTATACCAAATGCCTAGTTATTTATCGAATGATATACTAGTCTTGCGGGTGGTGTTTTCTTAATTAAATTACGCTTTGAGCCCCACACGCTCTGCATAACGCTGCACAAGTAGAGCGCCGTATTCGAGGTAATCCATGTGGTCGGCATATTCAGCGCGGTATTCATCGTGCTCCCATGGCAGGAATTGGTCGCGCAATGAGCCCTCTTCCACACACTCTAGGTTAAGAAAATCAGTAAGACACTGTTGCTGTTCAGGGCTGAGGTAGTACATCCGCCATCGTTTGTAGATCTCTAGGTCAGATGTGGGTCCCGAACCGGGAAAAATATTCACCACGTTATGCAAAGCCCCCACCATGAAGCGGGGAATCAGGAAGCGATAGGCATGAGGCCCCACATAGCTCAGCGCGCAGGAACAGGCATAAAGCAGGTCATCGGGAATCTCGGTAGCAGGTTACCCCGGAAAAAGCAGCTTTAATACGGGCTATAAGACTTTGGCGCAGCGGCGAAAGCTCCGCACCATCAGGCTCATACGATTGGCGGCGTTCGTCAACCCTCGCAAGAAAATCCTCGGCCTCGGCCAACGCATCCGAGCTGAAACAATCTAGGAGGGGATGATGGTGCGTTTTTTCTGACTTTGCCTTTTTTACCATGCCCGCATTATATCAATTCCCGCCCCTCTGTTCAAGCGAGGAGGCAGCCTCTTAATTTGTGGAGACTCTTTCGCAAAAGATTTCTATCCAATATATTACGTTTTATTGCTTAGCCCATTACGCGCCCGCCCGTCACCACCCTGCCGGGGTGAAATGGGAGGCAAAACACCCCCCAAGCCTCCTGCCCGCCACGGCTCACGCTATGGTTATGGTGTACCCGGTAGAAATCTACCCAGAGCTCAAAAACAACAAGTCACTTATCTTCACACTTTTCCGCAGTTTAGCCCGCTATGCTTCCCATAAAGACAACATCGCATTTAAGGAAAACGCCCCCAAATCAGCACCTTCTTTCTCATGAATATTACCAATTAGGGCAACTAAATAGGTCATTTATGATTGCTGATTTCTGACTGCGGGAGGTGCATTTAGAATAGAGAAGTCTTGCCCTCAAAACGAACCTTTCTTTTTCTTTTCCGCTCATCATTAAGTTCATGTAAGTATTATAGTGCTTTTATTTTTGAGGCAATGCGATTGTCTCAAAATAACGGTACTGACAAATTTATAGGTAGCAATATTCAGAAAATCATGTAAAATACACGGCTCATGACACTTTTGTTAATCTATTTATTTGGTGCACTGGCATTGTCTTTCCTGTGTTCAGTGCTGGAAGCTGTTTTGTTATCTACTCCCAGCTCTTTCATCAGGATGAAAGAGACAGAGGGCAATAAATCAGCAGTTCTGTTGCAAGAATACAAAAATAACATTGACCGCCCCGTTGCTGCTATTCTTTCTCTAAATACAATTGCTCATACCATTGGTGCAGCAGGTGTTGGCTCTGAATCCACAAAAATATTCGGTGAAGAATATTTCGGTATTATATCAGCAGTTCTTACCTTACTAATTTTGGTCTTTTCTGAAATTATACCTAAAACCATAGGCGCATCATACTGGAGGCACCTTGCCCTGCCTTGCACCGGCATCATTCGAGTTCTTATAGTTATCACATGGCCTCTAGTCTGGCTCTCCGAATTTATTACGCGCATTTTTACACCATCAGATAAACAAGTCACGGTCAGTCGAGATGAAATCCGCGCCATGGTCAAAATCGGCACAGTAGAAGGAGTTTTACAGGAAAAAGAGAGCCTCATACTTCAAAGTTGTATGAAGATGTCTCAGGTAAAAGCCCGAGACATTATGACACCCAGCGTTATTGTAGAAGCTGTGGGAGAATCAGCCACATTGAAGGAAGCGTATGATAAGCTCGAACTCATTTTCACTCGAATTCCTGTATATGCTGAAAACAAGGACTACATAACCGGGTATATTCTTAGAACCGCTATGTTGGAAAAGTTGGCCGAAGATGATTTTTCTAGTAAAGTGGCAGATATTACTCGTCCAATTCTTACATTCGGTGAAGATACTTCCGTTTACACCATTTGGGAACAGTTTATAGAAAAAAAGGAGCATATAGCTACTGTGGTTGACGAATATGGAGGCTTACGCGGAATCGTCACTATGGAGGATGTTATCGAAACCATGCTGGGTGTGGAAATAGTCGATGAAAATGATCCAGCAACGGATATGCAACAATTAGCACGCGAAAAGTGGGAACGCATTCGCCGCAAACAACAGAGAGCATTGAATTGATTTGGTATTTAAGCGCTGAAACAATTAATTTCTCTTCCGATGCGCTCTATTACCGAAATGTAATGAGTACTCAATTCCCATTTGATGACGGGGAGAAAATAGAATCGGGTTCAAAACCTTGCTTTTGTGCTCTGGAGTCGGATACAGGCAATCTGAATAAAAGTAAGCGAAAAGAAACCATGACTAATGGTAGACATGGTTTCCTTTTGAGGGAATGAGAGCAACTCTCCTATTGCTTACAGCCGGAGGAAGAGCACATGGGCACAGGGACTCCAATTTCTTCCAGAGCCTCTTCCGTCTCCTTGACTCCGTGCATGTAGTATGGTTCGTCCTGCGGAGCAAGCACACTGAGCAAGCGGCGGAACTCACCCACATGTTCCATCTCTTCACGGGCAATATCCAACAGGATCTTGCGGGCGGCTTCGTTATCCGTGGATTCCGCCAACTGTTCATACAGCTGGATGGCTTCATATTCTGCGGCTATCATGAAGCGGACAGACCGCACCAACTCACTATGGGTCAGCTTACTCTTGGCAGCACAACCACTGAATGCATGTGAAAACTCAGGCATAGTACGGTATGGACACCATACCGTCACGCACGGAACAATAATAGGTGGAGAGAATCAGGAACGAAGCTGCTGCTCAAACTGGCGGAACTGGATAGCATCATACAAATCAGAATCCGTCAACTGCTCATGCCCAGCCAAATCTGCTATAGTTCTTGCCACACGCAGAATGCGGTCAAAAGCGCGCGCGGAAAGCCCCAGTTGATCCACCGCCGCCAGAAGCATATCCTGACGGGAGGGAGTCAACGGGCAGAACTGCCGCAGCTGCCTGCTGTTGAGGCGGGCATTGCAGATAATCCCGGTTCCGGCATAGCGCCGTTTCTGGCGCTCCCGCGCAGCCAACACCCGCTCCAGAATGGCTGCACTGCTCTCACCGTCCGGCTTGCTCAGCAAGCTTGCCGCATCAACAGGGGGAACTTCTATCAGGATATCAAACCTGTCCAGCAGAGGCCCGGATATTTTCTGCCGATAACGCACCACCTCTGCCGGTCGACAGCGGCAACTGTGCCGGGGGTCTCCCAGATAGCCGCAGGGGCACGGGTTCATGGCGGCCACGAGCATGAAAGCACAGGGAAAATCCATGGTGCCGGATGCTCTGGAAATGGTCACGACTCCGCTCTCCAACGGCTGGCGCAGCGTCTCCAGCGTGCGGCGGTTAAACTCCGGCAGCTCATCCAGAAAAAGCACGCCGTGGTGAGCCAGAGAAATCTCCCCGGGGGTAATATTGGTACCGCCCCCCATCAGCCCCACATCAGATATGGTGTGGTGGGGAGCACGGAACGGGCGGCGGCGCAGCAAACCACCCTCCCGCGGTAAAAGTCCGCAGACGGAATGAATCATGCTGGCTTCCAGAGCTTCATCATGTGTGAGAGGGGGAAGAATGGTCGGCAAGCGACCTGCCAGCATGCTCTTGCCGCTGCCGGGGGAACCGCACATCAAAAGATTATGTCCGCCGGCCGCGGCAATCTCCATGGCGCGGCGGGCATAGGGCTGCCCCTTCACCTCATCAAAATCAATATCACGCAGCGGCGGGAAGCCATCTGTCCGCACCGTCACGGGGCAGAAACGCTCCCGCTCCAGCAGAACATCCCAAGCATCCCTCAGCGTCTCCACGGCATACACCTGCAACCCTTCCACCACCGCTGCCTCTGCCGCGTTTTCAGGAGAAACCATCAGAAATCTGCGCCCGGCACTGCGGGCAGCTACGGCCAGCGGCAACACACCGCGGATACCGCGTACTTTGCCATCCAGAGCAAGCTCACCCACGATGCACCAATCCTCCAGCCCCAGCGGCACACGGCGGCGAAACAGCTCCGGCATGTTCTCACAATTTTGCTGAATCACCATCTCCAGTCCCAGCGCAATGGGTAGGTCAAACCCGGGTCCCTGTTTGCGAACATCGGCCGGTGCCAGATTTACCGTAACCAAAAGTTGTCCGGGCTGAAAAAAATTGCTGTTGGACAGCGCAGAGGTAACACGCTGTATACTCTCCCGCACCGCTGCATCCGGCAGTCCGACTATGGTCATGCGCCCCACGTCATCCACCGGGCGGGCATCAACCTCTACCTGGACTTCATAACCATGTATCCCGGTAACAGATGCTGAATACAAACGCGATATCATGGCTTTATTTGACGATGACGGCGGAGCCCACCGCCAATTTCTCAAACAGAATCCTGCATGCTTCTACCGGCACGCGCACACAACCGTGGGAGTCCTCATTGCGGTAGACATTGCCCACATGCATGCCGATAGCACCGTTGAAACGCATCCAATACGGCATTTCCGATCCCTCAAACACAGTTCCTGCCGGAGCGGGGTCAGTTGAACTCACGCCCCCTTTCACCATGTTTCCGGTGACAGCATCCACAAAAGAACCATACAGATTCGAGCGGTAATCTTTCTCCACTTTCTGAGAGATGCGGAATGTGCCTTTCGGCGTTTCCATGCCGCCTATTTTGCCGGAACAAAGCGGAAAATCCATAGCCACCCTGCCCTCAATGTACAAGCGGCCGCGTTGCTCATCCAGCAGCACCTCCACCCACGACTGCGCGGGGTTGTACAAATTCACCGCAGGTCCGCGCCAAATATCCCGGGAATGCCGATAGCCCGGGCTACGCACAAAAGCATCAAATCCTTTAGGCACCAATTTATTTCGGGCGGCTTCCTCCAACCTGTCACCCTCAGCGCGATACCATTCGGCAGTACGCTGCTGCTGACAGGCAGCCAGAACCACAGCAGCAACTATTGTCAGAACCTTCTTCATATCCGGTAATTTTCCAGACGCGCGGCAAACTCCCGGGGTAAGATTGCCTCCACCAATGCATCATTCCCCTCATACTCCGTGGAAAGAACCTTACCGTCACGGTGCATGAGTGCTATGATTCGGCTTTCCGCCAGCGGGATTCGATACCGACAACGGCACACGCGGTGGGAAAGCATCTCCACGCAGGCGGTCATCAGCTTCTCTACGCCTTTTTCCTGTAACACGCTCATGGAAAGGCTCGGGCAATCCACCTTGCTTGCAAGAGCTTCCAGAGTCACCTCCCGCATCTCCTCGGGGATGAGGTCACACTTGTTCCAAACCACCACCATGGGCTTATCCTCAGCACCGAGACTTGCCAGCACTTCACAGGTAGTCTCATAGTGCCGCAGGGCATCCGGATCGCTCGCGTCCACCACTTGGATGAGAAAATCCGCCAACACCGCTTCCTCCAGCGTAGATTTGAACGCCTCCACCAAACGGTGCGGCAGATTACGGATAAAGCCCACCGTATCAGTCATCACCAGCGGTTGCCCGTCCGGCAGCTCAATCTTGCGGCTGGTGGTTTCCAGAGTGGCAAAAAGAATATCCTTGGCCAATACCCCTGCCCCGGTCACCAGATTGAGCAGGGAGGATTTGCCGGCATTGGTGTAGCCTACGATGGCAGCACAGGGAATTCCCTGTCGGATACGCTCCTTGCGCTGCGTGCCGCGCTGGCGGCGTACCAACTCCAACTCAGCTCGTATATTCTCAATGCGTTCGTGAGCCAAACGCCGGTCTACCTCTATCTGCTTCTCCCCCTCACCGCGGGCTGCGGCACCGCCGCCTTTTCCGCCTCCGGAACCGCCGCGCTGGCGGTCCAAGTGTTTCCACATACCCGCCATGCGAGGGAGCGCATACTGCATGCGGGCTAAATCCACCTGCATGACAGCCTCACGGGTGCGGGCTCTGCTGGCAAAAATGTCCAAAATCACCTCCTCGCGGTCAATGACGGTCACATTCACCAACTTCTCCCACTCCCGCTGCTGGGAAGGAGAAAGCAGATTATCAAAAATGACACAGTCAGCCCCCAGTTCTTCTGCCCGGGCGCGTATTTCCTCAGCCTTACCAATGCCGCAGAGATATTTGGCCTGCATCTCCCGCGTATACTCCAGGCGACTTTCTACAATGCCGATACCCAGATTGCTGACCAAATCTACCAGCTCCGCCAGCAGCGCTTCGCGCTCCCTGCGGGATTCTCCCGGCAGGGCTATCCCCACCAGCAGAGCCCGCTCCACCATGTCTGGCTTTTCGCGAATCTCAAACGACATAAATTAAATTGTGTTTCTTAGTAAAAAGCACGGCTGGATGATACCGGGACATCCCTCAGATAATCAGAATTGTAAGAATTACATGCACATTCTCCGCAGGAAGCCAGAAGAGCCGCAGCCACTGCTCCGGCAAGCAGGTAAACTATTGTTTTCATACGCCGACTATTGAACCTCATTCTCTCCTGTAAATCAAGCCAAAAATCCCCCGAAACCAGTTCTCTTTCTTACATACTCCTCAGCCTGAACAATGAAATTAACAAAAAATTGGGCTTGATCTGACTTTCACCGAAGTACGCATAACGCGTCCGGCGTACGCAAAAAAAACCTGATTCAAAAAGAATCAGGTTTTTTTGCTGTATCGGGCAAGCGGGATTCGAACCCACGACCCCTTGCACCCCATGCAAGTGCGCTACCAGACTGCGCTACTGCCCGTTTTTTGTCCCGCGGAGCGGCGACGGGCGCAGTATACAGATAAATTTTGTGATTGTCAACACATTTTTTTCGTGATAGACTCTTTTTTGCCATGAAAAAGGTCAAAACAGCAGTTGTGGGTGCCAGCGGATACACCGGACAGGAGCTTCTGCGCATTCTGTTGCGCCACCCCGGAGTTGAACTGGTATGTGCTACCTCCCGTCAGTATGCGGGCAAACCGCTCAGCGATGTTTTCCCCCGTTTCCGCAATGTGCCGGGAGCTGAGCTGCAATTCACGGATTCCGACGTGGCCGCCATTGCCGCCACGGGGGCAGAGGCCGCCTTTCTTGCCCTGCCCCACGGCGTATCTGCCTCGTACGGGCGCGGGCTCGTGGACGCGGGCATACGCGTGATTGACCTTTCTGCCGACTTCCGCCTGAACGACCCGGCGGTGTATGAGGATTTCTACGGGAAGCCCCATCCGGATGCAGCGTTGATGCAGGAGGCGCCCTACGGCATGCCGGAGTGGCATCGGGCAGAGATTGAAAGCGCCCGCATCGTGGGTTCTCCGGGTTGTTATCCCACCAGCATCATCCTGCCGCTGGTGCCGCTGCTGCGCGAGGGGCTGGTGCTGCCGGAGGATATTGTGGTGAACAGCGGCAGCGGTGTCTCCGGCGCCGGACGCAAGGCTGATGTCACTCTGCTGTACTGCGAATGCAACGAAAGTATGCGGGCTTACGGCGTGCCCCGCCACCGCCACCTCTCCGAAATCGAGCAGGAACTTTCCCTCGCCGCCGGTACGGATGTCACCATCACCTTCACCCCCCACCTGATGCCCGTCAACACCGGTATCGTGACCACCACCGTGGCCAAGCTTGCCCCCGGAGTCACCATCGACCAAATCACCGCGTGCATGGAGGAGGCATACGCTCGCGCCCCCTTTGTCCGCCTCATGGGGCCGAACAAACCGGCAGATACGAAGAATGTGACGCGCACAAACTTCGTGGACATCGGCTGGGCCATTGATGCCCGCACCAACCGCATCGTGCTGATGAGCGCAGAGGACAACGTCATCAAAGGTGCCGGCGGTCAGGGGGTACATGCCTTCAACATCATGTTTGGGTTCGACGAGACGGACGGGCTCTGGATTATCTGACGCAAAATCATGAAACCCGTGCTGCTGATAGTGGACGATGAGAAGTCCACCCGCAATGTTCTCTGTGCCGCACTGGAGGACAGCTATGAGGTCTTTGCCGCTGCCGGCGGCAAGGCAGCACGGGGAATTCTGGAAAGCGAACCCGTAGACATCCTGCTGACAGACTTGCGCCTGAGCGGAGAAAGCGGGATGGAGCTTATTGATTTTGCACAAACGCTGCCACAGCCTCCACTCTGTATCATGATGACTGCCTATGGCAGCGCTGATACAGCGGCTGAAGCAAAAAAACATGGCGCATACTACTTTCTGACAAAACCACTTAATCTGGATGAAGTAGAACTCCTGCTGCGCAGAGCGTCACACACCAGACAGCTGGAATCAGAGAATAAAGAACTGGCCGGAAAACTGGAACAAAACTTCGGTTCGGAAATAATGCTGGGCAACAGCCCACAGATGCAATCCATATTCAACCGGCTCCAAAGAGTAGCCCCAAGCAATGCCTCTGTACTCATAGAAGGCGAAACAGGCACCGGTAAAGAACTCGCAGCCCGAGCTCTGCACAGACTTTCGCCACGATGTAACAATAAGTTTGTAGCGGTCAATTGTGCCGCACTTTCTGCGCAACTTATGGAAAGTGAGTTATTCGGACATGAAAAAGGCGCTTTCACGGGAGCCTCTCAACGCCGCATTGGGCGTTTTGAGGAAGCCAACGGCGGCACTCTTTTTTTGGATGAAATCGGAGAAATAGATCAGGTTACGCAAGTGAAACTCCTCCGGGTACTGGCAGAGCGGTGTATTGAGCGCGTAGGTAGCAATACTTCCATCCATGTCAACGTCCGAATCATCGCAGCAACCAATCGAAATTTGGCAGACATGGTCGAGGAAGGCACATTTCGCCGGGATTTGTACCAACGTCTCAATGTCATCACCATAACACTCCCCCCCTTGAGAGAGAGAAGTGATGATATTATCCTCATTGCCCACTCATTTTTATCGGAACTGTGCAAAGAGAACAATAAACCGCGCATGAGCTTCTCCCGGGATTCTCTCCAACGACTGAAAACATACTCATGGCCGGGCAACGTCAGACAACTCCGAACTGCGGTAGAACACGGCATCATCATGAGTGATGGTCCAATAATTAATACGTATGACTTACCGGAGTATCTAAACGGGGAAGATAAAATTACTCCTGTAAAAAAAAATAACCAGACTATAACGTACTTTGGACTTGAAAACCTCCCTTGCATTAAATTAGAATACGTGGAGAGGCAGCTCATCCTGCTGGCGCTCGAGAGAACCGGCGGCAACCGTTCCATGGCCGCCGACCTCCTTGGCATCAACAGGCGCACTCTTCAACGCAAGATTGCGGAGGACCCGAGCTTTTTTCAACAATATCTCTGACTTCTGAATATGAACATCGATGACAATTCTGTAGCATCACGCACCAACGTATATCTGATTATCCGTATGCTTCTTGCTGCGGCGCTCGTGCTGCTCTGCTTTATACAACTCTTCTTCACATTTAAGGGACTGGAAAAAGCAGAGGCGATGGATCAGGCACAAATAGCACGACAATTGGCTCGTGGAGAAGGCTTTACATCCAAATGCATGTCACCGTTTGACATATACATCAGAAGTAAAACACAGGAGGAAGATCTGCATTTTGATCACTATAAAGCAACATCATACGCGCCGCTGCATTCGGCCGTTCTTGCTGTTGCACTTAGAGCCACAGGTTACCATAAGTTTGAACAAAAAAGAATGGTTGAGGACGTTGAAATGGTATACGACGGGGACAGAGTCGTTGCCGGAGTAAGCACCATATTTTTCATTTTGGCTCTGGTGCTGAGTTATATTCTGATTCGAAGACTATTCGATGAGATTCTTGCAGCGACAACAGTCCTGCTGATGGGATTCAGTAAACTACTGTTGAATTTTTCCGTCAGCGGCTTAGCTCAACCTATGCTCATGTGCATGTTTATCGGAGCAATGTGTTGCATCTGTGCAGCAGTGCGGGCCAATGAGGAGAACAGGAATAACCATGTACTAATTTACAACATACTTGCATACATTTGCGTTATTCTCATGTGCTTTACCAATCGAATCAGTATTTGGTGTATGCTGGGGCTTATTATCTTTACCGGAACGTATTTCCGTCCGAAAGGGCTTTACGCTATTATCGGCACAGTCATAGGTATTGCCTGTATTCTGATTCCCACAACACTTCTTCTTCAACCGGGAGGTGGAATAGGGGTTGCCTTTCAGCAGGCATTCTACGGAGGCTTCGGGGTCGGCGGAACAGAGCAGATAATGCGTTCTACAGATGAGTACGGACTCAATGTCAGCAGCGCCAATTTCTTCCTCCGACTGCTTGGAGCTACTTTTGAACAGAGCAGTACCGTGTATCAGAGCATGGGCTCCATCATCGTGACGCCGTTTTTCCTGCTCTCTCTCTTCAATCGTTACCGAAACTCAGTAATCAATGCGCTCAAGTGGGTTATATTCACCTGTTGGCTTTGTGTGTGTTGCGGCATGGCTCTTTTCGGTGAGACTACTCTGATGGGGCTCTCCCAAATTTCTGTCATCTTCACCCCATTCTTTACGGCATACGGTTTATCTTTGGTATTCATTTTCCTGGCTCGTTTGCAAATAGAGGAGAATTTTGTATCCATCCGGAATTTTGCAATCGCCAGCATATTCATTATCTCCTCCGGTAAATTTATATTCGAATTTCCTAAGGAATTACAAATAGGATTCATCACAAGTGCCCGGGGTATTCCTCATTTCCCTCCGTACTATCCCAATAAACTTAACGGAAAGCTGCACGACATTACAAATTCCCGAGACATTATCGTCACTGATCAGCCATGGGCGGTCGCGTGGTACGCAGATCGCAAGGCATTGTGGATACCCACTACCATTAGCGGTTATGCTGATGTGTTGGAACCTATTTTCCGGAGAACAGGTCAACAGGTACAGGGATTCCTGATTACTCCCAGTTCCCATTCCATCCAGAAATCGGGTATTTCGGGAGTTATCCGACAAGCCGGAGAATTCTCCCCACTGGCATTGGAAGGGAAGCTGCTACAGCTCGTGCCAAAGCACAATATGGCTTTCGCAGAGCTGTTCAACACCCATGGTGACAGCCAAAAAAACACCCGCACACTTGCCAGTATTGTTTCTTCCCAAGGACAATTCCCGTACCGAAACTTCCTACTGGGTGCTGAAATGGTTTACTACAGTCGAAACCCCAACAAATAATTATCAGCCAATTATATACCATATGTGCGCACGCGCCAAAAAGGAACTACTGAGTTTTGAACAGGCAGCCGCTCGACTGGAAGATATCGTTGCTCGGATGAACTCATCAGATACCGGACTGGAAGAAATGATTTCTCTAACGGAAGAAGGTCTGAAACTTATACAGAGCAGTCGGAGTATACTGCGGGAAGCCGAGCTCCGCATTCAAAAGCTTGAAATGCCTGATACGAATAACGAGACAGGCTTCACCCCCCAAAATAAAACCAATGACGAGTTCTCCCTCATCTGATAATTCTTCCCTGCTTCAAGGTATACACTCACCAACAGATCTAAAGTTGCTTCCTGCAGAGCAGCTACCCAAGTTGGCGGGAGAAATTCGGCAACTTCTCATCAATACTCTGTCTGAGACAGGCGGGCATCTGGCACCCAATCTTGGCATTGTAGAATTGAGTATCGCGCTACACCGCGTTTTCTCCACTCCCCGAGATAAAATACTTTTTGATGTATCACACCAGAGCTACATCCACAAGCTTCTTACCGGGCGAGCAGAACGCTTTCAGACAATTCGCCAGTTCGGAGGGATTTCCGGTTTCTGCAAACGCAGCGAATCTGAGCATGATGCCTACGGTGCAGGTCATGCAGGCACAGCACTTTCAGCAGCTCTGGGCATGGCTGCAGCGCGGGATTTATCCGGTGAGGACTACCACGTGATAGCGGTAGTAGGAGATGGAGCATTTACCTGTGGTACAACGTTGGAAGGCCTCAATAACATCTCAACCACCACAAAAAAATTTACACTCATCCTCAACGACAACGAATGGAGCATTGACAAAAATGTCGGAGCTCTCTCCAATTATTTTGCCAAGTTACAGGAAACTGACACTTACGCATGGCTGCGCAGCCGAACCAAGCAAATAATAGAAAGCATTGCAGGACATAATGCCAGCAAGCAAGTGGCACGTTTGGTACGGGCAGCTCACGGGCTCATCACTCCGCTAAGCTTCTTTCAGGAGCTGGGGCTCTCCTATTATGGTCCGGTGGATGGACACGATACGGCACGCTTGGAAAAACTGCTGCGTATAGCAGCCCACAACAGCTCGCCCTCCATCATCCACGTCATCACGGAGAAAGGACGCGGCTATGAACCGGCCAGCTGCAACCCGACCAAGTTCCACGGCATCGGCCAATACAACGTGGATGACGGCAGCACCAATCCCGGAGGCACCATCACCTATTCGGAAGCATTCGGCAAGGCTCTCACGGCCATGGCGGCAGATGACCCGGCTATCACAGCCATCACCGCAGCCATGCCCTCCGGCACGAAACTGGATATCTTCCGGGAGCGTTTTCCTAAGCGCTTCTTTGATGTCGGAATAGCGGAGGAACACGCCTCGCTTTTTGCCTGTGGTCTGGCCACACAAGGGTTTAAACCCTACTTGGCCGTATACTCAACCTTCATGCAGCGCTGCATTGACATGATTCAGCACGATGCAGCCTTGCAGGGGCTGCCTGTGCGTTTCTGCATGGATAGGGCGGGGCTTTCACCGGATGATGGACCTACGCACCACGGCTTATACGATATTGCCATGATGCATGCCATCCCCAATCTCATCATGATGCAGCCTAAAGATGAGGCAGAGATGGCAGACATGCTCTTCACCATGAACAGCATCAATTCAGGACCCAGCGCCATCCGCTACCCGAGAGGTGCAGCAGAGGGAGTCAGTGTATCGGACACGCCTCGGTTGCTGCCCATCGGAAAAGCTGAGGTCCTTGCCGATGGTACGGATATCGTCCTGCTGGCACTCGGTAACATGAACGGAACGGCCCGCAAGGTTCGGAAAGAGCTTCAATCCCGGGGCATCTCCTGCGGGCACATCAATGCCCGTTTCATCCGCCCCTTGGATGAAGAGCTCCTGTTGCATGTTGCAAGTTCGAATCGGCTGCTCGTCACCATGGAGGATCACACCATTGTGGGAGGCTTTGGCTCTGCCGTCTTGGAATTCCTTAACGCAAAAGGACTTCATACCTCTGTTCTGCGCATAGGCTGGCCCAATGAATTCATCGAGCATGGCAAAGATTCCCAGCTTCGGGAAAAACACCGTCTCACCCCCACAGCTATCACACAAACCATTCTGTCGCACTATCAGGCATGAGATTTCTACTGACGGGATTACTAGGTCTATTCACCCTTTCTTTGCCCCTTACGGCTCAACAGCAGCAAGCAGCTCCGGTTGTCGGTTGGCTGGCGGAGTTTTCAAACCTGCCAAAAGAAATCCGCGAGAAATACATCAGCCTTTTTCACCAAGCCAAGCAGGCCTACATCTTCGGGAACTGGGTCATCTGCTACACCTTGCTGGGAGAGTGTGAAATGCTTTACGACAAAAACCCGCACGTGTGGAATCTTCGGGCGGTGTGCCTTATCGCACAAAACAAGCTGGAGGAAGCAGAACAGGAACTCCTCAAGGCAAAAAAGGAATTACCCCACGATGAAACGACGTACATGAACATCGCCAACCTCCATATGGCAAAAGGCGAATATCAGCAGTGCATCGACGTGCTCCGCAGTATTATTGATTCCATGCCGGATCCGGTATCGCAGAATCTGGTAGACATCCTCACGTTCCGTATCTATCTCTGCCACATCATGCTGGGGCAAAGGAAAGAAGCCAAAACGCTGGTCAGCCATCTCACGCCGCTTTCTGATACCCCACTATACTATTACAGCCAGGCCGTTCTCCACATCAGCAGGGGGAATAAAACACAGGCACGCCAAGACATATACGCGGCTGATACCATCTTTGCCAAAGGTAATGCCACCCTTCCCTACCTGCGTGCCATTCAGGCTTCCGGGCTCGAGGAAAAATTCCTGAAAAACACCCCGTAAATGGAAAAGGACATCGGCACCATTCTCCAGCTCCACCCGCTGGGTGAACATGGACTGATTGTGTGCTGGTGCACCGCTGCGGGGGGAATCGTACGCACTGCCGCTCGCAATGCTCGCAAACCGGGCAGCGAATTGAGCGGGCGGCTTGACCTCTTCCACGAATGCGAGCTTCTGTATCGCCCGGCAACCAAGGGGAGCGATTTGCACACACTCAGTTCCGCTGAGCTGGTGACACCTCGACTGGCGCTGCGCAGCAATCTTACCCGGCTGCGCCTTTGCAGCTACATGGCGCGCCTGATGCTTACCACCGTAGAAAACGAATCCGGCGACCCTTCCTGGCACACGCTCATCTCCGGTGCTTTTGATTACGTGGCAGAACATCAGCCAAGCATCGCCATCCTGCACCATTTTGAAAAACGGCTTGCCACCCTGCACGGCATCTACAGCCCGGAACAGACTGCGTACCATTGCCTGCAACGGCATTTCCAACACCTTCCCGCAGGCCGAACCGAGCTGTTGGAAGCGCTGAAAAAAGCACAAAGCTGATATTTCAGGCAATTCAGAGCTTTTACTGCTTGCCTTGCCACCACATGTTCAGTATAATGCGGGATTAAGGAGAATCCATATTCTCTGCTCTCTCATACAAACCGCATTATATGAAACTTCACACCTCATCCCTGTTGGGAAGTCTTTTTTGTACCGGGCTTGCGCTGGTATCTGCCGCACTCCAGACCGCAGAGGCTGTTGTCATCTATCCGACACCGCAACACAACGGCACCCGCTCCGTCACCACCCGCGTGAAAGATGTTCAAACCATCCTCCGCACCCCGGATTCAAGCGGCGGCATGTGGGAGCGCCTGCCCAACGTGCCTGAGGGATACGCGGTAGATATCACCCCCGGCAAACTGACCGTCTACGCCAATGATGAAACCGGGCTGTATTATGCCCGGCAATCCATCATCCAGATGCTCTACAACGTGCCGAATGCCACACTGGCGCACAATGATGAATTCGTCGGCAAAACACTGCGTGAAATAACCCGGCTGGGAGAACTCCCCATGGGCATCCTCGTAGACTGGCCGGATTTACCGGCTCGCGGTATCGTAGAGGGCTATTACGGAGCACCGTGGAGCTTTGAGGCGCGCTGCTCCATCTTCCGATTCATGGGGCGCAACAAGCTCAACACCTATATCTATGCACCCAAGGATGACCCCTACCACCACGGCAAAGGCTGCTATGAAACCTACCCCGCCGGACGCGCCGCAGAACTGGCGGAACTGGTCAGATACGCCCGCAAACACCACGTGCGCTTCGTCTGGGCCATCCACCCCGCCAACACCGTCAAGTGGAACGACAACGGCGGAAAGACTCAGCTGGATGCCCTCTGCAAAAAACTCCGGCAGATGTATGAGCTGGGCGTGCGCGATTTCGGCGTGCTGGTAGATGACTCCAGCGGTGAAATTGGCAAAGCAGAGCGGCAGGTGCAACTCACCAACTACATTCTGGAAAACTTTATCCGCAAACACCCGGATGTGAACCAGACCCTCATCATGTGCCCCACCGGTTACAACCGCAGCTGGACCAACGCAAACTTCCTGCAAACTCTGGGTAACGGGCTGGATAAAAGCATCCCCATCATGTGGACAGGTGACACCGTGGTACACGATATCACGCTGGAAGGCCAGCAGTGGGTCAACAACCACGTCCAGCGCCCCACCTTCATCTGGTGGAACTGGCCCTGCAATGATTTCAAGCGCAGCCGTCTCTCGCTGGGACGCACCTACGGGTTGGATACTCACCCGGACATGAAAAACCAGATGAGCGGCTTTGTTGCCAACCCCATGGAACACGCAGAAGCCAGCAAAATCGGTCTGTTCGGCGTGGCCAACTACGCCTGGAATACGGAGGACTTTGAATCGGCCTCCACATGGGAAGCCGGCATGCACCGACTCTATCCCCGTCACCGTGAGGCCATGCAGATATTCTGCGCGCACAACTCATACCTGCTGCCCAATGCCCACGGTTATTTCCGGGAAGAATCCTCACACATTGCAGATACCGCTAAAAAATTCATCGACAGTATTGATGCCGGCACCCCGGATTCCAAAGCCGGGCAGCTCCTTCATCTGGAGTTTGACCGCATGATCAGCGCCGCCCGAGAATTGAAACACACCCAGAACCCCGTCGCCGGGCTCTGTGAAGAAATCAGACCATGGCTGGATCAGTTTGAACTGGTCGGCGTGGCAGGAGCCTCCATCATGACCGCTTTCGCCACAGAAGACGACTACCTCTTCCACTACTTCTTTGACACCGTACAGGCGCTCTACGACATGCAATCCACCACCCGAGCGGACTGGTCGGAACGCGGAGTACGGCAAATCGACGACGTTGAAGTGGCAGCCTACGCCATGACTCCGGTCCTCAATGCCGCCTTCTCCTACATGAACGCCCGCGTCTATGCCGACCTCTCCGGGCAGAAGCGCTCCGTCCCCCGCTTCACCGCATCTGTCGGGGATACCAAAACGGATTCTATCAAGATAATGGATGCGCGACCGGAGACATTCTGGTCCAACAACAAACTCCAGCAAGAAGGACAGTGGTACTGCCTGGACCACGGCTCCCCCATCAGCATCAGCAACATCTGTCTGGTCACAGGCGGCAGCAGATACAACGATTACCCGGCGACCGTCCAATTCGAAGTGTCTGACGATGCCACCAACTGGCAACCCGTCGGCAAGCCGCAGCACGGAAACATGGCCATTGTCAATCTTTCCAAAGAGCCCCTCCGCGCCCGTTACGTCCGCTTCCGCATCACCAAGGCGCGGCACAACTGGCTCTCCATCTGTGAATTTGCCGTTAACCGCGCCCTTCCCCCCTATGCTTCCGGCACCGTGCAGGGGCGTAATTTCACCGCCTACAGCAACACGGAAGACATCGGCATCAACCGCATCATGGAGGTCTTCCCCCTGCAGGCAGGTGAAGGCATCTCTCTGGAGCTGCCCAACCCCATCCACCCGGAATGGCTGGAAATTAACCTTGAGAACTCAGAGCTGTCCCACTGGGCCAACATCATTCTGACGCTGGAATCCGGGCAGGAAATCCACCTCAAGAAAGATATTATCAACAATCGTCTATACATGAAGAAAGAGGAGCTCCCCCGGGAGCGCATCACCTCACTTTGCGTCACCAATGCAAGCAACAGAACGCAGGAAGTCAAGCTCACACTCTTCCGCATCGGCATCACGGCAGATGCTCTGGCAACCGATCCCCGCTGCATCAGTGATGCAGATATCGCCACCACCTATTTCTGCTCCAAGGCTCCGTTGGATATTACCATGCCCATCCCGGAGGATAGCACAGAACTCATCACCGTGGGCAATGTGCGCTGCGATGTCACCAATGCCACCCTCAGCTCCGAGGGCGAGCACGTGCGGCGCTACAAGCTCGCCCCAGGGGCAAAGGAAGTGCGCATCACCCACCCCCAGCGTCCCCATTCCTTCGTGAACGAGGTCATCTTCAAATAATTGCTCTTTCAACTCTCTTTCAAAGCGCATTCGTGTTCACGAATGCGCTTTTTTGCACCATGAAATGCCCTGCCCGGCAGCGAAATTACCGCTGCGGCGGCAGAACGTCATCACTGCTGCCGGAGGCAGCAATGTTGCTCTTCGTAAGCCGAATTTCGCTTCGCTCTTCAGCGCGTACATCTCGACTGCCAATTCCAATTTATCGTAGCTACCGCCGGAGCAGAACCTCGCGGGCCTGATGCGAGCCTCATCGTAGGAGGGATATCCGGATGTTGCCACATCCCGCCAGCTGCTGCACCGGCAAAAAAAGCTCTGCACCACATCAGTGCAGAGCTTTTTTACTTGGTTGTATTGCCGGAAATTAACGGCGGCGTCTCCGGGCTGCGAGCGAAGCCAAAGCAAGAAGGCTGAGCGTTACCGTCCCGGGCTCCGGCACATTCAGGGAGAACTGCGCCCGGCCATTACTGTTACCGGTATAGGTGGCACCGTCCAGATTGATCGTCAACTCACCATAAGTCACGTCCTCACCCAGATCCAGGGTCACATTTCTGTAACCGGCCGCCAGCAGTCCTTCAGTATCGACATCCAGCACCACATCCAGCTCGCCATTGACCACACAGTGGAACAAGTTACTGCAATCCAGTTCCAGTATGCCATCAGCCGAGCTGCTGAGTCCCGGCAGAACAAGTTCCAGCAGCACGCTATCCAGCTGTATGCGCCCGAGAGAACCGACAGAGAAGGAGCAATCCTGACTCAGCCGCACATTGTTCAGCGTCAATTCCGTATTTTCCGCAGAGAACTCAACCCCGGTCAGAGATATATCCGAGAAGGAGAAACCACCTGCAGCCGTGACACTGATGAGAGATGCCACCGCAGCATCCCGGTCATACCCAGCCAGCCCGGTCAGGCTGAGGTCTGCCAGAGCAATCCGTTTCTCTCCTTCCCCGTCAGCAGCTTGTACCGTGACAGTATCAACCGAGATGGCGGCCTGTTCCGCCAGCTCTGCAGAACCGGCCACGACCAGTTTCTGCACGTTTACATCGCTTTCGAGTACAGCTTTTGTGCCCTCCGTTATCGTCAGGCTGTCTGCCGTAACATCGCCCTTGAGGGTGACGGTGTTGCTGCCCTCTGCCAGATTCTCATCATCCAGCGAGACATGGAATTCACCATATCCATCCGTCACCATGTTAACCTTAATCTCACGGCTGCCGCTGAAGGTAACATTCGTCACCGCCAGTCCGGCCCTCCCGTCATCCTCCCCGACTTTGTGACTCAGCGTTCCGGTCCATTCAGACACATCCCCGGAGAAGACGAGAGTCTGCGTACCGCAATCGGCCGTAGCGCGCTCGTATGTACCCGCTCCGGAAACAGAGCCGGTATAGATACGGTGGTCATTGCGATAGCCGTTCGTCATACTGTAGGCGGCAGCCTCACCGCTATCCGTCAGCACGAGATTGGCCGCATAGGCCTGCCCGGTTCCACCATCTGCACGGGACATATAACCGGAAACCCCGCTGAGTTCCACCACAGAACCGGCATTCCCCAGCAGATTCAGATTCAGGTCCTGCACGGAAGCGTCAGACAATTTGACCGTACCGGTCCAGGCATCCGTACCGGTCCAGACATCCGTTATGCCGAGCTGCACCGGCAACCGGTGCATTTCCAGCAATCCGTCTCCGCTGAGATTTTCCAGAGACAATGCGGCATCTTTCCCCATGGAAAGAGTGGCACCGCTGTTAATAACCGCCTGACCTGCGGTGAGCGACTCGTTGAACACGGCATTCGCCCCCGCAGACAAGGAAACGGAAGACACGCTGACAGTACCATCAATCTCTGTATTGTGGCTCAGATTTAATGCAAGAGTACCATATTCAATGGATTCACCCTTGCGCACCCCGGCATTGATGATATCACCCGCAATACGGGTGTCAGCCTGTGCATTGCCGATAAAGACATTGAGAACACCCTTGCGTTCCAGGAAGATACCACAGTCGGCTTCACCGCTGAAGACCGTCCCGCCGTCTGTCACATACAGATCTATCCTCGCCGTATTGGTTGACGAAGTGTGGGGAGTGACGCGGAAAGCCCCATCCCATTCGGACAAATCTCCCCTCAAGTCAAACGTCGGAGAGTACGAACTGGCTGTGGCAACAATGAAATCACCCGTACCGCTGAGCCCTCCGTTAAAGCAATATCTTCTCTGACTGGAATCCGAAATGGTCAGCCCGTTCTCACCCAGAATCAAGTGGTGGTCAACATTGATAGGGTACGCAGCAGAATCATACGGTTGCAGCCAACCACTCAATCCATTGATGAGAAGCCTGGATGTTTCATTGGCAAAATTATTCAGATTCATCCCGCTGGCAACGCAGTTCTGCACCAGAACGGTACCGCTCCAGTCATCACTCATACTCACAGCATTCTCTGCCGTAATTCTGTCGACATCAGTAATACGGTAAATACCGCTGCCGGCAAGAGTAACACCACTGACATCTGCGGCATCTGCCTCTGTGTTGACCCAGTACACATTATTATCCGTATGATTGGCGAAGGTCACCACACCATCGGCAGTAATAGAGCCCGTTGCCAGTTCCCCGGCCAAAGAGACATTCTGCACATTCAGGGTACCGGTATTGTCTACCACACGTACTGACCCGTTAGTAGTGCGGTACCCATTTTCCCCATCCGAATAGGTATAGGTAATATCCGTATTAAATCCGGACAGGTCGGTGACGGTAAGGGTTCCGCTCAGGGTCAAATTCCCCCTGTTTGTCAATGCAGAAGTAAGGGTCGTATCTGTGAGAGTAAGTATTTTGCTACCCTCCACCGCAGCCCCACCCACCGTGGCACCGATGATACCCCAGTCTGTTTGCTCAGCCTTAAGAACACCGCCCGTGATGCGGGTTTCCACTCCTTCCGCGATACCGACAGAGCTTGTCAGTTCCAGCACACCGCCGGTCATCACAAAGGTATTACCCGTATCATTATCGGTGGTCAGCGAAATCTCCCCAGTCACCAGGCTCCCGGCATTCAGCTTCAAATGACCGGGATTCCCCGCCGTACCATGCCCGAGCTTGACAGCAGCGGCCTGCACAGACCCTCCATCTATCTGCATAGCAGCAGTGGATTGCAGAGTCAGTGTACCACTCACGCTAAGACTGCCCCTATCCGTGATGACCAACGAATGATTATTGCTGCTGTAGCAATTCACCTTCAACCCGGCAAGTTCCACATTGGTGTTCACCTGAGTATCTTCCGCCATGCGGAACTCCCCGGCAAGATTCGCCTTAAGCGTGCCTTCACCAGCGGTTGAATTCAGCAACTTGCTGAAACGTGAAGAATCACTATCATCATAATTCGACATGGAAGTCAAATCCAGCACGGCGCCCTTCTCCAGACTGATGAGCGCAGAATCCGCAAGTGACAAGGCCTTCAGCACAACAGAGCTGTTCTCCTTCAGACACAGTTCGGAATCACCTCTCAAGTCAACCCCACGCCCGGAAGCAGAACTGACCGAGCCAGAAATGTTAACACTCCCCCCATCAATATACATCGTACGCTCCAATGTAGCATCCTTGATGTTAAGGGTGGCAACATCAAAATAATAGCTACCCGAATTTTGGAGTACCAGATGCTCAGCATTGACAACACCGCTGCCGGAAATCCGATTTCCGGTGGTGTTTTCCCCACTGCGCAAGAGAAGAGTATCACTTACATTGAGCACGCCGTCCACCTGAACAGTACCGACCCCCCAGTGGTTCTCAAATGATGTCACATTGACCTCAACGCCCTCGTTTACCGTTATATCCCGCGCAAACGATGCAAACGAACCGGAGTTCAATACATTCACGTTGTAAACCGAGCCCTCTGCCCCGGCAAATGTGACCAGAGACGCTTCGGAAACCATATTGATTGTTCCCACAGAGCAGGAATTCGTCAACTCCAGAGCCCCACCCGTAACATCAACCGTAGAAATGCCGACACCACCGGAAAACTCCAGCACACCTTCATCTACCCGGTACTTCACATTGGAAGCAATCTCGGCAGATGCAATATCCAGACGCCCGGAACCGGACTTCACCATGCGCCCATTCCCCTCGCGCGCCTTGATTGCCCCGCTCAGGGTGAGGGTGCTTCCCTCCCCGACACTCAGGCTTACATCATTACGGCGCAGGCTGACATTGGTGCTGATGGCGGTTTCCTTGTTGTCACCGGTTATCAAACGGGCATTTCCAAAGAAGTCCCAGGTACCGGTGCCACTCACCGTACCGTCCAGATACAGCGTCCCGGCAAAGGTTTCATTCACATTGCCGTCAGAGAAATTAAGCAGCACGCGACCGCCTTCCTCCACACGCAGCGTATGCAGAGAGGTCTCGCCCCCGCCGTACCCCGTCACGTCTTTGGAGTTGAGCTGAAGCGTCCCCCCCTTCTGCACCGTCACCTCGCCCTGAATGGCACCCTGCTCATTTGTGGTCGTATTGAGCGTTACCGTAGCCCCATCTCCAATAATCATGCCCTCCTGAGCCACCAGACACCCGCCGGAAAGTGCCAATGTAGCACCGTTATTGACCAACACGGAACCGGCTATCACGCCATCCGACCGCACTGCCAGACTTGCGGATTCAGAGAATACGGCACTGTCACCCACCACAAATTTAATGGGAGTCGCCGGAGAATGCGCGGCAGACGTCCAGATGGCAGAGCGGTAATCCCATGTGCCTTCACCGGAGGTACGCATATCCGTATAACTGACACCGAAATCAGAGACGCTGATACTGTTAGCTCCCAGTACAAAGGATGCATCATGCTTCAACGCACCTGCGGTGGAAAATTCCAGATTATTCCACGTCAGGGAATCCCAGCCCGTCACGTTGGCAGCGTTATCAAAGACCTCATAAACGGTATTCAATTCCACGCCTTCCATGTTCAGCAGGACACGGGAAGTAGCATCAAAACTCACACGCCCGCTTGTTTGCACCACCGGCTGCCCTGCCACAGAGGAAGCCGACAAATCCAGCACACCCCCGGCTATGGAAACATCTGCCAGCGTACCCTCACGGGATGCAACCAATGTAGAACCCGCACCAAATGTCACCTCCGCAAGGCTGCCGCCTTCCAGCTTGTATACACCGGCTTCCAATACGGAATGATTCAGCTGCACTGCACCGGCCGTCTGACGAATGGTGCCCTGATTGGTCAGCGTGCCCGTAAGCGTCACATCCGAGGAGATGGATACCTCTGCATGAGCCACCCCCACCACAACATTGGTCAGGTTTGCCCCGCCGGCAATATGGTACCCCTTGTTCCCCCAGATGTTCCCGTTGCCAAATGTTACGGTCGTGCCACCTTCTGAAGCCGTTCCGTCAATCGCTACCTTATCCGTGAGCAGGCCATTGAAATTGATGGCCGCCGAACCGCGGGAATTCAAAATAATGCTTTCAAGAACATAGAAATTACCATTCAGCGTAGTCGTTGAATTGGTATAACCATCGTTGCCAAAATGAACCACATTGCCATGAATCGGAGCATCCATGACATACATGTCATTATCCAGCACGATAGCCCCTTGCCCCCAATTCTGCAGGAAGAGGCCACCCTTACCGCCCACGACAATGGGTTTATCCGAACTGCTCACCGATGCAGCAGAGCCATTCGTTCCACCGTTGAGCTGTACCCACGCATTCGTGTAATTCACATGCTGCGCATCATCAAACGTGGCACTCTTTCCCCCCACGGTGTAGGTTGTGTTCGAGCTGACAACATGAAACCCGTTCGCCGTCACTTCCACATCCAGAGAAACCTTCCCGGTCGTGTAGTCATTGCTGGTCACATAGAAATTATCGGAGGTAAGGGCAGTCCACCCTTCCAGATAATCTGCACCCTCAAACAGCACATAGGTACTCCCAGAGGTAAGACCTGAGGCCAGGCTGATCTGAGCATCACTGCTGAAAGACACCTTCCCGGCTGCCGTCAGCACGGCGGAGTCACCCGGAGTGAGGGAAGAAATTTCCAGCGTGCCGCCGGTAAAGTGCACACCGCTCAGCGTACTGCCCTCCGCAGCCGCAAGCACGCTGCCCTCGGCAAAAGACACACCGCTGAGGGTTCCGGCATTGAGATTGTACCGCCCGTCTTCCAGAACAGATCCGTTCAGCTGCACATTGCCGCTGTTTTGATTGATTGTTCCGTGATTGGTCAGCTTACCCGTAAGCGTCACATCCGAGGCAAACGAAATCTCCGTAGTTGACTCGGCTAGCTCCAGATGAGTCAAATCCGCCCCACCGGCAAAAATAATCCCCTTGTGACCGATAAAGCGCAGCGTTGTACCCCCGGCGGAAACGCTGCCGTCAATCGCAATCTTGTCCGTCACCCGACCATTAAAAGTCACATCCGCCGTCCCCTTGGGGCGCAGCGTCACATCCTCCAATATGTAGGTATTACCGTTAAGCGTAGTCGTGCGGTTTCTACCGCCATCGTTGCCGAATTCTATCGTCTTTCCATGAGAGGGCGCATCTGCCAGATACAAATCGTTTTCCAGCACAATATAATTTATTCCATCTCCGGGTCCCCAATAGGTGTCCAGAAACAAGCCACCTTTACCGCCAATAAAGAGCGGATTTTTGGATGCCGCAACTTCTGCCACCGCTTCAGAACCGCTTGTCAGCGTGTGCCAGGCATCCGCCATGTTGATATGCCCACCTTCAGCGAACGACACACTCTTGCCGCCTGAGCTGTAAGTAGTTACTGCATCAATAGTTTCAGCCGTTAAGGCATACGCCGGAGCCGCAGAGAAAAAGAAGGGAGAGATAGTACAAGCCACCGAACAGCACGCCAACAGTGCTGAGCGCAAACGCGTTGGAAGATGAAGTTTCATATTTAGCAGGTATATTAGTATAGAAAAGGCGGAACAGGGAAAATCCTCCCCCCGTTCACCACGGAGTTATCCTATCCCATTTCAAATGCCATGTACAGCAAATAATGATGTTAACTATAAAAAAATACTGCTTAGTGAATATTTACACCCATCTTATTAGTAGGAGATTAATATTACCCAGCGGCTCCTATTGCACAAAAAATCAATATCTGAAATGTATAGTTCATTTGAAATGAGAAACACCCACGCAGGAGGCAAAAAGCCGCAGAGACAAAGCTCTGCGGCAACAGGAACCGGGCAAGGGCGAGCCAGACTTATTTATCCGCACACGGCATCCAACGGGCACAGAGCTTGCAGACCGCCGGCATGACCACCAGATTCAGAACAGTGGCAGACACCAGGCCGCCGAACTGCACGATAGCCAGCGGAGCCAGCAGCTCACCGCCGGGCTGATCCTTGGCCCAGACCAGCGGCAACAGGCCGAGTATGGTGGTGAGCGAGGTCATCATGATGGGAATCACACGCTCCAGGGAACCGGAGCGGATAGCCTCCTCCGGTGTCATGCCCTCCTGCTCCAGCACGCGGTAACGGTTCAGCATGATAAGGCCGGAACGAATGGCAAAGCCGATTACCGTCACAAATCCCACCAGCGAGCTGACGGAAAGAATGGGCGGGACATAAGTTTCTCCCCCCAGCACGGATTTCACCGTATCGGGAGAGGCCAGGAACACCGCCACAATGCCGCCAACCAGACAGAGCGGGATATTCACCAGCGTAATGAGAGCGCGCCGCACGCTGCCCAACGAGCCGGAAAGCAGCAGGACAATGAGGATACACACGGCAGAGCCAAGCGCATACAGCAGGTTACCCGCTTCCTCTCGGCTCTTGATGGTGCCGGCATAGTCCACGGAACAGCCCATGGCATTCATGGCCGGGTCAAGCTTCTCCCGGCAGGCATCCGCCAAATCACCCAGATTGGAATCCGGCGAGGGGTTGCAGGAAATCATGGCCTTGCGGCGGCGGTTGTCGCGCAGGATAAGATTGGGAGCTTCTGCGCGATACACATCTGCAGCATCTGCGAGCCGCACCATCTTCCCCCCCGGAGCAACCAGCTGGAGGTTGTGGATGTCATCCTCACTCATCCGCAGCTCCGGGGAAAGGCGCAACATGATGTCCCAGTGGTCGAGGTTGCGAATCACCTCCCCCACTTTTGCGCCGTTGAGCGCAGCGGACACCTGCTCTGCGGCATCCCGTACCGTCAGATTGAATGCGGCCAGCACCTCACGGTTATAATTCACGCTCACCGTGTCCACCAGCACCTCACGATTGGCACGTGCATCTGCCACCTCCGGCAGCTCTGCGAGTATCTTGGCGGCCTTTTCCGCAGCCTTGCGAATTTGCGCCAGCTCAGAGCCGTAGATATTGATGGCTATTTCCGAGTTGGAATTGGAGAGCGCGGCAGAGATACGGTGTGCCAGCGGGTAGCCAATCATCCCGCTTGTTCCGGGGATACCGTGGATGATATTGTTAATCGCATCGCGCAGCTTGCGCTGGTCATAGTTCAAATCCACCCGAACCAGCAGCTCGGAGGCGCTCACGGGTTCCGCATGGGTGTCATTCTCCGCGCGCCCGGTGCGCTGCGTCACGCTCTTCACGCCCTCAATTTTACCCAAATCCACCATCACCTGCTGTGAGACACGCTCCGTTTCCTCCAGGGAGGTTCCGGGCACGGTGTTGATGAATACGGTGTAGCAGTCCTCATTGAACGGCGGCAGGAAGCTGGTGCCGAAAGTGCTACCCAGCCACAGTGCCGCCCCGGTAATTCCCATGAGCACGGTGAACACCAAGCCGGAGCGGCGCATACAGAAATCGAGCACGGGTGCATAGAGCCGCTTAATCAATCGGGCAGAGGCAGAATCGCCATCCTCGTTCTTGTTCTTCCCGGCCTTGAACCAGAGATAGCAGAGCACGGGTACCAGCGTGAGTGCCACCAGCAGAGAGCTCACCAGTGCCAGCATGTAGGAAATACCAAGCGGGCGATAGAACTGCCCCTCCAACCCACTGAGGAACAGTACCGGAGAGAACACCAGCAGAATGATGACGGAGGAATAGGTGATGGAGCTGACGATTTCACCCTTCGCCGCCATCAGCACCGCGAAGCGGCTGCGACGCTCACCCTCCGGCAAGGCGGCATTGCGGCTCAGGTTACGCCAGGCCACCTCCACAAAGATGATGGCGTTGTCCACCACATCACCCACTGCCACGGCCAGCCCACCCAGCGTCATGATATTGATGGCCAGCCCGAACAGGGGGAAAAGCGCCATCCCCATGAGCACGGAAACCGGCATGGTAATGAGCGTGATGAGCGCCGTGCGCACGTTCAGCAGCGTCAGCACAATCACCAGCATCACCACAATGGCGGCTATCATCAGCGTCTCCTTGCCATTCTCCAGCGAGAGCGTGATGAAATCCGACTGGCGATACGCATCTGCATGCAGTTTCATGTTGGCGGGCAGGTGGCTTTCCGAGAACTCGCGCACGGCGGCATCCACCGCACGGGTGAGTTCCATGGTGTTGGCTCCCGGTACTTTCTGCACAGAGAGCACCACGGCCTGCTGCCCGCGGTATCCGGCATTGCCGCGGCGGGGAGCACCGTCTATCTTCACCTCAGCCACATTCTCCAGCCGCAGCACGCCGCTGGGGTGGCTTGTGACGGGCGTGCGCCGCAACTGCTCCGGAGTCATCAGTCGCGAAGCCTGCTGCACCGGCAGCTCCAGCCCCGCCACATCCTCCAGATACCCGGCTGAGAGCGTGCTCTGGGCATGATCCACTGCGTCACGCAGCTCCGGCAGTGTTATTCCTGCCTGGCGCATCTTTTCCGGGTCGTAAAGCACCTGATATTCCGGCAGGCGCCCCCCCAGCACTGTCACCTGCCCCACACCGGGAATGGACAGCAGGCGGTTGCGCAGCTCAAACTCCGCCACGCGCCGCATTTCCAGCGGGTCAGCCGTTTCATCCCCCGTGAGTGCCAGCAGCATAATCTCGCCCGTCACAGAAACAATGGGCGACATCTCCATTTCCACGTCCTCCGGCAGGGAATCACGCACCGTATCCAGACGTTCGGACACAATCTGACGCGCCCGATAAATATCCACATCCCAATCAAAATCCACCCATACAAAGGAGAGCCCGATACCGGAAGAACTGCTCACGCTGCGGATTCCGGGTGTGCCGGAAAGCGCGGATTCGATGGGGATGGAAACATACTGCTCCACCTCCTCTGCGGTGAGGCCGCCCGCCTCTGTCTGAATAGTCACACGGGGAACCTCCAGCTCCGGGAACACATCCACCGGCAGCCGACTCACCTGCCACACGCTCAGAGCCAGCAACACCAGCGATATACAAATGACTGTCAACCGATTACGAAGACAGAATTCGAGAAGTTTATTAATCATCAGTGGTGTTCTCCTTCGTGGAATTTACCGTCGGCATGGAAATGCCCTGCCGATTTTTTCTTCTGACCGTCAGCCGGCAGGAGGTAACGCAGCTCCGCACCGCCTTTCACCACAATACGCTGACCGGGCACCAGCCCCGCCACGGGTGTCATGCCTCGGCGGCTGGCACCTGCATGCACCTTCACCATGGCAAAAGTACCCTCTTTCACCTCCACAAAGACCACATCATCCAGCCCCACACGCACGACGGCAGAATCCGGGATACTGACATGTTTCCCATCGTTTACCCCGGCGTACAAATCGAGGCGGCACAAGCGCCCGGCAGCAGCCCCCTGCGGCAATTGGGAAGGCGTGAAATAAAGCGTGCGTGTCTGTTTTTCGGTATTCACCTGCTCATCCAGACGCCAGGTTCCCTCCACGGCAACATGGTCTCGCCCCACGGGCATGGTTGCACGCACTTTTTCCACCAACAGTTCATCATCTGCATATACGGTTGCAACAATTTCCAGATCTTCAACATTACTCATGGTCACCACAGCGGCACCCTGCTCTGCCCAGCTTCCCTGATTGATACCTACATTGCGCACCGTGCCATCGGCATTCGCCCGCACGACAACAGCAGCCAAACCATCCTGTTCGCTTAATTCGGTCCCCATCAGCAACATCTTCAACCGGGCTTCCGCAACTGATACCCCTTGTACCAGCTGAATCTGCTCTGCATGCTTGAACTTGTACTGTGACTCCAACTCACTGTTGGCGGTCCCGATGGACTGCAGTTTTTCCAGTCGCGACTTCAATGTAGCCAATTCAGCATTGCAGCGTTCTAATGACGACCGCGCATGGGTGAGTTCCGCCACTTGTTCTCCCACAGCCGGAGAAAGCACCGAATACAGGATATCTCCCTTCTTCACCTTCTGAGCAGACTTCACCGCCAACGAAATACGCCCGGCACAGGGCATAGCATAAGTCTCCATGGTATGCTCCGTAGCAGTCAGATAACCATATAAACTGTGAGTCAGCACCAAGTCTGAGGTCGGCACTTCCTCCACCCTCATTCGCAGCACCTGACGGGAGCGGGCATCTGCCGTCACTAAAACCGGGGCATCCGTATCCCCGTGCTCATGCCCGTTGCAATTCTCATGCTCTCCCTCGGCGGCGTGCTCATGTCCACCGCAATTCGTGTGGTCATGCTCACCCTCAGCGGCGTGCTCATGGCCGCCGCAATGCGTGTGGTCATGCTCCCCCTCAGCGGCGTGCTCATGGCCGCCGCAATGCGCGTAGTCATGCTCACCCTCAGCGGCGTGCTCATGGCCGCCGCAATTCGTGTGGTCATGCTCACCCTCAGCGGCGTGCTCATGTCCGCCGCAATGCGCGTGGTCATGCTCACCCTCAGCGGCGTGCTCATGCCCACTGCAATTTGCGTGGTCATGGTGGTGAGCTGCCTGCCCGGCAGCTGCCTGCAATGCACGTTCGTGAAGTAGTTTCCCATTCAGTTCCCCGCCGGCATGGTGGCGGCCGGGCGTATCCACATGGTCATACCCGCAGCAATTTTCACCGGGATGGGAGTCATGCGCATGTGCCTCCTGAGCACAAATGGCAGGAGACACCCCCAAAGATAACAGGACTGTGAGTAAAAAATATGATTTCATTATTTTTCCGTAAATTGAGGATTCAGATATAAAAGTTTTGTGCGGATTTCCCGCAGTTGGCTCAAGCAATCCAGATAGGATATCCGGCGGGTAAAATGCTCATGCCGTGCATCTGCCAGTTCCGGCAGCTTGATTTCACCCAAATCATAAAGTTTCTGGAGCTGTTCCACGGACGTTGCCAGAGCACGAGTGCGAGCCAGCTCTTCCCGGCAATGTGTTTCTGCCAGCTGACCGCGGTCAAAGAGAGCAGAAGCCTGCATAAGTAAATCACGCCAGACGGCAAGAGTTTCCTGTTTCCTGATTTCGCGCTCTCCCGTTGCTCCGGCTATAGCCTCACGGTTGCGATTCCAGAGCGGTATATTAAACCCGATACCGGGACCTATTTTATCATTGCCACCATCATGCGCATACTTGAAACCAAGCTGAAGCTGCGGATACTGTCTGCGGATTTCCCGCCGAAGCTCCTCTTCCCCGGCCCCATAGACAGCCAGCTTCGCCTTGAGTGCGGGGCTCTCCAGCAACAGCTCGGCAGAGGGGGCAGGCACCATGGCGGGCACACCGCGTTCCAGCTTCTCTGCTATCTCAATTTCACGCACATCAGGGTGCAGCCCCAGCTTTGTGACCAATTCCAGATGCTGCCGCAAGTGTTCGCGTTCCAGCTCCTGCACTTCACTCAACAAATCGCTGAAGCGGCGGGTCATCACCTGAAAATCCGCAAAACTGACCTCTCCCAGGCGGTACAGCTCCGTCACCTTATCCTTCTCCTGTTCAACCTGATTCTTGCGTTTTTTCATAGCGTCCAGCTTCACGCGAGTCACCTGAACCCTGGTGCAGAGAATATCAAGTTCCGCTAAATACGAGCGTTCCTTTTCACGCATGTTCCAATAATCCGCCTCCTTATACTGCTCGGCAATCCGTTTGGAAATGGCGGGAATACCGGTGACCGGAATAGAAAGCGAGGGAGAGACGGCTCCATTCGTGAGATGCTCCTGCAACACCCGCTCCACCTCGGCAGACAGCGCCGGGTCATCCCACAATCCGGCAAACTCTGCCACGGCAGTACTGCGGGCGCAGGTCAGGCGAGCCTTGTTCAGTTCCGGATTCAGCAGCAATCCGATACGTTTCAGTTCAGGCACGCTCAGGCTTCTGCGCCCCGCGCACAAATCCTGAGAAAGCTTTTTCCACACAGCTGTCTCGCGATTCAAATCAATGGGACTTGGCTGATACAAGGCACAGGAAGTCAGCGAAAGCGCCGCTCCCGCGCAAAGCATTGCTACCCCCCGTCTGATTCCCCTTCCATGGGGAGAACATTCAAACTCTTTCATAAACTATATCTAAAAATTTAACTGACACTTCCCCTTAAATCAATATATCAGTCTCAGAACGCAGGGGGACGCACAGAGACGCATCATCGCGATGTCCTATCAACATCTCAGCGGCATCAACTGTCGGCAGCCAGCCAGCCGCAGTCTCTGCGGGTACTGCATCAGCATTGCTTTACTACCGAGGAAACGCTGTCCGATATCAGCAACGTCATGCCCGGCACAGCAGGCAGATACCACGGAGGAAAAATCATCATTCCTCTCCAGACTTCCGGTATCAAGTAACAAACGAATCTGCTCATGGTGATGCCCGTGCCTGCAATGCGTTCCCGGCGCGGAGCAACAATCCCTCTCCACATCCCGCAGTCCGCACTCCGATATCCCACGGTGACAGCATGCATGGTGCTCAGCCTCATGGCACACCTCAAAAGTCCCTCCGACTGCCAGGAAGGGCAGTATCAGAAGAATCAGCACCTGCATCATTCTCTTCAGCCGAGGCATCACACAAACGAGGTTAGGTATGTGTGGAGTTTAACGAATTACACAAAAGACGTCAAGCCCGGACTTAGTCCAAAGGAAAAAATCGCATTCAAAAATGTCTGAGCGGGAACTTGACCATGCGGGGAAATTCTGCTAGTTTGTGGGTTGATGATGAATCGAATGTTGAGTTACCTGGCGGCAGGGCTGATGCTTGTGGGGCTGGGCGGCTGTAACCGGGAAAACCCGAACAGCCGGGAGATACGCATGGGGTGTTTCCCGAATGTAACTCATGTGCAGGGGCTTGTGGCCCGCAATATGAGCCGCCGTGGGCAGGGCTGGTTTGAGCGCTACCTGCCCGGCTATACCCTGCAATGGCACACTTTCAATGCCGGACCGACAGCAATGGAAGCGCTGTTCGGCAAGACGGCGGATGTGACCTACGTGGGTCCCAGCCCGGCACTGAATGCCTATGCCGTGGCAAACGGGCGCGAGATTCGTCTGCTGGCAGGAGCGGTGAACGGCGGAGCGGCTCTGATGGTATCCCCCGAGAGTGGGATTCAATCACCGCAGGATTTCAAGGGACGCAGCATCGCCACCCCCCAGCTGGGCAATACGCAGGACGTTTCCTGCCGCGCTTGGCTGCAGAAAAATGGGCTATCCTGCACGCTGGAGGGCGCGGGCGACTGCCGCGTATCACCCACGCCCAACGCCATGCAACTGCAGCTCATGAAACAGGGAGATATCGATGCCTGCTGGACGGTAGAGCCCTGGGTCACGCGGCTGGAGATGCTGGCGGGAGCCAGAATCCTGGTGCAAGAGCCGCAAGTGGTCACCACGGTACTGGCGGCACGCACCGGCTGGCTGCACCACCACCCACGGGAAGCCGAGGCGCTCATCCGCGCGCACAAAGAGCTGACGCAATGGATTATCGACCACCCGGAGGAGGCGAAAAAGCATGTGATCGATGAGCTCAGCGAGCTGACGCAGGCCCCCATGGATGCGGAGATTGTAGCCCGCGCATGGGAGCGGCTCAGTATGACCACAGAGATAGATATCCCCGGACTGGAACAGTTTGTGAAAGATGCCCGGAGCACCGGGCTGCTGGACAGAGTCCCCCCGCTGGACGGCATGATTTACACCCCCAACTCACAGGAACCGTGATGTACGATAAATTAGACAAGGAAATCAACGCTTTCCCCACCGCCAAGCTGAGCGTGGAGCACGTCTGCAAGGACTTCCGCACCCGCAACGGTACGGTTCGAGCTCTCGATGACGTGTCGCTCACCATCAATGAGGGAGAGTTCGTCTGTTTCGTCGGCCCGAGTGGCTGCGGCAAATCCACCCTGCTCAACATCATCGCCGGGCTGGAAAAACCGGACAGCGGACTGGCACTCATCGACGGCGTACCCATTACCGGGCCGGGGCGTGACCGCATGGTCATGTTTCAGGAACATGCCCTCTTCCCCTGGCTGGATGTCATTGGTAATGTCATGTTCGGCCTCAAGCAAAAACCCAATCTCACGGACAAGGAGAGGCTGGAGGTGGCCAAGTACTACCTTTTCCTGGTCAAGATGGACAGATTTGCCCACTCCAATATCCATGAGCTCTCCGGCGGCATGCGCCAGCGCGTGGCACTCGCCCGCTCCCTGGCACCCAACCCCAAGATTCTGCTCATGGATGAACCCTTCTCCGCGCTGGATGCCATGACCCGCGAACGACTCTACGGCGATATTCAGGACGTTTGGGAAAAGCGCCGCAAGACCATCATCTTTGTTACCCACAACGTGCGTGAGGCCGTCTGTCTGGGCAGCCGGGTGATACTCTTCTCCCCGCATCCCGGGCGCATCCGCGAACAGTTCCCCGTTGCTCTCCCCCGCCCCCGCAACATCAACGACCACGATTTGGCTGACCTCTCCATGCAGATAACCTCCGCACTGAAAGGCTACACTGCCGCAGAATCCGATTAAATCTCTCCTCAACATGAAACGATTCCTCATCTCGCTGATTTTCTTCATTCTGCTCATTCTGGTGTGGGCGGGGTGTACGGGTGAACTGGCATTCCTCGGTCTGAATGAGAGCCTGTGGTCTCCCTTTGTGCTGCCGTCTCCCCAAGTGGTGGCACAGTACCTGTGGGACAACACCATCAACGGCAAAATTCCGCTCTCCATGCTCATTACTCTGCGCCGCCTGCTCATTGGCTACGCCATAGGGCTGGTGCTGGGCGTACCGCTGGGCATGCTTTCCGCACGCTTCCGCAGCGTGAGCGACACGCTGGGAGTACTGGCACTGGGCTTACAGGCGCTGCCCAGCGTGTGCTGGGTGCCGCTGGCCTGCATCTGGTTCGGGCAGACGGAGGCAGCGCTGCTTTTTGTGGTCATCATGGGCACGCTCTGGAGCGTGCTGCTCTCCACGCAAAACGGCATGCGCAGCGTACCGCCCATCTACGCCCGCGCTGCCCGCACCATGGGCTCCGGTCCGCTGCATACGCTGGTGTTCGTCACCCTGCCCGCCTCTGCACCTTTTGTGGTGAGCGGCATGAAACAGGGCTGGGCTTTTGCCTGGCGCTCGCTCATGGCGGCAGAAATATATGTTTCCGTGGTTTCCGGCTTCGGTATCGGTCAATACCTGCACTATGGGCGTGAGTTGCAGCGCATGTATCAGGTCATCGGCATCATGTTCATCATTATTCTGGTGGGGCTGCTGGCAGATAAAATTCTCTTCTCCCCGGCAGAGGCATGGCTGCACCGCCGCTGGGGTACGGATAAGGAGTAAGGCACCATGAACTGGATTGATGAACTGAAGAACTTGTTGGGCGATTGCGTCCGGACAGATGAGGCTACCCTGCAGGCACATGCCGGGGATAAGTGGCACGCCGCCGCGCTGCCGGAAGCCGTGGTGCTGGCCCGCACGACGGAAGATGTAGCGGCTGCGATGAAAGTGGCGCATGCGCACGGCATCCCCGTTACCCCGCGCGGAGCAGGAGTGGGCTACGTGGGCGGCTGTGTTCCCGTGCGGGGCGGTCTGGTCATCTCCACCGCAAACATGACCTGTATTGTCGAGGTGAATCCCGCCGATGGTGTGGCTGTGGCAGAAGCCGGAGTGCTCACGGCAGACTTACAGAATGCCTGCGCCCGTGTGGGTTGGTTTTACCCACCGGATCCCGCTTCCCGGAAAGAATCCAGTATCGGCGGCAACATAGCCACCAACGCCGGGGGGCCCCGCTGCCTGAAATACGGTGTGACCCGCTCCTATGTGCTGGGACTCACCGTAGTGCTGCCGGACGGCAGCATTCTGAACTGCGGCGGCAGAACCCACAAAAACAAGCAGGGATTTGATTTAGTCGGTCTCTTCTGCGGTTCGGAAGGCATGCTGGGCATTATCACACAAGCCACGCTGCGCATCATTCCGGCACCACCTGCCCGTGCCGCCATCCACGCCTCCTTCCCACGGTTTGCGGCTGCTGCACAGGCGGTGCAAAACGTGCTACAGGGCGGCCACCTGCCCTGTGCTCTGGAAATCACGGACGCATTCACGCTGGCTGCCGCACGCAGGCACCTGGGCCCCGGCATTCTGCCGGAAGCTGCTCAGGGACACATCATCATTGAGATTGACGGACGAGCCGATGCCGTAGCCGCTGAGCTGAAATCTATTGCGGACATACTTCGCGCCACGGGGGCAGTCGATATTGTTCCCGCTCACACGGAAGAGGAAGTGGAAGCCATCTGGCAGCTGCGGCGTGAGTTCTCCTACAGCCTGAAAGCCACCGGACTCACCAAACTGAACGAGGATATCGTCATCCCCCGTTCCCAACTGGTGGCTCTGGTAGAGTTCTGTGAGAGCATGCAGAAAGAGACCGGCATTCCCGTGGCGTGCTTCGGGCATTCCGGGGACGGCAACATCCACACCAACATCATGGTGCTCAAGGATGCTGAGGGAAATGATATCCGACCCCCAGCGGATGCGCTGGTGAACAGACTCTTTGATTGGGTGATAGCCCACGGTGGCAGCATCACCGGGGAGCACGGAATCGGACTCGCAAAAGCACCTTGGTTTGCAGATGCCGTCGGTCCCGTAGCCATGCAGCTGCACCACAACCTCAAGCAAGCTCTCGACCCCACGGGAATCCTTAACCCCGGTAAAATGGGGCTATGACTTATCGATTCCCCGGCTTCCAATCCGGGGAGGTACGCCCGCCGCCGCCCGTGTAAGGCTCCAGAGCCGTGGGGCGGTAGCTTTCCGTGGTCATAATACGCTGAAGCGGAATTGTTACACTATTTTCCTCAATATATTTGGCATAGGGGCTTTCATCCGTCCAAATAAAAGAGAGAAATCGGTTAACTTTCGTCTCCACCGTCTCAGCCGCGGTCTGATACCCCGGCTTGGTTGCTACAATCCCCAAATCCTTACTCTGCTCAATCTCCAGTGTTAGATTGCTGGTACCAACCTCCTTACCATTGATGGTAATCAGAGCCCCGGCAGGCTCCGTGCTGATGGTGAAATCCTTGGTGCCGTAACAGGACACCAGCCCCGCAACCACCACAGTCGACACGATATATCGCAGAAAACTCATACCCAAGCACTCTACAGTATACATTTGACGCATTCAAGCTTTTTTCCTAAAAATTACCGTTTTTGAGGCCGCAATTTAATTTGCATGGCATAACAGTCGTAAAAAATAAGGCAAAGTGTTTGACAAAAGCTTTGAGAACATGATAGAATCCCGGCACTTACGTCTGTTCCGACTCAACGCGTCGACCGGAGGTAAAGAGTTATCAACTCACACACAAAAAAATTATGTCCGTCGTTAAGTTTTACAAAGAAGAGCATCAAGTGCCCTTAGAGATGCACAAAGTACGCGTAGTACAAAAGTTGTTCCTGCCCACGGTAGAAGAACGCGTTGCCAAGCTCAAGGAAGCCGGCAACAACACATTCCTGCTCCAAAACAGAGACGTGTTCATGGATATGCTCACAGACTCCGGTGTAAACGCCATGAGTGACAATCAGGTGGCTGCCTCCATGCAGGCAGATGACTCCTACGCCGGATCCGAAACTTTCAACCGTCTCGCCCGAGTCATTGAGCACGTTTTCGGCACCAAGTATTTCCTGCCCGCTCACCAGGGGCGCGCCTGTGAAAACATCTTGGCCGAAACCTTTGTGAAAGAAGGCGATGTGGTACCCATGAACTTCCACTTCACTACCACCAAGGCACACATCACCCGCAAGGGCGGGCGTGTGGAAGAGCTCATCATCCCAGAGGGGCTTGATCCGAATCTGGATTACCCCTTCAAGGGTAACTTCGATATCCCCCGCCTGCGTGCACTTATCGAGCAAGTAGGAGCCGACCACGTACCTTTCGTGCGTATCGAAGCCGGCACGAACCTCATCGGCGGGCAACCGCTCTCCATGGAAAACATGCTGGAAGTGGCAGCCGTCTGTAAGGAATACGGAGTAATGACGGTGTTGGATGCCTCTCTGCTTCAGGACAACCTGTACTTCATCAAGACACGTGAGGCTGCAGCCAAGGACATGAGCGTGGCAGAGATTATCCGCAAGCTGGCCGATGCCATGGATCTCATCTACTTCTCCAGCCGCAAGCTCGGTTTTGCCCGCGGCGGTGCCATCATCTCCAACAATGAGAGCCTCATTCTCAAGATGAAGGCATTCATCCCGCTCTATGAAGGTTTCCTGACCTACGGCGGCATGGAAGTGCGAGCCATGGAAGCCATGGCCGTGGGGCTCATGGAGACGTTGGATGAAGAAATCATCAACCAAGGTCCCATCTTCATTGAATATCTGGTGAAGGAACTCTCCGACTATGGCGTGCCCATGGTGAAACCCGCCGGCGGTCTCGGTGCCCATATCAACGCCTCCGAGTTCCTGCCGAACATCCCGCATGAACAATACCCCGCCGGAGCACTCGCCACGGCACTCTACATCGCCGGTGGTATCCGCGGCATGGAACGCGGTTCTCTTTCCGAGCAGCGCAACCCCGACGGCTCCGAAAACTACGCTGAGCTGGAGCTGGTGCGTCTCGCCTGCCCCCGCCGCGTCTTTACTCTTTCTCAGGTGAAATACTGCGCTGACCGAGTGAAGTGGTTGTACGACAACCGTGAACTTATCGGCGGTCTGAAGTGGGTTGAAGAGCCGGAAGTACTGCGTTTCTTCTTCGGACGCCTCCAGCCGCTGAGCGACTGGCAGGAGAAACTGGCCGCCAAGTTCCGAGAGGACTTCGGAGACAGCCTGTAAAGATTCCACCTATAGCGCGAGCCACCATCTTGGAGGCTCGCGCTACAGGTGATTACTCTTGCTCTTAAATAATTGCATTTTTCAATGGAGACAATAAACCTCCCGCACCGTTTAGGAGCCGTCTGCGCGATGATAAGTTGCATGCTCAACAGCTGCATTGTCTCTACCGGGGCGCATTTCAAAAACGTGGGGGAGGACGGGCAATGCATTCTGACAGCTCAGCGTAAGGACGAATCCCTTGAACTATACAAAACGAAGGACAAGACATTTGTTAAAGGAACGCTGACAACATTCCATCATTACGATCCGAAACTGACAAGCAGCATCGACCTACCGGACTCCACCTATAAGCGGACTACGGAAGGAGCGGCAAGACAAACCGTTTACAAGGAGCTCAGGTTAATGCGTTACCCTCTGCCGGACGACGGGGATTACAGGGAATATTGGCAAACTGCCGATTCTCCGCACATCACGGAACTGCCGAAGGGTGCAAAACCCTACCACAGCACAGTCGAGCTTGCGCCTTCCCCCTCTTATCCCAATGTTAAAGATGAGGGCGAATTCCGGCAGGCAATTATCACGGAAGAAATAAGCCCTAATCTGCACGCTATCTATGCTTACCCTATGTCTGCCATCTGTCGGCTCGCTATTGACACCCCGGTTGTAGTTGCTCAGGGAGCCGCATTCATCATGGCTCTTCCTTTTCTCTATTGCTATGATAAGATGAGGGGTCGGCAATAATCTAGGTCAACACATACGCAGACTGTGACTCGGGGCGGCATCTGTTCAGTGATTTTTCCGCGTGACGTCTTGCGGTAGATTCCGCACAGCTGCCCACCGCCCGGAGAAAGGGTATACTCTCTCCCGCTCCGGGCGGGGTAAATGCAGCATCAGCTGCGGTTCTTGAGCTGCGGGAAGAGGATGATATCGCGAATGGAACCGGCACCTGTCAGCAGCATGCACAGGCGGTCAATGCCGATGCCGATACCGCCGGCACTGGGCATACCGGATTCAAGGGTCTGAACGAAATCGTAGTCAATTTTCTGCGTTTCCTCACCGGCCTGGTGTTTGAGGCGCTCCAGCTGTTCCACGGGGTCATTCTGCTCGGAATATCCCGGGCAGAGTTCCTGACCGTTCATGACCAGCTCAAACACATCTACCACTTCCGGATTTTCGGGATTGGCTTTGGCCAGCGGTACGAGATCGCGTGCCACGTGGCAGACAAAGAGCGGATTAGCCTGCTTTTCCTCCACCAGCTTCTCATAGACCTGCTGGGTGACCGCTGTATCATCCAACTCATCACCAATCTGGAGATGCAGCTGATTCTCCGCGCGGTCACGGCGCTGCTCCGGGGTGAGGTCAAACCAGTCATCCCCTGCTACCTCCTTCACCAAATCATTGTAATCAGCTCGACGCCAGGGGCGGGTCAAATCGACCGTCCAGCGCAGGTTACCCTCATCGTCATACTGGTCAAACTTAAGCGTGCCAAAAACCTTTTCAGCCACGGAGGTAATCATCTCCTCCATCATTTCAGCCATGGTTTCATAATCACCGCCGGCTTCATACACCTCCAACACGGTAAACTCCGGATTGTGGCGGCGGTCCACACCTTCATTGCGGAAATTGCGGTTGAGCTCGAAAACCTTCGGGAAACCGCCGACAAGGAGACGCTTCAGGAAAAGCTCGGGAGCAATACGCAGCGTCACCGGCTTCTTGAGCGCGTTGTAGTAAGACTCAAAGGGCTTGGCAGCCGCACCGCCGGCAACATCCTGCAGCATGGGTGTCTCCACCTCCAGGAAACCGCGGTCGGTCAGGTAGCTGCGAATCTCCTGAATGATGAGGGAACGCTTCACGAAGCGGTCGGCACTGGCAGCATTGCTCATCAAATCCATGTGGCGGCAGCGATAGCGTATATCGGCATCCGCGAGACCGTGGAACTTGTCCGGCATGGGACGCAGCGCCTTGGAGAGCACCTTGAACTCAGCCACGCGGACAGAGGGTTCTCCCGTGCGGGTAACAAAGGTTTCACCCTCAATACCCACCCAGTCACCGCGCTCCAGCAGCTTCCACAAAGCCCAGGCTTCCGGGCTGAGAGCCTTCTTGGTAAGCATGCACTGGATAGAACCGCAGACATCGCCCACGGCAAAGAACTGAGTGTTGCCCATATCGCGAAGAGCCGTGATACGACCCAGGAATTTAACCTGTTTACCCTCCGCAAAATTGGCCTTGATTTCCGCCGCGTTGGTGGTGACATCGAATCGACCGCCGTAGGGATTCACCCCCAGGCTGCGAATCTTGCCCACCTTTTCGCGACGCACGGCAATCAGTTCCTCTTCGGAGGAACCCGGAGCGTTATTAGCAGGTTGATTTTCTGACATAGCGCGGCGATTATACGCTTTTTGCCGCAAATATCCAGCCTAAACTCTGAGCTGTCGGATTTTTCTATACAATCAATCGCCCGCCGCACGCACATAGTTCAGCATCAGCGGCAACTCATCCGCAAGGAAAGAGGCATTTTCCTCCTCCTGCCAATATTCTGCGGGAGTCTCCCCGTCATTATTCCGCAGCGTGGGATCAGCACCGTATTGCATGAGCAGTTTCACGCTCTCTGCGCACTCCGCCCGGTGCAACGGTGTCTCTCCCCACTTATTGCGAGCATTCACATCCAATCCGGCAGAGAGAAAAAGCGGCCAACAGCCCAGACGGGCATCCGTCCCATGCAGCAAGGTATTCCCGGCGTTATCCTGCACAAACAAATCCGCACCGGCCTCCAGCAGAACCTCTGCCACTTCCGGCCAGATATTACCGAACAGCGCCGTGGCGCCCGAATCATCCCTATCATGCACGGAAAGCCCCTGCTCCAGCAGAAAACGCGCAGCATCCGCCTCCAGCGCCCACCACAGAGCCGTCTCACCCATGCGTCTGTGCAGGCGCACATCAACGCCCCTGTCAACAAACAGCCGCAGCTTGTCAACATAATGCCCGCAAACCACATCTTCTGTCGTCGGCACAGCCCCGGCATCCATGAGCAGTCGGCATAACGCAGCGGAATCAGCGTAACGCAAGGGAGTGCAGCCATAGCGATCCCGTGCATTCACGTCTGCCCCCGCTGCAATCGCGCGGCGGGCGGCAGCGGCATCGCACTCCTTCAGAGCGTTGAACAACATATCGGTGGCAGTTTTTTGCATCATTCAGCAGGTACAGTGATAACACGGGAGTTCGGAGAAAGGCCATACACCTGCGGTTCATACATAAGCTGAGCCTGAGCAGGCGGTGCAGTGGCAATACCTGCCCGTTTTACACGGGCAAAATAGGTCATATTCAGCACATCACGCCCGCTCCAGCGGGTGCAGAATCCGCGCACGCGGTCAGTCAGATATTCCCGGTGGTCAAACCAACGGCTCCACGGCACAAACTCCAATCCGGCAGCCTGAGAGGGAATTTCCGGGTTGATTGCTTCCATGCAGGCAGGCAGATAATCCTCCAGCACAAAATACTCAAGCTCATCCGCAGCCTTGGCACAAGTCAGCGTCACCCGAACCACGTCCCCCACGTTCAGCCGATCGGGAGCTTTGTGCCACTTACCGTCCGCGCCTTTCACCTCATAAACACGCGTGACCTGCAAGCCTTTTTCGGTCACGCCGGGGAACTCAGTCTGCTCCGGCTGCGCCTTGAGCTGCACCAGCGCGTAGACCGTGCCGCCCTCAGCAGCCAAAGTGGTGGGAAGCTCTGCCGGGCACTTGACCTGAGGTAAGGACAATTTCAGCGGCTCCCTCCTGAGCTGATACCTGCCGGAATCCGTCACCGCCGTCACCTCGGAATCATTCACGGCTTGTTTGCGAAGAAAATCATGCAGAGCCAGCAGCACAAGAGCGGAATGAGTGGTGGGGGCGTGGCGGTAATCGTGCCCCACGGTCCTGAGCCAATCACGGAAAGCTTCTCCTGCATTCTCACCCTTCTCCACCGCCTGCAGGAACAGCAGCGTTGCACCATGCACCCCGGGGCGTAAACCCGCCTTTTTGCTCTCAGCCAAAGCCGCACAACGCCGCTCCAGCAGGCGCTGCATACGGCGCTGCTCACCCAGCACACGAGCTGCCATCAACTCAGCATCCGACACAAACAGCTCATGGCTGTAGTCCTGTTTTTCAACAAATCGCAGCAGCCTCTTCATCCTGTCCTGCGGCAGGGTATAGCCGCGTTCTGCCGCCACCGTCAACGCCATGGCTGCATAGGCACTAGCCCAGGCACAGCCCTCTTCACCTGCCTTCCAGTACCCCAGCCCGCCGTCACTGCACTGGCGTGCAAAGAGAGCGCTGATTTCCCGCTCAACATGCTCTCTGACTTCCTCACGGGATTGGCGAGCCATCTGCGGGCAGAAAGCAGAGAGTTCATCCCAAAGCAGCCAAGGCATAAGAGCAGAAGCTCTCTGCTCCGTGCATCCATAGGGATAATTCAGCAGAAAATCCAGGCATCCGCGCAGGTGCAGCAGCGGACTGGCAGACAACAGCACCTCCACCTCAGCCCGCCCGGATTGTGCCGTCTCAGGCGCAAACAGGGAGGCAATCCTCAGCGCTTCCTGTCCCGGAGTTTGCTCCGGGCGGTGAACTTCCCTGAGCAGGGGAGCGGGGAAACGCACCTGACAGGTGCCCTGCACTGCATCCGCACCGGGGTCTCCCACGGCCTGCCACCGCAGGCAGCATTCTCCCTCTGTCCGGGGAGATACCGTAAAATACAGCGTGCCGCTGCCGCCGGCAGGCAATTCAATCTGCTGCTGGGTATCACAGCCCTCCATGCTCACCGTCCATACACCGGGCTTTTTCGTGGCATTGGTCACGGTAAGCGGCAGGCTCAGCTCATCCCCCAGGCTCATGAACAGGGGCATGCCGGGAGTAATCATCACCGGGAGATTCACCACAAAGCTTCCCTCCGCAGAGCCGAAACGCGAGCCGGAGCGATCTGCCGCCACAGCGAACACACGATACGAAGTCAGCGTGTCCGGCAACTCCGCTTCCACAGAGAAGCGTCCCTCAGCATCCGTTTGCAGCGAGCCTTTCCACACCGCCAGCGGCTCAAAATTGCTGCGCAGGAGCGGTAAATCCGATTCTGAATCGCTCGGAGGGCAATAATACAAGGCCGTCACAGGTGCAGGCGCGACAGCATCGCAGTTGTCCTCATCCAACAGCCATGGAGGAAGCTCGCCCTCACTTATCGTCATCTCGGAACCGGAGCGTAACCCGGCAGTCATGATACCGCTCACGGGCAGCGACTTCACCTCACCGCGCCCGGCGTATTGTCCACTGAAAAGCAAAGAAAGGCTGAGACAATCCCCCTCTGTCAAATCACCCTGCCAGACAGCCTCCATCATCTCGGAAGATATTTCCGGCAGAGCGCGGGTATCAAACGACGGGCTGAAGGTGAGCGCATCTCCGGAGGCAAAGAACTTCTCCGGGTCAGGTTTTTCATAGGCAAACAGAGAGAGCATACCCTCATCTACCGCGTAGAGCGTCACCTCAGCATCAGCAGGTTTACCCTCTGCCTGCACCAGCCCGCTCAGCAGCACCTTCTGCCCCGGTCGGGAAGCTTCCTGCGGCAATTGGAGCGTAACATCCAGATGCTGCCGCACCACAGGCACAAAACAGGTTGCCGTATCGGCACAGAAACGGCTGTCTGCGTTTCTCCCGCTCCTCGGCAGAACCAATGATAGGCTGACCGTTCCCTCTTCATGCCGCTGTAGGGGAATCACCAGCACCTGTTCCCCCTGCTCCACGGGTTTCTGCAGATGCCGCAGACGCTCCCCGCAACCCACAAACACGTGCGCCACCCCCTTGTACGGTGAGAAGAAATGCGCACGCACCATCCCTTTTTCCGGCTCAAGCCGCAGATGCAAATCCTCTTCCCGTTCCGGTCCGACGATACCCGGAACCACTGAATAGAATGCTTCCCTCCCGGCTGCATCTTTGCCATAGCATTCAAGCTTCAACTCAGAAACTCGCATCGCATCATCCTCTGTCAGACGGCGTATGGCACGCATGATATCGGCAGGCAACGGCACACCCTGACGCGAGTTTGCGGGGATGGTTATTTCTGCGCTTACCACCGTGGTCTGCACAGAATCCATGATAGCGAAACAGGCACGCGGATGTCGCGTTTTCATGGTATCCTGCACCAAGCGCAGGGTGATACGCTGCTCCCGATTCAGCGGAGCTGAGGTCACGGCATCCTCTGCAAAGAGGCGCGAATCAGCATAGCGGATGCGAAAATCAGCGGGGGAAAAGCTGAGGATTGAAGACTCAAAGGTCACATACTCCTCTCTGTCGTTGGCAATACTGCCGGAAACAGAGAGGATACCCTGCCGCAGCCATTCCTCTTTCATCGGCAACTCTAACACGGCACTGCCTGCAGCATCGGTCACGACAGTATGCTTTTCTTCCTCAGAACCGCAGGTGACAACCAACTCCGCAACGGCTCCAGCCAGAGGAACGCCGCTGTAATCATCTGCCTGCACACGCAGCGTCAGCTTCTGCGGTGCCACCTTTTCCGCCTCCGCAGCAAGTGACGCTTCGAAAGCATTGCGCCGTGCAGCCTGGCAACGAATATGAAGAGTTTCTTCCTCATTACCAAATCGCACGGTCAGCTCATAGGTACCCGTGACATCATCCTCACCATCCGGCAGCTTCACCTCAGCCTCAAATCCACCGTACTCGCTCAGTGACACCTCTTGCTGCACGAGTTGCTCATCATTGGGGCGGTGTACGGTCAGCTGTACCTTTTTCTGCGGAGCCGGGCAGGCAATGCCTTTTCTGAAGCCACGCAACAAACCACGAATATGTACGGTATCCCCCGGGCGATACAGAGATCGATCCGTCAACAGAAACGCACGGACTTCAGCTTTTGGCTGCGGCGGAGAGTTCCACCACTGTCTCTTATACGGCATTCTCCCCCATGCCATGTCCTGGCCGCTGCGGGCAAGAATTCTCTGTCCCTCACCACGCAAAAAGGCAACCCCGCTGCAATCCGAGAGAGTTTTTTCCTCATACTTTTCCGTTTTTTCATTCCAAACCACTTTCAGCAGCTCAGCGTCCGAGACAACGGAGCCGTCCGAAAAGCGCGTCACCAGCACGCCCTGTTCGGAGCAAATAACATTCAAATCCGTCACCAGCACGGGGATATCCAGCTCATAGTTCAGAGCATCTGCCCGCTGATTCTGCAGGGAAAGCGCGTACTGAACATGGGCATTCGGGGTCACTTTCAGCGTCACCAGATACACACCGGGCTGCAATTTTTCCCCGGCCAACGCATCCATATCCAGCACCAGCTCCGAGCTTCGGAACATCGCGCTGCCTTTCAGGTCAAATCGATGCAGCGGATAGGTAAGGGCATCCCGCTGCCACAGCTCCCTGCTCTCTGCTATGTTTTCCAATGATTCCTCCTCACGCTGAAGTTCATTTTCCAGCAATTTACTGCTTTTTACAGCGGGCAGGTTCTCGCTCTTACGTTCACGGTGAATGCGGTAAGTGTAGCGGGCTTTATCCCGTTCCCGGGAATCGTACATTGAAGAAAACGCAGCATCCGTAACCTGAGAGGAGTGCACACGCCGCAGCTGTACATCCACGGCGCTGATATTTGCCGTCGGCAAACGGAGTTTATGCTCTGCTTTCACCGGAAGAACCAACACGTTTTCGGAATCCGCTGAAATCTGCGGCCAAGCAGGATTGAGGGCAATGCGGTGAACATGATTGTCCCGCACCACGGCACCGTTGGCAGATGCCGTTCCCCGAGGCACCGTAACATCCAACACAGCAGGCAACACTCCGCTGACGCGGATACGGATACCGCTCGCCATGCCGGAAGCCTGATACGCCAGAGATGTTCCCGTATCTCCCGGCAGACGAACACGCTGCGGTGTATACGGCAGAATGCCGCCGTAGCGGAACAGAAGCCACACCCTGTCATTCAAGGTCAATCGGCGTCCTTCTTTTGTTTTTTCCGTTGTCCCCTCCCCATCGATACTGAATTCAAGACGAGAAAATAACTCCGGCAGCGCTTTCTCCGGCAGCGGCTGAGAGAAAAAGAGTTGCAGTTCTACCTCTCCCGCATCCGGCTTAAACTCCGTCACTCTTAATCCGCTGAGCAGTTCATTCTGCGGGTGAAATAGCCGGAATCGGCCCGAATTCTCCGGGCTCAAAGTATCATCATCCGATTCAATCCCGTTTGACATGATACCGGACCCCGCCGCGCCACTGTAAAGCAGCACCCATGTTTCATCAGAATCCAGCTCTTCCGCCGGGCGGACCAGTACATGCCCAGGCATAGCGGAATCCGGCTTCAGCTTTCCCCACACTTTCTGCCCGGCTGCCGCAAGGCGCTCCAGTCCCGGCTCTGTCACACCGTCACAAACCCGTGCAGGTTCCACTACCGCCGCCACCCGGCGTCCCAGATAAGGCTTCCCGCTCCAGATGCTGCGTTTCACCCGGCGAAATTCATACTGCACCGCAGATTTTTCAGAAAAGAGCTGTGATTCGCGCGTGTTATGATGAAGCGGAGTTACCAACACGGCGCAGCCCTTGGAAGTGGTCACAGGCATGGTGCTCAGCGGAGACGGCGGGCAGTAAAAAGTGTACTCCCTATTTTTCATTGTTGCGCCTCCCAGATAAGTTGCCCCCTCTCGAAATACCAGTTTGTACTGTGTTCCGCAGCTCGTTCCGCTCGGGAAGTTGATTTCCAGCTTATCCTGGTCGCTCCAGTCGGTAAGCGGTACATGGCGGGAATCTCCCGTCACTTGAAAAAGCTGAGGTTGCGTCATCTCCTCGTTCTCCCACACGGCAGAGGCAGATACGACGGGTTCCGGGAAGCGGATGGTTACCGTCTGACTATGCACATGGGTGGACACCGCGCCGCCGCGGGCAAGCCCGCACAGGCACACCGGCAGCCCCGTTAAAAGACATATAAAAAGGGAAATCACTTTCTCCATAGCTGATAGATTCTACACATATATTAATCCTGCCGCGAGCCAAATCCGCAACTATTTTGAAAAAATTTGACAATTTTCTGAGAATTGTTATCATCACCCCATCTTTCAGCCATGACCCGCATTTATTCTTTTCGTTGCATACTCGGTATATGCTGCAGCCTGAGTTCCTGCGGATATACCGCATTCAATTCAGCGCAAGTCATTGATAACATAGCTAAAGAATATGAAGCACATGTGGTAGGGGCGGAGGGGGCTGCCCCGCAGGTAATTCATAAAAACGGGCGGCAATACATGGAGACACAACGCGTCCGGATGAAAGAGAACGTGGAGTTACGTCTGGAGGATTCCGGATTCACGCAACTGCCTCACCGTCATTATATCGTTACGGAAACAGCTGCATCTCCCGTTTACCATTCACTCACAGAGCACCCCCTGCCCTTTATCAGCGTGCAGCGTGGCAAACAAAAGCTTACGCCCGTCAGCATGAAAGAATTACCCAATCCCTACGGTTGGTTCACCAAGCCTCTGTCCCTGCTCGCATCTGTTGTGGTTGATTTCCCCGTCAGCGTGGTTGCCACAGCAGCAGATTACACCCTTTTCATGCCCTTGGAATATCTCAGCAAAAAGCCGCTTTCCCGTGAGTCACGGGAAAGCGGCGAATGAAAAGCATTCTGTATCAGTCGTCTCAGCGAACCACGGTGAGACTTTCGGCCTGCTCGCGGGTAAGTTCCACACAATTCCAGGGAAGCCCGTACTTGTTAAGAGCATCCATGAAGGGGTCGGGGTCATTCTGCTCCATGTTGAACACGCCCTTACCGCTCCATGTGCCGGAGAGAATCATGCGACCGCCGATAGCCGCAGGAACACCGGTTGTGTAGGAAATGGCCTGGGAACCGACCTCGCGGAAACATTCCTCATGGTCGCAGATATTGTATACATAGATGGCCTTGTACTGTCCGTCCTTCTTGCCCTGAATCACGCAGCCGATGCAGGTGCGACCGTGCGTGGTCTTGCCCAAATCACCGGGATCGGGCAGCACGGCCTTGAGGAACTGCAGCGGCACGATTTCCACGCCATTGTATACCACGGGGTCAATGCGGGTCATGCCCACATTCTTGAGCACCGTCAGGTGGTTGATATAATTCGGGGAGAAACTCATCCAGAACTGGGCGCGCTTGATGGTGGGGATATGTTTCACGAGTGATTCCATCTCCTCATGGTACATGCGGTAAATCTCATAGGTGCCCACGCCCTCCGGGCAGGTAAAGGCCTGATGTTTGCTCATGGCCCCGGTTTCCTGAAAATCGCCGTTTTCCCAGTGGCGGCAGGGAGCCGTTACCTCACGGATGTTGATTTCCGGGTTAAAATTCGTAGCAAAAGCCTGTCCGTGGTCACCTCCGTTCACGTCAATGATATCCAGATACTCAATTTCATCGAAATGGTGCTTGAGAGCCCAGGCGGTGTACACATTAGTCACACCCGGATCAAAGCCGGAACCCAGCAGAGCATACAGCCCGGCATCACGGAAGCGCTCCTGGTACGCCCACTGCCAGCTGTACTCAAACTTGGCGACATCACGCGGCTCATAGTTAGCCGTATCCATGTAGTGACAACCGGCTTCCAAGCAGGCATCCATAAGGGGGAGGTCCTGATAGGGCAGCGCCACATTGAGCACCAGATCCGGCTTAATTTCACGCAGCAGCGCCACCGTAGCCGCCACATCATCGGCATCCACGGCGTGCGTGGTAATCGTCACACCCTCGCGGGCAAACACGTCTGCCGCAATGGCATCGCACTTGCTCTTGGTGCGCGACGCAAGATGGATGTTCTGATAGACATCCTTCATCTGAGCACACTTGTGAGCCACCACATGGCCCACACCACCTGCACCGATAATGAGTACTGTGTTCATCGTGCCGAGAGAGTGCATGAACTCACTCCAAAAGTCAAGCTAAATTGGATACAGTTGCGACATCACATATTTTTTCTGACAATATAAGGTTTCAGTGTTGAACGATAAGGATAGTTACCAAATGAGCACTCAAGGAAAGACACTCTCTCCCGACCATTCACTCATGTAGATGGATCTAACCTATTTGCAATACCCACAGATTAATTCAGATTAAAATTAAAAACTTATTATTTTCTTGCGGATTTGCCGAGTTCGTGGATTAATAGACATGAAAGCATATGAAAACGCTCATCCTGTTTCTGTTGATAAGCATCTCATTACTCCGTTTTACTGCGCAGGCAGAAATAACGGCAGCGGAGCTGTCAGCCCAACACCCGAATCTTGCTTTCATTGAACTGGCAGAGGATATGATACCTGCCTCGGAAGAGGAACTTAGGCACGGAATCACCGTCCTCATGCGTGAGGAAGAAAGGGATATCATCATCAAGGGAGATGATGCTCACCTGCCCAAAGCATTCTGGATTCGGTCCAACATCCTAGCTCTGGAATTTCCGGAGGGCAGCAGCTGCCGCACGGAGTACAGCGTGGAGTTTCCCCCGCACCGAGCGAAATTCCTCAGCGGCAAACCCATGGAACAAACGCGCTATACCGTCCGCTGCCGGAACGCGCCGTTGTTTGCCTCAGAAGTTCCCGGAATGGGGCGTTCTGCCTTTCTGGTGACCTCACCCGGGAGAACGGCAGAATCCTTGAACTTCTCCGCAGCATCACCGCTTCGTTACCTGTTCCGCAACGAGTACGGAGAAGAGGTGCCGACCGAAGTACGCCCGGCTGAATTGAAGCATCTTCCCGTCTCTCCTAATCAATGGGGAGACAAAAGCGAGGTTTTGCTTACCGGAATCTCCCCTGCGGTACTGCAAAAGCTGCTTCAGAGCCATGCGAATGCCCCCGAACAGATACAGCCCGATACCCCGTTGCCCCAATCCGTTCTGGTGCTTGCCAAACACCCGCTGACTCAGAATCAGCAGTGGTCTCTGCTCGTTCGGGCTGAGGAAAACTCCGGCTTCGAAAGCGGCACGCTTGTTTCTGACTACGATGCCTGCAACCAATCCATGGCGATTAATGTTTCCACACAATACAGCAGGGGGCTTGAACAGAACGATGTACTGATACCGGAAATCTGTCTGGAGTTCAACACCCCCATCAGCAGGGATGCATTCATGAAGCTCTTCCGCCGCATGCAATTCCGTATCAACGGTGCAGAAGCTGCGGAAAATGAGAAAAAATCCCTGTCAGACAAAGGCAGAAACATCAGCGTCATCCCCATGCCTCCCGCTCCGCTTCGGGTAAATGAGCGAGGCTTCTACATGCTATATTCCAAGCTGAATGAGGCGGTGAAGCCTGAAGGCAATATCGAAGCATTCGCACTTGCCCCGGACGGCTCTTTCATCTTCCATATCAGCCTGCACGGAGCTCAGGCAGGAGATGAGGTAGAATTGCTTATTCCTCCGCAACCGGGAAATGACACGGACACGCCCCCCTTGTTGAGAGAATCCCGCCACTGTTTCCGTATCGGAAAACCTACGTCTACCGTATACCCTGAGCGGGATAAGAACGGTTCCCTGCGCCTTCGGACTGCAGGAACGGACAGCATTTCACTCACCATCGGGAAGATTCCTTCGGAAAAAATGCTCTCGCTGAGCAAAACGCTTTTTCTATTTGAACGACGCCTGGAATCCGGTGAACAGCTTCTCGAAGCGGCAGAAAACATAAGCTCTCAAACCATACAGCTTAAAGGAGATAACAATATCCTCCACACCGTGATTCCTGAGAAAAATCAGCTTTATTCTCCCGGCTGCTATATCCTTAAAGCAGAGCTGAGCCATGACAGGGGTCCGGAATACTTCCTGCTGAATGAAAGCAATTTGAGAGTTGCATGCACCCCGATTCCCAGGCATCTGGCGGTGTTCCGCAAAGATACCGGGGAGCCGGTATGCTCCGGCAGCGTTCAGTACCGGGAAGACGGAGCCGCCGTTGAAATTACCGATGGTCTCATCAGGCTTCCGGCTGACGAGCAGCCCGAGTCCCTGCTCATCCGCAGCGGGGAAGATAGTCTGCTCGTCAATATCGAAGATTGGAAACCGGAGTCTGAAGAAAAATCCTCAAAACATCGGATGGTGATATTCTCAGACAAACATCATTATTTTGCGGGAGAAAATGCCCGAATCCGAGGCATCGTGCGTACTGCCGGACAGGAACACATCTCCGGCGGGATGCTCTGCCTGAAAAAGGGTGATAAAACGCTGCTCCGACAGGCTGACATCCCTATCTCCGCGGCAGGGACATTCTCTGCTACCATGCCTTTACCGCAGGAAGAAGGAGACTATGAGCTGTCCTTCTCCGTGGGGGACGACATGCTGACGGAAGAAGAAAGCATCTGTATCATCCCCAAACCGCAGCAGCCATTACAAGTCAACGCCCGACTGCAAGTGGAGAATCCGCCGAACGCCGATTCCTGGCATGCCTCCCTGAAAGTCAATCCCTCAGAACTGCCTGCTGCAGCCGAATCATACAAGGCAGTTGTCTCCGTCTGCTGCGGCTGCGACGAAGAATCGGAAGACTACACCGCCCCTTTGAGCCCATCGGGGGAAGTATCCCTTTCCGGCAGAATCAGGGACGGGAACAATTTTCCGCAGTTTGCGTGGTTCCGTCTGCGCCTGGTCGATTCCAACGGCAACGATGTATGGGTACGAGACGAACGCCGTATCCTTGCCGCAGCCGGTTTCAGGGTTAAGCAACAGGGAGACCGCCTTGTGCTGCTTGACTTGCAGGGCAATATCCTGAACCGGGAGCAATGCCTGCAAACGAAAATCTCTGCCGAGCATGTTGCGGAGCATCGCCTCGACAACGGAGTGGTACTGCGCCGCAGGGAAATGCGCGTGCTCTACGATGGGGAACTCACCATCCCCGCATCGTGCCGTGAGGGTATCAGAATCCCCTTTAATGACGAAGAATTGGCAAATCTTATCACACCACCCAATCCCTATCCCCTGCCCGATGCGGTCATCAACATCTCGACAACGGATACCGACGGGCATACCTACCGATGGGAGCAACCCTTTTGGCTGCCGCAGCCGGAAAGAAACAGAGGCATGAGAGTATCTGCAGACAAAGGAGTGCTGACGCTGCATTTTGAGGAGCCACTGCCGCAGGACGCTCACGCTCTGCTGCTGGTGAACGAGGAACGCGCCGTTCCTGTTTTCCTGAAAGGCGGTCAGAAAGAATTGCAGATTCCCCTGCTTCCAACGGAGAACAGGGTTATCAGATGCCGACTTCTTTCGTATGACCACACGAACCGCGGCGAATTTTTAAGCTATCTTGCTGTGGAGGATGCCTCCTGCACAGCAAAGGATTCTCCTGCGCGACTTCAACTCCGTGTACGGCAAGAGGAGCAGAATACCGGCCATTTCCTGCAAGGTCAGGTAACAGATAATCAAGGGAATCCGATAAACGCTGAGCTGTATCTGTTTGCCCATGAAATCACAGAGCCACCACATAAGGAAAATCTGCTGACAAGCTTGGAACACATGTTTTTCCCGGAGGAAAGAAGCATCAGCAGCTTCATGCACTTTCCCATCGCCGACACTCCCGGCAATAAGAGCTATAACACAGAACCTTGCCGGATATACATGGAAGGAAAATATGTGAGTCATCTGTACTTTGAAAAACTGCGCTACTCTGACAATTTTTATCATGAGACGAGGTATAGTTACATGCCTCGGAACTATCTGTGGGCAGGCATGACACACGCTACGGTCGTCTCCTGGGAGGACGCGTGGGAAATGGGGCTCTCCCCTTTCCCCTTCTCTCCGCTGACGCTCAGTGAATCATCACAGGCCGAGCTGCTTTGGGCAGCGGATTTACGGACGGATGAGAACGGAGAATTACGCGTCCCGCTGCCGCTGCGTTCCGGTACATACCGCCTCTACGCCGCAGCCATAGGCAATAACGGACAGACCTTTGGTCAGCAACAAACGGAAATCACCATTCCCTGACAGACATGAGCATCATCAAATCCATTATTCTTTCCGCACTTGTACTGCTGGGCTGCGGATTTGCCACGCCTGCACACGCAGGCAAAAACCGCACATACGATTACACCCCGGAACAAGATGCCGCCAACCTGAAGCAAAGCTGCGCACTGCTCGGCAGGATGCAGCAGGCGGCTGAAAACGGTGCGGACATACGTGTCTCCATCAGCTATATTCACGGTGTGCCCGCATCACTCCTGCCCATTGATATTCCTCTGACAGAAGAAGACAAGGCCAACATCCGTCGCTTAATCACGCGAATGAAGCCCTGCAAAGCCGATTTACGCCTCCGTATCACTCCCCTGTGCCTTGCCTCGGTCATCTTCATTGGCAGCAAGGGAGAAAAGCTGTTTACCTGCGGTACAACATGTGTCACCGCAGAAAGCAAGCTCAGCCCCGGCGGATACGCCCGGCTGAACCGTCTTACCCTGAATGATGAGGACACCCGCCTCTGGTACCGATCCGTCAAACAGGAGCTGATTATCCGAACATCACGCAAAATGAGAGCAAACACAAAACCATGAAAAAGATACTACCTCTGTTCCTGTTGCTGTTCCAGATTACGGGCAACAACTGTCAAGCCATAAGCGTCTCCCCGCAATACATAGAGGAGCGTATGCAGGAGAGCCGCCGATACCTTGCTCAACTTCAACAGACGGCTCAGCGCTGCGCCGAAATCAGAGTGATTCTCTACCGAGTAGGAAAAGCCCCCATCCTCATCCCTCTGAACCGGCAACAGCAGGACGGCATACGGAAACTCATCATGAGCATGCAACCGGTTGTGGCTGACTACAGGTTAAGGAAATTGCGTAAATCATACTCCTCCCGCCTTCAATTCATGGATGCGCAGGGTGAAATTCTGGCAGAGTTTGCTACTACCGGAATGGCATCCGACAAAGGCCGGCAACCGTCTCAGGTGTCACTGAGCGAGGAAGAGCTGAAACTGTGGCGGCAGTATGTCCGACAGGATTACATTGAGCAACTGATACGCCAACAATGAACAAAAGCCCGATTCTCCGTCTCTGCGGGGTGTTCCTGATACTAAATCTCCTCATCCTGCTGCCGATAGGGTGGTTGCCGGGAGTGTTCATCATCTGGGGTATCAGCGGGCTGCCGGCGGTGCTGCACTGCTGCCTGTGGTCACGCTCCGCAGCCTGCCGCAGCGACATCTGCCGAAAGCGTCTGCTGCTCTGCTGCATGCTGCTGGGGTTGATACTTATCGCCAATATCCTCTGCATCATCATGCAGCAGATACAGCCGGATGCCTTCTTTCTCATCGCCGCAGCCATGGTCGGCGGTATCACAGGACTGTTCCATATCATCCTCACCGCAGTCATGATGCTGGCTTCCCGCTCCTATACAATTAGGTAAGCAAAGCAGCGGCATATCCACGAGCCCATGCATCAGCAGCAAGGATAATATCCAACCGACCTTGGTAATCCTCCGGGGTGGCTGCGGCAAGTGTCTTTTCCACCGTCTGCCAGATGCCGGGGAAACTGAGGCGACCCTCCACGAATGCCTGCACGGCCACTTCGTTGGCAGCGTTGTACATGGCAGGCATGGTGCCGCCGGTGAGCCCGGCATGGCGCGCCAGATTAAGCGCCGGGAAATCATCCCAACGCGGCGCTTCAAAACGCAGTGAGGCAATCTCTGCCAAATTGAGATGCGGCAGCGAATTGTCGATTCGCTCCGGCCAAGTGACGGCATACTGGATAGGGAAACACATATCGCTGGAGCTAAGCTGTGCCAGAATGGAGCCATCCCGATACTCCACCAAGGAATGCACAATGCTCTGCGGATGCACAATAACGTCCACCCGCTCCATGGGGATATCGAAAAGCCAGCGGGCTTCAATCATTTCCAGTCCCTTGTTAAAGAGGGTAGCGGAATCAATGGTAATCTTGCGCCCCATCTTCCAGGTGGGATGCCTGAGAGCCTGTTCCAGAGTGACATTTGCCAGCTGTTCGCGGGGGGTAGTGCGGAACGGGCCGCCGCTGGCGGTCAGGATGAGGCGGCTCACCTGCTCCGCGCCGCCGTGATTGCCCTGCAGACATTGGTAGATGGCATTGTGCTCGCTGTCCACGGGCAGCACATTGATTCCTTTCTCTGCGGCTCGCTTCATGACCACCTCACCGGCCATCACCAGAATTTCTTTGGAGGCAATGGCCAAATCTTTCCCGGCATCAATGGCGCAAAGCGTGGGTTGCAACCCGGCGGTGCCAATGATAGACACCAGCACCATGTCGGCTTCCTCAAGCGCTGCCAGCTCACACAGCCCCTCCAACCCGGCACAAATCTTCACGTTTGCAGGTAGAAGCGCTCGCAGCTCTGCTACCTTGGATTCATCGAAGATACACACGTTGCGCACACCGAACTCACGGGCCTGCTCGGCCAGCTTGCCGACACTGCTGTGGGCAGCAAGCGCCACCACCTCCATGCGCTCCGGGATATCGCGCGCTACTTTGAGTGCGCTGGTGCCGATACTTCCGGTGGAACCGAGGATGACGACGCGTTTTCTCTTCATACGCCGACTATTCTACGGCAAATACGCTGAAAGTCAATCTTTCATTGTTGCAAGCTCACGCATGAAATGGTAGAATGCGGTCAATGAATCTCCACACCCACACTACCCTGAGTTCCCTATACACCGGCACATGGTACTTCGCCTACATCATGGACTATTGTCTGAAAATAAAGGTCAGGGAACGCTATATCGACATAACCCTGACAGATTTGACTGGGGACGAAGAATGTGAGCTGACCCCCATCAGCATCAATGCCGCCTACCTGGCGTTCTGCATGTACAGCAGCTGGGGAGATTTGAGACTTCACATCTATCCGCATCCTGATTCCGGCGGTATTCTGGTGGAGATATGGGACACCGACCGCTTTTTTCGGAGTACCGAGCCCCACCCCGAGCCACCGCACCGGGCGGTCATACGTCTCACCGCCATAGATGAAGAATATCCCGAATGGGTTGAGGGCGTGTGGAAAACAGCCTATTGGGAAGACAGTCGCCGGCTCTACATCAACCGCCTTAGTCCGAGTGTGCTGCGCCTGGCTTCCTGGTATACGGAAGAAGACGGAACGCCGAGCTATGACCACGTTGCAGACGTGTATAGCTGCGGGTACACCGGGGTGAAGCTGAGCCTGAGGCGCAGGGATTTTCTTTACAGTTCGGTGCAGGAAACGCGGATTCTATTTGACAGCGACAGACAGGAACTTTCCGTGGAGTTCAACCGCATCTGCCGCCCCGCCCGAACCTTGCCGCCCCCGCTGCACTTTCCGGATGCCTGGCGGGATTAAAACCTGATTACACATCATACACCGAAGCATCGCGTACAGCAAGAAGCCTTACCGCCACCTGTTCCGGGGAGATGGAAAGAGCCGCCGATACGAGCCTGCGATACGCCTGCATCTGAGTGCTATGTGCAGCAAGCATTGATTCTCGGGAAGTATCCCGGTCGGTTTTGTAATCGACCACCAGTGCAGACCCATCCGGGTAAATTACCAGACGGTCAATGACAGCCGAGGTCCAGGTTGAGTCCGTAACAGATTCTACTGACTGTTCCGTATAAACGGAAGCTCCCGGAAATTCCCGCAGAAGCTCACGAACCTGCGGCTGACGCAAGGCTTGCGCTGCCATCTTCTCCGCCTCTGACTGCGGGTGGAAATACCAATCAGGTGCAAGTGCCTCATCCCACCACGTTATTTGCTCGAAGAGAGAGTGCACTTCTGTACCCAGCTGCGCGGCATCACTATTACCAAGCGCGGGAGAATCAGCTGTTTTTTTACACAGCTCAGACTCTGATTCAACGGATGAGGGACGCATTTTTCGACGGTCGGGAATGACGTTGCCAAGAGCTTTCGATGATGCTGCAAGGCTCCGCACCGGGCGAGACTCCTCCGTCTGCTGATACCAATCGGCAACACCGAACGCAACCGTCTCGCCCGGTAGCAGCACCCTATCCTGAGAGATGCTCTGCAGAATCCAATCAGCTTCCCGGTGCGCCTCATCTGCGGGTTTGTTAACGCCGGGAAGCAGGATATAATTAGCATAACGCGCACGTGTAAGTGCTACATACATAAGATTGTACGCATCTTCACGCCTATGCTGTTTCCATAATTCTTCTTCTCTGAGCAACTCTGGCCAGAAACGCCTCTCACCGGCGGTTCCGGGATGCACCAGCAGCCCTTTCCTGTCGGCAGAAAGGAAAGAGGGTATACCTTCGGCTCGTGGTTGATCAACATTCTTTGCACCCAAATACGGTAATATAACGGCATCAAACTCCGCGCCCTTACTCTTGTGCATAGTCATAATCTGAACACTGCCGGGAGTTCCGACACCTTTACGACTCAGAGAACGCATGTGCAGAATCCATTCTTCAAGCGAACCGCCGGCAACATCAAAATCACAGGCAGCTTCAAACCAGTCCTGCATCATTCTGTCCTGAGAGACAGCCGGGACAAGCTCACCAAGTCGCTGAATGATCGCGGCATACCCCGCAGAGTCCAGAAGGCGGTGCCACCGGTTCCACGCTTCGACCGTTTGCTCGTGGGCGGTTATCCCCCCCCCCAGCGGAGAAACTCTCAACAGGTTATATCGGTACTTATCCCCGGGTGTTTGAAGCCAGAGAAAAAACGACAGCAGCATCTCTCCCAAAGGCGAGGCTTCGGCAATCAGCGTATCTTCCACCAGTTGCACAGGGAGCTGAGGGCGGTGCAGGCGCAGCCACGCAGCAATTTCCCGTGCGTAATCCCCCTTTTTCAACAGGATGGCCACAGTCATGCCCCCGCGCAGTCGGCAGTCGCCGTCGGCATAGGACTCAGAAAGCTCATCAAGTATACCGCCTATCGCTTCGCAGGCGTGCTGCACCGTTTCGGAAGACTTGGCACAGGGCAGCATCTCCACCCGAACATAACCGGGCTTAGCACGATTATCCGCGCAGGCACGGTGTTGAGAAAATTCTTCCGAGACCTCATCAATGGCAGCAAACACCCGATTCGTAAAATCCATGATTTCCGGAGCAGAACGGCGGCTCTCTGAAAGAGATGAATTGGTAAGAACGGAGTGCTGCCAGTCATAGCCGTCCGGCGCGGGGATATTACCCCTGAGCTGTTCAAAAAGCTCAGAGGTCGCACCGCGAAAACTGTAGATACTCTGCTTCTTATCTCCCACCACAAAAAGGCTCTTATCTCCGTACTGAGCATTTTCTTTCAGCAAACGCCCCAGAATTTCCCATTGTACCGGATCCGTATCCTGAAACTCATCCAGCATCCAGTGATCCAAGCGTGAAACCAAACGCAGCGCAAGAGATTCATCTACACCTGCATCCTGCGCAGCCAATAAACGTCTGGCTCCTTGTTTGATATCATCAAAAGTAACCTTGCCGGCACTGAGTACACACGCCCTGTAGGCAGATTCATACCGGGCAAGCAAATCAAACATGGCAGCCGATTTTTCCTGAAGCCGCCGCAAAAACTGAGCCGCACACAGCTTTTGCAATTTCTTTACCAGAGAGCGCAGGCGGGCATCATCCGCCGCATCCTCAGCCGGCGGGGTCATCTTTTCCTCCCCCTCCAGCCAGGCAGACATGGATGCAGAGGGCGCAAATGCGCCGTCTCTCATCTTACTGACAATTCCGGCAAAAGATTTCTTCAGATAACAGCGCGGTTTGCCTTTCCAGGAAATTCGGGAAGATAACAATCTGATATCCTCCTCAAATCTGGAAAAATCAGCATTTGACAACACATAAGCATCCCGACAATCCGGGAGCCCGAACGGTGTCACATTCCCCCAGAGAGAAGCATCAGGAAACTCCCTATAGAGAGAAAGATAGGTTTTGATGTTGGCTTCCAGTAATTCCAGCGTTGACCCGCCTTTGTCCTGAGCAATGTCACTGAACAGTGTAAGCAGAGCCTGCTCGTGCTCATCAGATTGCTCTGCGGCTGTCAGCAAAGCCAGCAGGGCAGCTCGCCGCGCAGCCTGTTCCTGCAGGGCGTTCATAGGCGAAACGGAGCTGAGTCCCGCCCTGTGCAAATCGGCAGCAACCACGCGGTTGAAAAAGCTGTCCAGCGTGGACAGGTGCAGCTCTGCGGCCTTGTTGACCACGCGCCGGAGCAGGAGTGCAAAGAACTCCCGGCTCAGCATCGGCAGAGGCGGTTCCCCCGGCAGCGCGGTCAGCTCTTCCGGATAACGCCTCTGCTGCACGGCTCGTTGCAGCACAGGAATCGCAGCCGGATACAACGCCACGGGATTGGAGGCAGGCTCCAATTGCCAATCGGGCGTCAGGTGCAGCCCTGACCATGTTTCCCATACTCGAACGGCCATGCCGAGCCGCTCCGGGCACTCCCTATCAGGTTTTCCCAGAGCGCCGTCTGCCAATGCCTGAAAAATGCGGTTGCGGAATTCCCCGGCTGCCTTGTTGGTGAAAGTGAGCGCTATCATTCTCTCCGGTTTGCCCCCCAGTGCCAGCAAAGCCACAAAGCGTGACGTGAGCTGATAAGTTTTGCCGGTGCCGGCGGAAGCGGCAATGAGATTGCCGGTTAAACGGAATCCGGTAGATGATTTCATGATTCGGAAGATGTGATGGTTGCAGACGGGAGAAGCGGTAGTGAGCACATGGGACGCGGATCGGGATTCCGGTATACGCTCAAGGCGCCGAACTGATTATATGTCAGGACGCGCCCCAATGATTCCGCAGAGAAAAGGCATTCACCTGCGCGCATGAGTTTCACTACCCGGCGGACACAATCCATGGCAGCGTCATGATGCTCATAGTATTCCAACGGGTTATAGGCCACGGCTTTCGGTTTTGTTCTCGGTAGATTATAAAATGCAGTAACAGGCAATTCCTCAAGCTGAAAGATTTGTCGGAGACCTTCCGCATACAACGGAAGCTGCACACCGGCCCAGCGTTTTACTTTTCCTTCTGTTTCCAGGAGGAATTCTGGCGGCATCCAAGTTGAATATAAAGCGGCTGAGCTTTCGGAAAGATATTCCCAATGCACTTTATCAGGCGGCGTGGCGTTGGTTTTGTAGTCAATGACACGGTAAGTCCCGTCACGATGTCGGTCAACCCGATCCACACGCATACTGATGGGGATAGGCGGCTCTCCGGCACCGCCGTCCAAACAGAAGTCAAATTGATGTTCACACAACAGAACCTCCCAGCCGGCGCACAAATCCTCAGCATGGTGATAAGACCACGCTCGTACAGAACGCAGCAGATTGCGTTTCAGCAGTTTAAGCGTTGCGGTAAGGCGCTCGGAATCATCCCCATAGCCGGCAGTAACCTCATATTCCACACACTCGGCGGCAAATGCCTCTATGTTCTTTTGCAGCTCAGATTTGTCCGCTCCGGCAGGAGCAGAGGAAAACTTCACAGCTACAACCTGTAACACGGCATGCAGCAGATTACCGTACTCAGCGGCATCCGGCTCAGACTTGTCTGTTTCCAGTTCATCCCCGGGATTGACATGCAGCAGACAATCCAACCAAAAACGCAGAGGACAATCCAGAAAACGCTTGATGGATGAGGGAGACCACGTCTTTTCAGGTGAAGCCCAAGGATTCGGTACACTCGGAGCCAGCAAACTGATACTCTCCATGCTGCCCGGTTCCGGAGGAAGCAGATTTCCCTGCCTCAACAAAGTCGGCTGGGCATAGAGAGACTCAGGCAGAGATTGCGGCGGGTCTGCGTAAAGGCGGCTCACACGCTCTGCCGTTTCCTGAAGTGTTGCACAGCGCAGGAGAAGAGATGACGGTGCTATGGGTGCTCCGTCTGCGGAACTGCGAGCAAGTACCACCTGCACTTCTCCGACGGAACGGCTCTGCAACAAAGCCGTAAATAAAAATGTATCACGGGCGCGGCGACTCTCTCCGTCCGTCATCTTCAGGAACGCGCGATAAGAGTCCGGCAACCATGCATCAGCAGGAATCCGTTCCGGCACACTGCCTTCATGCAACCCGGTGAGAATCACCCGGGGAGCGCGGGTGTAACTCAGCTCTCTCCATCCTCTCACATTGATGGAGGAATCACGTCGTTCCGCTCCCTCCAATGCTCCCGCAGCAGCATTTTCCACAGAATAATCCAGCAATGCCAAAACAGCCAACGCACTGACTCCGCCGGGCTCTGCCAGCGCGGCAGCCTGCCTCATGAACTCCGTCATGCGGCGTACTGTCGGCTGCATCTTGCCCTCTGCCGCAGCGTATTTCTGTCCTATACTACGGGCAAGGGCTCGAAGCGCCTGTGAACAGGCGGCATTATCGCAGCAGGAATATGCCAGTTGTATAACCCTTTCAATCCAAATAACATAATCGGATTCTCTCTTATCGGAAAATTCCCGCCCCGCCAGAGTGAGCAAATGCTGTTCACTAAAAGGCAGATGCTTGCTCACAAGAATGTCCAGCCGTGCATTCAGACCATCCAGAGCGAGATCCGGAGCCATGCATTGCTGCAGGGGAAGATTACGCAGTAACGGCAAAAAATCAGACATTCTTCGCCCGGAGACTGCCCCATCACCCTTCGCTTCCGGATGCATCGAAACACATGCAGCATGCAGAAGATGCGGTATTTGCCCCACTTCCGTAGACAGAAACGAGCGTCCCTCCGGCAGCATCAGATTCCACTCCGGCTTGAAAGCCGTTACCAGAGCTGATGAGAAAGCACTGTCGCAGGAAGCAATAACCAGCCGGTCGGAATCATAGCCTCCTGCCAGTTGGCGAGCCTTTCTTCCGAACTCTGCGCGTCCGGCAACGGGATGAATGACATCGGATTCCGATATATCGGGACACGCTTCACCGGGGCGTCTCAAACGGGGAATTTGCACAACACATTCACACCATCCCTGCCCGGTCAATGGTCCTTGTGCAATGAAAGGAATGGGTTGACCAAAGGCATCAAAACGTTCCCGTTCCTCCTCAGGAGCATTCACCCATATGCGTATCTCCGCTGCGGCTGTCTCCGACAGACGTTTCATATACAAACGATTCTGCGGAGAAAGCTCCGGCACACAGGCGATGATGAGCATCCCCCTGCTCTTCGGATGCGCCAACTCCTCTGCACGTACCCATTCGGGCGATTTTAATCCTCGTGCGGCGATAACATCATCCACAGCAGCGAACATCGTTCTCAAATTATTCCAGCGCTCCTGCTCATAAGTAATCGTATCTTTCCAAGCTTCCGCAGACTCCTGCAGGTGATGCGTCACAAAATCATTCAGAGCATCAGCATTGCGATCAGGGCTGCGATTTTCCTGCTCCAATTGCTCCCGCACCCGCTGCAACTGGCGCGCCACATCCAGCAACCACGCCGGAGACTTTCCCTGCATCACGGTTGAATTCCCTAACACCTGAAGCCATGCCGCCAATATTTCCATCTCGGAAGCGACTTTTCCCCCATCTGTGGGGATTAACTGCCCGGGCAGAATTATACGCGGCATCAGAATGGGTTTACCGGCGCGCTCCGCCATATACTCACGTAGACGGCGACCGCTTTCTGAAGTAGGAACCACTACGGTGGCACGGCGAAAGGTATCGGGAGCTGTTTCGTTGAGCGCTTCCAGTTTTTCTGCAACCAGCTCAATAGCCGGACGATTCCAGCCGATGAATTCTCGAAAATCGGGGATAAACATGTAGGTACAGCGGGAATCAAGTTCCTTTTCAGCATTTTGCCAACACGAGAACGGTGCGCGGCAGGAGGTAGAGGGAGAGTTGGCGTTTACTGTCCGTGAAATGGAACACTCCGGCATCCTGGCGGGCATAGCCGCCGAACTCTGCCGCATCAGAATCCAGCACCACCCGCCAGCGGCCGGGTGCGGGTGCGGGAAGCTTATAGTCAGGTATGGCTTTCGTGCCGTTCCAGTTGAACACAAAGAGCAGATTACCGCGCTCAAACGCCATCACCTGATTGTTTTCATCCATGTTGAGCGGCTGCGCCGGGCGGGATTCCAACAGCCCGGCTTTGCGAGCCAATTCCACCATGGCGGCATCAAAAGCATTCAGATGGCGGTAACGTAAATCCGCATTGTCTACCAAGCTCCACTGGCGGCGACAATACTTGTATGAATTACCGTTGCCCTCCCGGGGGAAATCTATCCACTCCGGGTGTCCAAACTCGTTGCCCATGAAATTGAGCCAGCCCTCACCGCCCGCTGCCAGAGTTACCAGACGTATCATCTTGTGCAGGGCAATTCCGCGGTCGGTGATGAGGCTTGCGGGCTGCAAGCTGCTCATGTTGGTATACATCTGCGCATCCATGAGCCGGAACGCTATCGTCTTATCCCCTACCAGAGCCTGGTCATGGCTTTCAGCATAGGCAATGTTGGGCTCACCGTAGCGGCGGTTGATGAGGGTATACCACATATCCCCTACGCTCCATTCCTCATCTTTCTTTTCCTTGAGCAGTTTTATCCAATAATCCGGCAGCCCCATGGCCAGACGGTGCGTAAAGCCGAAGCCTCCTTCATCCACCGGGCGGCAGAGTCCGGGCATACCGCTCATGTCCTCTGCGATGATGAGAGCACCCGGGCAAACCCGGTGAATCAGCGTGGTTGCCAACTGCAGATAGGTGATGGCATCCAAATTTACATAATTGTTGAAGTAGCAGCTTAAATCCGTGAAAGGTTCATGACCGTGGTGGACGTAAAGCATGCTGGTAACACCATCGAAGCGGAAGCCGTCGAAGCGGTATTCCTCCAGCCACCAGCGCAGATTGCTGAGCAGAAACTCCTGCACCTCTGCTCGCCCGTAGTTGAACAGGCAGCTGTCCCAATCCGGGTGGCGGCTGTCGCGCTCCCCGGCGATAAAATACTGCCCGCCCGAGCCGTCAAAATCATTCAACCCCTCCGCCACATTTTTGACAGCATGAGAATGCACCACATCCAGCAGCACAGCTATGCCCAGCCCGTGCGCCGTATCAATGAGATATTTCAAATCATCCGGCGAACCGAAGCGGTTGCAGGGTGCAAAAAATGAGGAAACGTGATAACCGAAAGACCCGTAATACGGATGCTCCTGAACCGCCATGATTTGCACTGTATTATACCCCAAACGGGCAATGCGCGGCAACACATTGTCCGCAAACTCTCGGTAGGTGTGAATCCGCTCCTCTTCTCCGGCCATGCCGATGTGGGTCTCATAGATAAACGGCGTGCGAACAGATGCGGGATTCCAACGAGTATTCTTCCAGCGATACGGCTCAGCCGGCTCCCAGATGATACCGGAGTAGTCATACGTGGCGGCATCCTGCTCAGTAAAGTGAATCCATGCCGGTATGCGATCACGCCCCTGATTATCCGCTCCCACCACATGAACCTTCACATGCTGTCCGTGTACCAGAACATCCCCAGGAAGCCTGACTTCCCACACGCCTTCCGCATTGCGCTGCATAGGCGTGGATGCGCGATTCCACCCATTGAAATCACCGATGAGATAGAGTGCCCGCGCACCGGGTGCCCACTCGCGGTACACCCATTCCCCCGTCTGAGCGTCGCGGTTAAAACCGTAGCGGATATAAGCCCCGGCAAAGTTCACCACATCTCCGCTGCGGCGGCAAATGCGCTCCATGGTTGAATCAAAAAGCCGGAGACGACCTTTGATTTCGCGCTCAAAGGGAGCTAACCAGCTGTCTGCCAGCACCAATCCGGGTATCGGGGGTCTTCTCATGCCCTCATTGTAACCTAATATTTATCATTCCTCAAGCAAATTTCTTCAGGAATGCCCGGAACTCATCATCCCAACAGCAGGCCGCGGATGCCGCACACGCGCTCCCGTAATCCGCATAGAGATACCGCTTTACCACCCGTACACTTCCCCGTATATACTCCTGTAGAATCCCTACCTCCGTTCCTTCGCGGTACAGAGGGAATACAAATCGCGGCTCATCTCCGTCAAACTCATTGTAACCCAGAATTATGCGCAGCTCCTCCTCCCCTGCGCGGAACAGCTCTTTCTGCCTCTTGCTCAGCTTTTGACTTGCCCCCGGCGGTGCCTTTTCATATCCCCGGTATAGAGTAATCCCATGCTCCTCCCGCTCCGGCACCCACCACAAGCCCAGCTTGAAGTGTACCCCACTCAGCTCCGTATACCAACTGTTCATTTCCTTAACTCCGTTATGCGAGCTTTTTTATCATATTCTTTGTGGGTGCTGGAGTCAACACCTATTTTGCCTATTTATTGATTTTATGCAATGTAGTAGTGCTCTGATTCTCTTCATGCCCCTTTTAAAATGACTGTTTTTACTTTCAAAAGTATTCAAAGCCTTTCATAGTAAATAGGAACTATTGCCCTATTCTCCCACAATGAATACAGCAAACAAGATACTGAAAGAAATCGGATTGAAAGCAGAAGATGCCGCACGGTTGATACTGGAATGCAGTGAGGTACTGGGTGAATTATGCCGCGGGAAATCCCGTCCGGAAATGATTACTCAGTTGCGCCGTGCCGTGCAGCTGGGGGCACAGGCGGTGCAGGAAGCGGAACAGACGGTGAGTTTGGAAACGGCAGCATGGGCAAGTGTGGAGGCACGCTCAGGACTGCGCCCGGCGACACGGCGGGATTTACGGCATTTTGTGAGGCGGATATTGCGGGTGGAAGGGGCGGCAAAACTGCCGCTGCGGAGGATGCGTACAGCAGACTGCAAGCGGGTACTGGAGGCAGCATTCGGCACAAGCCGCAGCAGCTATGTGAAAGGGCGCGCGGTACTGCACAGCATTTTTTCCTACGGGATGCGGCAGGAGTGGTGTGATGCCAATCCCGTGAGACGGATTGAGCCGCCGCGGGTGGAGGAAAAGCCGATTCACCCGCTGACACCGGAGGAAGTGAAGCGACTACAGGCAGCAACGGATAGGCCGGAGTTCCGTGAAATGCGTTTTTCCCTGCAACTTCTGCTCTATTCCGGGGTACGCCCGGCAGAGGTGGAACGCATCCGCCCGGAGGATATATGCCACAGAGAAAAACAACTCATCATCCGCCCGCGCACCAGTAAAACAGGCGGCGGGCGCATGGTGCCGCTGCGGCATACGGAGCGGTTGCAAGAGGGGGAATTCACAATACCGCGTGACTGGCAGCGCAAATGGCGCGCCCTGCGCCGTGCCGCAGGTTTCCGTGATTGGGTGCCGGATGTGTGCCGCCACACCTTCGCCACCTATCACGCCGCGCACTTCCGCAATCTCCCCGCCCTCCAACTGGAGATGGGGCACCGCGATGTGAATCTGCTGCGCACACGGTATACGATGCCCGTGCTGAGCAGTATCGCAGGGCGCTATTGGGGTGAACGCAGATCCCCGGTTATGCGTCCCGCGTCATCCAAGCGCAGAGATTAGCAGGTATTAACCGCTTGTACACGGAGCTTGCCCCTGCACGCTTATTCCATACGGCGGCAAAGGAAAGATTCGGCACTATCGCACCTTATCAGGAGCGGAGCTTCTCCAGAAGCTCGCAGGCGGTGCGGACACAGACCTCGCAGGGAACCCGCCCCTCTCCCTTGAGTTGGCGGCAGGTGGTGGCACCGTTGGCAGCGGCAAATGCTTCACGCAGCTGAGCTTCCAGATAGGGCGCCACCTGAATGGCACCGTAGAGCGCGCCGCAGGTACCCTCCGGCGCACGCCCGCCGCCGCAGCTCTGCATGGGTTCAAGCAAGTCCTCACACCCGAAAGCGGCGCAGACGGCCTGAGCGCAGTTATAGCGGTGAGGGGGGCAACGAAAGACGGAAAGAGCACGTTCGGCAGCGTTCATAACACCGCCATTATAACACAGCATGCCAAAATGTCAAATGTTCCAGATACCGCCGTTGCTCAGCGCTTTCTGCAGTGAATCCCACAGCATCTCCGGTGTATAGCCGGCGGCACGAAGCGAGGCAATGGAGCGTGCACCGTCCCGCTTGGCAAGCCTTTTTCCGGCGTTATCCCGCAACAGGCTGTGGTGGCAGTAGATGGGAACGGGCAGTCCCAATACACCCTGAATGGCACGGTGGATGTGGGTGGCATCAAACAAATCCTCCCCGCGGGTCACGTGGGTTACGCCCTGCTCCGCATCATCCGCTACTACGCAGAGATGATAACTGGCGGGGAATTCCCGGCGTGCCAGCACCACATCCCCGAATGCCGTCGGCACACAGCGCTGTGAGCCGCGCCGTAAATCATGCCACTGCGGACAGCCGATGATGTCCTGCACCCGCTGCATGTTAAGCCGCCAGGCGTGTGGAGCGCCGGAGGCTATGCGTTCTTCCGCTTCATCAGGCGGTAGGCTGCGGCAGGTGCCGGGGTACTGGTAGCCCAGGGTGGCGTGCGGGGCTCGCCCCATCTCCGCCAGCTGAGCCTTGATTTCACCGCGACTGCAAAAGCAGGGATAGAGCACACCCATGTCCCGCAGTTTTTGCAGCAATACCCCGTATATACTGAAGCGGCGGCTCTGCACCATCACCTCACCGTCAAAGTGCAGTCCCAGCCATGCTAAATCCTCATACATGAGTGCCAGCATCTCAGGGTGCTGCGCACGGGTATCTATATCTTCCACCCGCAGCAGGCAGCGTCCTCCGTGCGCATCTGCCAGCTGCCGGGCCCGCAGGGCTGCCAGCAGATGCCCCACATGGAGCGGGCCGCTGGGGGAGGGAGCAAAGCGGGTGGTAACGGAGCGGCTATGCATCAGTACTTGGCGCGGAGAATCAGCAGGGAGACGCGTTCAGCCCCCTCTTTAGCCAGGCGGGACCCGGGGTAGATGCACTGTGCGCGGTAGTAACAGGAGAGGGCAGAACCCAGTTCATCCCGTGTCTCACAGTCGGCGGCCTGCTCCAGCGCCTGCACAAAGTCATGCCCCGCCAACGCATAGCGGTTCAGGGCATCCGTAAAGAGCGGGTCAGAGGCGTAGCGCTCATCTTCCGCTTTCTTATCCAGCAGCATCTCATAGGCCATGCAGGGTCCCATGACTCGGTCCTGCTGTGCGGCTACATCCAGCTGCGCCAGCATGCCGTCTATGGTGCTGATGAGGGTGATGGCTTCCCGGTACTGTTCCTTAAGCTCCGGGTCAACGGCAACGACTTCAAAGCGCGTCTGCTCATTGAAGATGGTGCGGAACTCCCGGCGGGCAATCAGAGTCTTGAATTCTTCTTTCACCGGGTCATGGCTGTCAATGGTTTCCAGCTTTTTACGCCCCTCTGCCAGTTTGGGATTCCGCGGCCAGATAGTTCCGGCTTCGGTGATGTACTTGTTGAACTCGTCATCATTCCCCTCCTGCAGGGCTTTGACCGCGTTGCGCAGCGCCAAATCGCTCTGCTGCTTCTTCGCCGCGCAGTAGCTCATAATCATGGCATCATCAAAATCCCTGTCAAGTTCTTTCATGCGGCACGCAATTTCCTCTGCCGTGCCGTAGTCACGGGCATTGAGAGAGGTGAGGACGCGGCGGCGCAGGCTCCAGTACTCCGCAATTCGGCGGCGTTTTTCCGCCGGGAAAGAGGAGACGGAGGACATGTATTCGCCCACAGCCACGGCTTCGATGAGATGCTGTGTGGCATCGGAAAGCTTATTCTGAGTCAGCAGATTGTCCACGGCTTCCATGTGCTGATTCACCTCACGACGCGCGGTGGACGCAGCAGAGGCGATGCTGTTAACCGTGGGGGGCATTCCGGCTGTATTGCGAAACAACTTGTCTGCCTTGGAATCTTTTTCCAGCTTCAGGCTTGTATCCCCATCGCGGAAGATATGGCGGTAGGAATTGGCTCCGATGAGCGCGTGGTCAAAACGGCGGCTCAGCAGGAGTGAAACCAGCATGGACTGATAATTCACCTTGGACAGAGCGAGCGCGGCTGTACTCTCAGCGTCATTTTTCATCTGGGCAGCCTCATGTCCGGCGATGGTTTTGGTGTTGTGAGAAATGCGCACGGAGTGGGTATTCCCTGCATTTCCTGCGGATGCCTTGCCGCGCGGAGATGCGGACGGAGCTCTGCCGCCCCGCCCCGTATTGAGATTGGTCAGGCGATTGGTGTGTGCCACCAAATCATCAATTTCTTTCTGCAATTTGTCGTTTTCGCGGTCGCGTTTTCGGTTGGCAAACTGCACCGCCAGGGCGCTGGCCATGGCACTTGCCAGAGCGCCGGCCTGACCGCCGTCCGGCGGATATTCACTCATCTCATACAGGCCGTGCCCGATTTTGACCATATTTTCGCCGCCCACAGTCTTAGCGCTGCGAGCATTGCGCTGAGTGACCCGAACCAGTTCCTCCAGCTTGTTGCGGTATTTGCGGGCATCACTGCTTTCATCCGGATTCTGCTGGAGATATTTTTCGAATCGGGCACGCACCACGGCATTGTTGCCCACATCAAACACGCCGCCGTTGTAACTCACCGTGTCAGATGCCGGATCCAACAGCGGGATTTCCACGCCGAACAATTGCGGGGGACGGGGTTCTGAAGACGCGGCAGGAGCCGCAGGCTGCTGAGCAGGCGTTGCGGGAGGCGGCTGCTGATTCTGCGCGGATAAGGGGGCGCACAGCATCGGCAACAAAATCAAGTATCGGGAAGAGGTTTTCATCTTGTCTCTCTTTTGGTTTCCACTCCGCGTACCAGCAGTACGCCCTTGGCCTCACGCTGATTATCCGTATGACCGGTACAGCACTTTACTTCAAAAATGAAGGAATCACCGCGGGTGAGATTCACTTTTCCGGCAGCGCCGCTGCGCACCAGCAACGGCAGGCGCTCCTGCTCGTTTCCCGGCACGGATACCGCCACAATGCGGTCATTCCCCAGGGATTCGATGTGCTCCACCCTGCCCTCTATGTGATAGATGTTGCCGGTGAGTCGGGAGGCATCCCGGCGATAATCCGCCACGCTGAAATTCTCCTGTCGGGCAGACGCCCCACTCTCCGATGTAGGCTTGAGCGCCAGAGCCGCGACAATCACTACCAGCAGCACCACAATTATTCCCCCCACCAGCATCGGCAGGTTGGAATTCCCGCGGCGGCTTCTGCGTCTACTTCTTCTTGCCATATGTTAAAATGTTTGTATTGTTAATCCCAGAATGTACGGCGCACGCCGATGTATGCCAGCACCAGCCCCGCCGCGATGTGAACTCCCAGCACCAGCAGACAGAGGTACTCTGAGGAGAATGAGGTCTGGACAATGCTGTTAACTGCCTTGAGCACCTCAGAATCCAGCCCCCCCTGCACACTGCCGCTCCAGGCCCAGTAGGCAGAAATAAAGGGCTGTGTAAAACGCTCAATGGTTTCCGGCAGAGCCAGCACCGCCCCGGAAAGCGGGAGCTGGAAACCCACCAGATAAATACTCAGCAGGGAGGCCTGCTCCGGGGTGCGGCAATTGGCGGAAATGCCCAGGCAGACGGAGGTCATGGCAGCATTGGCCAGCACCAGGAACAGCAGATGGTTCATGGCATCCCCCCGCAGAGGCCAGCAATACTGAACGAACGCAAACATCCACACGCTCTGTACCAGCACCAGCAAACTCAGGTAGATGATACGGGAAAGGACGTATGCTCCGGGGGAGGCACCGGCAAACTTTTCCTTTTCCAGAATCAGGCGGTTCCCCGCCACTTCCCGCGCGGCGTTGTTAGAGCCCATCAGCCCCAGCAGAATGACCTGAAACATGATGATGCCCGAAACGGCAGAGCCAACACGGGCGCGCACTTCCGCCTGCTCCTGCTGTGCCTGCACCTCTGCCATGATATCACGGCTCATGGAATCAGTCAGCGTGAGCAACTGTTCCTGTCCCTTGCCGGAGAAGAGCGCCACAAGTATCGGGAAAACAACCATCATCGCCACCTGCAGCAACAACTGAGACCGATCGCGTAACAACAGTGTAAAACGGCGCCGCAGCATGGTCAGCATCTGGCTGAGAAATGAAGCGGGCTCAGACACTTCTGCATCCTCCCGCGGCATAATCGGAGGCGGGGGAACACCGAGTCTGCGGTATTTTTCCACATGCTCCTGCTCCAGGCGCGCATAGTAGTCCTCACGGTGGGAGAGCCAGCTGGCATGCCATTTTTCCGGCTCCCGCTTCGGCAGGCGAGCATAGACATCCTCTATGCGTTCTGCGCTGAAATAATGCGGCATCACGGCGGCGGGACCGTGATAGGTAAGATAGCCGCCGTTCATTACGATGATACTGTCATACAGCGCCGCCTGAGACAAATCATGAGTCACGGAGATGACGATACGCCCCTCCCGGCGGCTGAGGCTGTGCAGCAGTTCCACAATCTCCTGCTCTGAGCGTGGGTCAAGACCGCTGGTCACTTCATCACACAACAGCACGTGCGGGTGTGATACCAGCTCCATGGCCAAGGCAAGACGCCGCTTCTGCCCGCCGGAAAGCAGGCGCACGGGGCGCTCGGTAATCTCTTCCAGCCCTGTCTCACAGAGCACGCCATCTATCAGGCTGTCCAACTCCTCTCCGCGGCAGGTGGTGCGCAGCCGCGCGGCATTCTCCACACACTCATCCACCGTCAGCGCATCATAGGCAATACTGAACTGTGGTACATAGCCTATCTCCCCCGGTTCGAAATCCCCCTCCTCTGCCAAATCACGCCCGCACCAGTAGAACGCCCCATCCGTTATATCCTTGATACCTGCAATGGCCTTCAACAGGGTTGTTTTACCACAACCGGACGGACCGACAATCGCCGCAAAGTGGCCGGGCGGTATGCTGAAATTTACCTGATTAAGCAAACATACCGACTCTCCTCCGGAATCGACTTCAAGGCAAATATTACGAGCCTCCAGCATACATCAAAATAAACAGTTGAATATCTTTCTTATACTACCAAAATAGCCTCCGTTCTGCAAGAATAAAATCAGTGTTTACACACCATCTTAAAATCAACCAAGAAAATTGCCTAAAAAAAGAATAAGGTTGAAACAAAGCTTCTCTGTCTTTTGTGCAAAAAAGCACGAGCTCAACCGCTTTCCACGTCTCGCTCCTATGCTATTTATTAAACCGGGGAAACCATTGATATTTTACGTCTCATGCGTCAGAACTGAGGCATATCCCGCAGAGCAGGTGGGGCAGAATCTCCGGCAGGAGTCATATCTGCCGGTTTGGGGAGAGAGCCGGGTTGAATAATCGGGGCTTCCTTTTCAGCAGGCTCAATTGTTACCTTGGGGTGGTTAGGTTGCCGGGAGGTCATAATCTTATCCAGAGCAGCACGGAGTTGCACGCCGGGACCGCCTATATAGAGAACTGTAGATTGTTTGCTAATCAGTACGGCAGTCGGAACAGAGCTGACTCGGTAGGCACGACCTGCAGCTCCTTTGTCATCATCTATCAGGCTCTGCTCCATACCGGGAATATCCCGCAGCGCTTGCTGTGCTGCTTCCGGTGTCAGGAAAGGTGCAATGGGGGTAATGACCAGTTCAGGATATTTTTCTTTCATTTTATCCAGCTGAGCCACAATAGAGGCACCGACTTGTTCCTCCGGCGACCAAAAAAGCAACAGGTTAATTTTACCTTGCTCCGGGCAGGTCACAACACGACCGTCCGTAGCATGTAAGCGAATTTGTGGCGGTATGCAGCCTTCCGAAAGGAAGCGTAGACGGTATGTTTGTTCAGCGGCAACCTCTCCCAAAGTTGAATTTCCGTAAGGGGTTTCCGGTTCTGCCAACAACAGAGCCTGTTTCAGATAGTAGATACGTTTGCCGCGAATCATCGCGGGGCTCCCCTCCACACTTGAAATCATCGAATTATTCAACATAAGGCTCAGAGAAAGCGCGGCAACGGCTCGAGTTGCGGCATCCTGATTGCGGCTGTATATTTTTTGCATGAGCTCATACTCTCGAACGCCTGAATTGTGCGCCAGGAGCGGGCAGATATCGCGTATGGACGGATTGGAGAAATGCACTCGGCTGAGTGATTTAGCGATAGCATCTGCAAAAAAATCAACCTGATTCTGCTGTTCCTCATCAAATGCAGCCGAAAGTGATTCCGGATGCTGCAAAAACCACATGATGCCGGGAAGTGCCCAGGCTTGCTCAAACTCATAGGTCGGCACGGTCACCACTTCATCTCGAGATTTACGACCTTTGCCGCGCGTAATTTTTTCGCGCCGGTGACCGGTCTGAGCTGAAATTGACTGCCAAAGAGAGGAAGCAAAGGCCATGGGGTCAGGTTTCGGAACGCTTGCCTGAGCCTCAGGAGTAGATGCTGTCTGCACCGTCTGTTGCCATGTCGCCACCTGGTGTTGCCAATCGGTCAAAAGGCGCTTCATCTCAGCCTCACCGGCAAAGAGCGGAGAGAGCAACAGAGCAAACGCAGCAAAAACAGCCTTCTTGTTCATGCTTCTCATTATACTTTATAGAGAAGCCGCCTGCAAGAGGAATCTCCGGCAGCTTATGGCAAAAGCACACCGCCGCCCATCCGGGCGGCGGCGCAAATGAGGTGGCATGTGTTGCCTCAGCAGTTATACATCTGGGTGTAGTACTCATCTGCCATGCGGTCGGAATCAAATGCGGGGCAGATGTCGTTCATAGCGGTAAACACTAAATCCATCCACGCCTCACGATTATCATAATAGAGCGGCAGAATTTTGGATTCCAAAATGCTGTAGAAATTATCACGGTCAGAGCGGTCACGGGCTTCCGGGCCAAGTCCCGCTTTTGCTTCCGGGATAAGGAAGCAGTTCACGCCATCGCGTGCAAACTCACGCACCCAACCATCATTTGTGGAAACGGAAATTGACCCATTCATGGTGGCAGACATACCGGAAGTTCCGGAAGCCTCACGGGTGACAACGGGATTATTAAGCCAGATATCGGAACCATTCTTCAGCAATCGACTCAGCCCCAACTCATAGCCGGTGAGTACGGCACAGCGCGGGTATTTGTCACTAAGACGATTGAGCTTGTTGAAAATATCCACGGCAGTAAAATCCGTAGGATAGGGCTTTCCGGCCCAAATCATCTGCACCGGGCGATTGGTGCGCTGCAGCATGCGTTCAAACATGACGGGGTTCTCAGTGATGAGTGCCGGACGCTTGTAGGCCGCAAAGCGTCGAGCCCACACGATAGTGAGGGTATCTTGGTCAAAAAGGTGCCCGGACTGCTCGCCAACTACGCGGAAGAGATCACGCTTGAGAGCTCTCTTGCGGTTGAGGAAAGCCCTCTTATCCCGGGAGACAAAAGCCTCTGCCAACTCAGCATCCTGCCAGTAGGCGCTGTTCTGAGCATTGGTAACGTGCGTAATCGGGCAGATATCAGAGTAATTCTGCCACATCTGGCGGGAAACTTCTCCATGCAGTTCGGAGACACCGTTTGCAATGTGGGAGAGGCGGAGTGCTGCCAGTGTGTAGTTGAAAGTCTGTTCGTTGGGGTCAAGTTTCAGCATGGAGCGAACCTGCTCCAGTGTAAGACCATCGAAGAAAGAGAAATTGTTCATCAGGTTGATATCCATCTTCTCATTTCCTGCTTCCTCCGGAGTGTGGGTGGTGAACACGAAACGTCTCCGAACTTCCTCCACATTGCCGCCGTTGCGTGCCAGCATGTTGAATGCAGCGCCGATGGAATGAGCCTCATTCATGTGGTAAATCTCCGGTTCCACACCCAGCTCTTCAAAAAGACGGGCTCCGCCCTGCCCAAGCACAATGTACTGGGATATGCGGGTCATGGGGTTGGAGTCATAGAGTCGCTGCGTAATGGAACGGGAGATATCATCATTCTCCGGCAAATCCGTGGTCAGAAAGAACATGGGTGCCGTGCCGAAGGTTTCCGGACGCAAATAGAGTGCTTTCACCCACACGGGAGAATTGCAGATATGGATGAGGAACTTGATATTGTGATCTTCCAGAAAACTGTATTCTTTGCGGCGGTACTGCACGGCCATGGAACCGTCCTCTGCACGAATCTGGTTGTAGTACCCATATGACCAGAGAATGCCTACCCCCACGAGATTCTGACGCAAAGCGCCGGCGGAACGCATATGAGAACCGGCAAGATAACCAAGACCGCCGGAATAAATCTTGAATACGTTATCAATGGCAAATTCCATGCAGAAGTAGGCCACGGATTTGCTGTACTTTGAGTCTATTTCATACGGGTGGGCGTACTGCGCGGGCAAAAATGAACTGCTCATTATCGAAAAAATGCTATATGTTGTTGACTTATGAGATGTCCGCCCCGAGCACACGGCGACAAAAGCGGACGATGCTACTCTTATACAGGATTTAGTGGTTTGAGGAAAGAAAAAAATGGGATTATCTCCGGCATACTGACAATAATTTTTAGCTGCCGAATGATTCTTCACTGAATTACGTTTGACTGAGGCAGCACGGATTGTTATCATTCCTGCATGAAAACCCGCTTCTGGCAACTGAGGGACCAACGCTGGGACATACCGGCACCCGGTGGTATCATCGGCATTCTCAACACGACTCCTGATTCCTTTTCCGACGGCGGAGCTTACTATTCCCTCCCGGCAGCACTCAATCACGCAGAGTCGCTGTTGGCATCCGGAGCCCATATCATTGACATAGGCGGTGAATCCACACGCCCCGGTGCTACGCCGATTGACACCGATACGGAAATATCCCGAACCATTCCCCTGATAAGAGCGCTGAGAGAACGGCACCCACGAATCCTACTCTCCATTGATACCAGACATGCAGCAGTTGCAGAAGCTGCGCTGGAAGAAGGGGTGGATATCATCAATGACATTTCTGCGCTAACGGACCCGCGCATGGCGGCACTATGCGCCAAACGTCCCTGTGGCATCATTCTCATGCACCGTTTGCCCTTTGATGCCGCCTTACCCGCCCCGGAGCACATGCCCCAGCTGCTGCATGATTTTTTTACGGAGAGAGTTCGCACACTGAAAAACCTCGGCATTGCCCCGGAGCGTCTTTGTCTGGATCCGGGTATCGGATTCGGAAAAAAAGCTGCCCACACCGTGGAAATTCTCAGGAATTCGGAGAAAATTCGCGTTGCCGACCGCCCTATTCTGATGGCACTGTCCCGCAAACGATTCATCGGTGAGCTGCTGCGCAACCGAGCCGAACCCGTTACAGAAGCATTGCCTACTGTCGTTCTTTCCCTGCTGGCTGCTGACAGGGGAGCAGATTTGCACCGGGTACATGATGTGGCAGAGCTGCAAGCCGCGCTGTGCCTGAGAGCCTCCGTACTCCATGAATAAATTGTTTCACCTTAGCTATTTTGTAGCAGTTAGTTGCCTAAGTTATTCCCTCAATGAACACGCTTAGAGCTTGACCTGACACATCAAAACTGATAGTATGCAAGGGATTCACCTTTCGGTGCAAAAGTACCTATCCGGTTACTTCTTTTCTCACCGTAGGGAACAACCCGCAAAAACGATATGAAACTGAAAAACATTGCAACAATAGCATTGATGGCCCTCTTTGCTGTAGGGGGACTGAATGCTCAGTCGCTGTCGCCGTCCACCAGGACACACTGGGACAAGGGTACTCTGGTAGTGGAGACTCCCGCCCGTCCCGACGGACAGCAGCATGTAGTCGGGCTCAAAGCTCCCAAGATGAAGACCGTCCGCGTTGCATTCGTCGGTCTCGGCATGCGCGGCCCCGGTGCCGTTACCCGTTTTACTCACATCCCCGGTGTGGAAGTCGTGGCTCTCTGTGACTATGAAAAGGCACGTGCCGAAAGATGCCAGAAGGCACTGCGCAAAGCCGGTCTTGCCCCTGCTGCCATCTACTGGGGTGAGTATGGCTACAAGGAACTCTGCAAGCGCCCGGACATTGATTTGGTGTACGTGGCAACGGACTGGGATCACCACTTCCCTGTTGCCAAGTGCGCTCTGGAAAACGGCAAGCATACCGCTATTGAAGTGCCCAGCGCGATGAATCTGGAACAGTGCTGGGAGCTCATCGACCTGTCCGAAAAGACTCGCAAGCACTGCATGATTCTGGAAAACTGCTGCTACGATTGGTTTGAGCTTGATGCCCTCAACATGGCTCAGCAGGGGGTGCTCGGTGAAGTTCTCTATGCCAAGGGTGCCTACATCCACAATCTTGACCCCTTCTGGGGTGATTACTGGGTAAACCCCAACAACGACCCGGACAAGCTGGGCTGGCGCATGAAGTACAACAAGGAAAACCGAGGCGATGTGTATGCTACACACGGACTCGGTCCCGTGGCTCAGGTCATGAATATCCACCGCGGTGACCGCTTCCGCACCCTCGTGGCCATGGACACCAAGTCCGTGCACGGTCGCGAATATGTGGAGAAGAAGACCGGCAAGCCCTGCCCTGAGTTCCGCAATGGTGACCACACCACCACCCTCATGCGTACCGAAAACGGTAAGGTGGTAGAGATTCAGCATAACGTCATGAATCCCCAGCCCTACAACCGTCTTTTCCAACTCAACGGTACCCGCGGCTTTGCCAACAAATACCCCATTGAGGGCTTTGTGCTGGAGAGCGGTCACATGAAGGAAACGGAAGGTGCTCCTGATTTGGAGGATCTTGATTCACACAGCTTCATGAGTGAGGAAAACATGAAGAAGCTTCGTGAAACCTACCGCCACCCCATCATCAAGAAGTACGGCGAAATGGCAGAAAAAGTCGGCGGGCACGGCGGCATGGACTTCTTCATGGACGTACGCATGGTGTACTGCCTCCAGAACGGTCTGCCGCTGGACATGGATGTGTACGACATGGCTGAATGGTGCTGTCTGGCAGAGCTGGGCTCCCTGTCCATGGACAACAACAACTGCTCCGTGACCTTCCCGGACTTCACCCGCGGTCACTGGAATGAGGTGAAAGGTTACAGCCATGCCTGGGCTTCCGCAGAAGATGAAGCTGCTACGGAGGCTGCTGCCAATGCTTTCACGGAAGCTCACAAGGCTGCCACCGCCAAGCTTAACCTCTGGGCTCTGTACGATGCCGCTCAGTCCGGCGATGCCGCTGCTGTGAAAGCCTATGATGATGCCGCTGCCAAGCTTGATGCCGAAACGGCTGTTGCCGAAAAGGCTGCAGCTGCCGCCAAAGCTGCAGCTGCCAAGGCATACGCCGATACATACGCTGAGGTAGAAAAGGCTGAAACTAAGTAAAGCGGATTTTCCACCCCCCTATTTCAGAACGCCCTGCTCAAAGCTATCTGAGCAGGGCGTTTTTCGGCAGTCTTCTTTCCTTTATTTCATACAGATTTTGTAAATCTTATCTCCCCCGGAGTTTTGTTTTTGTACGCACCAACTCACCATGAATCGGTGAGTTCATCTTATACCTTAATGTAAGTGAGCTCCGGGATAAACTATTCTGTGTTGACAGACGCAGTTTACGCTTCACTTTGCCACAGAAATTATTTAGAATGATTCCATGCAAAACGAGCGTCTGAGCAACATACGCATCCGGGGAGCGCGGGAGCACAACCTGCGTGGGGTGGATGTAGATATACCCACGGGTTGCATCACAGTAGTGACAGGCCCCAGCGGCAGCGGCAAGACCTCGTTAGCTATCAATACGCTGTATGCAGAGGGTCAGAGGCGCTACGTGGAAACCTTTTCCCCCTATGTGCGCCAGTTCATGGACAGAATGGACAGACCGGATGTGGATGCGGTGGAGAATGTGCCGCCGGCCATTGCACTGGGGCAGCGCAACTCAGTGAAAAACTCCCGCTCCACCGTCGGTACGATGACCGGACTGAACGAGTACCTCAAGCTCGTCTTTTCACGCATCGCCGTAGGGCGGGATGCAGAGGGGCGCATCATCCGCCCTGCCACCCCGCAGGGGGTAGCGGATGAGCTATTGACAGAACACAGCGGAAATGAGGCACTCATCTGTTTTACCGTGGAGCCCGTGGGCAGTTTCGGGGAAATGGTACACGCGCTGCAGGGGCAGGGATATCTGCGTGTACTGGCAGGTGAAGGGGTGCTGAGGCTGGAAAATGCCGAAGAGGCTCAGCTGGGTATGGAACGCTGGCTCATATTACAGGACAGAGTGCGCCTGAAAGAGGAGTCACGCACACGCCTGATGGAAGCGCTGGAAACGGCTCTGCATCTGGGGCAGGATGTTGCCTATGTTTCCCTGCGCGATGAATCAGGCAGATGGGGTACCCCCCGTGAGTACCGCAGCGATTGGTATCCGCTGGCAGAGCCGGTACCCGGACTTTTCAGCGGTAATTCTCCGCTGGGAGCCTGCCCGGAATGTAAGGGCTATGGGCGAGCCATCACCTACGATTACAACCGGGGTATTATCCCCGACAAAAGTATCCGCGACGGCGCGTTGAAGATGCTTTCCTCCGCCACGCTTTCTCTCTGCTACAAGGATTTTGTGAAAGCCAACCGCCGTTCCAAAGCCGTGCGCATGGATGTACCGTGGAACGAGCTGACGGAAAAAGAAAAAAACTGGGTATTTTACGGAAACTGCGGAGATGTTGACCCATGGTCCGCATCTGATGCCGGACTGTGGTACGGTTACAAGGGAATTTTCGATGATATGGAGAAGCACGCGCACAAGATGTCGGTGCGCGTCTTTCTGGCGTACTACCGCGTATACAGTGTCTGCCCCGCCTGCCGGGGGGGCAGATTGCGCCCGGAAGCGCTGGCATTCACCATCGGCGGCTTGACCGTGCCGCAGGTCATGGCGCTGCCCATGGATGAGCTCTTGCCCTGGCTGGATGCGCATGTACTGCCCACCTGCGGAGCTGATCGCTCCCTGCAGCAGGCGGTGCGGGAGCTGCGCAGCCGCGTGGCATACCTCTGCGAGGTGGGCTTGGGATATCTCTCCGCCAACCGCCTGACACGCTCGCTCTCCGGCGGTGAGATTGAGCGCGTAAGCCTCACCGCCTGTCTGGGAGCGGCGCTCACGGAAACGCTCTTTGTGCTGGATGAACCCACGGTCGGTCTGCACGCCCGCGATACCGCCCGACTCATTTCCGCCATGCGCCGGCTTGCTGACCGCGGTAACACGCTCGTAGTCGTGGAGCACGAGGAGGCTGTGATGCGTGCCGCCGATTATCTGGTGGACATGGGACCGGGCAGCGGAGCTGCCGGCGGAGAACTGGTGTATGCGGGAGAACCGGGCGGTATCACCTCTGCTCCCAACTCTCTCACAGGACAATACCTGAGCGGGAAACGCAGCGTTCCCCTGCCCGCCCGCCGCAGAAAGCCGCAGGGCTACATCCGCATACGCGGCGCAGAATGCCACAATCTGCATCAATTGGATGTAGATATTCCGCTGGGGGTCTACACCTGTCTGACAGGCGTTTCCGGCAGCGGCAAGAGCTCTCTGGCCTGTCAGGTGCTGTACGGCTCCCTGCACCGGGATGAATTGGATGATGAGGATGAGGTACGCGTACAAAGTATCACCGGCATTGATGCTCCGGAGGATGTCGTGCTGGTGGACCAGAGTCCCATCGTACGCACCCCGCGCTCCACTCCGGCGGTCTACATCGGCGTGTTTGAGGATATCCGCGCGCTGTTTGTGGCAGAACCCGCTGCGCAGGCGCGCGGGCTTAAACCGGGCTATTTCTCTTTCAACAGCGGAGACGGACGCTGCCCCCGCTGTGCCGGATTAGGACAGGAAAAGGTGGAAATGCAGTTCCTGTCAGACATCTTTGTCCCCTGCGCCCTCTGCCATGGGACGCGTTACACCCCGCAAGCCCTCACCCTCACCCTGCTGGGCTACAATATGGCGGAGATGCTTGCCATGGACATCGCCTCCGCACAGAAATTATTTGCCCGGGAGAAAAATTCCCGCGCCCGCCGTATCGCGGAGCGACTGGAGCTGCTGGTCGAAGTCGGGCTGGGACATTTGGGGCTCGGGCAGCCGCTCAATACGCTTTCCGGCGGTGAGAACCAGCGGCTGAAACTTGCCCGCATTCTGGTGGATTCCGTGGGCGATTCCGCTGCGGGCAAAGGTAAACTGCTGATTCTGGATGAACCGGGCACCGGGCTTCATTTCCGTGATTTGGAGATTCTGCTGCGCGTGTTTGACCGCTTGGTGGAACGCGGCAACAGCCTGCTGGTCATTGAGCACAATATGGAGCTGATTAAATGCGCCGACTATGTGATTGACCTCGGCCCCGAAGGCGGCACGGGCGGCGGCCTCATAGTGGCTCAGGGCACCCCGGAAGTGGTAGCGGAAGACCCCGGTAGCTATACCGCTGCGTTCCTGCAGGCTGCGCTCAGAAATGAGCCGGCTCCTCTGCCGCCGATTTCGGCAGGTGTGGCGGATGCCGTGCCGGAGGGCGTGATTGCGCTGCGCGGGGCGAGACATCATCAGCTCAAGAATATTGATGCGGACATTCCCCGCAACGCCATGACCGTGGTAACCGGACTCTCCGGCAGCGGCAAGAGTACGCTCGCCTTTGATATTATCTTTGCAGAGGGGCAGAAACGCTTCATGGATGTCATGAGCCCCTATGCCCGCCAGTTCACGGAGCAGATGGAAACGCCCGATATTGACCGACTCACGGGGCTGCCCCCCACCGTAGCCATTGAGCAAAACCGCACCCGCGGCGGCAGCAAATCCACGGTGGGCACCATCACGGAAATCTGGCAATTTCTCCGTCTGCTGTATGCCAAGGTGGGTCAGCCGCACTGCCCGGCATGCCGCGTTCCCGTGGGACGCCGCTCACCGGGGGAAATTCAGGCGCTCGTGGCACAGGAGCTGGAGAAGAAGCCGGAATGCCTCATGATTACCGCCCCGGTGGTGCGCAACCGCAAGGGACACTATGCCGACCTTGCCCGCTGGGCAGCTAAGAAGAAATATCCCCTGCTGCGTGCAGACGGTGAGCTGGTGGCTCCGGCGGAGTTCACGCCGCTGGACAGATATTCCAACCACGATATTGATGTGGTGACAGCGGAAATCCGGGTTCGGGGCAACCGCATCACCATGAACGGAACGGACTGCGACTTTGCCACACTGGCAGAATGCGTCAGCAGAACACTGGAAATGGGAGACGGATTCCTGCGGCTGCTGTGGAGCGATGGTGCGGAACGCCTGCTGGGCACGCACCTCACCTGCCCTCAGTGCGGGGAAAGCTATGCCGCGCCGGAGCCCTCCACGTTCTCATTCAACAGCCCGCACGGCTGGTGTACTCACTGCATGGGGCACGGACGCATCAACAGCATCCGACTGAAGGACGAGGAAAAGGAAAGCCGCTTGGAACAGGAGCTGCGCTACGACAGAGAGGTGGAAAAAGCTGCAGCCAAGGAGGAAACAAGCGAGATTTGCCCCCATTGCCACGGTCTGCGGCTCAATCCCTTTGCGCTGGCGGTCACTCTTTTTGACCGCAACATTGCTTCTATCGGCTCCCTGAGTGCGGAACAGGCTCTCCGCATGCTGGCAGACTGGCAATTCGTGGGGCGTGAGGCGGAAATTGCCCGCAACGTCATGGCGGAGATTATCCCGCGCCTGCGTTTCCTACAGCAAGTCGGGCTGGGCTATCTCTCCCTTGACCGCTCGGCTACCACCCTCTCCGGCGGCGAAACCCAGCGCATCCGGCTGGCGGCGCAGCTGGGCTCAGAGCTGCGCGGCGTGCTTTATGTGCTGGATGAACCCACCATCGGACTGCATCCCCGGGACAATGAACGCCTGCTCTCCACCCTGGCAGAGCTGAAAAACAGGGGCAACACGCTGTTGGTTGTTGAACATGATGAAGATACCATGCGCTGCGCTGACCGTATCATTGATTTGGGCCCGGGTGCCGGTGTCCACGGCGGGGAAATCGTGGCACAGGGAACTTTTGAGGAAGTGGAGAAAAACCCGAATTCTGTCACAGGCAAAACACTGAGGCACAAGGAAAAGCATCCTTTCTGCGGAAAATGGCTCCCGGTACGGAATGCTGAGTGGCTGGAACTGACGGGCTGCAGCCTGCACAATCTTAAGGACGTGACGCTGCGTATCCCGCGAGCCCGCTTTACCGTGGTAACCGGCTCCTCCGGAGCAGGCAAGACTTCACTCATCACGGAGACGCTCGCCCCAGCGGTGCGCAAGGCTCTGGGCGGCAGTATCAGCCGTGAGGAGAGAGCCGCTTGGAAAACGGACAAAGGACTCGATTCCGTACGCGCGCTCTATCAGGTTGACCAATCACCCTTGGGCAAGACCCCACGTTCCACTCCTGCCACCTATATCGGCATTTTTGATGAAATCCGCAAGCTCTTTGCCCGGAGTGCCGATGCTCGGCGGCTGGGCTTTGATGCCGGGCGGTTCTCCTTCAACACTGCCGCCGGGAACTGTGAATCCTGCAAGGGCACGGGCTTCCGCAGGCAGGAGATGGATTTCCTGCCCCCCTGCTCCGTACCCTGCGAAACCTGCCGCGGCGCTCGTTACAACTCCCGCACACTCCAGGTGCGCTACAAGGGCAAGAATATAGCAGAGGTACTCAATATGAATATGGAGGAGGCCGCCGAGTTTTTCTCAGGACAGGCGCGGCTCTCTGACCCTCTGCGGTTGCTCTGTGATACCGGGCTGGGCTATCTGACTCTCGGGCAGGCCAGTAACACGCTCTCCGGCGGAGAAGCCCAGCGCATCAAGCTCGTCGCAGAGCTGATTAAGGGGCGCCGCGCTGCGCTCACCGCCATCCGCAAGGGACGTGCCCTGCCTCAGGATCTCTATCTGATTGAAGAACCCACTATCGGTCTGCATCCGCACGATGTTCGCCTGCTGGTACAGGTGCTGCGTAGGCTCGTGGAAATGGGCAACACCGTGGTGGTCATTGAGCACAATACCGAGCTCATCTGTGAAGCGGACTATGTCATCGATATCGGGCCCGGTGCCGGTGATGCCGGCGGCACTATTGTTGCTCAGGGAACCGTGCGAGAGGTAGCCAAGTGCAGGGAAAGCATCACCGCCCCCTTTATTCGGGCAGAGCTGATGTCGTGACAAATCCTCAAATATAATACATGATACTGATAATGTTATCATTACAAAAATAATCTAACATTAGTTGTTCGAATCTTAACATCATGTTATAATAAGATTCTTATGAACACTATTAATTCTTACTCCAAACGGCTAATAATTTATGCAGCAATTATTCTTTTCATATGGATATTCTACCCATTTGCTGCTGTTTGGTTGCAGAAAACCGAATCCCTCGATTTTTTCGAAAAGATCGGACCATTTGGTGATTCTTTCGGGGCGCTGAATACTCTTTTTGCAGGACTCGCGTTTGCCGGAATCATCGTCACCATAAGGCAACAAAGTGAAGATTTGAAATCTACCCGACAGGAAATAAAAAACACCAATCGCCAATTTGCCAAACAAATTATTGAAAATGCACTTTTCGGATACGCAAATTTCATGCGAAAAGTTCTACCCACCAATCATCTCGTTCTCATCGCGGAAATACTCAGAGAAACTGAGCGGTTTAACGAATTGGCAAAGCAATATGAACAGAAGAAAACTACTCCTTCATATTGGCTAGAACTCGAAAAATGCATTAACAGTATTCGCGAAAAGCTCAAGGAGTTTGCCACTTGGAGGAGCACCTTCGCCGGATGGTGTCGCAAAATTAATAGTGAAATGAACAATGCAGCTTGGCCGGAGGAACTCAATGATTTTGAAAAGCATTATCAGAGTCGACTTTGGGAGCTGCTTACTAAAGATGAAAGACGCGTACTCTTTCTTCAATTTGCCTTCTATATTGATCCAGCTACAAATAAAGACTGGATTAATCATGAAAAACTGGCCTCCAAAACAAAATGCATGGAGCGCTTCACCGTAAATTTTGACAAAAAGAGTTACAATGCTCTGCTGAGAGCGCTGCACCTGCCCGGTAAAAGAGAAATTGGCTATAAACTGGAGGACGATACCAAGCTGAAAGAGCTGATGAATGAAATACATACTGCTGCTAATAATCAGCTGACATACGAATTACCAAAAGAAGAAAAGAAAAATAAGGACACTTCTTCGCAATAAAACTGAGAATGCGAGAAAAAAAGTCAGCGCACTTATCTTACGAAAGTGCGCTGACCTTTTTGCTTATATGATAAATCAGTTGAGCGTAGTGATATAGTAACCGGCAATAACGGCGGTACCAATCACGCCGGCCACGTTCGGTCCCATGGCGTGCATGAGCAGGAAGTTGCTGCGGTCAGCCTGCTGACCCACATTGTGAGAAACGCGGGCAGCCATCGGTACGGCAGACACACCGGCAGAACCGATGAGCGGGTTGATGGGGTTCTTACGCCAACCCGGAACAAGGTTCATGAGCTGAGCACACACCAGACCGCAGATGGTTGCCATGGCGAAAGCAACCACACCAAGCATGATGATGAGCAGAGTCTGGAACTGCAGGAAGCGAACGCCCTGCATGGTGAGACCCACGGACACACCCAGCAGGATAGTCGTGATGTTCATCAGCTCGTTCTGGGCGCAGTTCACCAGACGCTCGGTCACCTTACACTCGCGCAGGAAGTTGCCGAACATCAGCATGCCCAGCAGCGGGGCGGCATCCGGGCAAAGCAGGATGGTGATAACGGTCACAGCGAAGCAGAAGAACAGCTTCTCGCCCTGGGAAACCTGACGCAGACTCTTCATCTTGATCTTGCGCTGGGCTTCCGTGGTGCAGAGCTTCATAAAGGGCGGCTGAATCAGCGGCACCAGTGCCATGTATGTATAGGCTGCCACGGCGATGGCACCCAGCAGCTCCGGTGCCAGTTTACTGGCCAGGAAGATGGAGGTGGGACCGTCTGCACCGCCGATGATGCCGATAGCTGATGCCTGCCCCTTGGTGAAGCCGAGGAACATAGCTGCCAGGAAGGTGAACGCCACGCCGCCCTGAGCGGCAGCACCCAGCAACAGAGCCTTGGGAGAAGCCAACAACGGGCCGAAGTCGGTGAGAGCACCCACACCCATGAAGATGAGCGCCGGGAAGATTTCGCACTTGATACCCAGACCAATCCAGTCAAAGAGTCCGCCCTCAGGCTTCATGACCATGACTGTCTCTGTCTTCTGACCGGTGACGTTGAGTTTACCCTTCTGATCGGAGGGGGTTACGACCATTTCCTGCTCCATGGCCTCCAGATACTTAGCCTGCTCTTGCGGAGCAGCCTTCGTATCAGGACAGGTCACGGGAGCCTCCTCCACGCGAGCCAGAGTCAGGCGCAGGAAGCCCACATCAGTCATGGTGGACTTGGTCATTTTGCCGTCCTGCATGGCCACCACCTCACGCTGAGCCTGTGTGATAACCATGCCGTTGTCCGGGATGTTGGCTATAAGAGCACCGAAAGCAATCGGCACCATGAGCAGCGGTTCAAACTGCTTCACCACACCCAGATACAGCATCACCAGAGCCACCAGCCACATGACATACATCTGCCAGGTCATGGAGAAAATCCCCATGCCGCCGATGAAGTCAGCAAATGATTGGACAAGTTCTTGCATATCTGTAATAGATAATGTTGATACACCCTCCGCCGATTCATCATCGGCGGAGCCGTAGCGAACGCGGATTAACCGAGATAGGCCAGAGCCTGACCCTCAGCCACGGTGTCACCGGGCTTCACGGCAAAGGAAGAAACCGTACCGGCTGCAGGAGCATAGATAACGGTGTTCATCTTCATGGCTTCCAGCGTCATCACCTGATCACCTTCCTTCACGGCGGTTCCGGGTGTCACGTCAAGAGACACAACCTTGCCTGCCAGCGGGCTGGAGATGGGAGTACCGGCACCGGCGGGTGCAGGGGCGGCGGCAGGAGCCGGAGCTGCCACGGGGGCGGCCACCACGGGTGCAGCCACAACGGGAGCTGCCACGGGAGCCGGGGCGGGAGCTGCGGCAACGGGAGCGGAGCCATTTACGGTTTCAACGGTAACGTCAAAGGTCTGACCGGCAACGGTAATACGGAGCTGTTTCATATTGATATATTGGTGTTATTTTGTTAGTGAATTGTTTGAGATGTTTGGAGAGGGAAATCAGCCTCTCACGGGGAAGTTTTTGTTGACGATAGTCGTGGTGCGGCCGCTCTGCCCGTAGGCAGTATCAACGGGTTGAATGTCAAGGATGCGGGCTTCATTGCCCACCGTCACTTTGACGGCAGCGGCAATGGCCGCCACAACCTCCGGTGTAATGCTGCTGCGGGCAGCGTCATAGATGCCGGCAGCAAGAGCTGCCACCTCCGCAGGAGGCAACACCGGGGCAGCCACCACAGGTGCGGGAGCTGCCACCGGAGCCATGGCTGCCTGAGCAGCCGCGGCCTTGGCCTTGCGGGAAGCATCAAGACGTTGTGCCACATTGCCGGAAACCGTCAGAATGAGGCTCAGCAAAACGAGGCAGCAAAACACCACGCACATGCCGGTCACCTGATAGGTCACGGCATCCATGTCTAGCGCAGCGAGTGTCTGGATGGTTAACATATTGGTTTATTTGGGTGAATTTACAGCGGAATGTTACCGTGTTTGCGGGCGGGTGCAGCCTCACGCTTGCCCAGCAAAATACGCAGCGTGAGCGCTATACGGGCGCGGGATTCCTTCGGGTTAATAACTTCTGTCACTTGGTCGGAAGCCGCAGCGGCGTAGGGATTATAGAATGCCTCCACGTATTCATCATAGAGACGTTTCTGCTCCGCCTCACGCTCAGCGGGGTCTTCTATGGCGGCAAGCTTGCGTCCATAGAGAATCGGTACGGCTCCGGCCGCGCCCATGACGGCGATTTCCGCACAGGGCCAAGCAAAGACGGCATCTGCCCCCAGCGCCTTGGAGCACATGGCAATGTATGCACCGCCGTATGCCTTGCGGAGAATGAGCGTCACCTTGGGAACGGTGGCGGAAGAGTAAGCATAAATCATCTTGGCACCGTGGCGGATAATACCGCCGCGCTCCTGTTGCTTACCGGGCAGGAATCCGGGCACGTCTACCAGGTTCACCAGCGGGATATTGAACGCATCACAACAGCGAATGAAACGGGCTGCCTTGTCAGAAGCATCAATATCCAGACAACCGGCTTTCACAGCAGGCTGGTTGGCAATGATACCGACAACCACACCGCAGATACGGGCGAAACCTACCACCACATTGCCGGCAAAGGAGGCATGAACCTCCATAAAGGAGTCCTCATCCACCAAGCGGGAAATGACTTTCTGCACATCCAACGGAGTATTATTATTATCAGGGATAATATCATTCATCCCTTCATCATCAGCAATATCCAACGGAGTGGAGAGATGATGCGGTGCTTCCTGGGCATTGTTGGACGGCAGGTAGGTCAGCAAACGCTTGGCAATGGAAATGGCTTCCTCATCCGTGCGGGCAATGAAGTGGGCATTGCCTGAAACGGAAGCATGTACGGCAGCGCCGCCTATTTCCTCCATGGTGCATTTCTCGTAGGTCACCTGCTCAATAACCTTGGGACCGGTGATATACATACCGGCTGCCCCCCCCTGACGAATGATGATAAAATCGGTCAAAGCCGGAGAATACGCTGCTCCGCCCGCACAGGGACCAAGAATGAGCGAAATCTGCGGCACCACACCGGAGGCTGCTACATTGTTGTAAAACACATTACCGAAACCGGTCAGCGCCTCTACACCCTCCTGCAAGCGGGCACCGCCGGAATCGTTTATCTGAATAATCGGCATACCTGCCTTAAGGGCATACCGCTGGGCATCACAAATCTTCTGGGCGTGCATGTAGCCAAGAGAGCCCCCCTGAGCCATGAAATCAGCTGAAACCGCCGCTACGGGACGCCCCTCCACAAGCCCGAAGCCGGACACAATTCCCTCTCCGGGGATATACTTATCCTGCATGCCGAAATTGCTGCAGTGATGGCGGGTGTGCATACCGATTTCCGTGAACGAACCGCTGTCAAATAAGCAATCAATTCGCTCACGGGCAGTCCAGTCGCCCTTCTCATGGCGCTTGTCAATCTTATCCTGACCGCCGGAAATGATAACCTTCTGACGGCGGGATTCAAGCTCTTCAAGCAATTTAGGATCTATTGCCATATCTGTTTATTCATGCTGAGTGATTCGGTGTGGCTGCCTGAGAACAGCGCGCGCATACAGAGCAAGCGAACTCAGCCAAGCCCACCGCTGCGACATTCTACCATAAAGCCAGCGCCAAGAAAAGAAAAATCCTTTCAGTATACGCGATTTTCTCGCAACTTCTTGTCATTTTAAATCAATCCGAAACAAAAACAGCTGACAGAACTTGCGACTGTCAGCCGGTATAAAAATATGTACAACTCAGAACACTTCAACGACGCCGCTTACGTGTATTACGAGCAAGCCGCCTATTCGTTGCAGCACGCCCCCGTTTCGCGACAGAACGCCGACCGGCTGCACTCCTCCCCTTCTTAGCGACTGAGCGACGCGTTGCATGAGCCCTACGCTTTGCCAGATAGCGTTTGCTACTCGCCCTCTTGCGCGAAGGATTCGCCACAGATGCCGGCATGTAGCGAGGCACAGGCGTACGAGCCGTTGCCACTGCCGCAGCAAGCGCCTTTCTCTGATCTGCCAGAGAGAAGTTCGAACCATGCTGAGCACGAAAATACGCGCGATAAGCAGGATCAACCTGATTGATATTGACAACAGCGTCAGGTGATGTTGCATACGCACGGCGTATATCCACCCCTGACTGGCAGGAAACCAAACCAAGAATGGCAGGCACCAGCAGCAGCAGTTTCTTGACAACAGTTTGCATAACGGGCAGGGTTTTACGTAAAGACAACTATTTATCCGAAGACTGCGTCCAACAGCCGGAACGGAAGCGCAATAATGGAACCGATAATAGAACAGGAGGTAAGACAACAACTACAAAACAGCAACGCGACACACTGCAATGTGCGGCGGATAATAGGAGCTATAGAAACCTTAATTTCTTGCATATATGTGTTTCTTTTAGATTGACGAGAGGCATCACTCCCTCTCTCTGCCATCATCGTATCACATTCATGAACTCTTGACAATACTAAATCAACGCTAAGCATCTAATTTCTTTAAGAAAACTTGATTTTATTCACAAAATCCATAAAATAAAGGCATGAGCAACGACACGTATGACAAAAAAAGCGAATTAATCAAGAAATTAGAGCGTTTTGGAGCTCAACACACCGACAGACAGGCTATCGTACAGCGCATGATTCATTTTATTCAAAACACCCCTGAATGTTTTGAACGAGACAACCCAACAGGACACATCACCGGCTCAGCATGGCTTCTGAACCCGGAAGGAGATAAAGCATTAATGACGCATCACCGCAAGCTCAAACGCTGGCTTCAACCCGGCGGTCATGCCGATGGACAGAAGGATACGCTCGCCGTGGCAATCCGCGAAGCAAACGAAGAAAGCGGAATCTCATGCATAACAGCAATCAGCGATGAAATTTTTGATATTGATATCCACCTTATTCCATCCCGTCCGGGAGAAACAGAACACTTCCATTACGACATCCGTTATTTACTACGCGCCCCACATGAAAATTTTACAATTTCAGAAGAATCAGATGCCCTAGAATGGTGGAGCTCTGCCGACTTCGCCAAGAGACAACATCAAACGGACGAAGCAGTACTGCGCATGGCTGCCATCTTTCCGGGCATTCAATCAAGCAACTCAGCAAACGAGAATCAGTCGCGTTAGCGGTCCTTTTGAAATAAGATTCAGCAGGCAACCGCAATAGTCACGTCTTTTGTCACAAACCTAACTTCACGCAGCCACCACACTGACTTCAGGCATCATTCTCACCTAATCTCACCCCTATATTTAACGAGAGGATATACTATATATTGATAAGGGCATACGCACTCAGAACAAGAGCGAATCTCCCAGTGTCTTGTCGTGTTAATTCATTACAATAAGCAAGCTTATTTATTCTTTATAATACAAATGCTTACGTGTTGAGAGTATTGTGTAGGACTGGCCAAACGAGACACTAGTTTTACCGCCGGGTATTACAACCAATGCATTTTCATCAGCTACAACACGCACCCATATTTTACTCTTTCTGTTATTAGATGAATTCTTTGCGACCAATGGTAAAATACCGCCACCGCAGCAAAGCTATAGAAGATAGACACACATACACTGCATCTTAGTTAACCACCGAAATCCTGACACATAACATAGCATAAAAACATACGAACATACATAATTTGACTTGCATTGACAGCGGCTTTACGTTAGGATATGCGGGTCATGATAGAGTTGCCCAAGGCATACGAACCCGGTTTCGTTGAAGAGAAATGGCAGACACGCTGGTTGTCTGAGGGATGTTTTCACGCAGATCCGAACACGGATAAGCCTGCGTTCAGCATTGTCATTCCTCCCCCCAACGTGACAGGTGTATTGCACATGGGACACGTCCTCAACAACACCATTCAGGACATTCTGGTGCGCCGCGCACGACTCGAAGGTAAGGAGGTGCTCTGGCTGCCCGGTACAGACCACGCCGGCATTGCCACGCAGGCTCGTGTGGAAAAAGAGTTAGCCAAGGAAAATCCGCCCCGCACCCGCTACGATGTGGGACGCGAAGCATTTGTGGACATGGTGTGGCAGTGGAAAGACAAGCACGGCGGCATCATCATCAACCAGCTCAAGAGGCTGGGCTGTTCCTGCGACTGGGAACGCGAGCGATTCACCATGGATGACGTCTACGCCCCGGAAGTGGCACGCGTCTTCACAGAGCTGTTTAAAGAGGGTCTGATTTACCGCGGACGCCGTATGGTCAACTGGGATCCCGTCCTGCGCACGGCACTCTCGGACGAAGAGGTTATTATGACCCCCACGCACAGCAAGCTCTACACCGTGCGTTACAAGCTTTCCGACGGCAGTGGTCAGCTGCTTGTCTCTACCACCCGCCCGGAGACCATCATGGCTGACGTGGCTGTAGCCGTGAACCCGAACGACCCGCGCTTTGCCCACCTCATCGGCAAAACCGTGGTGCGCCCGCTCTGTGAGGCAGACATCCCCATCATCGCAGACGAACATGTGGAAATCGGCTTCGGAACCGGGGCTCTCAAAATCACACCCGCCCACGACCGCGTAGACTTTGAAGTCGGCACCAAGCACAATCTGGAAATCATCGACATCCTTACGCCGGATGCCCGCATCAACTGTCCGGGTTGCCCGGAGCTGCACGGGATGGACAGATTCGCGGCTCGAGACAAATCCATCGAACTGCTGGAAGCCAAGGGGCTGCTGGAGAAAGTGGAGGACTACGACAACAACGTGGGCATGAGTGAGCGCTCACACGTCCCCATCGAACCGCGCCTGAGCATGCAGTGGTTCCTGAAATATCCCTGCGTAAAAGAAGCGGCAGAGGCCGTTGCCAACGGTGATATCGTGTTCCGCCCTGCCCACTGGGCTAAAACCTATGCCCACTGGTTGGAGGGCATTCAGGACTGGTGCATCTCCCGCCAGCTCTGGTGGGGGCATCGCATCCCGGTCTGGTATCGCAAAGACAAGGCAGAGGAGCTGCAGAACGCCCTCAAGCTGGATGAGGCAGATGCCGAAGCCGGGGATATCTACGTGGGCGTAAACCCGCCCTCCGATCCTGAAAACTGGGTGCAGGACGAGGACGCTCTGGATACATGGTTCAGCAGCTGGCTGTGGCCCTTCTCCACCATGGATGATGCCTGCCGCAAGACATTCTACCCCACCAGCGACTTGGTGACCGGCCCTGACATCATCTTCTTCTGGGTAGCCCGCATGATTATGGCAGGCTACCGCTTCACGGGAGAGAAGCCGTTCAACAATGTGTTCTTCACCTCTATCGTGCGTGACCTCAAGGGGCGCAAGATGAGCAAGAGTCTGGGCAACAGCCCGGATCCGCTTGACCTCATCGCCAAATACGGTGCAGACGGTCTGCGCTTCGGGCTCATGCGCATAGCCCCCACCGGCACAGACGTGAAGTTCGATGAAAAACAGATTGAGGAGGGCAAGAACTTTGCCAACAAGATTTATAATGCAGCCCGCTTCCGCATGATGCAGGGTGAGGCCACCACTGACCCGGCACCGAAGTTCTCAGCCGTCCACATCGATATCCTTGCCAAGCTTAAAGAGCTTCACGCAGACGTGGCAGATGCGCTTGCCAAGTATGAGTTCAACAGCTACACACAAGCTCTCTATTCCTTCTTCTGGAACGAATACTGCTCTCTGTTCCTGGAAGCAGTGAAGAATGATTTGCGCGCTGGTGACCCCGCCTTCCGCAACGCCACGCTCTACACCATGGACACGGTGCTGCGCCACTACCTCGCTCTGCTGGCACCCATCATGCCGCATATCGCTGAGGAATTGTGGCAGAGTCTGGGCTTTGCCGCCCGCAATGACGGCAAGCCGCTCATGAGTTCCCCCCTACCCTCTGCGGACAGTCTGCTGGCAGGCATGGATGATACGGAAATTTCCAAGGCAAAAGCTCTGGCAACCGCCCTGTACGAAACCGCCAACCGCGCCCGTAACCTCAAGGCAGAATACAACCTTGCCACCAACAAGAACGTGCGTTTCATCCTGAAACCCACACTACCGGTAAATGCCGATATGGTGTCACGTCTGTCACTGCTGGCAGGAGCCAAAGAAGCTGCAGTGAATACTGATTATGAGGCTCTCAAAGGCACGCCGACTGCTCTGACACCCTTTGGTGAGCTCTTCCTGCCGCTGGATGGTCTGGTGGACGTGGAGGCGGAACGTAACCGTATCACCAAGGAACTGGAAAAGATTACGAAAGAAATAGGCAAGAGTACTGCCAAGCTGGGTAATGCTTCCTTTGTCGACCGAGCCCCGGCGGCTGTGGTAGATCAGGAGCGTGCACGCCTTACCGAGTGGGAAGCCAAAAAGACACAGCTTGAAAACATGCTCAGCGCGCTTATCTGAACTAGATCACCCAACATCAAAACATGTCTGACAGCATCATTCCATCTCTTTCTCCTGATGTCCGGCGTCAGCTGAAGCTCTGTGGCATCACCACGGATTCTCAGCTTGCCGGGGGGAACGCAAAAGTCCTTTTCGGTGAGCTCCAAATGGCTTCGGAACTCTTCCCGGAGGAGCAAATCACACTGACCGAACAGACAATAAACAGTATTATCTGTGAGGCTCAGAAGATACATGGAGTTCCTGCAAAAAGGCAGGAAAAGAAAATTACCTCCGTTAACATCTTTCCGGCAGAGATAAAGTCGACAAAGGAGAAAGAGAATGAGAAAATAGAAGCTGTGCAACAGACTTCAGAGAAAGCACAATTTCGGAGAGATCTCAAAAAGGCATCCCACCGCAGTGGAGCAGGTGGAGCTATCACCAGCGGACATCCTTTCACTCTGCTGGTCGGATCAGTTGCCGCCCTTTTGGTTCCGCTTTTCATACTAAGCATGATAGGTATTCCCTATCTTCTTTTGGTAAGTGATTATAGTTCGTTTGGCAACAGAGAGGCTATCTACTTGTTGCTCTGCTTTACTCTCATCGTCCCTCACCTCATTATGGTTCGTCTGGCACACTGCTCAGTTTGCCACATGAACATTTTTACATTCCGCAATTATCCCCACCACAGAAAAGCGCATCGTCTGCCCTTAGTGGGAGCAACAGTTGCTACGGCGCTTCACATCCTTTTCCGCTTCCGCTATGTGTGCCCGGCCTGCGGTACTGAGCAAAAGCTGTTTGGGAAACGCAAACGAAACAGGCCTATTCAACATGGCTGATTTTCATTGTTCTTCCATGAAAAGTCTATACCTTTTCCCCATAGCGGGCTGCATCATCTACCCGGCAACAGCACAGCCGCTGCCCTCTACCCATCAGGACATGGCAGAACAGCTGCTCGACTTTCTTTCCAGAACGGAACTTTGTCTCCGGAACTGCACGGATGAGAACACCCTTGCCTCAATCCTTCCCAAGCTCCGGTTGCTCGCCCGGGAAGCTGATCAACTTGCTGCCGCACAAGCGGCTCTGCCTGAGCCCACGGTGCAGGATTTTATGTCTGTGCAGGATAAAATGGGGACGTTTGACACTATCTGCAAAGCGATTCAATCACACCTTCTCAGAATGTCCAAAAACGGTCTAATGACCGACGAAATCCGACAAATTCTCAAAATCTCGCTCTGATTTCGCTGTTCATTCCCCTACAATCCCAAGGGAAATAAACTTTTTTTTCGGCCTTCCCACACAAGATACTGTACACCCCACAAAAAAATGGGGCCATATTATCCGTGTTGATAAAAAAAGGAGGCGGGCATGAAAACACGACAGGAATTTTGTGCTTGCAAAATGTCAGCAAAACCGTAATATCGAGACGAACGAAACAACTGATAACGACGATGAGCAACCACGCCTCCCGACTGACAAGTGATGAAGTTCAGAATTTGGCTGACTTTGTTCTTTTTTCCCAGCGCAGCTGCATTCTGAAGCTCTCCCCGGAGCTGACAAAGGGCAAAGTATCCTACCCGCAGTTTTTCCTGCTGGCCTATCTGGCAGAAGAGGAATGCCTGTCCATGAGTAATATAGCCAAGATGATGGGGCATTCCACAGCGGCTGCAACCGGCATGGTTGACAAGCTGCAGGATTTAGGGCATCTGAAACGCTATACGGCTGCCGCAGACCGGCGAAAGATTATGGTGCGAATCACCGACCAGGGGCGCGAGCTTGTGCAGCAAATGCGCAATAACATTGCACGGAATCTCGCCGGTATCATGGCCAGAGAAACGGCAGATGAACAGCTCAATCAGGCCAGCCGCGTGATTTCCCGCCGCAATATCCACAAATCATCCCTTGCGTAATTCTCTTTTCATGAGCAACTATTCACCGACATATCTGGAGCGTCTCAACGCATACCCCGAAAACATCGCACGCTTTATCGGGCGGGTACCGGGAGTGCCCACAGACACCAATCGGCAGGCTGTTATCCGCGATTTAACCCCCACGCACCACGCAGCACTGGAAGCAGAAGGGATTGAACCCAAAATGCTGCGGCACGCGCAGCAGATTCATGGAAACAAAGTAGCACTTGTCGGTGACATCGGCTGTTCCTATCCCGTGGAAGGGGTAGATGGTCTCATCTGCGGAGGCAAGGCCGACTGTGTATTGGGAATATATGTGGCAGACTGCGCTGCAGTCTGGTTGTATGATCCGGTCACCGGTGCACGCGGACTCGTCCACTCCGGAAAACTGGGAACAGAAGGCAACATCGTCTCTCAGGCGCTGCGTTCCATGCACAAGATTCTGGGCACCAATCCCGCAGATTGCCTTGCAGTCATTTCCCCATGCATCAGACCGCCTCATTATGAGGTGGATATTCCGACTAAGATTAAACAACAGCTGACCGAAGCGGGACTGCACAGCGAAAACATCATCGACAGTGAACTGGACACTGCATCCGACACGGAATCATTTTACTCCTATCGGATAGAAAAAGGAAATACCGGGCGCATGTTAGCGCTCTTTGGGCGCAATCCCCGGATTCCGCATAATTGATATCCTCATGCAGGAAGAAAAAACAGCACTGCGCCGCCGTATCATTCAGCGGCTGAAACTTGCAGCTGCTGCTGATTCGGAGGGGCGGCGTTCAGCCGCCCTTCGTTCTTTACTGATTCCTTATCTGGAAACTAACCAAACGCTCAATATAGCGCTCTACGCCCCTCTGCCGCATGAAGTGAACCTTCTGCCGCTGATGGAGCAATACCCGCAGCACCGCTACGCATTCCCGCGTTGCATGCCGGAACACAGGCTGAGTTTTCACCGCGTTTCCACCCCTGAGCAGGATTTACACCCCGGTGCCATGGGCATCCCTGCCCCCGCAGCCCACCTGACCGTCATTCCCCCGGAACTATTAGACATCGTAATCGTACCGGGTGTGGGTTTTACGCATGAGGGAGCGCGGCTCGGGTACGGCGGAGGCTACTATGACCGCTTTCTACCGAGCTGTTCCAAGGCTCAGATTCTGGCTCTCGCCTTTGCAGAGCAATTGGAATCCTCCCTGCCGCTTGATTCCTTCGATTTCAAGATTCCGCTTGTTCTCCACCTCTGACAGAAACGAAAGCAACGATTTATTACCAAAGCTGCGGCAAATCCAGGCTAATCGCACACACTCCCATAATCAAATTGGCGACTGCGTGCATGATGACGACAGACATCAGACTTCGCGTTCGGACAAACAACAGGTAAGCAAGAGTACCATATACGAAAGCCCCGGCATAATCCACCGGATTGTGAGCCAACATAAAAGCCCCTGTCACCACAAGATATGCCAACCAACTACCCTGACCAAGGGGAACATCCTGCGGAAAATCCCTGTTGATACACCAGCGCATCAAATACCCACGCCAAAAAAACTCCTCTACTATCGGCACAATCAGAACTGCTCTGGCAAAGCGAAACGCATACGCACATACAACCGCCGCGGCATTATCACCGAAAACACGAGCCGGTTCAAAGCCATCGGCATCAGGTATCCAACCAACCAAATAAGGCAAAAGCCAAAAAGTAATTCCCACCACACCGGCAGCAATTCCCCACACGGCATGCCGCAGTGAAACATGCCAGCAAACATCCCACCGTATCCGCCATATATATACTGCGCAGGCGATCACCTGAACAGGATACAGCAACATTTCCGGAGCCCGCTGATACCATGGAGCATCCGGGTGATCCCAACCCCACCCCTCCGCAACAAAAAGCAGAAGGCTGAATAACAGGAAAACGAGAAAAGGCCCCACACAGGAACGGAATAATACCTTATCTCCCCCGGTTGGCGAATTCGGCATATACGGTACATGTGTTAGTGTTATTCGCGCGCGAGCTGTTCGCAAAAACGCGCCATTTTATCACAGGCTTCCTCCAAAAGATTGAACGCCGTGGCATAGCAGCATCGCAAATACCCCTCTCCACAGGAACCAAAAGCCGTTCCCGGCACCGCGGCTACACGATATTCATTCAGCAATCGCATCGCAAAGGTCTTAGACGCAATACCAAAACGCTGCACACTGGGGAACGTATAAAATGCTCCGCCGGGAACGTGACAGTCCAACCCCATATCATTAAACCGCCCCACAACATAGTCTCGGCGCATGTGGTAACTATCCCGCATCTCCTGCATGGCAGAAATTCCGTTCTTCAGAGCCTCTATTCCGGCCTCCTGAGACGTGATAGTCGGACATATCATCGTGTAGGAGTGGATTTTCATCATCTGTTCGATAAGTTCATGCGGACCACAAGCATAACCAAGACGGAAACCGGTCATCGCAAATGCCTTGGAGAAACCATGCAGGAGAAGGGTGCGTTCCTTCATCCCGGGCAGAGACGCGATTGATACATGCTTCACTCCGTCATAGCGCAACTCGGAATAAATCTCATCCGTCAGAACAAAAAGATCATGTCGCACACAAATTTCAGCGATGGCTTTGAGCGTTTCCAGCGGAGCTATGGAACCCGTTGGATTGGTGGGAAAATTGAGCATCAGCACCTTAGTCCGCGGGGTGATTGCTTCCTCCAGCCTGGCAGGATTCAGGGCAAAAAGGTCATCTATATTCGTTTCCACCACTTTCGGAATGCCATAGCAAAGAGATACTGACGGAGCATAGCTGACATAGCAGGGCTCATGGTAAATCACCTCATCCCCGGGATTTATCAGGCAACGCAGAGCCAAATCAATCGCCTCACTCACACCGACGGTCGGCAGAATCTCGCAAAGCGGATTATAGGAAACGTTGAAGAATCCCTCCACATACCGGGCGATTTCACGCCGCAATGATTCCAGACCGTAATTGCTGGTATAGGTTGTGTGCCCCTTTTCCAGAGATGTAATAGAGGCCTCACGTATATTCCATGGCGTCACAAAATCCGGTTCGCCCACGCCGAGAGAGATAATATCCTTGCTACCGGTCACAAGGTCAAAGAATTCCCGGATTCCCGAACGCGGCAAATCCGTTACCTGTTTAGAAAGCATTCGATTCCAATCCATGGCTATGATAACATTAAAAGTTCGGACATCAGGGAGCTACAATCAGACGCTCCGGGGTCTTTTCCTCACCGAAAAGAAGCCCATTGTTCTTATACGTCTTAAGGCGGAAATGCGTTGCTGTAGAAATCACACCGTCTGCCCCGGAAAGCTTCTCACTGACAAAGCGGGCTACTTCCAGCAGATTACGAGCCTCTACCATGACCAACAAATCAAAGCCGCCGGAAATCAGGTAGCAATGGCGCACCTCCGGGAAACGGGAAATACGGCGGGCCAGTTTATCAAAACCACCGCCTCGTTCCGGGGTGCAACGCACTTCAATGAATGCCGACACTCCTTCCTCATCATCATTCACAATCGTGCGGTATCCCACAATGCGTCCTTCCTTTTCCAACGCAGCTCTTCTTGCCGCAACAGTTTCTGCGCTTAGACCTAAACGCTCCGCAATCTGTTGATCACTCAATCGGGCATCGGCCTCCAATAAGCTGAGAAGAGCATCCTGTGTCATAACGTGTATATATTATCATTCAGCCAACTCAAGTCAAGCGCACATATCGCCATGTTTCCTGCTAATCCATTCTTTCGCACACGCAGTTGCTCCCAAACTGTCAGTTCTCCGCCTTTTGCGCTGGACATAAACAGACGCAGAAGTTATAATACTGCCAAGATATGAATCCTCCCGCCATTGCCATCGACGGACCGGCAGCTTCCGGTAAATCCACAGTTGCCAAGCGCATTGCTCAGGAACTGGGCTACACTTTTATAGGTACCGGAGCCATGTACCGAGCTGTCACGTGGTATCTCCTGCAGCAGGGTATCAATCCTCAGGACGCAGCCTCCGTGGTGGCAGCCCTGCCCGGCATTCCCCTCTCTTTCGGCAAGGAGGGCGCTTTCTCTACCGTGGTGTATGAAGGACGCGTCCTCACCACAGAACTCACAGAAAAGGCTACTAATGACAACGTGTCCGTAGTGGCGGCCATACCGGAAGTCCGCGCGCTGTTGGTGGAAAAACAGCGCGAGTACAACACCCGGGAAGCCGTCGTCATGGAAGGGCGCGATATCGGTACCGTCGTCTTCCCGGATTCCCGCTTCAAGTACTTTGTCACCGCCTCAGAGGAAGTACGCGCCGCCCGCCGCGCAGCAGAGGGAATCACAGATTCCATAGCCGAGCGTGATAAAAAGGATGCACAACGCGCCTGTGCCCCGCTGGTGCAGGCAGAAGATGCCCTGCTGGTAGATACCTCTGACATGAGCATCGATGAGGTGGTCAACTTCATCGTGGCGGACATCCGTAGTAAACTTGCCTGATAAACTTTCTCTCTCTCTTTCTCTTACCATGTCTGTTCCCATAGACGAAGCCAATCCCATATACCACATCACCCGCACGCTTTGCCGCAGTGCGCTGCATGCCTTTTTTCCGCTCAAGATTCTGAATCAGGAAAAGTTGATAGAAGAAGGACCCTGCGTGGTGGTAGCCAACCACCAGAGCTTCCTTGATCCGCCCCTGGTTGGCACGCTGTACCACAACCCCATTTACTTTCTGGCGCGCAAGACGCTGTTTGACCCGCCGTTCATGAAGCAGTTCATGCCCTTTTCGCGCTCCATTCCCGTGGATCAGGACAATCCGAATCCCTCCAGCATCCTGCAGGTGATTCGCACGGTGCGCAACGGCAACCGCCTGCTCATCTTCCCGGAGGGTACACGCTGCTCTGATAATCAGATACACGATGCCATGCCCGGCATTGGTCTGATTCTGAGCAAGCTGGCCAATGTGCCGGTGCAGCCCATCCGCATTGAGGGTGCATACGACTGCCTGCCCATCCACAGTAGCAGACTGCGTTTCCGCCCCATCACCCTCTCCGTGGGTGATCCCATTCAATTCTCCCCGGAAGAACTGAAAGTCAAGGGACGCGAGGCTCATCTGGCCATCGGCCGCAAGGTCATGGATGCCATCCGAGCCCTGCCCATTGAGGCCTGATTATTTTTTCATTAACAGGAGCATCTGCACATGCTCACCACCCTTCGCCTGAGCCATTTCCGCTGCTACGGGAGCCTGAAATGGGACATCCCGGCGGAGGGTGCTGTGTTATTGGGCAGCAATGCCCAGGGAAAAACCAGTCTGCTGGAGGCCATCTGCTTTGCGCTCACGCTGCATTCTCCCCGCGCCAACCGCACTGACCGCATGGCGCAGGAGGGCAACGCCGCGTTCGGTATTTCTCTGGATACGGAGCACGGGAACCGCCGCATCCTGTGGGAAAACAGAAAACTGAGCCTGAGACTCAACGGCGCCGAAGCTCCGGACTATGCCACCTACCTGAGCGAATCGCCTCCTGTCACCTGGCTGGGCAATGGAGATATGGCACTGGTGCAGGGAGCCGCCGAAGAACGGAGACGCTTTCTGAATTTTCTGGGCACACAGTGGCACCCCGGCTACCGGGATGCCCTGCTGGCCTACCGCAAAGCACTCAAATCACGCAATGCCCTGCTGCGCCATCCCCGGCGGAACCCGGCCGTCCTCCGCAGCTATGCCGAGCTGCTCGCGCAGCATGGGGAGATTCTCATGCAGCTGCGCAACATGCTGCTGGCAAGACTCATCCCGCATGTAGCGCACCACCACCGCCTCATCTCCGGCGGAGAAGAGGCAATCAACCTGCAATACGCCCCCTCCTGCCGTGCCCCGCTGGCCACAGCCATCCATGCTGCACTACCCAATGATGAGCGAGCCGGCTACACCACCATCGGCCCCCACCGCGATGATTTTCTGCTCAGCATTGGCAGGCGCAGTGCCGCTGAGTACGCCTCTGAGGGTCAGCAACGCACGCTGGCAACCGCACTGCAGCTGGCACAGTGCAGTCTCTTGCAGGAAGAAACCGGGCAACCGCCCATCCTGTTGATAGATGATATCTTCGGGGAACTGGATCCGGTGCGCCGCCGGGCTCTGCTCAGCAGCCTGCCGGAAGAATCACAGGTGTTCATCACCACTACCCATCTGGACTGGCTGCGCGACAGCCCCTGCCCCCTGCCCGTATTCACAGTAGAGCACTGTTACGTACAAGCTCTGTGATGCTGTGGCAGGTGCTAAACTACTACATTTTCTCTTCGCTCACAGCCTCCCCGTCCTTTGCATTCTCAGCAATAACAAAACGCTGCCACCCGGAAAAGGTAGCAGCGCGTATAATTGTCTATGCTGTCAGCAAATCTTACTTGCGGCGGCGACGAGCGGCAAGGCCGGCAAGAGCTAACAGGCTCAGCGTAGCCGTGGTCGGCTCCGGAACAGCGGGAGTGACAACCAGGCTCGGAGCGGTGGTGCCCATGTGCGCAGTGATATCATTCACACCGGCGATGACAGAGGAAGACGTGAAGATGGTCAACCCGGCAATCTGCCCATTGAACGTTTCGCGAGCATTGCCGGAATTACCGGAGCCGATGGCAAAGGTCTGATCAGCAGCAGCGGGAGTAGAGAAGCCACCCAGATTGCGAGTATAGAAATTATTATTTGAAGTACCGCAAGTGTACTTGGCACCATCAGCGGCAGCAGTGCCACCCTTGAAAGAGATACCCACCAGATACCACGTCTCAGCCGTCAGGCCAACACCCGCCGTCTCTTTATCTGCCACCCCCTTGGCAGTGTATTGCAGCCCGGCACCATTGGTGCAGAATTTGAAACCATTAGACTGAGCTCCATATCCGAAAATAGCTTCTACACCGTTCGTATCAGTCGGTTTAATCCAAGCGGCGATAGTAATGTACTGGCTGCTGTCCGCCAAAGCACTGTTCAGATCTGCATTCGTAATACCACCGATGTAGGTTCCGTTACCGAACTCATACGTCGTCACGGACATATTTTCCACAAGAGTGGCAGTATTGGTATCGGCAGAAGCCACCAGCTCATCCATTGTAACCAATGTGGTGAGATCCGTTGCAGAGGCAAGACCGACACAGGCGAAAAGTGCGATAATCGTCTTTTTCATTTGTATAGTGTTTTCTATATGTTTGTTGTTGCTAGGCGGGCTGCCCGGGGATACCCAGTTCTACGCGCGTCGGAATGCTGAGAGCCACGCACAATACCCGCTACACCTTTAGCATATCGCATTTCGAATGCGATGCTGCAGTAGTCTAACAGGAAAGTTGGTGTTACGCTTTACAATGAACGAAATAATATAGAATTCAAAATATGATGTAATTTTTTTCTTGGAGAAAAACAAAACATGCAGACTTAATCAAATTTAATCTCACCTCCCTGAAAGCAATGGCTTGAAATTATTGTATTTCTCTTCTGTTTTCTTTTGATAGGCGGTTTTCCTAGTTCTGCAATCTCTCGTTCCGGGCAGCTTTAACAAAAATATAAATTAGCATTTATTTCAAGAGTGAAATAAAGAAATCATGCAGCAACTTAAATTTATATACAAAATTTAAAAAAGCGCATTCTCAAAGACTTCCTTTCTGACACTGTACACGCAGAATCCCATTTTTTTTCAGGCTTATGAACAAATTTGTCTGGACATCGCATTCGAAATGCGATGCACTCTACCCTGGACATCCTAAAATTCCGGCATTAAAAAAGGAAGAGCATTGCCTGAGGGAGTGGCATTCTACGCCACCCAGTGATGTAGTGCTCAATAATCCTGCACCGGGCTGCCGGGAGCCACCTCTATTTCCGGCGCGGAAGCGCAGAATGCCCGCAGATCCGCCAAATAATCATTCCACTCCAGAAAAGTCATAGGCGGGAAGGTAGTGATAAATCTGCGGAAACTCTCAATGCGAGTATAGACCGGCTCTAACACCTGTGGCGGCAGTTTCTCGACCGCCTCTGCCACAGCAGGCAAATGCGCCAGCGCATCATGACACACCAGTGGCAAATCGCAGCCCGCCCGCAGTGCCAGCGGCACCGATTCTGCCGGGGTATATCGTTTGGCAATGGCCCCCATGCACAAATCATCCGTGAACACCACGCCCTCATACCCGAGTTGGTCTCGCAGGAAGCCCTGCACCAGGGCGGGAGAAAGAGAGGTAGGCAGCGCAGCATCAATCTCCGGTATCAGCAGGTGGGCTATCATCAGCGAGGGCAGCTCCGGCATCAACGCCGTAAAAGGCAGCGCCGCTTCGCGCAGGAAATCATCGCGCGTGCCGTGCAGCACCGGCAAATCATGGTGGGGGTCACATTCTGCCAGCCCCATTCCGGGAAAATGCTTGCCGCAGGTCATGAAGCCACGGCGGTGCAACAGGCGGTTCCACACGCCGGCATTGGTGATAACCTCCTGCGAATCGCGTCCCCAGCAGCGGCTGGGCAAAGCGTTGGCATAGGGTGAGGCAATATCCAGCACAGGGGCAAAGTTGGTATTCACCCCCATGGTGGTCAGCGCCCGCACATTGTAATAGGCGGCCTGCGATATCAGGTGAGAATCCCCCGTGCGAGCCAGCGCGGCAGCAGAGGGGAGCTGCACCCCGATTTCCGCCGTCCTCACTACACGGCCGCCCTCCTGGTCAATGGCGATGATGGGTTCATCCGGCCCGTTCGTCAGGCGGCGCAGCTCATCCGTCAGCTCACGGGTCAGCTCATAATCCGCAATGTTGCGGGTAAAGAGAATATAGCCTGCCGGCTGCAGGCGGGTGAACAACTCGCGCTCACGCGGGGTCAGCGTCAGCCCCTCCACACCTGCAATCACCGGCAGCATAGCAAACAAAGGCGGCTTTACTTATCGCCGAAAATGCTCTTGCGGGTATAGAGCGGGAACACGGGTACGCCGCGGCTCTCAATAGCCTCACGCCCGCCCTCCTCGCGGTCAACCAGCACCAGAGCCGCCACCACCTTGCCGCCCTCAGCCTCAATGGCATCAATAGCCTTGATGGTGGAGCCGCCGGTGGTGATGACATCATCCACCACGACAATCTCCTGACCGGGCTCAAAGTTACCCTCAATGCGCTTACCGCGGCCATGGTCCTTGGCCTCCTTGCGCACGGTAAAGACCTTCAGCGGCTGCTCGGCAGTGGCAGAGGCCATGCCAATGGCCAAGGAAATGGGGTCAGCACCCATGGTCATGCCGCCGATGGCGGAGATACCCGGGAACTTCGGCATGATTTCCTCCTGCACCAACTGCCAGCCCAGCTGACCGATCAGGTTGGCCCCGCGGGCATCCAGCGTGGTCACGCGGCAATCACAGTACAAATCACTCTCCTTGCCGGAAGCAAGGATGAAATGTCCGGTCTTGATGGATTTGGCAAGAAGAATATCCAGAAGTTCTTGTTTGGCATTACTCATAACGCGGGTATTCTACGCCACCTCCCGTCAAAAAGCAACCTTTTTGTGCAGCAGGCTCAGAGCCGGTTCTCAGACGTACCGGGCGCAGAAGCGGAATGGTCCGCCGGGGCATCAGCCGCGACAGCTTCCGGCAGAACGTCCTTTTCCTTATTTTCTTTCTTCTTCTTTTCCTTGCGAATGTTGAAACGATTGGCCGCGGTTTCAAATCCGTCTTTCAGGGCAACATAAGCGGCTTCCGCAGCTTTATCCAGCGCATCCTCCAGCAGAGGGCGTTCATCCGGAGCAAATTTGCCCAGCACGTGACCCACCATATTTTTCTGCCCGGGGGCACTGATTCCCACGCGCAGACGCGGGAATTTCTCTGTGCCGAGGTGGGCGATGAGTGATTTCATGCCGTTATGCCCGCCGGCAGAGCCTCCGGCGCGCAGGCGCATCGTTCCCACGGGGAATGAAATATCATCATAGATGACCAGCACCTGCTCGGGGGAAAACTTGAAATAGCGCATCAGCGGACCGACACACTCACCTGAATTGTTCATGAAGGTCTGCGGCTTCACCAGCAATACCCCCGGTCCGGCGGCCAGCTCGCCCTTGCGCGCCCTGTCGGATTTCCACTCGACATTGAAGCGGCGCGCCAGGCAATCCAGCACCATGAACCCCACATTGTGGCGGGTTTCAGCGTAGTCACGACCGGGATTTCCCAGCCCTACAATGATGCGTATAGGCTCCATCAGCAGTTGGTACCCAGGAGACTGAGCGTGATATTGCGGTTCACGGCGCTGAGATAGGCGCGGGCGGAAGCCTCAATCACGTCCGTAGCGGCACCCTTGCCGGAAACGGGCTTGCAGGCGCAATCCCCGAACTGAACCTTCACAGACACCTCACCCAGAGCATCCTGACCGGCAGACGTGGCGCGTACGTTGTAATCCACCAACGTGCCCCTGCTCTTGGTGATACGGTCAATCGCCTTGAAGCAGGCATTCACCGGACCGTTGCCGATGGCGCAATCCGTTATCTGCTTACCATCCTTCTCCAGCGTCACCGTGGCGGTGGGCATGGCAGACGCGCCCGCAACAAACTGCAGGTTAATCATTTTCCAGGCACCATGCTCCGTATCCAGCGAATCATCAACAAGTGAGGCAAGGTCGTCATCATACACGAACTTCTTGCTGTCACCCACCTTCTTGAATCGCTCAAACACGGAAACGACTTCCGATTCCGACAGATTGAAGCCCAGTTTTTCCAGACGGGCTTTCACCGCAGCGCGCCCGGAATGCTTGGTAAGCGGCAGCTCCGTTTCACCCCAGCCCACGATGGCGGGGTCTATCACCTCATAGGTTTCTCGCTTGGCAAGAATGCCGTGCTGGTGAATGCCGGAACTGTGTGCAAAGGCGTTCTCACCCACGATGGCCTTGGAACGCTGAACCGGCATGCTGCTCATGCGGGCTACCACGCGACTGGTCTTGACAATTTCACGGGTATTAATGTTATGCGGCGTGGAATCGGGAGCAAATCCGAATGCCTCCGGGCGGGTGGAAAGAGCCATGATAACCTCCTCCAATGCGGCGTTGCCGGCTCGCTCACCGATACCGTTGATGGCACCCTCTACCTGACGCGCTCCATGCGCCACGGCGGTCAGAGAGTTGGCCACCGCAAGACCAATGTCATTGTGACAATGCACGGAAATGACGGCGTTGTCAATATTGGGAACATTGGCGCGGATATATTCCACCATGCGGGCGTATTCCACGGGCGTGGTAAAGCCCACCGTATCCGGCAGGTTCACCGTAGTGGCACCGGCCGCAATGACTGCCTCCACCACCTGAGCCAGATAATCCAACTCCGTGCGGCTGGCATCCTCTGCGGAGAACTCCACATCATCCACCAGACTCTTGGCAAGCTTCACGCCGGCTACCGCCATCTCAATAATCTCTTCCTTGCTCTTTTTGAGCTTGAACTCACGGTGCAGCGGGCTTGTGGCCAGGAAGGTGTGGATACGGGCACGGTCTCCGGCCGGAGCCACGGCGGCAGCGCAGCGGCGTATATCATTCTCCACACAGCGGGCAAGCCCTGCAATGCGGCAGCTCTTCACCGTGCGGGCAATAGTGGAAACTGCCTCAAAGTCACCGTCTGAGATGCAGGGGAAACCTGCCTCAATGATATCTACCCCTAGCTTTTCGAGCTGACGCGCAACCTCCAGCTTCTGCCGGAGATTCATCGAAGCTCCCGGGCACTGCTCACCATCGCGAAGCGTGGTATCGAAGAATAATACTTTGTCGCTCATAGCTAATTTTGATTGGGGGTTAAGTGTCGGACATTTTACTCTGATTCTAAGTAAATGCAAGCCCAACGCACGCGGGCACAGCAATTTTGTACGCAAAAATACGTCATTCCGTCACCCGAACTTCAAAAAGAGCCTCGTTGGCAGGTTTTTTAGCCTTTTCCCAAGGGCGGGCATAAATCATACGCAACTTATAAGTGCCCGGGCGCACGCCTGTAAAACAGACCATCATCTGGGAGGGAGCCCCCACCAGTTTTGCACCATCGGGAGCCTTACCATTGCGGATAATCAGTTTGAACGGAGCATTTTTCGGCAACAGCTTGTCAGGATACCAGCAATAACCCGTGGAGGGATTGCCCGCCAGCATCACACAGGTAGTCTCACCCACCGGAACCTCCACCGGAATCATCTCCGGCTCGGCAGCCTGCACCAGAGCCGCTGTTGACACAGCACAAACAGCTGAAAGCAAATAATTCTTCATGGTATTCATTGTAATTGAGAGAAAAGAGATGAAAGGGCGGCATCTGCCTCAGCCCCCCAGAAAATCGGCGTATAGGACGGTTCCGAATCTGCACATAACACGCCGGCAGATGACAGCGAAAATCCGAATGGGGGCGGCAGATACAGATACGCCTTCCGCCCGTCGTGGTCAATGCGGAAGCAGCCGGAAACCGCTTTTTCCATACATTCATTTACCGCATCATGCGGAGTACTTTCGGCATACATACGCACCTGCACCGGCGTACCGGGCTTCACATTTCCCCGCAGACACCGAAGCAGCTCCCCGGAATAGACCACCTCAGCCGCCTCCCCGGGACGCACTTGAACCGTTTCAGACATCAGCCTGATTTCTGCCAGCACCGACACATCATTATCAGCCAACACTCCGTAACCATGCCCATAACTCTGTCCCCAAAACGGATAGCTATCCTGCGAGGAAGCAAATGCCCCGCGAACCGTCTGCGGTTTACAAGCCGCCGCAGACAGGCACAGCACGGTAAGCAACACAGTGAGCGCGAACCTCCTCATGCTGCCTATCATACCATCCCCTGCCCTCAAGTCAAGGTTTTACTCACAAGCCTCAGGGCAGACGCATTAGAAAGTTCGTGTCATGACCTTATGGCACAAACATACGGTGTGAATTTAGGCTTATAAAGTTAACGCAAATTTCTTACCACGTTGCATTTAGATGCGTTTTGTGTTATAATGCAGAAATGTATATT